>NZ_JBFTSP010000086.1:0-1020 GCF_056400065.1 Cupriavidus sp. 01L415 | reverse complement strand
GCGGGGATAGTCTTATGAATATCTACCAGTTGCGGTTGGTCTCAACGGTCGACCCTCGATGGCTAGCCGCCGAACATAGGGGGCGCGTAGTTGTCGAAAACAATCAGGTAACGCTGGATGGGGAGCGGCTGGAGATAGTCAGCTTGCAGTGGTCAAGCCGAACGGAGGCAGTCACACTTGCCTCTGGTACTTTGCTCGAAGTTTGGCGGCATTCCAATGGGGTGTTTGTCGGTGCTAGGACAGAGGATGTCGACGATGCTCGAGCAGCGAAGACAGAGAGGGAAGAGGCAGCCCGAGTCGCGCTTCGTGAGAGTGTGGAGCGTCTTCGTACTCAAGCGCTTACATTCAATGCGAGTTTGGCCATTCCAGTTCGGTGGGTGCCTGGTATCGTTGCGGATGACTCGAGAAATGGCTCGCAAGTGCCTACCCAGGACGAGCCGGACCGCGATGTTCACGTCCTGTTAAAGCAGGCCATTCGTGATGGGCGGCTGATACGTGTGGCGGGCGATACGCTGTGCAAGCGCTTGGGCCAAACCGGGGGTGAGCACCGGTCCGCACGAGGGCTGGACGTGCACACCCGGGTATCTTGCCCTACGTGTTTGACTGCGGCGAAGCGGTGGCGGAGCGACTAGTAGAAACTTCCCACTTCAGACGCCCAGCGAGAAACTAGTCCACACGTGGTCACCTCTGTTGCCGGACTTCCGTGCTCAATCGTCGATATTTTGCGTACATGATGGGCCCGCCGAAAGACCGGGGGTCATCAAGTGCGCACGAGGTTGCTGCGTGGTCTGTTTGGCACGAGCTGGGAATGACTGCTCACAACGAGAGAATGTCCGTGCTCATTGGCGGCCTCTCGACCGCGGGCGGAAACACGCGCCAGCACCCGTCATCGTGCCGAAAGAAAAATAACGCGCGCAAACCGGCCGGTTGCGCGGTCTCGACGCATACGTAGCGTCGTCGGCCCGAAAGGGTGCGGCTGAATTCCACTACGTGGACCGACGTCATGGGGCCAGGTGCGAG
>NZ_JBFTSP010000085.1:0-1114 GCF_056400065.1 Cupriavidus sp. 01L415 | reverse complement strand
TGCTCAGCCCGGCAACCCCTCATGCCTGGTGACCATAGCGAGTCGGAACCACCCCTTCCCATCCCGAACAGGACCGTGAAACGACTTTGCGCCGATGATAGTGCGGACTACCCGTGTGAAAGTAGGTCATCGCCAGGCTCTTATACCCARAACCCCCAGCCCTCAAAAGCTGGGGGTTTTGCTTTGCGGCGGCAAATTCCACGTCGGCGTTTAGGCTTGATTATCGGCAGCGTGTCGGACTCTCGACGAGCTGTAGTTCCAGCTCCCCGAAACCCGCGCCACAAGCGGACTTCCAGTCCGATTGCGACGTCCCTATAGGGTGAGAGCGTCGATTTCATATCGAACGATTCTGGTCCGCTAGAGCAGCGCAAAGCGCTCCGCTGGCAGGCTCGCCGGGTCTTCCGCAAAGCCACCTTCCGCAACGGAAAGTGCTTGACAGCCCAGGTTAGCTCCACCATAATCACAAGTTCTCTGCGGAGAGGTGCCCGAGTGGCTAAAGGGGGCAGACTGTAAATCTGTTGGCTTACGCCTACGCTGGTTCGAATCCAGCCCTCTCCACCAGAATGCATGACAGCAACCCGGCGCAAGCCGGTGAGGCAGGAAGTAACCGGGCGGGTGTAGCTCAATGGTAGAGCAGAAGCCTTCCAAGCTTACGACGAGGGTTCGATTCCCTTCACCCGCTCCAATGTCGCGGTTGCCGTCAAAGAAGTAAGTCAAGTTTCGCCCATGTGGCTCAGTGGTAGAGCACTCCCTTGGTAAGGGAGAGGTCGGCAGTTCGATCCTGCCCATGGGCACCATCAATACCCGCACTGGCAATTGCTACCGAGACAGGAGTCGCGAAATGGCAAAGGAAAAGTTCGAGCGGACCAAGCCGCACGTGAACGTAGGTACGATTGGTCACGTTGACCACGGCAAGACGACGCTGACGGCAGCGATTGCCACGGTGCTGGCCTCGAAGTTTGGTGGCGCCGCCAAGAAGTACGACGAAATCGACGCAGCGCCGGAAGAAAAGGCACGCGGTATTACCATCAACACCGCGCACGTCGAGTACGAAACGGCCAACCGCCACTACGCGCACGTTGACTGCCCGGGCCACGCTGACTATGTGAAGAAC
>NZ_JBFTSP010000084.1:0-1127 GCF_056400065.1 Cupriavidus sp. 01L415 | reverse complement strand
CTGGTGCGAATCGGCACCAGCGCGCCGACATCCTTCCACATGCAGAACTGGCGCTTTATCGCCGTACGTACGCATGAAGCCAAAGCTCGGCTGAGTCCGATCGCCTGGAACCAGCCTCCGATCACCGAAGCCGCCGTTACCCTCATCATCATCGGTCAGTTGGCCGACTCCAGCGTAATACCGGAACGCCTGGCTCCGTTGGTAGAAGCGGGCGTCATGCCGGCAAGCATGGTGCAGGAGTGGGAGAAGCCCGCGCGCGGTCTGTATTTGGAGTACCCGCAGCGCCAGCGGGACGAGGCCGTACGCAGCGGCACCTTCGGTGCAGCGGCGATTATCTACGCAGCCCGCTCGCTGGGCCTGGGTTCGACACCGATGATCGGCTTCGACGCCGAAGCGGTGCACCGCGAGTTCGGACTGGCTGAGAACGAAGTGCCGGTCATGCTGTTGTCCGTAGGAGCGGAGCGTTCGGGGAACTGGGCACAGAAGCCACGCCTGCCGGTGGTCGATGTGCTGGATCTCGTTTGACTATTAGTTAAATCGGTAATTTAAGGAAATCATGATGGCAAGAACTGTAGTGCTAAAGCCGGAACAGGTACCGGCCGATTCGAAACCGACTCTCGATGCGTTCACCAAGAACATCGGGTTCACCCCCAACATGATGGCGAGCTTCGCGCAAAGCCCGATCGCGTTCAACGCATGGGCCACTCTGCTCGGCTCCTTGAGCAAGGCGCTCGACGTGAAGACGCGTGACGGCATCGGCCTCGCGGTCTCCGAAGTGAATGGCTGCAACTACTGCCTGACGGTTCACAGCTTTACGGCCGAGCATATGGCCAAGCTGTCGGCCGATGAAATCATTCTCGCTCGGAAGGGCCATGCCAGCGACCCGAAGCGCGACGCCGCCCTCCAGTTTGCGCGCAAAGTCATCGAGACCCGCGGCCAGGTCAGTGACCTCGATCTGAAAGCTGTGCGCGATGCCGGCTACACAGATGCGAACGTCATGGAGATCGTAGCGCTGGTGGCCATGTACTCCCTGACGAACTTCTTCAATAACGTGTTCGATCCCGAGAAGGACTTTCCCGCCGTCACGCCGGCTGGATCGATCTGAACTCTATCCGCTCGCATCGACC
>NZ_JBFTSP010000083.1:0-1143 GCF_056400065.1 Cupriavidus sp. 01L415 | reverse complement strand
CACCTGCCTGTCAGCGGGAGCGACCGTCTCAAGGACAAGGTCCACATTGACGTCAGCACAGCTTCTGGACCAGGGCGCCAGACACTCCCTCGAAATGCGCAGGGCCAATCTTACCCGGCAGTTTGCTCTATTGTTGGTGGCGTTAGCGGACCGCCCTGCGGCGTGCCCTGCCTCCTTGCCTCGACCACCCCGCCACGCATCAACCCCGCTTCCAGATATCGCCGGATCAGCTTGAGCACTCGGGGGTCCTTCACCTGTCGGGCCACCCTCGACATCAGGATGTCGTGGTGGACCCTATCGAAGAACTTCTCCAGGTCGATGTCCACCACCCAGCGCCGGCCTTCCTGCACATATTGCTGTGCCTGCAAGACCGCCTGCTGAGCGCTGCGCCCCGGCCTGAAGCCGTAACTCGACTCGGAGAACCCCGGTTCGTAGATCGGTTGGAGTACTTGCAGCAGCGCCTGCTGGATCAGCCGATCCACCACCGTCGGGATGCCCAGTGTCCTCACCCCGCCCGAGGGCTTGGGAATGTCCACCGCACGCACCGCCTGCGGGGTGTACTGGCCAGCCAGCAACGCCGTCCTGACGCTCGGCCAACTCACCTTCAGCCAGTCCCGCAATGCCGTCACCTCCAGGGCATCCACCCCGGCCGCGCCGCCATTGCCGACCACCCTCCGGTACGCCAGCCACATGTTGCTTCTCTCTACCACCGCCTCCATCAGCGATGGCGCCTGCGCTTTCGTTTGCCCGACAGCCGCCGTGCCAGCCTCCGCACCCCCATCGGCGCCAAGCAGGTTCCGCCTGCCTTCCTCCGCTGTGGGCTGCACTCGTTCGTGCATTTGGGCTTCGTCGGTAAGCATCGAGGCCTGTCGTCCTAATCGCGCTCGTTCATGTTCGGCCCTTCAGTGCCAACCTCGCACCTAATATGGCCTCTGCTGACTTCTGCACCGCCATCCCGACGCCTCTCGACGTCAGTAGCACCAAGGCAGCGGTGCAGATCTCCCCGTACATGGACGCCCCCGGCTTGCCAAGCTCTCAATTCATGATGACGCGAGGTAAAGATTGCACCCGTACATTCGGACTTTAGCTGTGGCCTTTCGCCACGGTCCCTGATGGGATGTGCTGGTTGGCGCCGCAATCGGG
>NZ_JBFTSP010000082.1:0-1144 GCF_056400065.1 Cupriavidus sp. 01L415 | reverse complement strand
CACCTGCCTGTCAGCGGGAGCGACCGTCTCAAGGACAAGGTCCACATTGACGTCAGCACAGCTTCTGGACCAGGGCGCCAGACACTCCCTCGAAATGCGCAGGGCCAATCTTACCCGGCAGTTTGCTCTATTGTTGGTGGCGTTAGCGGCCCGCCTTGCGGCGTGCCCTGCCGTCTTGCCTCAACCACCCCGCCACGCATCAGCCCCGCTTCCAGATACCGCCGGATTAGCTTGAGCACCCGGGCATCCTTCACTTGCCGGGCCACCCGCGACATCAGGATGTCGTGGTTGACCCGGTCGAAGAACTTCTCCAGGTCGATGTCCACCACCCAGCGCCGGCCTTCCTGCACGTACCGCTGTGCCTGCAAGACCGCCTGCTGAGCGCTGCGCCCCGGCCGGAAGCCATAGCTCGACTCGGAGAACCCCGGTTCGTAGATCGGTTGGAGAACCTGTAGCAGCGCTTGCTGGATCAGCCGATCCACCACCGTAGGGATGCCCAGTGTCCTCACCCCGCCCGTAGGCTTGGGGATGTCCACCGCACGCACCGCCTGCGGGATGTACTTGCCGGCCAGCAACGCCGCCCTGACGCTCGGCCAACTCACCTTCAGCCAGTCCCGCAACGCCGTCACTTCCAGGGCATCCACCCCGGCCGCGCCGCCATTGCAGACCACCCTCCGGTACGCCAGCCACATGTTGCCTCTCTCGACCACCGCTTCCATCAGCGATGGCACCCGCGCTTTCGTTTGCCCGACAGCCGCCGTGCCAGCCTCCGCACCTCCATCGGCCCCGGGCAGGTTCCGCCCGCCTTCCTCCGCTGTGGGCTGCACTCGTTCGTGCATTTGGGCTTCGTCGGTAAGCATCGAGGTCTGTCGTCCTAATCGCGCTCGTTCATGTTCGACCCTTCAGTGCAGCCTCGCACCTAATATGGCCTCTGCTGACTTCTGCACCGCCATCCCCACACCTCTCGGAGTCGGTAGCGCACATTGGCAGCGGTACAGATCTCCCCGTACATGGACGCCCCCGGCTTGCCAAGCTCTCAATTCATGATGACGCGAGGTAAAGATTGCACCCGTACATTCGGACTTTAGCTGTGGCCTTTCGCCACGGTCCCTGATGGGATGTGCTGGTTGGCGCCGCAATCGGG
>NZ_JBFTSP010000081.1:0-1167 GCF_056400065.1 Cupriavidus sp. 01L415 | reverse complement strand
CTAGTGTCCTGTCCCGCAAATAACTGGCATTAGTCTTGCATCCCGTTTCGGCATTTTGGGAACGGAGATATCGCGATGATTACGGGCAGACCGAAGGCCGAATTGGTGTTGAGCGAAGATGAACGCGCGCAGTTGCAGGCGTTCGCGCGCAGCCGGTCGTTGCCTGCTGCGTTGAGCAATCGGGCGCGCATCATCCTCAGCAGCGCCGACGGTGAGCTCAATAGCGCGATCGCCGAACGGCTGAAGATGAGCAACGCCACGGTCGGCAAATGGCGCGCGCGCTTCATTGCACGCCGAATCGCCGGTCTGTATGACGACGTTCGCCCGGGGGCCCCGCGCACGGTCGACGACGAACGGGTGGCGCAATTGATTCAGACCACCCTGCATACGAAGCCGGCCAACGGCTCGACACACTGGAGCGTGCGTGCTGTCGCGGCCGAGACCGGCATCTCCAAGAGCAGCGTGCAGCGCTACTTCCAACTCTTCGGGCTGCAACCTCATCGTACCGAAGGCTTCAAGCTGTCTACCGACCCGTTCTTTGTCGAGAAGCTGCGCGATGTGGTGGGGTTGTACCTGAGCCCACCTGAGAACGCGCTGGTGCTGTGCGTGGATGAGAAGAGCCAGTGCCAGGCACTGGAGCGCACGCAGCCGATGCTGCCCATGGGATTCGGCTACGTCGAGGGCGTCACGCACGACTACAAACGTCATGGCACCACCACGCTGTTTGCGGCGCTGAACATCCTGAATGGAGCTGTGCTGGCGCGATGCAAACCGCGCCATCGCCATCAGGAGTTCCTGTCGTTCCTCCGAGAGATCGAACAAGCCGTGCCCACTGAGCTGGACATTCACTGCATCGCCGATAACTACGCTACGCACAGCCACCCGAAGATCAAGGCCTGGCTGGCAGCGCGTCCACGTTGGCACATGCACTTCATCCCGACCTACAGTTCCTGGCTCAATCAGGTCGAGCGTTTCTTCTCCCTGATTACTGATAAGGCCATCCGCCGCGGCTCGTTCACCAGCGTCAAACAGTTGGTCCAACGCATCGATCATTTCGTGACCGCTTACAACGCGGACTGCCAGCCATTTCGCTGGACAGCTACTGCCGAC
The DNA here is from genome assembly GCF_056400065.1 of Cupriavidus sp. 01L415. NCBI lineage: Bacteria > Pseudomonadati > Pseudomonadota > Betaproteobacteria > Burkholderiales > Burkholderiaceae > Cupriavidus > Cupriavidus sp. 01L415. The sequence continues at coordinate 57 of NZ_JBFTSP010000081.1, read as the reverse complement.
TCGATTCTCGAAAAGTTGCACCGACTTTGCTCACGTATTAGTGGGACAGGACACTAG
>NZ_JBFTSP010000080.1:0-1250 GCF_056400065.1 Cupriavidus sp. 01L415 | reverse complement strand
GGGCTCAGCCCATTTAGCTTTAGCTTGATGCGGTCGTGATTGTAATACCGGATGTATTCGGCAATGCTGCGTCGCAGTTGGTCGATGTCCGCAAAGCGCTCTAGCCGGAAGCACTCTGACTTGAGCGTGCCGAAGAAGCTCTCCATCGCCGCATTGTCCAGGCAATTGCCCTTGCGGGACATGCTCTGACGCAGGCCCCGCCCGGCCAGTTTGCGACGATACGCGGCCATTTGATACGCCCAGCCTTGATCCGAATGCAGCATCGGCGTCTCGCCCGGGCGCAGCTTTCGCAACGCCTTGTCCAGCATCTCTCTGATCAGCGTGTAATCAGGCCGCTCGCTGGTTTGCCAGGCGATGATCTCTCCGTTGTATAGGTCCAGGACGGGCGACAGGTATAGCTTCTTGCCGCCGACGTTGAACTCCGTCACGTCCGTTACCCACTTCTCGTTCGGCTTGCTCGCCTCAAACTCGCGCTGTAGCAGATTGGGCGCCACCCGCCCAACTTGTCCGCGGTAAGAGCGGTATTTCTTCGGCCGTACGAGCGATTTCAACTGCAGCTCCGACATCAGTCGTTGTATGGTCTTGTGATTCACCAACGTCCCTGCCTGACGTAGCGTCGCCGTGATCCGGCGATAGCCATATCGGCCCTTGTGCTGGGCATAGATCTGCTGAATGCGCTCCTTGAGCTCGCCGTAGCGATCCTCTGCCTGGCTTGCCGCCATCTGGTAGTAGTACGTGCTGCGCGCGAGGTTCGCGGCCTTGAGCAACATCGACAGCGAATGATGCTCGCGCAGCGCGCTCACGACTCGCGCCTTTTCTTTGGCACCGCTTGCTCCTTTGCCCGGAGCAGGGCATCCAACTTTTTTAGGTACGCCACCTCCGCGCGCAGGTATTCGATTTCCTTGAGCAAGTCTTCGCGTGAGCGCTCGTCCTGAGTGGGCTCGTGGGTAGATTGGGGCGGCTGTTTGGGCTGGGTCAATTTGGGTGGCCGGCCTTTGCGGCGCGGCTTGAGGGCGTCAAAACCGCCCTCATGATACTGGCGCTCCCAACGGCTGAKCCCGCCCGGCTCGCGCAAATCAAAGATGGCACTCGTCTGCGAGTAAGACAACTCGTGGCGCCACATGTGCTGCAGCACGGTCAGTTTGAACTTGGCGCTATAAACCTCACGCTTCTTGCGCAGGCCAACGTCTCCATGCTGTTGCCACGCCTTGATCCAGCGATGCAGCATCGAGTCGCTGATACTGTGCTTC
>NZ_JBFTSP010000079.1:0-1320 GCF_056400065.1 Cupriavidus sp. 01L415 | reverse complement strand
TGAACCGCCCCGGGTTTAGTGGAGGCTCCAATTCTTGAGAGAATGGAGCCCATGAGCAAGCAAACCAAGTTTTCCCCCGAGGTCCGAGAGAGAGCCGTACGCCTGGTTCAAGAGCAACGCAGCGAGCATCCGTCGCTGTGGGCGGCAGTCGAATCCATCGCACCGATGATCGGTTGCACGAGCCAGACGCTGTTGGGGTGGATCAAACAAGAGCAAGTCGACAGCGGCGAGCGCGATGGAGTGACCACGTCGGAGCGTGAGCGCCTCAAAGCGCTGGAGCGTGAGGTAAAGGAGTTGCGCCGCGCCAACGAGATCCTGAAGCTGGCGAGCGCGTTTTTCGCCCAGGCGGAGCTCGACCGCCGTTTGAAGTCCTGAAGGCCTTTGTCGATCTGCATCGCGACGCCTTCGGGGTCGAGCCGATCTGCAAGGTCTTGCAGATTGCTCCGTCGGGCTATCGGCGCCATGCTGCGCAGCTTCGCGAACCATCGCGGCGCTCTGCGCGAGCCAAACGCGATGAGTGGCTACGGCCCGAGATCAAGCGAGTCTGGCAGGCCAACATGCAGGTCTACGGGGCTGACAAGGTTTGGAAGCAGATGAACCGGGAAGGCATCGCGGTGGCGCGCTGTACGGTCGAGAGGCTGATGAAGCAGCAGAGTTTGCGCGGCGTAATTCGCGGCAAGCGGGTTCGCACGACGACTCCAGATGCGAAAGCAGTGCGCCCGCCGGACCTGGTCAACCGTCAGTTCAGGGCCCAGCGACCGAACCAGCTCTGGGTTTCGGACTTCACCTACGTTTCGACGTGGCAGGGCTGGCTGTACGTGGCCTTCGTGATCGACGTGTTCGCACGGCGCATCGTCGGCTGGCGGGTCAGCTCGTCGATGACTACGGACTTCGTTCTGGATGCACTTGAACAGGCGCTTTACGCTCGCCAGCCTGGCAACGATGGTTCTCTCATCCACCACTCCGACAGGGGTTCGCAGTACGTCAGCATTCGCTATAGCGAGCGCTTGGCGGAGGCGGCGATCGAACCGTCGGTTGGCAGCCGTGGCGACAGCTATGACAACGCCTTGGCCGAGACGATCAACGGCCTCTACAAGGCGGAACTGATCCATCGTCGTACTGCCTGGAAGACGCGTGAATCCGTTGAGCTGGCCACGCTGGAATGGGTAGCCTGGTTCAATCACCACCGGCTGATGGAACCCCTTGGCTATATCCCGCCCGCCGAAGCTGAGGCAAACTACTATCAGCAGCTTCAAATGCCTGCCGCTGAAACGCTATTAACTTAAACCAACCAGCCTCCACGGTACCCGGGGCGGTTCA
>NZ_JBFTSP010000078.1:0-1437 GCF_056400065.1 Cupriavidus sp. 01L415 | reverse complement strand
CAGATCTCCCCGTACATGGACGCCCCCGGCTTGCCAAGCTCTCAATTCATGATGACGCGAGGTAAAGATTGCACCCGTACATTCGGACTTTAGCTGTGGCCTTTCGCCACGGTCCCTGATGGGATGTGCTGGTTGGCGCCGCAATCGGGTAATCGCACTCTGGGTGCCTGGGGAGACGCGGGCTTCACCAACCACGGTCTAACCTGGTTGCCATCACTGCCTGATTGCTTGTGCAATCGGTGGGGGCATCAACTGCCCCGGGGGGTTACAGCCTTGCTTGCAAGTTGTGAGTTGCGACGTTTCGATGCGATCCGATCATGGCGCTGCGTAATCGAACTGGAATTCCCTGTCGCACGCCAACAGCGCCCAAACGATGCGGGCGTTCTTGTTGGCCAGTGCCACGACAGCCACATTCTTGTTGCGCCGCGCGATGAGCTTATGCAGCCACCCATGCGCCTCCAGCTTTCGTTCGGCATGCCGGATCACTGAGCGCGCCCCGTGGATGAGGAGGGTGCGCAAATACGTGTCCCCGCGCTTACTGATGCCCTGTAAGTTGGTCTTGCCGCCGGTCGAATGCTGTTTGGGCACGAGCCCCAGCCATGCAGCGAGCTGCCGGCCGTTCGTAAAGTTTTTGGCGTCACCGACCGAAGCCACCAGCGCACTCGCCGTGATTGGCCCAATGCCAGGGACCTTCTCCAGCCTACGCGAGAGCGCATTGGCGCGGTGCCAGGCTTGAATTTGGGCTTCCATTTCACAGACCTGCCGGTCCAATTCCTTCAAATGATCAAGCAAGCGCTGTATCAATCCACGAAACATGCCCGGTAAGTCATCTTTGGCCTCATCGAGTAACTCTGGGACGCGCTGGTGGAGGCAGGCGATGCCTTGCGGCACGACCAACCCGAATTCGCCCAGCAATCCGCGAATCTGGTTGGCTTGTGCCGTCCGCGCTTTAACCAGCCCTTGCCGAACTCGATGCTGTGCCAGCACGGCCTGCTGGTCGGTGCTCTTTATTGGCACGAATCGCATGTTTGGTCGGCTCACCGCTTCACAGATGGCCTCTGCGTCAGCCGCATCGTGCTTGTTCGTTTTGACATAGGGCTTCACGAATTGGGGAGCCATCAACTTCACCGTATGCCCAAACGCTTGGAGCTTGCGCGCCCAGTAATGCGCGCTGGCACAGGCTTCCATGCCGATCAAGCACGGAGGCAGATTCGCAAAGAACGTCACCATTTGACCGCGCTTGAGTTGCTTCTTCAAGGCGGCTTTCCCATGAACGTCTACACCGTGGACCTGAAATACGTTCTTTGCCAGATCGATGCCAATCGTCGTAAGCTGCATGATGACGCTCCCTTCGTTCAAGTGGTTGCTCGACACTTCCACTTTGGCACATCGATGCCGTTACGAGTGGGGGCGTCCATCCCATTGGGTATGACGCAC
>NZ_JBFTSP010000077.1:0-1444 GCF_056400065.1 Cupriavidus sp. 01L415 | reverse complement strand
CTAGTGTTGTGAGTTAGAAATTCATTTCATTATTGCCTTGTCCGCCTGCCGCGACGAAATGGCGCATGAAAAGGCGTTCCGATTCGCGCAATCCTTCCTCGGTGAGGATGACTGATTTCGCCTTGTTCACAGGGTCGGCAATGAGACCTCGTTGATGCAGGCGGTCGAGCACCTCCCAGTCGAAGCTTTTCCAAGCCCGGTTTTGGTCATGCAGGGTCAGGTAGAGCAGCGCGAGGACTGCATCGTCGACGGCAGCGGTGTCGATGTTCATGGCATTCATTGTGCTCTCCTGATTCGCATGCAAAACCGCTCAAGGCTCGCGAGGATTTCGTCGGCCGGCTTGCACCAGACGAAGGGCCTGGGATTCGCGTTATAGACATCGAGGTAATGCCGGATCGCCTCTTCCAGTTGGCGCGTCGAGCGATGCGTGCCACGTCGTATGTACTTCTCAGTCAGCGTGGCGAACCAGCGTTCGACCTGATTGAGCCACGATGCGGATGTCGGCGTGAAATGAACATGGAAGCGTGGGTGTCGAGCGAACCAGTTCTGGATCGAAGGTGTCTTGTGCGTACCGTAGTTATCCATCACCAGATGCACCTCCAGATTTGCGGGCACATTGGCGTCGATTGTGCGCAGGAACTGCAGGAATTCACTGCTGCGATGGCGACGATGCAATTCACCGATGACTTCGCCGGTGGCGATGTCCAGCGCAGCAAACAGCGTAGTGGTGCCGTGGCGCATGTAGTCGTGAGTACGGCGCTCGGGAATGCCTGGCGCCAGCGGCAGTATGGGCTGCGTGCGATCCAACGCCTGGATCTGGCTCTTCTCGTCCACGCACAACACCATCGCCTTGAGCGGAGGATTCAGGTACAGACCAACGATGTCACGAACTTTGTCGACGAACAACGGATCGCTCGAGAGTTTGAAGGTTTCCTGCCGATGTGGCTGCAGGCCAAAGGCTCGCCAGATTCGCGAGACGGCTGTCTGAGAAAGTTCCATCTCCCGAGCCATCGTGCGCGTACTCCAATGCGTCGCTCCGCTGGGAACCGATTCCAGCGTCTTGGCGATTACGGCATCGACTCGCGCATCGTCAATCGTTCTGGGCGCGCCCGGGCGCGGCGCATCGAGCAGTCCATCGAGTCGATGTGCCACGTAGCGCGCACGCCATTTCGACACGGTTTGCTGCGTGACCCGCTGTTTCGCCGAGACTGTCTTGTTGTCGATGCCATCGGCGCACGCCAGCACGATCCGCGCTCGCAATGCCAGCGCCTGCGCCGTCTTGCGACGCATCGTCAGCGCCGTGAGCTGCTCGCGCTCCGCCTCGCTCAATATGAGTTCCGCCTTGGGTCTTCCGCGCATCGTCGCCACCTCGGGTCCGTGGTATCGACTTGCACGGTACTACAGGTGGGATTTTATTCAATGAATTTCTAACTCACGACACTAG
>NZ_JBFTSP010000076.1:0-1484 GCF_056400065.1 Cupriavidus sp. 01L415 | reverse complement strand
CTGAGCTTTACCCACAAGCTTGGCTCGCTATCCCGAATTAAAGATACGGAACATCTCTGTGATTTCGTGCAAGACGAGGAAGCCTCGCCAGATGACGGTAGCGCCGGGCGGAGGATCGTTGCGGCGATTCAGGTAGCCGCCAAGGGTGGCGATCCATCGCACCGCTTGGTTCAGGGACGGCACTTGGTCCGGTGGCCGGGTGGTGCGATGCACGCGGCAATACAGCGCCTGCCATTCGACTGGCTGGAGCACAACTTCGCAGGGCAAATCACCATCGATGCGTGCAAGAAGTGTGGTGTAGAGGATGCGCCACGCGATGACGGCGAACAGGGACGTGGCACGCTCGAAACGCTCGAGCGTGCCAAACTGGCGGGCTTCAATGCGGCAACCGCTCTTGATTACCCTGTGCCATGTCTCGATCGTCCAGCGCCGTGCATACCACGCCAGCCGCTCGAGGGCCTGCTCGGGCGAGTGCGTGGGCACTGAGCTGAGCAGCATCCACTCGAGTGGCTCAATGCCGGCGGGAGCGTGCTCCTCAATGACGTGAATGGCGAAGACATTGAGTTCGGGTAACTGGCTCGCCCGTAGCTTGGGCGGCCGCAAGCGAACGGGCGCATATCGCAGTGTCAGCCGTGCCGTGCGCTGGGTGCGCGTACCTCTGGCGGGAATCAACAACTCCGTGTGGCCAGCCACAGGTGTGTTCAGCACGGTCTGCCAAAGATAGTCCTGCGGGTCCCGAACGCGGCGATTCCATGCCGCGCGCACCAGCCAATCCACTCCCTGTGGGCGCTTGGCGGCAAACAGTTCGTAGACGTCGCTTTCGCGATCGCCGACACCAACCAGCCGGGTCTGCGCACAGCGCGACTTCAATGCCGACAGGTGTGCCAAGCCTTCGATCCACTTGATGCTCTCCTTCTCGTGAATCGGGCGAGACTTGCGCTGCGCTGCACTTCCCTTGGCCGCTTCCGTACGCGCCCAAGTCTTCATGCCCAGCACACCGAGCGGCAGACCCTCCGGGCTCACCGCCAGCAGGCTGTGCATCATGAAGCCGCGCTCGTTGCCACCGGTGCAGTAACCAAGCCCTTGCGTGGCGTGTAGATGCGTCAGATTGAATTCGGTGGTGTCCTGTATCGCCAGCACCACCGGCAGTTGCTCCATGCGATGCAGTGTCTGCGCGATATGCGGCGTCAGCACGCCGTCGGTGTCGACCTGATCGTTGTCGAAGAAACGGTATGCCGCTTTCAGTTCGGCGGGCGAAAGTGCCTGTGGCAGCGAGGTGTGTGGACTGGCTGCCAGTTGACGCGCCAACGCGACCAAGCGATACGACAGACGAGCGTCTCCGAAATTCGCTTGCGCGAATTCCTCGCTCGCCCAGTCTGTCGTGTCGTCCTCGATTGCCAACCCGCTGCCGCAAAATGAACAGGATGCGCGCAAGTTAACACCGTCTGCCGAGGTTTACAACCGGATTTGTGGGTAATCCTCAG
>NZ_JBFTSP010000075.1:0-1489 GCF_056400065.1 Cupriavidus sp. 01L415 | reverse complement strand
CGAAGGACCAAACGAGAGGGAGTGTTCGAAGCCATGTCGATGCAACAGGCACTGCGTCAGATGCCCGCGCAAGTGGGGCGAGCGGGAGAAACGGACGGTGAAGCCGGACGCGCACCCGTCTGCGACGAAGCCGGTGGCCCGCGACATGAGTCGGAGAGCACAGGGTCGGCGCTGCTGGCAGCGGCGCTGGCGCGAGAGAACCTGAAGCAGGCGTTCAAGCGCGTGCGGGCCAACAAGGGTGCCGCGGGGGTAGACGGGCTGGACATAGACCAGACCGCTCAACACCTGGTGTCGGTGTGGCCGACGCTTCGCGAACAACTGCTCAAGGGGACGTACCGGCCCAGTCCGGTACGGCGGGTAACGATTCCGAAGCCGGACGGAGGCGAGCGCGAGCTTGGTATCCCGACGGTGACGGATCGCCTGATCCAGCAGGCGCTGTTGCAGGTGTTGCAGCCGATTCTGGACCCCACCTTCAGCGAGCATAGCTACGGCTTCCGTCCCGGCAGGCGTGCGCACGACGCGGTGCTAACCGCACAGTCGTACGTGCAATCGGGTCGGCGAATAGTGGTGGACGTGGACTTGGAAAAATTCTTTGACCGGGTTAATCACGACATCCTGATTGATCGCCTACAGAAACGCATAGAAGACCCCGGAGTCATCCGGTTGATCCGAGCGTATCTGAATAGCGGACTGATGGATGGCGGGGTTGTGCTGCAACGGTACGAGGGCACGCCGCAGGGCGGTCCGCTGTCGCCGTTGTTAGCCAACGTGCTGCTTGATGAGGTGGACAAGGCGTTGGAGAGCCGAGGCCATTGCTTCGTGCGCTACGCCGACGATGCGAACGTGTACGTACGCAGCCGTCGGGCGGGCGAGCGGGTGATGGCGCTGTTGCGGCGGCTGTACGGCAAGTTGCGTCTGAAGGTCAACGAGGCGAAGAGCGCGGTGGCGAGTGTGTTTGGCCGCAAATTCCTCGGCTACAGCTTCTGGGTGGCCGCTGGTGGTGTGGTCAAACGTAAAGTGGCAGTCAAGCCGCTGCTGACGTTCAAGCAGCGCATCCGCGAACTGACCCGCCGGTCTGGGGGGCGGAGCCTACTGGATGTGGTGGAGCGGTTGCGGCCGTATGTACTGGGGTGGATGGCTTACTTCCGGCTGGCGCAAACGCCCAGCGTCTTGCGAACGCTGGACAAGTGGATGCGTCACCGGCTGAGAGCAATTCAGCTCAAGCAATGGCGACGTGGCCCGACTATCTACCGGGAACTGCGGGCCCTAGGCGCGACGTCCGAGACGGCCCAACGAGTGGCGGCGAATAGCCGTTGCTGGTGGCGCAACAGTGGGGCCGCGCTGCAGTGGGTGCTGGATATCGCCTACTTTGACCGGCTGGGCCTGCCCCGCCTCGCCTAACCTCAACCTCTCGAACCGCCCGGTGCGGACCCGCACGCCGGGTGGTGTGGCAGGGGCGCAGCCACGATGGCTGTCCCCTATGCCGATT
>NZ_JBFTSP010000074.1:0-1541 GCF_056400065.1 Cupriavidus sp. 01L415 | reverse complement strand
GATCTCGCTGCTGGACACGCAGCGACACCTGCAGTCTCGATCATGAACCGCCGTATGCGGAACCGCACGTACGGTGGTGTGAGAGGGCTGAGGGGGTGACCCCTCACCCTACTCAATGGCCCTCACGGTCCCTTTGTCGTTCCCTTCTCGTCCCCTTCTCGTCCTCTCACGGCGCATTCCGTGATCCCTGGCACGACCGCATTCGCCTTGGCATGCGAGTCTCCACTGCCCCCGCGACTTTCACTTCCCTCCGCTTCCCCCGCGCACGGGCGCTCCCTGGCGATGCTGTGGGAATTGTCTTACGTACATTTCAGCAGCGCTCGTCTGCTTCATGGCGGTGCCAAAACATAACCTGCAGATACAGCGTGGCCACAAGGCGAGGAGAAAGCGCCAGGCCGGCAAGTATCCACCTGAAAAGGAGCACGACATGATGACGAGGAAATGGCTGACTGCGGCAGTGTGTTCGATGATGGTTGCGGCCCCTGCCGGATTTGCCTACGCGGAAGCGGGCTCGAAGGCCGACTACGGTGCCAGCGTCAAGCAGGCGGAAGCCGACTACAAGGTCGCCACGAGCAAGTGCGGCGCGTTGAAGGACAACGCCAAGGACGTTTGCAAGCTGGAGGCAAAGCGCGACCGCGACGTGGCCAAGGCCAATGCCGAAGCCCGGCGCGACGGCACCGAGAAGGCCCACGCCAAGGCCATGAAGACCAAGGCCGACCGCGACTACGACGTGGCCAAGGAAATGTGCGACGACAAAAAGGGTAACGACAAGGACGTGTGCGTGAAGGAAGCCAAGGCCTCGCATGAGCAGGCCCTGGGCGCCGCCAAGGTCGAAAAGGCCGCCGCCACGGGCACCAGCACGGATGTGGCCGAAGCCCGTGCCGACGCGAAGAAGGACACCGTCGACGCCGCCTACAAGGCCGACAAGGAAAAGTGCGATGCGATGTCCGGCGATGCCAAGGACAAGTGCCAGGCTAACGTGAAGCTCAAGTACGCCAAGTAAGTCTGCCAAGTAAGTCCGCCGGGTCGGTGCCGCTGGCATCCCCCGGCATCGACACCTGAAAGGAGCCGCAAATGAATTGGGATCAGATCGAAGGCAAGTGGGATCAGGCAAAGGGCAAGATCAAGGAGAAGTGGGGCAAGCTGACCGACGATGACATGACCGTCATCAATGGCAAGCGCGACCAGCTGGCCGGCCGCATCCAGGAGCGTTACGGCTATACCAGGGAACGCGCCGAAGAAGAGATGAAGGCCTGGGAACGCGACGTGCGCTGGTAAGCGGGCGCGCAGTTCCTGATGTGTAGTGCCAGATTGTCATGCGCGGACGTGCGCGATGGCTGCGGCGGGGCTTCCACCCCGCCGTTTTCTTTGTGCGCCCAGCATGGGCGCACTCTTGTGGGTGCAAGTCCCACCGTAAGTTGATCACCGCGAACGAAGCGAAGCGCAACTGCGAAAGGGTGACCGATCGTGGGGAGGAAGCGTGGAGCGAAGCTGCGAGCCGAGGGACACGATGGAGCGAAGCTGCGAGCCGAGGGACACGA
>NZ_JBFTSP010000073.1:0-1551 GCF_056400065.1 Cupriavidus sp. 01L415 | reverse complement strand
TCTCCATGCTGTTGCCACGCCTTGATCCAGCGATGCAGCATCGAGTCGCTGATACTGTGCTTCCGACTCAGCGACATGACCCCTCCAAAGCCGGACAAATACTCCTGGACCACTTGGCGTTTGAACGCCTCATCGTACTTCGTCATGAATGACGTTTCCCCGAAAAATCAATACAGGTCAAAACTAGAGGTATGGTTGCTTCTCGGCACCCCGATTGGGGCGAGGAGAGGCCATGAAGAAGTCGAGATTCACCGAGGAACAGATCACCTACGCGCTGCGTCTGGCAGACAGTGGCACGCCGGTAGCCGACATATGTAGGCAGATCGGCGTGTCGGAGGCGACCTTTTACACCTGGAAGAAAAAGTACGCGGATCTTGGGGTAAGCGAACTGCGCAAACTCAGGCAGCTCGAGGATGAGAACACGCGTTTGCGGCGCATCGTGGCCGATCTCACCCTGGACAAGCAGATCCTGCAGGAGGTCGTGCGAAAAAAAGTCTGAAGGCTGCCAAGCGGCACGAGCTGGCAGCCTGGATGCAGGAGCGCTTCAAGGTGAGCGTGCAGCGCTCATGTAGTCTGGCGCTGCTGCGTCGCTCGACGTGGTACGCCAAGAGCCGCGCACGGGATCAGAGTGCGCTGCGCCAGCGCATCCGGGATATCGCCCTGAGCCGGCCGCGCTTCGGCTACCTGCGCATTCTGGTCATGCTCAGGCGCGAAGGCTGGAGCGTGGGGAAGAAGCGCGTGTACCGGCTATATCGGTTGGAAGGGCTGCAATTGCGTATGAAGGTCAAGCGGCGCAAGCGCATTGCTCTGCTGCGAGGCCGGCCACAGGAGCCCACGGGCCCGAATCAGCATTGGAGTATGGATTTCGTCCACGATCAGATGCTTGACGGGCGGACGTTTCGCATCCTCACTGTCATCGATCAATGGAGTCGCGAGAGTGTGTGTCTGGAGGCCAACTTCCGGCTCTCGGGCCGGTGCGTTGGTCAAGCTCTGGACCGGGTTGCAGCGCTTCGCGGCTGGCCCCGAGCGATCACGGTGGACAACGGCACGGAGTTCACGTCGAAGGCGTTGGACGAGTGGGCATACCGCCGCGGCGTCAAGCTGGACTACACTCGACCAGGCAAACCGACCGATAACGGGTTAATCGAATCGTTCAACGGGCGACTGCGTGACGAATTCCTAAACGTCAATGAGTTCATCACACTGCACGATGCCCGCGAGAAACTGCAGGCTTGGCAGGACGACTACAATCTGCACCGCCCACACGGCTCGCTCGGCCACCTGACCCCGAGCGAGTTCGTCAAAATGAGGTCAGCACAACCCGAAAAGGCGGCCAACCTCTAGTTCAAAACCGTCCGGATTTCGGGGGAACGTCATGAAAAACACCCCAAAGGTTGGATGTTACGCCGCGTACAACGTTGCATACTTTTCACTCCGTCGTCTGAATCATTCGAATTTTCGCTGTCGAGAGCCCCAGGCTGTGGGTCAACCCTGAACACAACGACGATCTCATCCTTGTGGATTTCGACACGCTTGACCAGACCCAATACG
>NZ_JBFTSP010000072.1:0-1848 GCF_056400065.1 Cupriavidus sp. 01L415 | reverse complement strand
CGCGTTGAACGGTTCGCACGTTGAGCCCGGCGACCACGGCCAACTGCTCCTGAGTCCATTGCCGGGCGTCGCGGAACACCTTGATGCAGACAGCCAGCTCCGCGGGGGTCAGCAAGCGTACTGGTGGCGTGTTTTCCGTCACAGTCATTTCGTTACTCCTTCGTTATTCCCGACGTGGCCAGCCGTGCTAGCAACACCACCGCGCATGGCATGGCCGCAACTGGCAAGGGGCCAGAATGCGAGCACGAATCCGAAAGCGGCCAGCACTGCCACATAGTGAGCAGGCGCCATGGCGTTGTGCTGTAGCCACAGCGTGAGGATCATCGGCGTGAGGCCACCAAAGACTGCGTACGACATGTTGTAGGCAAACGAGAGACCGGTGAACCGCACTGGTGCGGGAAAAGCGCGCACGCCGGCAATCGGCACGGTGGCAATGGTGCCGACGAACAGGCCTAGCAGCCCGTAGTGCCAGAACAGCGTGGTAGGCGTGCSRGGCAGGTTGCCGTAGAAGAGGTACGCGGTCATGAACAGTCCGGCCCAGCCGATCAGCATGACCGCCCGGGTACCGATGCGGTCGCATGCCCAGCCGACGATCACGCAGCCAACGCTCAGCGTGAGCGTGGCAAAAGCATCGGCCTCGAGTGCCAGCACGAYGGGAATGTGGTACACCTTCTCTAGGTAGACCGGCGTGAACAGCACCACCACGACGATGGCAGCGGAAAGCACCCAGGTCAGCAGTGCGACGAACAGACTGGCCGAGCGGTGGTCGCGCAGCACTGTGCGGATCGGCAGTTCACGCGCCAGGTTGCTGCGCTCAGCCAACTCACGGAATACGGGTGTCTCTTGCAGAAACCGGCGCAGGTACACCGACACCATGCCAAACATGCCGCCCAGGATAAAGGGGATGCGCCAGGCGAAATCGCTCACCTGCTCCGGCGTGAAGTGTCGATGGATGGCGATGGCAACGAGCGAACCGAGCAGGATGCCGCCGGTGATGCCCGAGGTCAGCATGCCGATGCCGAAACCGTAATGCCGGCTCGCGACGTGTTCGCCCACAAACACCCACGCACCAGGCATCTCGCCACCGATCGCCGCGCCCTGCAGGATGCGCATCGCCAACAGCAGCATCGGCGCTGCAACGCCGATGCTSGCGTAGATGGGCAGCAGGCCGATCATCAGCGTGGGCGCGGCCATCAGGAAGATCGAGAGCGTGAACATTCGCTTGCGTCCAAGCCGGTCACCRAAGTGGGCGATCACGATGCCTCCCAGCGGGCGTGCCAGGTAGCCGGCGGCGAAAAYGCCGAACGTCTGCASTTGTCGCAGCCAACCTGGCATGTCGGGCGGAAAGAATAGCKCGCCCAGCACCGTGGCGAAGAAGACGTAGATGACGAAGTCGTAGAACTCGAGCGTGCCGCCAAGGGCCGCCAAGGCAAGGRTCTTGTAGTCCCGCGCAGCGAGCCCGCGTGCGGGTGTGGGCAAGACGTCCCCGGYTGCGCTCACGGGATTTACAGSTAGTTCTTGTTGTGGATTCACGGTCGGTCCTCGTCAGGTAGTGATCAATGGACTTCGGTCAGGGCCGGTCCTTTTGAGACCAAGACCCCATCGTTTGCGTGTGAGGGATGCCGATCAGGCATCGCCCGGTGCACCACGCCTGCATGGAAACGGTCCGTTGCTGCGCGRACATCAAATCGTGCGCACCGTCTTTCCATGCTGGTCGCCTTGTGCGGAATCGACGCCCCTGCTGCAACCAATGAGGCGCAGCAGAGGGCGGCCGGTCCGCTAGCAGAAGGCCGGCGCGTTCGATCAGTCGGGGATCGAACCGTCAAGCTGCGCCAGCTGCGCGTACGC
>NZ_JBFTSP010000071.1:0-1907 GCF_056400065.1 Cupriavidus sp. 01L415 | reverse complement strand
CTACACAGATGCGAACGTCATGGAGATCGTAGCGCTGGTGGCCATGTACTCCCTGACGAACTTCTTCAATAACGTGTTCGATCCCGAGAAGGACTTTCCCGCCGTCACGCCGGCTGGATCGATCTGAACTCTATCCGCTCGCATCGACCTTCTACGAAGGACTTATAGAAGGTGTCATCTGATGCGAACGTAGCACCAAGGCCCGGAGGCTCCAAGGCAAGTGCCTTGGGAATGTGTCCGGGCTCTTCGTATGTACCGACCGGTTCCGCTGGGAGGTCGCACGCACTCATGCGCAGCTCCACAAGTTCCGTCTTCTTCGCATTCGCTTCGAGCGTCGGGCGGATATTCACGAAGCATTCCGAAAGCGTGGCTGTTCCCTCGTCTGCAGGGATGCTTTCAGGCATGCGTTTGCAAACCTTTTTGAAACGGTCTCCAAGTCTTACTMCTTTCGAAGGCTTTCATCATGGATCGTCTAGTCTCAATGCAGGCATTCACTCGGGTAGTGGATGTCGGCAGCTTTGCGGGCGCGGCGGAGTCGCTCGACCTGCCAAAGGCCACGCTCACCCGCTTGATCCAGAAGCTGGAGACTCATCTGGCCGTCAAGCTGCTGCACCGGACCACGCGCCGCATCAGCCTGACCACCGATGGCGCTGCCTATTACGAACGTTGCGTACGCATCCTGGCAGACGTCGAGGAAGCAGAGCAGATGCTGACGCACCAAAACAGCTCGCCGCGGGGCACGCTGGCGGTGGACACCACGAACGGGCTCGCGAAAATGGTGTTGATGCCGCAGCTGCACGACTTCGTCAATGCGTATCCCGAACTCAAGCTCGACCTGACCATCAACGGCAAGCCGATCGACCTGCTCAAGGAAGGCGTGGACGTGGTGCTGCGCGTGGGCGCGCTCGAGGAATCGATGGTGGCGCGTCGCATCGGCCTGCTGAGGCTGGCCTTCTATGCGTCGCCGATCTATCTGCGCCGCTTCGGCACGCCTCACGATCTCACGGAATTGGCGCAGCACAAGGCGGTGAATTTTCTGTCGAACCGCACCGGACGTGCGACGCCGTGGGCGTTGATCCGTGGCGGCGAACGCAGCGAAGTGCTGCTGCCATCGGTGATCTCGACCAACGATCCCGAAGTGTATCTGGGATGCGCGCTCGAAGGTCATGGCATCGCCCGCATTTCGCGCGCCATGGCCGAGCCGTATATCCATAGCGGCCGGCTGGTGGAAATCATGGCGGAGTGGCAGACCGACGAACTGCCGATCTCGGCGATGTATCCGCAGAACCGGCACCTGTCGGCCAAGGTGCGGGTGTTCGTGAACTGGGCTGCCGAGATCTTTTCGCGGCATCCGCATTTCGGCGCGGCAGCGCTGCAACTCGCAGCCTGATCACCGGCGGTGGCAATCACCGCGCGGGGTGCGGGCGTCGTACGTCATGTGCGCGTACCGTTGCTGCATGACCCCATCCGGGAACCGTACCGCAAACGTCGCTCTTCAATGCCGCACCAAAGGTGGAGGATAGGTCGCCTCGTTGTTTTGATCCTTTTGGGCATTTTATTGAGCAAATGCAGTCTCGAAATCGACATCCGGTGGGCCTACAGTTGAGGCTCCTAACCACCTGATGAAAGGGGCGCACCATGAGCCGTAAGACCAGCGGAACCACCATGACTAACGCGGTCATCGAAACCATTTTGAGCCGCAGCGCCGCCAAGTATTACGACCCGGCGGCCACCTTGAGCGACGATCAAATCCGCGAACTGGTGCGAATCGGCACCAGCGCGCCGACATCCTTCCACATGCAGAACTGGCGCTTTATCGCCGTACGTACGCATGAAGCCAAAGCTCGGCTGAGTCCGATCGCCTGGAACCAGCCTCCGATCACCGAAGCCGCCGTTACCCTCATCAT
>NZ_JBFTSP010000070.1:0-1911 GCF_056400065.1 Cupriavidus sp. 01L415 | reverse complement strand
CACCCTTGGCGGCTACCTGAATCGCCGCAACGATCCTCCGCCCGGCGCTACCGTCATCTGGCGAGGCTTCCTCGTCTTGCACGAAATCACAGAGATGTTCCGTATCTTTAATTCGGGATAGCGAGCCAAGCTTGTGGGTAAAGCTCAGGCCTAAAGGCGGGGGATTCCTGCGGCGCGCATCCCGGCATCGAGCCTGAATGAGTCGCTTCGGTGGGTTCCTGCTGCTGGCGACCTGACGGCATCGCTCACTTCACAGGCGAACAGGGCGTGTCCCGCCCTTAAAACATTGATTGCGCCAACCACATCGGCGTTTTCCTCGAAACCGCACTCGACGCACCGGAACTGCGCTTGCGTCTGCCGGCTTTCCGCTGACACATACCCGCAGCACGGGCACGTCCGGCTCGTGTTCTGCGGCGGCACGGCAATAAGCCAGCCGCCGTTCCACGCGAGCTTGTACGATAGTTGGCGGCGGAACTCGAACCAGCCTTGGTCGAGGATGGATTTGTTCAGGCCGGATTTGGCCCGAACGTTCTTACCCGGTTTCTCGGTAGTGCCCGCTGCCGATTTGGACATGTTCCGTACCTGCAAGTCCTCGATGCACACCATCGCGTGGTTTTGGCTGATCGTGGTCGTGGCTTTGTGCAGGTAGTCGCGGCGGGCGTTGCCGATGCGGGAATGGATACGCTGGACGCGGGCCTTGGCCTTCTTCCAGTTGCTGCTGAACTTCACTTTGCGGCTCATGGCCTGCTGCGCACGGCGCAGCGCGGCCTCGTGCTGCTTGAAACTGTTGAGCGGCGCATAGAACGTGCCGTCCGAGAGCGTGGCGAAGCGGGCGATGCCCATGTCGATGCCGACCGCTGTCGTGGCTTGTGGCAATGGCTGCTCGATCTCCCGCTCGGTCTGGATCGACACGAACCATTTGCCGCACGACAGGCTGACGGTGACGTTCTTCACCGCGCCCAGCACATCCCGGCTGTCCCGGTAACGCAGCCAGCCCAGCTTGGGCAAAAAGATACGGCTGTTGCCCTGATCGAGCTTGATCTGTTTGGGATCGGGATAGCGGAAGCTGTCGGACTGCCCTTTCTTCTTGAAGCGCGGGAAGTCCGCCCGCTTGGCGAAGAAGTTTGCGTAGGCCCGTTCCAAATCCTTGAGCGTCTGTTGCAACGGGTGCGTTGGCGCATCCTTGAGCCAAGGTGTCTCCGAACCGTTGCGCCATTCGGTGAGCAACTTGCACAGCCCGGCATAGCCGAGCTTCTTCTCGCCGTGCCCATAGCGCTCCATCTGCAACGACAGCGCTTTGTTGAACACGAACCGGCAGGAACCCGCGAAGCGGCGCATCTGGCGCTGCTGTTCGCCGGTCGGCATCATTTCGTATTTGAAGGCTTGGAGGCGCTGCATCCCCACAGTATATTTTGGTCGATGAGCAACGACAAAGATATTCGGCACGGCCGCCACTGCATTTTCCTGATGCACGTACATTTGGTCTTTCGTGACCAAATATCGCCGCGAAATGTTCGCCAAGGAAATACTCGACAACATGCGCGGCATCTTTGCCAGCGTCTGTGCCAACTTCGAGGCGGAACTGGTGGAATTCGACAGCGAGGACGATCACGTCCATGTGCTGGTGAACTACCCGCCAAAGATGGCCGTCTCGGCACTGGTGAACAGCCTCAAGGGCGTGTCTAGCCGGATGATCCGCAAGAAGAATTACCCGAGTATCCGCAAGAAACTGTGGGGCCGCGCCCTGTGGTCGCCATCCTACTTTGCCGGTAGCTGTGGTGGTGCACCCATTGAAATCATCCGCCAGTACATTGAGCAACAGCAAACGCCACACTGACCGCCCCAAAGGACGCCTGCGGCGTCCGCGCTATCCTTCCCCGGCCTGAAGGCCGAGGCTTGCCGCGCACTCTG
>NZ_JBFTSP010000069.1:0-2008 GCF_056400065.1 Cupriavidus sp. 01L415 | reverse complement strand
TACGCCGCGTACAACGTTGCATACTTTTCACTCCGTCGTCTGAATCATTCGAATTTTCGCTGTCGAGAGCCCCAGGCTGTGGGTCAACCCTGAACACAACGACGATCTCATCCTTGTGGATTTCGACACGCTTGACCAGACCCAATACGATCCTGCGCTTCGTCTCAAGATCAATCGTGTCCAGTTTCTCGGTGACGGCGCCTGCAAATTCCTCGAGCCGATTAATAACTAGAAACAGCTCGCTTTGCACCGCTCCTTGCTGCCTGGATTCAAGGATCTGCTGCTCAATCTGCTCAAGCCGATTCCTCAACTGCTGCATCTTCGGGTCGAAGTCGGACTTATCGAGGATACCGTCCGCATAGCTGTCGATCAGCCGGGACTTGCCCTTTTCCAGCTGCAGCCGCTGCTTTTCTAGGGTGCTCGTGTCGAAGGCACTCTTCTCGTTGCGCTCCATCATATCCAGCCGACGCTCATATTCGCTCTTCAATCGTTCTGGATGCCTGAGCAATTCCACAACCTGATGCCATACCAGCTCATCGAGCCGGTCTGTTCGTACCTGCAGATTGTCACAGATGCGCTGGCCGCCGAAACGGTAGGCATCGGTCCCAACACAGCGGTAATAGGCGTAGTCCCGCTGATGCCCCTTAGCCGCAGCCTTGCTCACCTTCTTTGCGTAATAGGCGTAATGGCACTGGCCGCATACCGTCAACCCTTGCAGCAGGCGTAGCGGGGCACTCTCGCGCCTCTGGCGCGCCAGCTTGCGGTTCTCGACGAGCTGTTCCTGAGCCGCCATGAACAGCGCCTCGCTAACGATGGCCGGTACTGGGATCTCGATCCAGTCCTGCGGTTCGGTGCGTGTTGTCGAATACGGCTTTCTGGGTACGTCGGTACTGTGACGCTGTGCACGCACGCGGACCTGCAGATGGTCGCGCGACTGCGTCTTGCCGAACGCGGCTCGCCCCATGTACGCAGGATTGCGCAAGATGCCCCACACCACACTGCGGTCCCAGTACGGCTTGCCCGACGCCGTCACGGTACCCGACTCGGCAAGGCGGCGTACCACGTCCCCTATGCTCAGGCGGTCCATCCCCACCCACTGGAAGATCGCCCGGACCGTTGCAGCCTGGGGCAACTCGATAACGTACCGGGCCGGCGTTCCGTCGAGTTGCCGGCGAATGTAGCGGTAGCCGTAGGGCGCCCCGGACAGGACATTGACACTGCCGCGTTTTGCGCCGTGAAGCTTGCCACGGCGGTGACGCTCGGAGATCTTCGCCCGTTCGTATTCTGCGATCATGCCCTGCATCTGCAATAGCAGCGACTCTTCCGGCGTCGTACCGATCGCGTGATTGAGGAACACCACCTGGACACCGCAGGCCGAGAACTCTTCCATCAGCAGCGCCTGATGCGCATATTTACGCGCCAGCCGGTCCGGTGACAGGATGTAAAGCTGATCGATCGCACCGAGTGCCGCACAGTCCCTGAGTCGCTCCAGCTGTGGCCTGATCAACGTCGCACCGCTCACGCCAGCATCGACGAAACACATGTCGTCGACGATCTGCGCGCCGTCAGCTGCAATACGATCCTTCAGTGCAGCGATCTGGCTTTCAATGGTGCCGCGTTTGTTTTGCTGTTCGGAGGATACCCGCGCGTAGAGCGCAACCATCGTAGCTTTGCTCATCGTCTACCTCGCTTGATGGTCGCTTGCCTGGACTCTGCAGGCCGCGTAGCAGACGGCTGTGCCGTCGCGCGTGCTTCGATCGGATTGATCTGCTCGTAGGCCTTTTGCAACTGTTCTTGGGCATAGCGGTTCGGCTCGAAGGCCAGACGCACGCTCCACTTCTTACGTCTTCGGGTCATCGCTGCACCTGCCTGTCAGCGGGAGCGACCGTCTCAAGGACAAGGTCCACATTGACGTCAGCACAGCTTCTGGACCAGGGCGCCAGACACTCCCTCGAAATGCGCAGGGCCAATCTTACCCGGCAGTTTGCTCTATTGTTGGTGGCGTTAG
>NZ_JBFTSP010000068.1:0-2584 GCF_056400065.1 Cupriavidus sp. 01L415 | reverse complement strand
TCGTGTCCCTCGGCTCGCAGCTTCGCTCCACGCTTCCTCCCCACGATCGGTCACCCTTTCGCAGTTGCGCTTCGCTTCGTTCGCGGTGATCAACTTACGGTGGGACTTGCACCCACAAGAGTGCGCCCATGCTGGGCGCACAAAGAAAAGGGCCGACATCACGATGCCGGCCCTCTGCTTTCCCGGGGGAAAACCGCGACTGCCTTACTCGGCCTTCACGGCTTCCACCTGGATTGCCAGTTTGACTTCCTGCTTGAAGCCGTACTTGGCGCCGTAGTCGATGCCGAAATCGGCGCGGCTGAACTGGGCCACGGCGTCGGCACCGCAGGCCTCGCGCTTGAGCATCGGATGCTGGATGCACTTGAACTCGCGGATCTCCAGCTTCACCGGCTTGGACACGCCGTGCAGCGTCAGGATGCCATCCACTTCAGTCGGCACGTCGCCCTTGAACTTCGAGAACTTGCCTTTGTAGGTCGCTTCCGGGAAGGCCTGCACGTCGAACATGTCCGGGCCCTTTACGTGTTCGTTCAGCTTGGCGTTGCCGAAGTCGACGGAAGCCGGATCGATCTTGATGTCCACCGAACCGGTCTTGGCGGCTCGGTCCAGCGTCACGACGCCGGTCGACTTCTCGAACTTGCCACGCCACGTCGACAGACCACCCAGGTGGTCGGTCTCGAAGCTCGGGTACGTGTGCGTCGGATCGATGTTGTACGTCACGGCATTGGCCATGGCGGCGCCGGCGGCGAGGGTGGCGGAAGCTGCCGCAACGGCGGCAATCAGGGTACGCATTTTCATCTCGGGTCTCCCATCAAAAGGTTGGAGAGTAAGGTTCACTAAAACGGCCAAGGGGCGAATATCGGGGGCGGCCCCGCTTCAACCCTTCTTTGCCGGGGTCACGATATGGAACTTGATCTGCACGTCGTCGGCGACCACGGAAGTGTCCTTCCACTCGCCGTCGCCGATATTGAAGGCGGTACGCTTGATCGGCAGCACGCCGTCAAACACCTGGCCGCCCGCTTCCTGCTTGTACGTGGCCGGCACCACCACGTCCAGGGTCTTGCCCTTGATGGTCAGCTTGCCGGCCACTTCATACTTGCCCGCAACGCCATTCTTGATGCTGGTGGACTGGAACACGGCCTTCGGGTACTTCCCCGCGTCGAACCAGTCGCGACCCTTGACCTCCTTGGTGGTCTCGGCATCGCCGATCTCGAAGCTCGACACGTCGATCTCCACCTTGGCGGAGGACGTCGCCAGCTTGGCCGGGTCGAAGTCGACGCTGGCATCGAACTTCCTGAACTTGCCCTCCATCGGCACGCCGATCTGGCGGGCGGTGGCCGTGACCGAACTCTTGGCGGCGTCGATCTGGGCCCAGGCAAGGTTGGCAGCAAGGCCGGCCGTGGCCAGTGCGGCCGCCACGAATACCGTGCCAGGACGGGACATGCGTTTCATCTGTGACTCCTGTCGGTACCGGCCATCCGGGCCGGTCGAATAACGGTTCGGAAAACGATGCGACTTACCACATGGGGCGCAGCAAGCATACCGGTTACAGCGCACATTTGCTTTGCCACCAACCGGGTCAGCGCAGGAACGGAATCATCCGGCCCAGCGTGCCATCGCGGTCAATGACCTGGTGCTTGATCGCCGCGGCCGCATGCACCACCACGATTGCGGCCATCAGGTAGTTCAGCCATACATGGGCGTACTTCAGGATGGGCTTGAGGGTGTCGCTGGCCTCGATCAGCGGCGGCATCTTCCACAGCCCCAGGTACACCACCGGCACGCCGGCGGCGGAGCTGTACAGGTAGCCGGTGATCGGCACGACCAGGATCAGCACATACAGCAGATGATGCGCAGCGGCGGCGGCCCTCGCCTGCCATGCTGGCGTGCCCGGTGCCACGGGGGGCGCGGCGTGGGTGGCGCGCCACAGGACGCGCAGCACGGCGATGGCGAAGATGGTTACGCCCAGCCATTTGTGCCACGAGAAAAGCTTGAGCTTGGTCGGCGTCAGGCCGGGAATCCCGGTCATGTACAGCCCCAGCCCGAAAGCGGCAAAGATACCGAACGCGATCAGCCAGTGCAGGCCGATGGCGGTGGCGGTGTATCCCCCGGTCTGGCGGGCCGGATAAACCCTGTTCGAACCCATGTCAGTCAATCCCTTCGTTCGTTATTTTGCGAGGATCTGATGCCAGCAATCCTGTCGACAGCGGCGCCTGCCGGTCCGCTCCGTCGACTGCAATTCTCGCATTATTGGGGGACCGGCATGGTGTGAGAAGGACCGATCTTAATTAAGTTGTTCAAATGATTTGATGTGACCGGATGTCGCACCCGCCACGCGCGCTGGCATCGTACCGTCGTTATCGTCCGGGTGCCCGGTCAGATTGATGACACCGTCGTCAATTCTTCCGAAACAAAAAAGAAGAAGGGCTGGCAACGATTGTGAACTGACCCCGTAAAGTTGGACGGGTAAGTTATGCGGCCAAGGGCTGAGTCCTGTATTGCACAGGGCTCAGCCCATTTAGCTTTAGCTTGATGCGGTCGTGATTGTAATACCGGATGTATTCGGCAATGCTGCGTCGCAGTTGGT
>NZ_JBFTSP010000067.1:0-2880 GCF_056400065.1 Cupriavidus sp. 01L415 | reverse complement strand
TTTAAGTTTGCCCACCGCGACCTCACCGCCCCACCCTGCGCCAGCCTCAGGCGTCAACGGCCAGCGCCACCGCCCCACAGCAACCCCACAAAAACATCCAACCCCGCACAAAAAGCACGCTCGGACTGACATTTGAATTTAGCGGACGGGGGGGTGCGGACAGGAAGCCACCATGCGACCGGACACGATCGCCATAACGATGCGCCTGTGTTGCGCCGATATCAAGGTGAAGGTGCGGCGAGTCTGCAGAATCGGCGGCTAGGTGCTCCAGCCCATCGCCTGTTGCCGCCCGGCCTGGAATCCCGTGTCCGCGGCCTCATCCGCGACCGCTACGCCGACTTCGGTGCTCGTACTTGGCATGGTCAACCACTCGCAGCGCTCACGAATCGAACTGATGAAGACCCACGTCCGTCACCGTCGATCACAACCCTGCTTGCGGCACCTCGCGCAACGCGCTCGCCGATTGAAAGTGGCGCTCTTGCCTTGTCGAAGCGCCCTGGCCGCCCGAAACCTTGCGGTCCCCCTCAGACTTGTATAGGCTTACAACTACGATATCAATAGTCTGAGTTAAACATGTCACACATCAGCACCGGAGTTGAGTACGGGCTGCATTGTCTGCTGTACCTGACGCGTTCACAGGCCGCAGTGGAAGAAGCCAGTGTTCGTGACCTTGCTGAACTGCAGGGTATTCCCACCGATTTCCTGGCCAAGCTGTTCACCAAATTAGCCAAGGCAGAACTCGTGGTGGCGACGGAAGGCATCAAGGGCGGGTTCAAGCTGGCTCGCCCTGCCGACCGCATCACTGTGCACGACGTGGTCGTCGCCATCGACGGTGACAAGCCCCTGTTCGACTGCCGCGAGATCCGCGGCCGCTGCGCAGTGTTCGATCACGGTACGCCGACGTGGGCGACGCGCGGTGTGTGCTCGATCCACTCTGTGATGCAGATCGCGGAAAAGGCCATGCGTGCAGAACTCAAGCAGCACACGCTGGCTGACCTGGCCCAGCGCACCATCGACAAGGCACCTGCCAGCTACGGTCCGCATGTGATTCAGTGGTTGACCGATCGCGCAGCCAACCGACGCGGCGACAAGACCGAATCCGCGCCGGCAAAAACCCGCAAGCGTGCCTGAACTCCATTCGTTCCATCGACGCGAATTCTTCGCGTAGGCAACCCAAAGCAAGAGGGCGATCCACCAGGATCGCCCTCTTTCACTATGGCTTGCGCGGTCAGGCTACGACGATGCGTCGGGGATCGGCAGACGCCAGCACTTCAGCACGATCTGCGCTTGGCGGATAGATCCACTCGGTATTGATCTGGGTCTTCAGCGCCTTGGCTTCTGCACCCGCGAGTTTCACCTGGCGATCCCAACCTTCCGTGTAGACGGCGCCCCACGGGCCCAGATCCAGGCAGGTCACATATTTCGGCTGACTGTAGGGAATCAGCACCTCCCCCAGAAGGTCCGCTGCGACATTGTGCCCGGCTGACCGCCCCAGGTTCATGGCGTGCTGGCAGGACATCGCGGCGTAATTCCCTTCGTCGTCGGTGGCCGCATAGGCAACGTCGCCGGTCGCGTAGATCGTATCGATGCCCTCGACCTTCAGGTGGCGATCGACATGAAGTCGCCCGAAGTTATCGCGCTTCGCCGGAATCTGCGAAGTCAGGGCGCTGGCGCGAGCGCCCGCGGTCCAAATGACGGTGTCTGCCTCAATCCGCTCCCCGTTCTCGAGCGTAACGCCCTTCGCATCGACAGCGGCGACGCCGGAGCCAACCTTCCATGTCACACCGAGTTCCGTCAGCGCCTGCGTGATCACCGGTCGCGGGCCGGCACCCAGATCGGGACCAATGTCGGCGTTGCGCTCGACCATGATCACGTTCACGGCTGCGTCCTTGCCGAATACCTCGCGCAGACGTGCAGGCATTTCCGCGGCGGTCTCGATACCAGTGAAGCCGGCACCGGCGACCACCACCGTGTTGCGCGCCGTGCTTTCGGGACGGCTGGCCAGGCTGAAGATATGGGCTTCCAGCCGCGCGGCATCTGCCACCTGGTCCACATTGAATGCGTGTTGCTCGAGGCCCGGAATTTGCGGCCGGAACAGGCGGCTGCCGCTGGCAAGGACCAGGCGGTCATAGCCGAGCTTGCGGCGTGACGTATCGGCACCCACGCCCACAAGTTCCACCTCGTGGCGTTCCACATCGATGCGCTCCACGACGCCCTGGATGAACTTGACACCCACTGCCTCAAAAATATCTTGCAACGGCGCCCTCATCCCGCCGGGGTTCTTTTCGTACAGGCGGGGACGGATGTGGAGCTCTGGCGCTGGCGCGACGAGCGCGATCTCCACATCCGTGCGCCCTACTTCGTCCAGCAAGCGGGCCGAAGCCAGCGCGCTCCACATGCCGGCAAAGCCGGCGCCAATAACAAGAATGCGTTTCGACATGTTTCGTGCTCCTGAATCTATTCTCGGTCTCATATGGCAGGCCGAACTCCATCGTTGCGTCGCGACCTGATCAGCTCGACGGCAGCCTGTGGTCGCACGTCTTAACTACGATTGTATGAGTCGTAGTTAAGGTGCGCAAGTTTTTTTGTCGAGACGGCTTCTTGCCGGTTCTCTCATGCGCTCCATCGGTCGCTCCGTCATGCGGATTGCGCTTCGATCCCGGATCGATTATCTTTACTGCGACTTCTATAATCGTAGTTATGCGCCCTATCCATCATTTCGAGTGACTGACATGCTCTACCCCGAACTGTTCAAATCGTTGGAATCGGTCCGCTGGCACATGGACAAGGACATCCCATGGGATTCCTTCGACGCCAGCCTGCTGACCGATGACCAGGCGAAAACCATCCGCATGAATGCCATCACCGAATGGTCCGCCC
>NZ_JBFTSP010000066.1:0-3512 GCF_056400065.1 Cupriavidus sp. 01L415 | reverse complement strand
TCACTTGGCTTCATCGCCGTATGCTGCGGGTGCGCTTCGACGGAGTCCGTCAAGGAATCGAAAGAAGAAGGCGTGCACAGGGTCTACCAGGCGCCTTATGCAACTGTCTACGATGCAACGCTCGCGGCAGCGAAGGCGAAGAAACTTGAGCTTGTAGAAAGTGACAATTCYRCTGGAAGAATTGTCGTGTCGCACGGCATTTCACTGTGGAGTTGGGGGGAGCGTGTTGCGATATGGCTTCGCCCTGTGAGTGACGCTGCGACGGACGTTGCGATTGTGAGTAAGCCGGTGCTCGCACCACTGAATTTTCCGCCGGACTGGAACAACATATTGTTCGACCAGATTGAGTCGGAATTGAAGGGGCACGTGCAGAAGTGATGTCGCTCGGATTATTGGACGGTTGGGAATCTGGCCCAACGGACGGCGGCATGTATCCATGCCTTGCGCCAGGAAGCAGCGGCGTTGCGCATGCAACTGCAAGTGCAGCGCTTCGGCTCAAGGAAGAACGACGTGCCGCAGGAAGATGTCGTTCACCTGTTGCAGAAAGCCGCCATGCTTGAGACGGGCGCGGATGTGCTGGCGCTAACAAGTGAGGAGCTACGCTAGCTGCCGTTCGAGGACGAATACAATCGCGCGCGCTCATCGTTATCCGATGAGGTGCTGCTCTTGCTATGTTGGTTCCCGGTATCCGAGAACACACGAGAAGCCAGCAGTTCGTCAGGTATGGCCGCACGGTCGGCTGGCTTGAAGCCAAGACGGGTGAAATAGCCGGCGGCAGTTTCAGTTCGGACGACTTCGTAGCAGTTGCTGAACACGACATGCGTTGTGGTGACCCGCGCTGCAAGCGTGCGTATTGGCTCCGCCAGCTCCTGCAACTCATCGTCGCTGTTAGCGTACCTCGCGGCAGTTGACGCTGTGCCGACGGCATTCCACATTTCGGCGTTGCGGCCATGAAGACGGACTATCGCAAGCCCCGAATTCGTAGCCGACCATACAGTCCGCATGCGGTTTGCCACCCCCGTCGAAGCATCGACGAGGACGTGAACGGCTCCGTGCTCTCGCTCTCGCTCCTCCTTCACCGCACTCGTCGCACCCCATCGATAGCAGGGCGAGGTGAAATTAGTTTTCCTTGTATCAGAGTTAAGAAGGACAGCATGTGGTGACGCACGTTGGTAACTCAATCGAGTGATACCAATTCAGTTCTCTTAAGGCATATTTCAGCGATGGAAACGTGGGCGTGACAACTGCATTGCTGAGGTGTGTTCGATTTGTTGTGCGCATGAGTCAGCGCTGGAAAGTGTATGGACTGGACGGGCGCACGTTGTAAATGCGAGATGTCCTTGAGGTACAGCACGGGTGTCGGATGTAAAGAGACGAGGAATGCAAAAGGATGTGCGAATTCGCGCCGCTAGGTCGGCAGACGTGCAAGCCATCTCGACGGTGCTCAGTTCCTGCGGCATGTCTGGCGGCGATATGGACTCCTCAGCCCGCCTCTACAGCCTGGCTACCCTAGGAGAACAGGTAATCGGCTGTGCGTGTGCTGAAATTCTTGGTGAGAGGGTCGTCATTCAAGCCGTTGCTGTGCTGGCAGAGTACCGTGGCCACCAGGTTGGCACCCACCTTTTCAGGGCTGTCTTGATGCGCGCCCGCGCACGTGGCTGCGCCAAGGCTGCAGTTTTCACATCTGAACATCCCGAGTTCTTTGCTCGCTTTGGGTTCGCGCTTACCTCGTTGGCCGACCTGCCGCGGGAAATGCAGCTATCGAAGGAATTCCTTCGTCGATTTGGTGCAGGAGCGCGTTACATGTGCGGTGGTCTCCATTGAGACCTTGCGCCACAGCCCCGCTGATGGGCTCGTCTTGGAGGAAACTCGTGCGTCAAGCCAATTGCTCCGCCTCTCTGGTGCTTTTGACCCTTGCCTGGTGCCGACCTTAGCCGGCCACTAGTGCCCAGTCCACCTCAGACCCAGTACAACACCGAGGCCGTCCAAGCCTACTTACTTTCGGGCGCTAGATATCGCTTGGAGCCTTCCGGTACCGGAGCTGTCGTCCCTCCGCGCGGTGCACTGGTAGCAGGGCTTTTTTCATCATCGGGTTTCGCTTCAGATTCGCGTTTGTCAGAATCTGCTGGTGTCACATCTGCTCGTGACACATCTGCTGGTGCGGAACTCGGCTGGCTGCTCGACCGATGTGGTGGCCTGCTCTTGACAGATTGCGCAGGGCACGCGGGGCAATAGACTGCCAACAGGAAAACTAGCGCAAGACTCAGCAATGTTTGAATCATAATAGGCTCCTTCCTGCCGTAGGCCCCATGTCGTGAGCGCGTGCCCCGACTCTGCGCTTGTTGGCCGGAAGCCTGAAGAACAAAGAGCCCCTTTACAGGGGCTCTTCCATTACCTCGGCGTACCTCTCCAACCCGGTCGGCGCTCACTTTTGCAACGCCTTCTTCTACGGTACCGAGCGCGTTTCGTGATTCAAGAGCCATCGGTAAACGCATCCCTCCGGTCCGTGACTCTCGCGCCATCGGTGAACACATCCCGTCTATCCGTTGTTCTGCTTCCATCGGTATACGGGTCTCGCGGCCCCATCGTACTAGCACCATCCGTATAGACATCACGTGCCCCGTTACCGGCGTAACTGACTCCGGCACCGAGTGCCGCCCCCGCCATAGCGAGGAGTAAGAGCTTCTTCAGCATTATTCCACCTCCTTTTTTCAGGTGGTTACAAGAAGTCATCCTGTAAAAATTGCATTAAATATAGTTTGTGCATTGCAACTTACGTAGTCGTCAAACAGATACTTTTTTCATATTGTTTATAGCTATGGGAAATATTGGTCTCTCCTATAATGAGCAGGAACTTGCTTAATAATATGTTAAGAATACCTCAACTTTTCGGTGGAATAGAGCCGTCGTCGATGCTACAGAAATGAGCGGAATATGTTGTATAGAAAGTATTTGATTTTACGAGCACTGTGTAGCGGCCGATTTAGCGTCCACCTGCGAGGGCGGCAGTCACTGCGACACGCGTGGATTTTTGGCCGAGGCTGGTATGGCAAAGTCTGAGGCAAAGAATGATTCCAACAAGGTGAAGGCCAAGGCAGATATGGCGAAGCCCGACGTGCAGCCCGAAGCCACGAAGACCGCAGCCAGCGTGGACAAGACGAAGAAGCAGTAACCTGCTCCTATCAGGCGAACCGAGGGGTCGTTGCCAAGGCGAAGGCCATTGCAACGAAGCTCGAGTGCAGCAACTTTGCGGAGAGCGCGGGTGAGCTGAAAGGCCAGCCTGGCTTCTCCGCATTTGTCATGTTTGGGGAAGTGCAATGAAGGCGTTTCTCGCGTTGGCAGAGCGCCGCTTAATGGGCTCATGAAGACGGCGCAGTTATCGTCCGCGGGGATAGTCTTATGAATATCTACCAGTTGCGGTTGGTCTCAACGGTCGACCCTCGATGGCTAGCCGCCGAACATAGGGGGCGCGTAGTTGTCGAAAACAATCAGGTAACGCTGGATGGGGGGGG
>NZ_JBFTSP010000065.1:0-3653 GCF_056400065.1 Cupriavidus sp. 01L415 | reverse complement strand
ATGATGAGGGTAACGGCGGCTTCGGTGATCGGAGGCTGGTTCCAGGCGATCGGACTCAGCCGAGCTTTGGCTTCATGCGTACGTACGGCGATAAAGCGCCAGTTCTGCATGTGGAAGGATGTCGGCGCGCTGGTGCCGATTCGCACCAGCTCGCGGATTTGGTCGTCGCTCAAGGTGGCGGCTGGGTCGTAATACTTGGCGGCGCTGCGGCTCAAGATACATTCGATGACTGCATTGGTCACGGTGCTTCCGTTGCTCATGCTGATTCCTATGGTGAAGGGATAAGTTGAGGTTTGGTTCGAGGTGTTGGGCGGCGTTGTCTCCTACGCTTCTGGTGGTTGCTGCACAGATGAGTCTTTCTCAGTCAGCCATCAGTACTTCAGCAAGCGTGCATCGGCACATAAGCAGATCGGCCGCAGGCGCCGCGATGTCCGGCCCTTCATTGGCATTCGATTGCGCTGCCGCCCCCGGTAGATACCAAGGCGATTGAGGTCGTTGCGTCGATATGCAGCAGGCCAGTGCGCAGGCGTTGGCGGAGCTTGAGCGCGCGCCCGACGTTGCTGGAGAGGGCGGTCCGTATGTGGCTTGAGCGCTCCGAGAAGGTGTTTGCCTGACCGATGTGGTCAGTTCTTTGTCGTTGTCATCAACGACAAATCTGCCAAGAGCTTCGAAGGTTCAGTTCTGCTCGCGTTCCGGCTGACGGGATGGCTCGCGCCGGGCGGTTCGGACCAGCTCTCGCCAGCGCGGTTTCACGATTTCTGTAGCGCCGTGCGCCGCAGAGCCAGCGCTGGCGAAGATAGCAGCCGTCGCGCGAAATGCAGTCAGAATCGGGCGAATGCTCATGGTCGGTTCACTCCGTTTTGATGTCTGCATTCTGTACCGGCGATGGCACAAACAGTAGAACCAAGATTCCCCATTCTTGTGTGTACTAAGAATATGGACTCGCAACTGCAGATTCACCTCGACCGGGCAGCGAAGCTGCCGTTGTCAAAACAAATCGTATGAGTCTTTCAGCTCGGCAATGGGGCCTCTCGACCTAGACGAGTCGCATGTTGGGTCGAAACAATGCTGGACGAGCGCAGTTGGGAAACGCGGCACTACGTTGTCTTCGATCGCACGGAGATACGGACTGGCAACCCTAGCGTAGCCAGTCGTTGGATACATCCACCTCCAACCCTGATTGAAGCCGCGCCCGAAGGACAGCCGGCGTCACTCTGGGCTGTGCCGGGCACGAGCTCATATGAGCCTGACGTTAGTTGAGATATCGACTCGGGGGGCGCGGCGCGCATGGAGCCGTTTGCGCAGCTACATCCGCGCACCGACTACGACAGCAGGCGCAATTGTTTCCTGGCGCGCACCACAGTGTGTTCATCCACACGTCTACTGAACGATGCCCTGGCTGCCTAAGCTACTTCTCACTACGACCGGCCCGGCGAAATGGAATCCTGTAATGCGAAGTTCGCCGGCAATGAAGAATTGTCAGAAACAGGAGTCAAACATGTGCTTATGCCACGGATCCTTTTACCCTGAGCACGATTTGGTTCCGTCGCACTACGCTACGCGTATCGGCGAAATCGACGTAATGGTGATTAGCGATGGGGCGATACCAGTACCAGCCAACGTCCTGGGCACGAACGTTGATTCGGCCGTCCGGGACGCCGCGTTGCGCGGCAGATTCCTACCGGACGTGATCGATTGGGGGCTGAACGTCGTCGTAGTCCGTAGCGGCGGTCGGACGATCCTTATCGACGCCGGGGTAGGGTCAGAGATGCCGGACGCCACGCGGGCCGGACGGTTGGCCCTACGATTGAAGGGCGCTGGCATCGATCCCGGGACCGTGACCGATGTCATCGCGACCCACATTCACATGGACCATATTGGCGGACTGCTCGACGAGCGGCTGAGGAGTCAGATGCGTCCGGACCTGCGGGTCCATGTGTCGCACACGGATGTCGAATTCTTCGAGTCGCCCGATTTCTCCCACAACACTTTTAACGGGATTCAGGACATCATCCGGTCAAGCGCCCGGAGATTCCTGGACGCGTACAAGAGTGAGTTGCGGCCGTTCGACAAGGAGTACCAGGTGGCGCCGGGTGTTGTCGTCACGCTCACCGGCGGCCACACCCCCGGGCACAGTGTGGTCCGCGTGGCTTCCGGCGGTGAGAGGCTGACGTTCGCTGGTGACGCGTTGGTCCCGGTCGGGGTCGAATGCCCCGAGTGGCAAAACGCCTTCGATCACGAGCCAGAGGAGGCGGTTCGCGTCCGGGTTCGCCTCTTGCAAGAAGCTGCAGAGACCGGCGAGTTGTTCCTAGCCAGCCATCTATCGTTCCCCTCACTCGGCCGCGTCGCGGTCGATGGCAATGCCTTTCGATACGTATCGGCCAACTGGGCATACTGAGAAGCGGCACGCGCCTATGCCGGCGAGGCCGGGTCGCAACGCGTGGAAATCCACGGGTTCCGCAGTGCGACGCTTTCACATTGCGCAACAACGAGCCGAGGCACTAGGCGCGGATGGCGCAGGCGGTGGTGGAGGATGCGGCGAGTTGAACGGCGCAATCCTGCTCATGGCCTTCGGCCCAGCGACGGCTAACGACCCTGCCGTTTGCGCCACGCCTCATAGAGATCGGGGCCCTCGTCGCGTGCCGGCACGTAGGCCAGCTTCATCTCCCGCTGTTCGAGCGGACGCGCCAGTTCGATATAGCCGCGTTCCGCGGACAGGTCGTAGGGCGCGCCGTCTTCATTGGAATAGGCGTAGTAGACCGCCCCGACGCCGGCTAGGTACATCGCGCTCAGGCACATTGGGCACGGGTAGCCGCTGGCGTAGACCGTGCAGCCAGTCAGGTCTGGCTTGCCAAGTGCCCTGCAGGCGGCGCGCACCGCCTGCATTTCGGCATGCGCGCTGGGATCGCAGGTGGCCTCCACCTCGTTGACCGCGCGCGCCAGCACCTGCCCATCCTTGACGACCACGGCGCCGAAGGGCCAGGTATTGCGCTCGCGCACGTTTTCCATGGCGAGGCGGATGGAATCGATCAAATAGGTTTCCGTGGTCGACACGCGATGTCTCCGGTGAAGGGCCTGGCCCAGGGCAGGCCAATGGGGTGGCGGGCCAGCAGACTATAGGCCAGTGTGTGCACGCTGCGTGCTGCGAGTTGTTATACGGCGTATTTGAGTCCAGCCCTCTGCCATTGGCTTTGGCACTGCCCGCTATTCGAATCCTTACCTTCCGGCCGGGCGTGCCCGAATCGCATCCCGGTAGTTGCGGAAATATTCCATCAGCGCGGCGAAGCGTTTATCCGCTTCGCCGCCCATCTCGAGGGCCAGCTGCGACATGTCCATCGTGCTGGTCTGCGCCAGCTCCGCCAACTGCTCACCCGTGGTCAGCCGAATCGCCGCGAAGGTGACGTGCTCCTGGTCGAGCTGTTCCTGCGCTGCCTTGAGTTCGTCTTCCGACGGAATCGCGAATGGCTTGTTAGGCGCGTCGATGTCCAGGAAATCGAAGGCGCTGGCCAGCCTTGCTCGACGCGTTGAACGGTTCGCACGTTGAGCCCGGCGACCACGGCCAACTGCTCCTGAGTCCATTGCCGGGCGTCGCGGAACACCTTGATGCAGACAGCCAGCTCCGCGGGGGTCAGCAAGCGTACTGGTGGCGTGTT
>NZ_JBFTSP010000064.1:0-3806 GCF_056400065.1 Cupriavidus sp. 01L415 | reverse complement strand
TTGAAGCATTCCGAAGACCGAAGCCTCCGGCGCGTTCGCCATCAAGCGCCCACACTTATCGGTTGTTTGGTTGTTAAAGAACTTGCGCATCCGGCTTTGCCGTCTGCGTCGCTGCGTCGTTTGCGTCAGCAGCAGAGAAATGAGATTATTAAGGGTTTTCCCTAATTAGTCAATTCTTTCTGAGAATTTCTTACTTTTCCTTGGCAAGCGTTGCTCGACGCGGAAATCCCATCAGTCATTCTCACCCGCCGCGTTGAAGCGTTGGCTTGCTGCAGGGGGGAGCGAATACTAATGCGTCCATGCCTAGCTGGCAAGTAATTTCTGAAGTGGCTCATTGGTCACGTATTCGCCGCAAGAGGAGAAACAGTGGTACAGCAAGGTGCGAAAATTAAGCTAGTCCATGATGAGTCCTTTAATCACTCGAATCGCTAAGCTGTTTTCCGAACGGCGCCGAGGCCGCAGTCACACACAAGGAGCCACCCGCCTGCACCGGCGCGATACTCAGTGGCGGCGGCCCGGTGCGGCCGCGCCCAACCTCCGCAGTGCGCCAGACATTGC
The DNA here is from genome assembly GCF_056400065.1 of Cupriavidus sp. 01L415. Classification (NCBI taxonomy): domain Bacteria; kingdom Pseudomonadati; phylum Pseudomonadota; class Betaproteobacteria; order Burkholderiales; family Burkholderiaceae; genus Cupriavidus; species Cupriavidus sp. 01L415. The sequence continues at coordinate 3,248 of NZ_JBFTSP010000064.1, read as the reverse complement.
AAATCAGCCTGTGGCGCTGGCTGCCCCCCCAAACCGCTAGCCGGAACGAGGACACTACGGAGGATGCGCATATTGAGGAAGCTCTCGGCGAACAAGCAGCTCTGCATATAGCTGCCTGCTCCCAAAGCGTACCAGCACCTCACCGCCGTACTTTGCGAATCACCACTTGCGGCAGCGGGCGCGCAGCATTACGTCCGCCTACTTCAAGAAATGGAGTTCGAAGATCCGCGGCGGGAGCTGTTCGCCGACCGTCCGCCCCGCACACGGTGCGTATGGTTGACTGAATCCGAAGCCAGTTTGGGTAAGTCGTTCGTCTGCCAATGTATGCCGCCGTGGATCCCTTCCGCCCATGACAAGATCTGCGCAGGGCGCCTCCCCAGGGATCAAACTTCTCCCTGATTGTCGATTAGCAAGGTAGCAAAACTGCCCTCCAAGCCAGATGGGCACCTACGTATGCTGACGAAGGAAAAAATGAGGAACTGCTTTGCCATCGCGCGCTGGGCGTGGGCATTGCGAATGTCGTTGCGTTGCCGACATTTCAAAATGGCCCGCGACATCTGGTTTAGCCTCTACACATACACCGGCGGGTAACGCAATTTATGTTAAATGAGGAGCGTAGGTTGGAATGATGTTCCGAACAGCAGATTACCCCCTTGCGGGGACTCTCCCGATAAATAGGGCTGTGACACTAGGGCGACTCGTGAACAGGCATCCAGCGATTGCCGAATTGAATCAGTTTATCGGCAGACGACCATAGGTGCTCACATCAAAGCCTCTGACCGCCGCCCGATCCTGGATCGCTCGCATAGTGCAGCGATTCCTACATCGCAGCAAACTGCGCTAAACCGATCTCCCTCCCTGACCAGGCAGCACCGCCTATGCGATTGGAATTCGCTGGCTGCTGGCACAAGGTCGGATCGACACGAACAGCCTAGGAGAGTTGATTTTACGCAGATATACCAGTTGACCCAAGGATCGAACGGGATTTTCGACATAATGTTCGAAGTCGTTCGAAACGCGTTGGCATCCAGAGACCGTCTGCGGGCAGAGTGGTGGAGACTGGCCCGTGGGATCAGCTGCTTTGCAGAAAGCTCAGCGAAATACTAGAAACGCAGCTACTAATTTGCAGCGCGTAGCGCACGAACATCTTCATTTTTGAACGGGACGCAACCTTTTCCTCTCCGGTCATTAGATGGCTCTTCCGCCTCCCTTGCTGCCGCCTTCCGACCCGATTCCTCGTAAGCGTCATAATGCTTGACGCACAAGAGCTTGATTCCGCCAAAATTGAACTGGAGATATGCACCCAAGAAAATTCCCTCCTTACCTGCCGCTGTAAATAGTCTAGTCGAATATGCGGGAATTCCGGCCGCATACACCGACGGAAGGAGCGATTCGTTAAGCAGTTGGTAGACGTGAGGTCGTTTGTCATTAACTCCAGCAAGCTCTAGGGATTGTTTTGAAATTGGCGCCATAAAGAGAGCGACAGTCATTGCTACGTAGAGCACGCCACCGACGGCCACGGCGGTCAGGAACCACAATTTTCGCGGAGGATGACCTTCTATCCTTGCACTCAAGTACGCCAACCCCGGGATAATACTGACAAATGCGGTTACGCAGCAGAGGATTACGAAAATCAATGGATTGGCAATCCCAAAACCCTCAGCAACCCACCACATTCCTAAAATAGCCACCGCCGAACTGATAGATATAATCAACGGACAAATGCTCACTGCCATCATAAATATAATGTACCTGGCATAACCCCACACAACGCTATCTCGCTTTTTATCATTAATTGACTTTTCGAGTCGCCTCGTTATGAGTTGCTTTCTATATTTTACTGCCATCAACGCGGAAATTGCCCATGACAAAGCGCTAGCCAATAAGATTGGCGATGTGATTTCCGCTGAAAAATATCCAATGGAGATGCTGAAGCAAAGCTGCCAAACTATCACTGGCACGAAGTGCAGCCAATATGCTTTACTGGCTGCAAGCTCAGGATGCTGACGCTCCCCTTCCAAGACTTCCCCTGCTGCACCGAAAAAGAGGGAAGGCGCAATGACCTGAAGCGCAAATGACAACAAAATAAGCGCAGATCCAGATATCAGCGCTAACAATCCTGGCACCGATCCAACTGACTCGCCGAACAGCTCCGACCAGCCTAACTTGCGAAGATAGACCCACACCGTCAGAGCAGGAGGTACCAGCGCCAGCGGAGAAAGTTTCAGCACTATCTCAAGAAGATCTTTTACGAATCCCATCACGCGGGAGACGCGGTCGAACAACGGAGGTCTACTTTCCATTTCATAGGCTTATTCATGTTGTTGATTTCTAATCGGCACTCAAAGTCCTTTTTTTATATCCCGCAAGAGGAGGGTTGCGATTTGATGCGCGTTTTAGTCAGGGTGAAAGTGTGGCTGCACGAGGTTGCCGATGGATGTCGCGGCGTGATAGTCTCGAGGTAAAAAATCGTGCCCCCGGCTCCGTCTCCGTACATCTTTGAGGCAATGACTGACTTGGCATTGCTCGTGGTGACTCAGCATCGATTAGATAAGGGTACGTAGGATTTCCTGGTTCAAACTACCGAGTGATTACATGCAATCCGACCGGAGTCCATACGGTGGCCCAAGAGGCATTGCGGAGTGCGAAAAATAGTTTATGCGCATACTTCACCTTTCTGACATCCACTTCCGCGCACCCCAGTGCCTTGATCCAGCAACCGACCGGGACCGGCCCTATCGAACGCGCCTCGAACGCGATCTGGCAAAGCGTGCTGCGACGCTAGGACCAATTAACGCAATTCTCGTAGGGGGCGACATCGCCTATCAGGCAGATCCCCGCGAGTTCGTCGAGGCTCGCGAATGGCTGATCGGTCTGGCTGAAATCTGCGGGTGCGACAGGGACAGCATTTGGGTGGTCCCTGGCAATCACGACGTTAACCGGAAATCGTGCGAGGACGCGCCAACAATGAATGCGCACGCGATGATCGCCGGCTCCGATGAGGGGTCTCGAGAATGGATGCTTGAGAAACAACTCTCCCATAACGACACTGGTCAAGCGCTTTTCCACGGCCACCTTGCCTACAATGACTTCGCAAGAATGAACCGCCCCGGGTTTAGTGGAGGCTCCAATTCTTGAGAGAATGGAGCCCATGAGCAAGCAAACCAAGTTTTCCCCCGAGGTCCGAGAGAGAGCCGTACGCCTGGTTCAAGAGCAACGCAGCGAGCATCCGTCGCTGTGGGCGGCAG
>NZ_JBFTSP010000063.1:0-4180 GCF_056400065.1 Cupriavidus sp. 01L415 | reverse complement strand
CTCGCACCTGGCCCCATGACGTCGGTCCACGTAGTGGAATTCAGCCGCACCCTTTCGGGCCGACGACGCTACGTATGCGTCGAGACCGCGCAACCGGCCGGTTTGCGCGCGTTATTTTTCTTTCGGCACGATGACGGGTGCTGGCGCGTATTTCCGCCCGCAGTCGAGAGGCCGCCAATGAGCACGGACATTCTCTCGTTGTGAGCAGTCGCACGGAAGGCCGGCAGCAGAGGTGACCACGCGTGGGCTAGTTTCTCGCAGGGCGTCTGTCTAAAGCGGGAAGTTTCTACTAGTCGCTCTGCCACCGCTTAGCCGCTGTCAAACACGTTGTGCAAGATACCCGGGAGTACTTGTCCAACCTTAGTGCGGACCGGTGCTTACCACCGGTTTGGCGCAAGCGTCTGCACAGCATATCGCCCGCCGCACGTATCAGCCGCCCATCACGAATGGCCTGCTTTAACAGGACGTGAACATCGCGGTCCGGCTCGTCCTGGGTAGGCACTTGCGAGCCATTTCTCGAGTCATCCGCAACGATACCAGGCACCCACCGAACTGGAATCGCCAAACTCGCATTGAATGTAAGTGCTTGAGTACGAAGACGCTCCTCACTTTCGTGAAGCGCGACTCGGGCTGCAACTTCCCTCTCTGTCTTTGCCGCTCGAGCACGGTCGGCATCCTCTGCCCTAGCACCGACAAACACCCCATTGGAATGCTGCCAAACTTCGAGCAAAGTACCAGAGGCAAGTGTGACTGCGTCCGTTCCGCTTGACCGCTGCAAGCTGACTATCTCCAGCCGCTCCCCATCCAGCGTTACCTGATTGTTTTCGACAACTACGCGCTCCCTATGTTCGGCGGCTAGCCATCGAAGGCCGACTGTTGAGACCAACCGCAACTGGTAGATATCCATAAAACTATCCCCGCTTACGATGCAGTAGCACGCGACGCCTATATCTTCTCCACAGTGGCTCCCGCCTACTTCGCTCGCTGGGGATTCTCGCTCGTCGCAGCTGAAAAAGTGCCACTGGAGGTCAGGTCCTCGCCGGCTGTCCAGCGTGTGGCCCGAACATCAGTGCTTTGCATGCGATGTGAACTAACATAGCAAGGGCAGCACCTCATCGGATAGCGATGAGAGCGCGCGATTGTATTCGTCCTCGAGCGGCAGCTAGCGTAGCTCCCCACTTGTTAGCGCCAGCACATCCGCGCCCGTCTCAAGCATGGCGGCTTTCTGCAACAGGTGAACGACATCTTCCTGCGGCGCATCGTTCTTCCTTGAGCCGAAGCGCTGCACTTGTAGTTGCATGCGCAACGCCGCTGCTTCCTGGCGCAAGGCATGGATACATGCCGCCGTCCGTTGGGCCAGATTCCCAACAGGCTCGCTTCGCAGCGGAACTTGGTTCGGCATCATGGACGACGCAATAGCTTGGTGCATATCTCCCCTCCAGAATGGCACAGTCTCGCTTCGTCCAGTGCCGCAACGAGCGAGTGCCTCCTTCTTATATCGCCGCCGGCCCTGGAACTCCGTGGCCAGTGACGCAGGAACGTCATGATGAAAATCGACTGCGCATTGAAGCGAAACTCCGTGACATTCCGGTGTCAGCAGTGCGCCTTACGGCTGATTTGAACGCAATTCCGGGTAAACCTTGACTGGCGGTAACCCGTCCTCTAAGCCTCGTTGAGCTTTCCCTTAAAGCGCCGGTCGACCCGGCGGTTGAATATTGTCAACGTCCAGCGCCTTGCAAGGTCAAAGGAGGCGAACCAACAGAATCCTGCAAGCCTAGCGGCGAGAAAGGGTTGTGGTTCCTGCCGTAAGCGCTGCTCGACGCCGTGCACCATTCGAGGCCGCTTCCGTGGCTGTATTGATACTGTTCTCGGCTACCTCCAAGGCTTGCTTTGCCGTCAACTGCATCGACTCATAAAGCGTAGTGGTCGCCTTTACAGCCTCCTGCCAGGCAGCCAGCGGCGACGTCGAGTCTGAGGCCGCGCCGTTCACCACGCCTTCAATGAAGCCCTGTAACTGGTCCTTGCCAATCGTGTACTGGACTTCGGCGACCCGCTCGAATTCTGCCCGCGTGGTCGCCATAATGTCAGCCCGTTGACGCCAATATCTCCATGCGTTGTCGGTGGCGAGACGAATTGATTCCATTTGCAGGTCGACAAATTCTTGTGGGTTCTGGGCCGACAGCGCTTTCCCTACGCCATCCTGTGCCTGTGCCAGGGTTGCCTTCGCTGTTTGAATGTTCAACTCCATCACTTTCTCTAAGCCCTCAAGGAATTTGCCAGTTAGTCCGGCCATGGCTTCAAGGCCCGCCATCTGCATCTTGGTGCATTGCTCTGCTGTCCACTGCGTCATCTTGTGTCTCCTGAGTGCAACCCGCCCCCGAGCTATCCGAGGGCAGCACGTTCGGGCGGGAATCGAATGAATTACGATTGCGGCGTCACGAGCCTTCGCGGCGGACGCCGATTTGAAATCCCAAGGAAACGTCGATGTCTCTATGGGAAAGCGCGACGTGCTCATCAACGAGCCGGTCGCGTTAGGGACTTCTATGCTCGAACGCGGCCTAGGGCTTTGAGATATGCCCAGCCCTGGACGGTAACCTGAGGTCGGGTACGGTTCGGTCCATACGACTCGAGCGTTACCAGTTCATGCGCGAGCAACGCCTTCACATCTGCGCAGTCCAACTCCGCTGGCTCGGAACAGCCGTTTACCAGTACCAGAGTGGCGAACTCATGATGACTCAGCACAGTCGTCTCCTAAGCTATTGGTCTAATAGTGCTACGGGACTTCACCACCGTCCGTGGCATGCGGTCTGGCTCGCGCAGGCCGCTTCCATCAGACGTGGGGTTCTGGCTGGTGAGCGCTTCGCTTCGCGCTCGGAAAAAACATCCTAGTCGCTCGAGGCATACTGTTCAAGGGACTCAAGGGCATGTCCGGAGTCGTCCGACAACCCGAAACAGTGGCTGCCCATATATCACCACTTGATGCATCTCAAGTGTTCTGCAATGCAGACCGACGGCTCGGAAATTCCTTCGGGCGAGTAGACGGAGCGGCACCATCTTTGTCGTTACAAAGGTCTCCGCTCGGGCCCTGGCTCCAGAGTAGGTAAGCCCCATCAGGCACTTGGAAGGAACTGAGGTAGCGCCAGCGATACTGGCCTACGAGTCAGGCGCCGACCCGAGGTTCAGTGCGCAAGGCGTGAACGTCGAGCAGGTACTGCGTCAACTGAATTTCGCGCGTGCGATTGCGCAGCCTCTTTTCTTCAGATATATTTTTTCACGGTTACTCCATCGGGGATGAGTCTCCCATGACCGTATATGTCGCGCGCAATCGCGCCAACGCGATTGAGCACATCAATTCGCGAGCAGATACCGTAGTCGACTTGGATTACGAGACGGCTTGGGAAGATGCTGTTGAGCTTGGGCGACTTGGGCAGCGATGTGGGGTCGTCGTGCAGTACGACACCGTCGAGTACATCGCTGTTGAATCTGCTGAGGCGCTAACCCGAGAATTACGACGAGAAAAGCTCACATTTAGACGCGGTACCTCTACTGCAAGTTCGATATAGCCGCACTACCGGAGGACTGCCTGTGCGAACTGGAGGCACTCGCAATCGCGCATGGCGACTACATCCTCCCTGACCATCTGTTGCAAGAATCCGCGATAGTCTGGCGTGACTAACGGTGTCTTCTAGACCCGGCAACGTAACAGCGATAGAGGCCAAGTAGTTCGATGCGGTCGAGAGCAAGCGCCACCTCCCGCGACCGACTTGAGGCGTGGGCATATATACCGTACCAGCCCGCGTCACAGTTAGGCGCCGCCCAATAATCCGAGCGACATCACTTCTGCACGTGCCCCTTCAATTCCGACTCAATCTGGTCGAACAATATGTTGTTCCAGTCCGGCGGAAAATTCAGTGGTGCGAGCACGGCTTACTCACAATCGCAACGTCCGTCGCAGCGTCACTCACAGGGCGAAGCCATATCGCAACACGCTCCCCCCAACTCCACAGTGAAATACCGTGCGACACGACAATTCTGAACCGCCCCGGGTTTAGTGGAGGCTCCAATTCTTGAGAGAATGGAGCCCATGAGCAAGCAAACCAAGTTTTCCCCCGAGGTCCGAGAGAGAGCCGTACGCCTGGTTCAAGAGCAACGCAGCGAGCATCCGTCGCTGTGGGCGGCA
>NZ_JBFTSP010000062.1:0-5953 GCF_056400065.1 Cupriavidus sp. 01L415 | reverse complement strand
GCCCACGACGTTGTTCTTCATGGTCTGGCGGTCCATCGACTGCACGCCGAAGGCCATCTGGGGCTGGTGGTCGATGATGATGAGCTGGCTGTTGCGCGGGGTCAGGACTTGCAGCTTGGCGTTCGACATGGTGCTCTCCGGTATAAAATGTGGTTCAATAAGTTTGAGGAGCTATCGGACGGCGCTTCCGGCGCTCTATTTGGCTTGCCGCTGTTGTTGTGCCGTCCATGTGCAGAACTATAGCGACCACCATCCCGGAGAAAGTGGCGAATCGCTGTCATAGTTATTCAAAATTATTGAATATAGGTCACCCCATCAAAAACTCCTCCTGCCACGGCCAAGTTGCCAAGCTGTAGTGGCGTAGCCGGTTGCATGGCTGCTTCACTCGTGAGCGGTCATAGGCAATGGCACACCGGTTGCCCGCTTCAGATCAGCGCTACCGCATCCACCGCCTCACCATAGGTTTGTGCATGCAGCGCTGCGTAGCGATCCAAGTCGGCCTTGAGGCTGGCCGGGCATGAGAACGTCAGCTTGGCGCTCTCGGTCTTGGGCAACGGCCCGAGCCGCAGCTTTCGCGTCGTATTCATCATGAGGTCCCCTGATTGAAGGACAGCGGCTGGTATGGCCGCAGCACCAGATCGCGGCTGACGATGATGCGCACGGGCAGTCCCGGCCGCTCCGTCAACGTAGGTTGGATGTTGAGATTGCGCCGGGCCATTTCCTGCCCAACCTGGTTCACGCTGTCCTGCAGGCTGCCGCGCCCGGCGATGATGACGCGATCGCCGTTCTGGCGGCTCTCTGGCGCGGCCAGCTCGGCGCCGACACCGAGCAGGGTCGTCAGCGCCGCGCTGGCAAAGATCCGATCCCAATGCCAGTCGGTGCCATCCTCCAGACCGGCATAGCCGGCCGGATCCATGCCGACCAGGTTGTCCAGCGTTAGTGAGGACGTGTCCGGCAGGATAATTCGGTTCCACACCACCTGAACCCGGCTCTGTCCATAGCTCACCTGGCTGTTGTATCGCCCAAGGATGCGCGAACCCTGGGGAATCAGCAGATGGCGACCTGTCGCGGTGTCGCACACTGGTTCCGTCACCGTTGCGATCACGTCGCCCGGCAAGTCCGATTTGATACCCGTCACCAGCGCACCGGCAATGACTGATCCGGCCATCAGTTGATATGGCGAGCCCGGCATCTGCAGGCTGCCGGAACCTCGGATTTCCGTGGCGCCCAATTTCTGGAAGGCCACCTTTTGGTCTTGCCGGTTTTGCACGGCGGTCGGTTCGGCAGGCGGAGCGACCATCGAAGCTGGCCCGGTGGCCAGTGGGTCGACGTCGGCCATGCCGCCCATCGAGTTTGGCGCCGCAACATCCGCCGGCGCCGCGGTCGTGGATTGGTTGCCCAAGCGGAAGAACACCGACGATGCCGCCGCCGCTTCCGCCTCCTTGCGCACGGCGTCGCGCTCAGCCGCTGCCGGGTCTTGGCCGGGGGCGGAGTAGCTGGCCACCTCGGGCTGCAGCGACTTGACGATAGCTGGTCCCAGGTCGCCCGGCAGCGGTGGCCCCAGCGCTGGCACCTGCGGCGGCAAAGCTGGCGGCAGCTTGGAGTAGTCAGCGGGCAACTGGTCGAGTCCCTCGGAGCGAGAGACAGGATCGGTGTTGTAGAGTTCGGCCGGGTCGCTATTGCTGCGCCTCTGCTTCGGCTGCAGCGACCACATCGTTGCCGCCACGACCGCGATGGCCAAGCCTCCAGTAAGAATGGCAAGCGTTCGTCGGTTGAGGCGCGTGACCGGGTGCGGCTGCGCCCGCAACGCTACGCTCTCCGGCGCGACCTTCGGGGCAATCTTCGGGCCAACGTCGTGCGCAGGCACATCCGCGGTGTCGTCCTGACTCATGACAAGTTCCCCCGCGAGGCACCGTCGGTACGTTCGATACGCACGACATCGCCCTTCTCACCACCCAGGCGCAGTTCGGCCGCGCCGAACAGCCGATCCACGATGTAGTACGGCGAACGAAAGCGGTAGTTGACCAGTTGTCCATCGCCTTTCGCGCCGATCACGAACAACGGCGGCAACTCACCTTGCGCGATGCCCGGCGGAAACTGGATATAGACCTTTTCACCATCATCGAAGGCGCGCTGAGGCTTCCACGGCGGATTGCTGCCGCTGATCGCATAGCGGAAGCGGATCTTCTCCAGCGAGAGGCCGGTATCGACAGGCGCGGCCTCCTGTGCGGCCCGCGCCTGGCGCTGCAAGGCCAACATCCGGTCTTTAGGGTAATCCCATGACACCGAGGCCATCCAAGTTCTTTCGGTCGACGTCAGCTCCATCAGGTAGGTACGCCGGCTGGTGGTAATCACCAGATTGGTCTTCAGTCCGGAGCGAATGGGTTTCACCAGTACGTTGACGCGCAGCGCGTCGCCACTGCCGCTGGATGTAATACCGACGATCCAGCGCACGGTATCGCCGGCAGCGACCGTGACGAGTTCCTCGCCCTCTTGAAGCGAAATCACCGTTACGCGACCAGGCGCCGCATACATCTGGTACAGCGCGCCATCGGTGAACGGCCAGACCTGGATCGCATTCACATAACCCTCGCGGGTCGGCGCAACACGCGCTTCGGCATTGGCGCGCGACACGCGCACGGTTTCGTCAGCCGGCTCCGGCGCAGGCGTGATCTCTGCTGCTTCCGGCAGCGGCTTCATCTGCGCCGGCATCGGCAGCACCTTCGGTACCTCCACCACTTCCACTGGCTTGGGTGGTTCAGGCAGCAACTGCGCCTGCGCGGGCTCGTCGAGCGAGATCGCCGGCGGCGGCTTGCCATGCGTGGCGCAGCCCGGCAGCGACGACATCGTCGTCACGAGCATAAACACGAAGGTGTAAAGGCGGAATGGCAGCTTCATGGCTTGGCTCCTTCGGAAGCGTCCAGCTCGCGGCTCCACGACAGTCCGTTGACATAGATGCCTAGCGGATTCTTTTGACTATGTCCAGATCAACATTTGGGGAACATGCCGGCCAGCATCTGGTAGCTGCTCGTGCCATCGTGCGAATTCAGCAGGATGATCTCGTTGGCCTCGCTGCCATTGATCTGACTGGCGTGGCGCAGCCGGATCATGTGCTTGGTATATTCGCGGCGGTCGTCCTGCCGCACGCGTGTCTGGCAGACCATGAAGGGTTGGAAGCCTTCGCCGCGCAGCTCGTCCAATACCGTGACGGTGGGGATATAGCTGTACCGCTCTGAACGACTGCCATGTGGGGCTTCCGCGAAGATGGACGGGGCTACGCTGCGGATTTGGTCGTCGGACAAGGGGAATTCCGAGCGCAACACCGGGGAACGGGAAGCGAAGCGGGATGCGAGTTGCATGGTGTTTCTCCTGACAAGGGTTAGCTGTCGAAAACCACCGGATTCCTAGCTTCGGAGCCCGCCTTTCGGCTTTTCCGGTGGGGTCGGCGCGGAGACTTGGGCCGGCCTCGTTGCCACCGTCTTTCCTGAGTTCATCGCCCGCGGCGGCCAGGCGCGCGCGGGGCGGGGGCCGTCAAGGAGAAAAGCGCCGGGTGGGTGCGGCCCGCAGGCGTAGCCGAGGACACGGCCCGGCGCGCCTTGATGGCACACGGCCGCGGGCTACAGTCGCGGACAAGGTGATGAGTGAAGGAAGACGGCTGGACAGGCAACCGACCGCAGTTGGCGCAGGCCCCACGCAAACGAAGCGCGCAGGCCCGGATCGAAGAACCGGGCCGTAGGTGTCAGCGATGGAAGCCCGGATGGGGCGAGACTCGCGCAGCGAGGCTCGATGCGCAGCACGAGAGCGCGACCGGCCCATCTTCTTGGCCAGGGACGCCCATCAATGGGTTCGCGCTACCATATCGGCATGCAAACGAAGAACAACACCGGGGCCGACAATCCCTTGGAGCACATGCTCCAACGATCGGACGCACTGCACGAGCGACTGAATGCGCTGCTCGACGACGCCGAGTTCGACGGCTCTCCCCGAGGCGAAGCGGCACTGTACATGTGCCTGATCGCGATGGAGCACGCTGTTGCCCTGCGAGCCCTGACGGCTTTGGGCCTGCCCACCTCCGCCGTCAGCCTGATGCGACTATAGTTCGAGGCCCTGACGCGGGCGATGTGGCTGCTCTACGCAGCGAGCGACACGGCGATTGACAAGCTGCAAACCCCGTTGACCTTGCAGAGCGAGCAGGCGGCCAAGAACTTGCCCGGCGTGAGCGACATGATCAAACAGATCGGTATGCGGGCAGGACAAGGGTTGGCGCCAACTGCCGCACATCAAATGTTGTCCCACTTCAAGGACGTGTCCTGGAACGCCATGAACTCGTTCGTGCATGGCGGCATTCATCCCTTGCGCCGCACCGCCGATGGCTTTCCCCTCCACCTGGTGCTACAGGTGCTGCGCAACGCTAACGGGTTGACCACGATGGCCGGCATGACCCTCGCGATCCTCACCGGCGAAGAGGCCATTACGAAGCCAATGAGCACGGTCCTGCCGGAATTTGCCGATTGCCTGCCGGATCTGCTGAAATGATCGAAAGGGATATGCGCCGCCCCCGAGGTGGGTCAGATGGCGATGCGGCCGGCGGATCGTGCACCAGGCGCATAGATGCGCAAGCGCTTTTCGGCTCGGAAGGTCAAGCCCCGCTAAATCGGCAGACTCAATTGAACGCGAACGTCGTATCTCGGCTCCGCAAGAGCCGCCCTCACTGGACCCTGGTGGAAGGCGACGCGCTGTCTGCGGCCGCAACGAAATAAGCCAACTGAGGTAAATACCTGGCAGAAAGCAACGTCGCGCGGCAACCATCCCTGTGCGCGCAACCACAAGATCGCGGGACGGGGTCCATCGAGTTAGAGGAACCCATTCGACTCAGCTAACGGGTCGAGAGTACGGTAGGACGCCCTCACAGATTGGCCGTATTGAAGATTGTTGCCACACAATCCGCAGCCGGTTTCGGTCAATCGACTTTCGGACCATACTTTGTAGACAATGCCAGCCAGGCGCGGCGAGTTAGGCTAGGCTGAATGTCGATGGATGACTACTTGGCATTAGCGCCACCATCGCTTCGCCCACCACACATGGGATCGCGACGCCACCCGCCGCTCGGGGCAGGTGTACCAGTATGCCCGGGAGACACTAATGTTGCTGCGCCGCCACGTCTGCCAACTCGCATTGCTAGCCGGTTTGACGCCTCTGTTCCATGGACATGCGCAGACACGGCAGCCATCTCCGGCAGACGCCACGATCAATGATGCAATTTCTGATGCAATACGTGAGGGGTCGCCCCGGTTCCAGCCCACCCCCTCGCAACCATCGTCTCTTGATGAGCAGTGCAATCAACTGGCCGAACAGATCGATGAGACTCCTCGCCGCAGTTACCGACTCTCGGGCGTGCCGGTTGAGAATAGTCAGGGCACCGAAATCTCCACGGTCCAGCGCGACCGGACGCGCAGGCAATTGCAGCAGGTGTATCGGGAAAAGTGCACGCAGTAGGCTTGCCACCACTCTCCCGCGTCGCCAGGTCGTCAAATGGAAACTCCGACAGCCTGCAAGACCTAGTCGCCTTCATCATTCGCAGCCGAGATTTTGACCACCGGTGTCAGTGACCCGCAGCTTGTAGGGCGTGATGCCCAGCACCAGGCGATTAGCGCGTTACGCCTTTCGGGCGACCGTTTCAGGTCAATATTGTGGCACTGCCAACTGGACAGCCCGGCGGCAGAGATCGGCCATGAAGCGACATTGAGGGGGACGCCTGATCCGTCGTTCGTAGGTCCATCCCCTGCGAAAAAGCGGCCGTCCATACTTCGCTGAGACGAGAGTCCACAAAGATGATTTGCTCAATACTGCTATGCCGGCAGAAGACCAGCAACGCGATAACTTTCAATCAACGCGTCATAGAGAGAAATATCCGAGCGACTCCTGGCAATGAGCTGAGCGCCAGCAACGGCGG
>NZ_JBFTSP010000061.1:0-7399 GCF_056400065.1 Cupriavidus sp. 01L415 | reverse complement strand
CCCCATCCAGCGTTACCTGATTGTTTTCGACAACTACGCGCCCCCTATGTTCGGCGGCTAGCCATCGAGGGTCGACCGTTGAGACCAACCGCAACTGGTAGATATTCATAAGACTATCCCCGCGGACGATAACTGCGCCGTCTTCATGAAAAACCCACTAAGCGGCGCTCTGCCAATGCGAGAAACGCCTTCATTGCACTTCCCCAAACATGACAAATGCGGAGAAGCCAGGCTGGCCTTTCAGCTCACCCTCGCTCTCCGCAAAGCTCCTGCACTCAGGCTACGTTGTTGCGGCCTTGGCCCTGGCAACGCCCCCTCGGTTCGCCCGATAGGAGCACGTTAGTGCTTCTTCGTCTTGTCCGCGCTGGCTGCGGCCTTCGTGACTTCCGGCTGCACCTCGGGCTTCGCCACATTTGCCTTGGCCTTCACCATGTCGGAATCTTTCTTTGCCTCAGATTTTGCCATACCAGCCTCGGCATTGGCCGCCTTCACCTTGCTCTCCTTGTGGTGGGTGCCCTTGGCGGTGGACTTGCTAGCATCAGCCTTTACGTCTGCCTTTTCCTTGTTGGCGCTGGCTTGAACCTTTGCTTCATCGCCCTGCGCGCTGACACCCTTCTTGTCCTTGTCGGCTTTTGCCTGTGTGGGGCTCTTTTCCTTGACGACCTTCACCTGGTCCTTCGTCGCGCCTGATTGCGGCTGAGTCGCGGAAGCTGGCACACCAGTCTGCGCGAAAACGGTACCGACGAGGGCTGCAGAGGCGAGAGCAGCGAACAGCTTCTTCATGACGTGAACTCCTGGGAGATATTTAGCAGCTCGGCAAGGCGCCTTGCTTATCGGAGAAAACGGTACTGCCCCGAGCCGAGTTGACTCAGAACTCGTGACAATCCGTAAGTTGTGAAACAGGCAAGCTCAAGTCGCGAGTACGGCTGGATGCGCCTCCACCGCCAGCACGGCTTTTCGCGCTCCGACCTCGGTCCACGCAGAAGATGCTCGGTTGTGTAGGAGCCCCAGAAAGTCCGGCTGGACACCTATGCATCAACGTCGCGTTACACAAACTCACCGCTGTGCACATCTGCTAATACATCGTCGAACCATGCTGACCTAGAGTCTCTGCAAGAAAGATAAGGAGAGAATCATGCGAAAGGCCGCAGCGCTCTTGCTTCTGGTCGGCGTTACCGCTCTTGGCTCCAACATGGCTGAGGCGCGGGTGGACGTCGGTATTGGTATTGGCATCCCTGTGCCAGCGGTTGTCGCCCCGCCGCCCGTCTACTACGATCCAGCTCCTGTTGTCGTTCAGCCGCCGCCCGTGGTAGCGGCTCCGGCCTACTATTACGACGACTGGCAGGGCCGCGCCTGGAGAGAGCGACAATGGCGCGAGCGGCGATGGAGAGAGCACGAATGGCGCGAGCGTCGACGCGAATGGCGACGCTGGCATGACAACTACGATGACTAGAATTGGCGAGCGCTAGGCTTGTGAGTAGCAAGCGGAATGCCGAGGCGCTCGTCATCTAGCATTAAGATTTACAGGCAACCCTATGAGGCCGCGTCATGCGACCAAAGAAGACCTTCGTGATGTGGAAGCATTGCTTCGCTCGTGTTCACTGCCGGTTGGTGGAATACGTTGTGAAGCAGTGCGATTTCATGTCAGCCGGGACAGGACCGGCCTCCTTGGATGCGCCGGCATCGAAGAACTCGGTGGCAAAGTTGCCTTGTTACAAGGAGTCGCCGTGGCGAAGCGGGCAAGACGGGCAGGCCTCGCCGCTCTACTGGTTTCCGCCTTGGTGGCCGATGTACGTCTGCGTGGCGTCGAATCCCTGGTCCTCAGAACTGAATCTGCCGCTGGCTATTTCTCTCGCCTTGGCTTCACGCCAGTCGACCGTGCGGCCATACCTGACGAACTGCTGGCTTCTCATGAGTTCTCGGATACCGGGACCCACACAGGGACAGTCATGAAAGTTGAGCTATAGCACCTTCTTCCGCATGCATCGCCAGCCGTCTCGCTACTACGAGTGTTCGCTCAGCAAGTGAGCGACCATCACTTCTTCGACGGCAGGAATCCCACGTTGAGTATCGGAGTCTACTTGGTGCAGAGAGCGTCAATCACAATCGCTTACAGCCCGGCCTGCTCCTCGATGATAGTCTCCCTGAACGGTGTATCGGCGGTGGCATGACCGTCAGAATGACACACACATAAGGCAACATGAATGCCTTCAATATTATTAGATGCGCACTGCAGGCCTTCCTGGCCGCAAAGGACGCACACAGGAGTCACATCCTCATGCTGACCAACGTTGTTCTACGCTCGGCTTTTCGTTCAGATTGGCATCATGTAGCTGCATTGCTTGAGCAGTGCGGCCTCCCCACCTCGGATACTTCCGAGATAATCGAAGACTTCCACGTTGCGCTGTATGAGAACCGCATTATTGGATGTGCAGCAGCAGAGCGTCACGGCTCGAGCGTTCTTATCCGCTCCGTAGCAGTTGAGCCGGCGTACCGAGATGGAGGCATCGCTGGGTGCTTGGTTGAGGCATTGTTGATGCGTGCTCGGGGTACAGTAGCACGCGAAGCCTATATCTTCTCCACAGTGGCTCCCGCCTACTTCGCTCGCTGGGGATTCTCGCTCGTCGCAGCTGAAAAAGTGCCACTGGAGATTAGGTCTTCGCCAGCTGTCCAGCGTGCGGCCCGAACATCAGTGCTTTGCATGCGATGTGAACTAACATAGCAAGAGCAGCACCTCATCGGATAGTGATGGGATGCGGTTGACCAGCAAACCGAGTGAAGAATGTTTGCCGAACGCGCCATCAATCTCCTGCACGAGGCAGCCTACGGAACGCTTGCTACCCACTCAGCCATCCTGCCTGGTTACCCGTACGCGACTGTGGTGCCATATGTCCCAGACGAAGCCCATCGCCCGGTAGTCTGTATCAGCGCCTTGGCCGAGCACACTAAGAATTTGCTCGCAGATTCGAGGGTGAGCTTGTCAGTGCTGCAACCCGAAGCCACTGACGTTCAGACGGCACGCCGGCTGACGGTTGTCGGCGAAGCCGAGCAGTTCGAACCAAGTCAGGCGTTTCTTGCTCATTACCTGCGCTATGAACCGGGGGCCGAGCAGCAGTTGGCGCTGGACTTCATGTTCTTCCGTTTGAACACAATGAGAGTCAGGTTCATCGAAGGCCTCGGACGGATGGGATGGCTGGATAAGGCCGACCTGGACGCAATGGGCCAATTGTCCGGAGAGACTGAGGCTACTCTTGTCCGCGAGGTCTCGCGCATTGTGCCAGCTGGGGTTAGCGTACTCGGCATCGATTGCTATGGCCTGGACTACGTAGCCGGCGCGTTTCGAAAGAGGTTCCGCTTCCCGAGTCAGCCGCTGCTACCAGAAACAATTCTGAACACAGCGTTGAACGCCGCAACGGGCCTTAGTTGATGGGCATGATTCTGGCATCAGTCCCCACCAGCATACCGCCCTCGCGACTCGCCGCCCATCGCCCAAGGTAAACCCTAGCAAGAGGCGCTTGGCGCTAGGGAGGCGACACGATATGCTAACGATACAAGAAGCGGCCGGCAGCGAAATCCTGCGCCGGAGAGTTCAGCGTCTGACAACTTTCTTTGCATGCAGGTTGGCATGCTTTTGGCATCGAGGATGAGATGGCAACAGGTACCGTGAAGTGGTTTAACAGCGAGAAGGGCTACGGCTTCATCACGCCGGATGACGGCGGCAAAGACCTGTTCGCGCATCACTCGGAAATCCAAGGTAATGGGTTCAAATCGCTCGAGGAAGGCGCGAAAGTAGAGTTCGAAGTCACGCAAGGCCAGAAAGGCCCACAGGCATCAAAGATTCGTAAGCTATAGACGCTCGCCCCGGCAGTACAAGTAGCCCTTCTAATCGCCCTGCCCATTCTACATACGCGCGGGTAAACTGAGCTTGATTCACCAAAATCCCCAGCAAACTCACCGGTTTGCTGGGGATTCGTTTCTATCGAAGATATTTTCGGGAGAGGACGGCCCCTCGGGTCTCTCTCCCTCCGTGGTCGCGCCGGCGATGGCCCAGCTAACCTCAACCGATTGCCGGGACAGTCAGCGGCTGCACGCCTGGCTCATGCACCGCTTCCCTTATCTCGCTGGCTCGAGGTCCGCCGCGTCCGCGTCCCTATTCGCAGTGTGTGGAACGGAGGGATACCAATTCTCACTCTGCCAAGCAGCGCCCCTTTGCTCGTGCGACAATGCGACGCGTCGACGCACGCGCCAATCACGCCCTACTCGTGTGTCGAAGATGAGCGGAGTCAGTTGTTGATTGCAGTTTCACCCACCTTAATCTCCGAATGGGGAGCCTCGGTAGTATTCCTCAGCGTCCTGGTCACACAACTTGGCGCGCCGGTTCCGGCCGCGCCAATGCTTCTGCTAGCTGGCGCTCAGGCTGCTGCGGGTTTCGTCTCTTTCGGTTCGGTATTCGTGGCAGCGGTGGCTGCCGTTCTTATTTCGGACGGACTGTGGTTTGTGCTTGGACGGCGCTATGGTCGTCGCATCCTCACACGTCTGGTCCGAGTTTCCCTATCGCTTGACTCAAGTGTTCGGAGGACTCACGCTTGGTTCGAGCGTTACGGGGCACCACTTCTGCTCGTGGCGAAGTTCGTCCCCGGCCTCGGACTTGTCGCATCGCCGCTATTGGGTACCACCAAAATCGACCGAAGGATTTTCTTCTCGTGGGATATTGCCGGCGGTGCGATGTGGTCGGGAGTGTGGCTCGGCGGGGGGGCCCTTTTTGGCCCACAGTTGACCAAGATGATGACTCTGGTCAGTGCGCATGGCGTAACTGTTGCCGAAGTGTTTCTCGCGGTCGGAGCATCTTTCGCAGCATACCGGTGGATTCAGCGCCTGCGTTTTCGTCGCTGGCTCGCGCATATTCGAATCACACCACAGCAGCTGGACGAGATGATGCGGTCCGAGCGTCCGCCTGTCATTCTCGATGCTCGCTCGCAAGCGGTACGCCAGGCGGAACCGCACCGCATCCCCGGTGCAATACCGATTGACCTGGCATCACCCGAGAAAGTTGATGAGGCGCTGCTTGAACACGATCTCGTGGTCTATTGCGTTTGCCCTAACGAAGCAACGGCGAAAAGGATTTCGCAGCAAATGCGTCGAAAGGGATTCCGGCGTGTACGCGCCCTGAAGGGGGGGCTTGATGCGTGGGAACATCACGGATACCCGGTAGAGTCGCTCCCGATGGCGACCGAGCAGGAGGGCCCTGGAGACGATGACAAGGACGAAGTAACTGTGCGTGCCGTTGCTCCGAATTGAGACGACATCGTGTTGAGCTATTGGACCAGCAAGAGGGCCGGCAGGCGCATGGCTGGAGCCGGTGCGCCTGAATTACTGAGGTAGCATCAAGTAAACGGCCGACCGTGTTGACTGCCTTGGTGTTCATCGTCGAACCTGCTGGAACGCTGGCGTGCTATGCCTCACTAGGCCGCCTCATGCCCTTATCCAAAACGAACACAATAAACAGGAGGCAAATGCGCTGAAATCAAATGCCAGCTTTCGCCGCCGTCGTCGGACGTCCATAGCGCGCCGGTGGTCGATCCCATCGCTAGGCGTGCGCCGGAGTTATCTACGGCGAGGCCGTGCCGATACACCAGGTCATACGCCGGTGTGGGCGGCAACCCAAACGAAAAACGCTTGAACGTGCGTCCGCCATCGCGGGTGCGCGTGACGACGAGCTGCCCGTCTACCGGGATCCGGCACTGGTCCTTCACGGCGGGCACGAACCACGCGGTGTCCGGCTCGCGCGGATGCACGGCCACGGCGAAGCCGAAGCTCGATGGTTGCGCTTCAATTCGCTGCCAGTGCGCCGCCCCGTCGGTCGAGCGGAAGATTGCGCAGTGATGCTGCGTCCATAGCACATCCGGGTTGGCCGCGCATTGCACGACGCGGTGCGGGTCTTGCACGTTGGCATCGCCGCGCCGATCCGGCGGCATGTAATCGGCCTCCATGCCGTCGGCAGTCACGCGCCAGGTCGAGCCTCCGTCGATGGTTTGCCAGACGCCGCCGCACGACACGCCGATCGTCACGTGCCGGCTGTTGCGCGGATCGACCATCACGGAATGGATGCCTGGCGCGTCGTAGCCGCCTCCGAACCATTCGCGACGCTCTGGACGATCCCACAGCGCGCGGTTGAGCACCCATGTGTCGCCGCCATCGTCGGAACGGAAGAGCCCGCCGGGAATCGTGCCGGCCCACAAGACGCCCGGCTCGTCCCGGCCACCTGATTCGAGCGACCAGATTTGCTGAAGCGTCCAGGGAGGAGACGGTGGGCTGGGCGCGGCGGCGCTTGCATCGTCCGCACTCGCGTTCGCGCCGTCACCCGTACGCTCGCCGGTTGGCTGCGGCGGGTAGACAGGGGCCGCGCACTCTTCCCAATCCTTCATGCCCGCGCGCCGGCGATGCAACTTCACGCCGAAGTGGCCGAGATTGAGCGCGGCATACAGCGAGCCGTCGCGCGGATCAGGCAGCACCATGCTTACGGGCTCGCCGACGAAATGCGGCTCGCTGAGGGTCCAGCCGCCTTCGCCATTGGCCTGCAGAATGAACAATCCCTTGCGAGTTGCGACAAGCAATCGATCGCTCATGTCGAGTGTCTCCTCGAGTACGACTGGAATCCCGTTATCCGCCCGACAGCGCCTGTATGACGTACACCCGGCTTTTCTCGCCGAGTGCATCGGACAGATGTTGTCGGTCGCGCACCCGCCGGCCGTCAACAAACACGGCCAGATGCCTTCGCAGCGAGCCCTGATCGTCAAGGATATAGCCGCGCAGTTGAGGTTGCACTGCGAAGACGGCCTCGAGTGCTTCGCCAAGCGTGCGCGCGTCGATCTCGCGCTCAGGCGTTGCAATATGTCGCTGAATCGAAGCTGCGAAGAAGATGTGCGCCATGGAGGGGGGACGCGCGGGAACGGCCGTGTCCGTTGGTGTTGTAGTTTAGGCGATCCGCCATGTGGCTTCGGCGCATCACGCTACACCAGACGATAGGGCGTCTCGATGATAGAGAAAGACAAAGGCGGGACATCACGACATCCAGGGGCCGATGCTGGGCGTAGGTGGCGCGGCGCCCTCTTCCATCCAGCCTCCGTCGCCGCCGAGGGTAAGAGGCGGCCGTCGGCCAGTAACAGCCCTTTGGGCGTGTACCACGCATGACGGCTGCTGAGCCGAAGCGGCCATTAGGGGATATTGCCCCCGTTTGGCAAAATCGCCGTCAGAAGCGCAAGATCTATGGATAGAAGGTTTCGCCACGATTCAGCATGTTGACGAATTCTTCGATTTTACGCGCCCTTGTTTCTGGCTTTTTGGCATTCTGTACCCGAAACAGGATGGCGTAGCGGTTACGGCTGTTCAGTGTCGCAAA
>NZ_JBFTSP010000060.1:0-7676 GCF_056400065.1 Cupriavidus sp. 01L415 | reverse complement strand
GGAACCACCCCTTCCCATCCCGAACAGGACCGTGAAACGACTTTGCGCCGATGATAGTGCGGACTACCCGTGTGAAAGTAGGTCATCGCCAGGCTCTTATACCCAAAACCCCCAGCCCTCAAAAGCTGGGGGTTTTGCTTTGCGGCGGCCGGAATTTTTTTGCGCCAGCGATCAGTCGGCGCCCGGCGAACCCGTCTTGATCAAATTGCCTGCCGCACTAGCCGACAGATTGCCACCGGTGGTCAATTGCCCTGCGACTGCGAGATTGCCACCCGTGGCCTTCAGCGAGATATCGCCGTTTGCAGCTACCGCTTCCCCCAGACAAAGAGAAAAAGCCGCAACACCGCTCCCGACGAGGAGACAGTGCTGCGGCATTCTTATTTGCGCAGCCGAACCCGGGAAGATCAGTCTGCCTGGTACTTCGGCGAGCGCGGGCCGTACAGGATGCCACCCGGCATGCCGGCCGACAAAAGACGCACACTGGCCGTGCCGGCCACCGGATAGCTGGCGTCGGTCAGATGATTGACCGCCTGGTTGATTGCGGCGGTGATCAGCCCGCCGCCGCTGTTGCCACTGTCGTTAGCAGCCACTGCCGTGCCGCTCCACAACACATCGCCGGTCTTCAGGTCTACCAGCTTCGCATTCGCGGCCACGCGGGTCACGCTGCTCAGTACCTGGTAACGCGAGCCGTAGTCCGTCACGGTTACGTACAGCGCGGCATCGGCACCGAAGATTTCGCGCAGCTTCGGCACGGGTACAGTGTGGATGTCACCAGGCACGGTCAGGCCATTCTGGCGGAACGTTTCGTCGACCAGCGCCACCGGCAGCACGTAGTAGCCCGATTCAGCCAGCAGATACGTGGCTTGCGACAGCATGGCGTACCCGAACGCGCCCCAAGAAGCGTGCCGAGTCATACTATGTTGATAAGTAACCTTATCGCAATGTGCGGTGCCGGCTGCTAAACTCTCTTCCATGACATTGAGCCCAGCCGCCCCCAATTCCGCCGTTCCGGCGCCCTCCGGATTTCCCGATGCCGCATCGCTCGCCGCCTTGCGTGCCTGGCATGCGGGCCTGACCTCGCGCGAGGCCGTCGCGCGCTATCTCGGCGAAGCAAGAAGTCATGGGCAGTCGTCGCGCGGCATCCTCGGCCGGCTCCGCCGCCAGCTTGCCGCCTACGCGCGCTACCGGCTGCGCGAGGACCTTGCGGTGCTGTTCGAGTTCGCGGCGACCGAGCGGGCCGAAAAAGGCAGGGCGGCGGACCAGGCGATCGAGTTGCTGCGGAGCTTGCCCACACCCGCCCCGGCCATCGGTGACGATATCGGACTCTGGCTGGCGCCCGCTGCGGTGACGGCACTGCGGGCGCAAGGCATCGATACGCTCGCTGACCTGACCGTGCGCATTCCACGCCGGCGGCAATGGTGGGCGGTCATTCCGGGGCTGGGCATGGCCGGCGCCCGCCGCATCGAGGCGTTCTTCCGCGAGCACCCCACGCTGACCGATCGTGCCCGCGCGCTCATCGCGGCGGAGCCACGGGGCATGATCGTGCCGTGGGAAGCGTTGCGCCTGCCGGAGGAGGTCAACGGGTCGCTGGGGCAATTCCGGGCCCCGCGCGAAACCTGCACGCTGACCGCGGGGAATGACTATGAAGCGGTGCAGGCCTGGCTGGCGTTGCACGAATCACCGGCGACGCAGCGCGCGTATCGGAAGGAAGCCGAACGGCTGATTCTCTGGGCCATCATCGAACGGGGACGGCCGCTGTCGTCGCTGACCACCGAAGATGCCACCGCCTACCGGGGCTTCCTGCGTCAGCCCGCGCCGCGTACGCGCTGGGTGGGCCCGGCCCGGCCCCGGACGTCAGCGGACTGGCGGCCCTTCACGGGGGTGCTGTCGGCGCGGTCTGCCGCGTATGCGTTGTCGGTGCTGGGTGCGATGTTCCGCTGGCTGGTGCAGCAGCGATATGTGCTGGCCAACCCGTTTGCGGGCATCAAGGTAAGGGGGAGCGGGCGGACGGCGGCCATCGACACCTCGCACGCGTTCTCTGAGGGCGAATGGCTGCTGACGCGCACCATCGCCGATGGCCTCGAATGGTCCTATGGGTGGGACGCCCCGGCGGCACAACGCCTGCGCTTCATCCTGGACTTCACTTATTCAACGGGTCTGCGGGCAAGCGAGCTGGTGGGCGCGACGCTGCGGAATATCGAAACCGACGTCAATGGGGACCACTGGCTGCATCTGGTGGGCAAGGGCGCCAAGGCGGGCAGGGTGGCGCTGCCGCCCATGGCGCGCAACGCGCTGGATCGCAACCTGGCCGAGCGCGGGCTGCCGGTCACGCGTGTGAACTGGGACCCGAAGTCGCCGATCGTGGGCAATCTCGGGCCGGACGAGCGATCCGGCATCTCGGGGGCGAGGTTGTGGAACGTCATGAAACGGTTCTTCTCCACGGCGGCGGACCTGATCGAGAAAGAGCGGCCGGCGACGGCGGAAAAGCTGCGGCATGCCAGCCCGCACTGGTTGCGCCATACCCACGCGACGCACGCGCTGGCGCGCGGCGCGGAGCTCACCACCGTCCGGGATAACCTGCGCCACGCATCGGTTTCGACGACCTCGCTCTACCTCCACGGTGACAGCGTCAAGCGGGCGCGGCAGATCGAGTCGGCCTTCGGCTGAGGCGTTGGGGGAGCCGGCATCGGCTGGCGGACGCCTTGCGGCAGCCGGCCGGCATGCTCCCGCCTAGGCTTCCACCATCCCCAGGAACTGCTGCAGTTCGGCCGTCCGTGGACGCGCAAAGACCTCGTCGGGCGGGCCGATCTCGTGGACCTTGCCCTGATGCATGAAGACCACGCGATCACACACCTCGCGCGCGAAGCGCATCTCGTGCGTGACCATCAACAGCGTCATGCCGTCCGCAGCCAGGCCGCGCACCACCTGCAAGACCTCGTTGACCAGTTCCGGATCCAGCGCCGAGGTGATTTCATCGCACAGCAGCGCTGCAGGCTGCATCGCCAACGCACGGGCGACGGCCACGCGCTGCTGCTGGCCGCCGGAGAGCTGGTCGGGATAGGCATTGAACTTCGCCGACAATCCCACGCGCGCCAGGGTTTCCTCGGCCAGCTCGCGTGCGCGGGCCTCTGGCACGCCCTTGACGACCATCGGGGACAGCATCACATTGCGCCCCGCGCTCAGGTGCGGAAACAGGTTGAACTGCTGGAAGATCATGCCGACCTTGAGTCGCAACGCACGCAACTGCAACTCGCTATCGGCAAGATGCGCGCCGGCCACGGTAATGGCGCCGGCGTCAATGGTCTCCAGGCCGTTGATGCAGCGGAGCAGGGTGCTCTTGCCCGAACCGCTCTTGCCGATGATGGCGATGACTTCACCGGGTTCCACCATGAGCGAGACGCCCTTCAGGACCTGATTGCTGCCAAACGATTTGTGGACCTGGTCAATGGCGATGAGCGGCATGGAATTTCCTCTCCAGCGATTTGCTGTATTGCGAAAGCGGCCAGCACAGCGCGAAATACATCAGCGCGACGGCGGCGTAGACGGTGAACGGTTGGAAGCTGGCATTGACGATCATGGTGCCCGCCTTGGACAACTCGGTGAAGCCGATGATCGATGCCAGTGCGGTGCCCTTGACCACCTGCACGCCAAAGCCGACGGTGGGCGCCACGGCGATACGCAGCGCCTGGGGCAGGATCACGTGGCGCATCTGTTGCACGTAGTTCATGGCCAGACTGCCGGAAGCCTCCCATTGACCGCGCGGAATCGCCTCCACGCAGCCACGCCAGATCTCAGCGAGGAAGGCAGCGGTCCAGAGCGTCAGCGCCAGGCCCGCGGCCAGCCAGGCGGGCACATCGATGCCGAACAGCGCCAGCCCGAAAAAGGCAAGGAACAGCTGCATCAGCAGCGGCGTGCCCTGGAATACTTCGATATACGCCCAGGTTGCGCGCCGCAGCAGCGGCCGCTTGCTGGTCCGCATCAGCAGCACCAGCAAGCCCACCACGCCACCGCCGACGAATGCCACCAGTGACAGCAGCACGGTCCATCGCGCCGCCAGCAGCAGGTTGCGGACGATGTCCCACAGGGTGAACTCGATCATCGGGCCCTCCGGGCAAAGAGCTGGTGGCCCACGCCGCGCAGCAGTTGACGCAATAGCAGCGCAAGCGCCAGATAGATCAGCGTGCTGACCAGATACACCTCGAAGGCGCGGAAGTTGCGCCCCTGGATGAAGTTGGCCGCATAGGTCAGGTCTTGTGCCGCGATCTGCGAGCAGACCGCCGATCCCAGCATGACGATCACCAACTGGCTCGACAGCGCTGGCCAGATCTTCTGCAGCGCGGGGCGCAGCACCACGTGGCGGAAAACCTGCAGCGGCGACATCGCCAGGCTGGCACCGGCCTCGAACTGTCCGCGTGGCGTGGCAGCCAGCCCGGCGCGTACGATCTCGGTGCCATACGCGCCCAGGTTGATCACCATGGCCAGCGAGGCGGCGACCATCTCCGGCAGGTGCAGGCCCAGACTCGGCAAGCCGAAGAAAATAAAGAAGAGCTGGATCAGAAACGGCGTATTGCGGATCAACTCGACATAGATGCCGATGACCGCACGCAGCCACGCCGGCCCCTGCGTCCTGGCCCAAGCGCCAAAAATGGCCACCGCCACGCCAAGCACGCCGCCGGTGAGCGTGAGCTGGGCGGTGACCGCAATGCCCTTCGCCAAGACGTCGGTGTAGTCCAGCACCGACAGGAAATCAAACTGGTAAGCCATGACGACGGAACCGGTTTGCCGCGATCAGAGTTGTGCCGGCAGCGGCCGCAGCAACCACTTGATCGACAGCGAGTTGAGTGAGCCGTCCTTCTTGGATTCGGCCAGGATGGCGTTGACCTTGTCCTGCAATGCGCCTTCGCCCTTGTTCATGCCAATGAAGCAAGGGGAATTCTTGATCAGGAACTTGGTCTCGGGCGCCTTGGGCGGATGCTTCGCGATGAGCGCCGATGCCACCACGTTGCCGGTGGCAATCAGCTGTACCTGGCCGGAAAGGAACGCGGAGATCGTCGCGTTGTTGTCCTCATAGCGCTTGATGACCGCGCTGGCCGGGGCGATCTTGGTCAGTTCCAGATCTTCCACCGCACCGCGCGTGACGCCGACGGTCTTGCCGGCGAGGTCGCCAGCGGCTTTCACCGGCAGGTCGGCGGGGCCGAACACGCCATTGAAGAACGGCGCATAGGCCTCGGAGAAGTCGAGCACCTTCTCGCGTTCCGGATTCTTCCCCAGGCTGGAGATGATCAGGTCCACCTTGCGGGTCTGGAGATAGGGCACGCGGTTGGTGCTGGAGACCGGCACCAGTTGCAGCTTCACCCCCATTTTCTTCGCCATCAGCGCGGCGACGTCGATATCCAGGCCCTGGGGCGCCATGTCCGCGCCAATCGAGCCGAACGGCGGAAAATCCTGTGGCACGGCCACGCGCAACACACCGGCCTTGTTGATATCGGCCAGCGTATCGGCCTGAGCGGCCGTGGGCAGGCCCGTCATGCACGCGCCGGCAAACAGGGCCAGCAGCAGGGTTCGGCGGGCGGCGGAAGCGGCGCCGCGCGCACGGGTCATCATGGCGGACGAGGGAGTCGGGATCATCGGGTCGTTCCTTTTACTCGGGTGGTGGGTTGCGGAGCAGGGGCGGCGTTCCCGGATGCTTGCGGGGAGCCAGTGGATGGGGTGAGGGACGTGGCGTCGGAAACGGGTGCCAGCGCGTGGCGAAGCTGCGCCAGCGGATCTTCGGGAGGTACGACGTTCAGGCTGGCGTGCACCTCGTACAAATGAGCTGCCATCAGCCGTGCCGCACGGGTGCCGTCGCCGGCCGCCAGCGCGTTCACGATGTCTTCGTGCTGGGCACAGGACCGCCTGGCAGCCGTCGCGGACTGCTGGCGGCTGGCCACCAGCGTGGTGCGTGCCGTCAGGTCGCGCAAGGTATCGACCAGCAGTCCGTGCCCGAGCGACGCGCACAGGCACACGTGGAAATCGCCCAGCAGAAAGCTTCGCGCGCCGGCATCGTCGCCGTCCATGGCCGCTTTTTCGCGCGCAATATGTACCTTGAGGGCATGGATCGCCGGTTGGCTGGGAGGGTGATCCTTGCTGACATCGCGCAGCAGACCGGTCTCGATGATGCGGCGGGCGTCGAAGGCGGCGCGGATATCGTCCGCGCCGGGCTCGATCAGATACCAGCCTCGCCGGGAACTGACGGTCACCATGCCTCGCGCGGCCAGACGCATGAGCGCCTCGCGCACCAGCGTGCGGCTGACGCCAAACAGCGCGGCGAGCTCCTGCTCACCCAGGCGGGAGCCCGGCAACAGTTTTTGCGCGAGCATGGCCTCGGTAATGCGCTGGGCGATATCGGCGGAAGGCTTGTCTTGGTTTGCGGTCACGGGGACCTACTCAGCAAGTCGTATGCCAGCCTTGTATGCAAGACTTGTGAGCAAAAATGGGGCAATTGCCACGGTGGAGGGCGGGCGCGGCACCGGCCTTTCCCCACGCGGGTGCGCGGCTGGCTGCTCGTGGTGCATGCTCACCCGGAAGGCGGCGGCGATCGGCCAATCCCGGCGGTCGCGCCTTGCGAGTCTGCGATCCCCCCGTTTCCGCGCAGACGGGTTTAGATCGACGATGGAGCGATTGCGATAAGAAAAGTTATCGCAATGGTGTTTCGAATTAGCGTGTTTGCTCGGCAAGCGCCGCGCGTGATGGCTGGCAGGAGAGGGTATTGACCGCCGCGGCCGCGAGGGCGAACACTGTGCCGACTGCCGCAAGCCCGATCCAGCCGGCGCGATGCACTGCATATCCACCGAGTGCCGCCCCGGCTGCGCCGCCGAGGAAGTACGACACCATGAAGACGGTATTGAGACGGCTGCGGGCCTCGGGGCGTTGCGTGTAGATGCGGGCCTGGTTTGCAACCAGCCCGGCGCGATTGCCGAGGTCGAGCAGAATCATCCCCAGGATCAACCAGACCACGCTGCTATCTGCCATCGCGATGCAGGCGAAGGCGACGGCGGCGGTGATCGCGCCCGCCGAAACCATGGTTCGCGCTCCGATTCGGTCGACGATTGCGCCGATGCGGGGTGACATCGCAAGTCCGGGGAGCCCGATGAGCCCGAATGCGCCGATGGCGGCAGGACCCAGCGCATAGGGCGGGCGTACCAGCAATGCCGCGAGCGACGCCCAGAGTGCGCTGAAGGCGGCGAACACCAGGAAGCCAGTTGCGGCGGAAATGCGGAGCTGCCGTTCCCGGCGGACGAGGACGGCGAGAGAGCCAATCAGCTCCCGGTAGCGCATCATGGTCAGTCCGTTGGACATCGGCAGTTCCCTGACGACGGCCAGCAGCGCCACATCGACGATGGAAGCCAGGACGAAGATGGCACGCCAACCCATGTGGCCGCCGACCATCCCGCTCAGCATGCGCGCGAGCAGGACGCCGGATGACAGCCCGCCCAGCAAGACACCGACGATGCGCCCTCGATGCGCGGGCATCGCCCTCCCGGACACGGCTGAGGATTACCCACAAATCCGGTTGTAAACCTCGGCAGACGGTGTTAACTTGCGCGCATCCTGTTCATTTTGCGGCAGCGGGTTGGCAATCGAGGACGACACGACAGACTGGGCGAGCGAGGAATTCGCGCAAGCGAATTTCGGAG
>NZ_JBFTSP010000059.1:0-9733 GCF_056400065.1 Cupriavidus sp. 01L415 | reverse complement strand
CTGCCGCCCACAGCGACGGATGCTCGCTGCGTTGCTCTTGAACCAGGCGTACGGCTCTCTCTCGGACCTCGGGGGAAAACTTGGTTTGCTTGCTCATGGGCTCCATTCTCTCAAGAATTGGAGCCTCCACTAAACCCGGGGCGGTTCAGTCCGGCCGCGATGGTGCTGCCGAAGCCGTTCAGACCGAGATTGGAGTTGTCCCTGTTGCGCGCATAGCCGATGGTCAGGAAGGCGTCGGTGCGTTTGGACAGCGCATAGCTGGCTGAACCCACCAGGCTCCACGGGTCTTGGCCAGAGCGCTTGTCGTTAAAGTAGTAGCCGGCCGCGGTGAGGGTCAGGGCCGGTGTGGCTTGCAGGCGGTAGCCCAGCCAATAAACATCGTTCCTGCGGTCTGGCGCGGTCGCTGCCAGACCGATATTGCCGCTGAACCAGCGATATCCGGCGAACAGGGTGGAGCTGCCAAAGCTGAAGTTGCCGGCCGCTGCAAGGCGGCGATCGCGTTGTCCAGAGTTTTGGCCCGCGAGGCCGCGCGTGCCTTGCTGCTGATCGTAGATGACGGTCAGGCCGAAGGGGCCGCCCGCGTATTCCAGCCCGCCGCTGAAGGCGCGGTCGCTTTTGACGTCGCCCGCGGTTTCACTGGCAAACGAAGTGACGCCGCCGCTGGTGACGGTGGTACCCCTGGCAAAGCTGTACAGCGCGACGGCGGTCACGGGCCCGAGCTTCCCCGTGTACTTGGCAGTGTTGTCGTAGCGGCCGATAAAGTTGGAATCCATCATCAGAGCGGAGTAGTGCGCAGCCAGCACCATCGGCTCATAGTTGATCAGTAGGTCATACAGTACATTCTGCTGCCGCCCGAGGGTGACGCGGCCCCACTGGTTCTCCAGCCCGACAAAGGCCTGGCGCCCGAAGAGCCGGCCGCCCTGGCTGGAGGTGCCGGAGTCGAGGTCGAATCCGCTCTCCAGGACGTAGACTGCCTTGGCGCCGCCGCCGAGATCCTCGACGCCGCGCAAGCCCCAGCGCGAGCCGGACACATTGCCGGAGGTCATCCGGAACAGTTTGTTGCCTTGCGCATTGGCGTTGCTGAGATACTCGAGGCCGATGTCGGCTACGCCGTACAGCGTAACCGACGATTGCGCGGCGGCAATCTGGGCCGATGTCGCCAGCAACATGCCGAGGCACAGTGTTCTTCTCATTGAATCCTCCATTTTCTTATTGCACGCAGGTTGGGAAAACGCAGAGCCGCGTAGTGAGCGCGGCGCGAGTGGGCGCACTGAGGCAGCCGGTGCGGCGCATGTCCGCATCGGCTCCCAGGTCCGTCTACGACTTGTGGATTGGCGTTTCTGTGCTGCCGGAACGGGCAGCGGGCAAGCTCTACTCGAGAGAAATCGCGTACTTCGCTGCGAGTTGCTTCCAGAACGGGATTTCGGTTGCGATCGTCGCGGCAAAAGCTCCCGGATCTGAGCCCACTGCGTCGTATCCCTGGGCCTCGAGGATCTGGCGCACCTCAGGCTTCTTCATTGCAGCCAACGTGAGCGCGACCAGTCTCTTCAGAACTGGCTCAGGCAGGCCGTTCGGGGCAATGAGTCCGAACCACACGCGCATATCCAGGCTGGTTACGCCTTGTTCCGACGTTGATGGCACCGCCGGGATGTACCTGCTGCGGTCATGACCGGTGACCGCTAGCACTCCGATACGGGGATCGCGGCTATACGGAAGTGCATTGGCTACCGTGCTGATAAAGATTGGCACCTGGCCGCCCAACGCATCGACCAACGCCGGCGCACAGCCCTTGTAGGGAACATGGACGAAGCGTACATTCCACGCCGCGGCAAGCATGGCGCCGGCGAAATGCTGCGGTGTGCCGTTCCCACACGATGAATATGCGAGCGGCTGGCCAGACGCCTTCGCTTTGGCGCGGAGGGCCGACAACGCCGATATGCCAAGCGTGTTCGATACACCGATGACGAGCGGGGACGAGGCAATCAGCGAGACCGGCTGGAAATCTCGCTGCGGATCGAAGGCTAACCGCTTGTACAGCGCACCATTCATCGTGAGATTGCTGGTGGTGAGGCCAATGGTGTAGCCGTCCGCTTGCGATTTCGCGATGGCATCCAGGCCGATGTTCCCGGACGCGCCGGCGCGGTTTTCTACGACAAAAGGCTGCCCTGTATCCATCGCAAAGGATTTTGCGAGTACGCGAGCGATACTGTCCGTGCCACCGCCGGCGGGAAAGGGCACAACAATGCGGACCGGCTTGGTCGGATAGTTTTCTGCCGCGAAGGCGGGATGGGCAATTACGGTCGACCAGAGCATTGCCACGAGTGTGGCTGCCGCGACCCTAGCCAATGGCCCCTTTCGTGGGGCAAGGCATGACTTGTCGTGGGGCCGACGAGTAACGCGATCGATAGGCGTCGTGCAGTCCATGCTGTCTCCTGAGTGAGCCTGCTACCAAGCCACTATGTTGTTTGTGGCTGCAATTGTGGGTAACCTCATCCATATCTTCAAATAGTTATTACGTCGTGATCACATAGCAAACTAGCTATGGATAGAGGAGGCGCATGCGTGGATTCGACCCATATCTCACATTTCAGAAACTTGAAGTCTTCTGCACCGTAGCGGAGCTCAGCAGTGTGACTCGTGCTGCCGACAGGCTGTGCATCGCGCAACCCGTTGTTACGGCACACCTGCGCAGCATGGAGGCACGGCTGGGGTATGCCCTGGTGACGCGTGCCGGCAGGAACATCGCACTGACCGAAGCAGGGGAGCGTGTCTATCGTTGGGCGACCGAAGTCATCACGCGGACGCGCGAGATCGAGCGGGAGCTCGCAGGGCTTGAGGGCGGGGGTGCCGGAAGCGCGGTCGTGGCGACGTCGATGTCGATTGGCTCTTATGCACTACCGCCATTGATCGCGGATTTCTACCGGCAGCACCCCAATGGACTGGTGACCGTTCAGATTTCAAATCCACAAGCGGCCGTGGACGCGACGCGCATAGGGGGATGCGATTTTGCGGTAATCCTGCTGACGGCAAAGCAAGATCTGGATGGGCTGACGGTGATTCCGCTGTGGGAGGAGGACCTTCTGTTGGTATGCGCACCGGGCAGCCGCTGGGTCAAACAACCCTCAAAGGAAGTTGACCTTCATCAGGTGCCCTTTATCAGCACGCCACGGAATCTGGCTAGGCGTGAGCTGGAGGACACACACCTGCGTAAGCATGGTCTCGAGAACCGCAGGGTTGTGCTGGAGCTCGGGCATCCTGAAGCAATGAAGCACGCGGTCCGGCAGGACATCGGGCTGAGTTTCATGCTTTCCTCCTCGATCCGCGCCGATGTGGCACGCGGAGACCTGGTTGTCCTTGATCGCCCCGATTTGCCAATGAAGATTCCATCCTACGTGGTGTATCGGGAAGATAAGCGCTTCTCCGCTTTTCAGGCAGCGCTCTTGCAGTTTATCCGCGACGCTGCACCGCAAAACAACGCCCTGCAGGCGCACCTCAAATCATAGTCATCGGAGTATGGGTAAAGGCCTAAATAGCTAATAGACCTATCATCAAGCCAAGTCTAAGCTGTAACGACGTTCCGGGCAGTAGTGCGGCGTCGCATGCTCCGGGACGCGAATCGAACCACACTCGCCAACCTGAGACTAGGCCTTCCATGTGCAACTCCCATACCAATCCCAGCGGCAGCGTCGACTACGCTGAAGATCTCGATCGTCCTTCTGGCTCCGCAAGCGACACGTTGATTGAAGACCTGGTGTGCGCCAATCACATCTTGTTCGATCAAGGCATTGTCGATGCCTTTGGCCACGTCAGCGTCCGGCACGACAAGGATCCAGATCGGTTCCTGCTGGCGAGGAACATGGCACCCGCCACTGTTACGCGAGACGACATTGTCGAGTTCAAGCTGGACGGGTCTCCAGTCAACGCGGGGGGGCGCGCCATCTACCTGGAGCGATTCATCCATGGCGAGATCTACAGGATCCGACCCGACGTGCACGCCATCGTGCACAGCCACTCGCCTACCGTACTTCCCTTCAGCGTTGTCAAGAACACCCCCTTCAGGCCCGTATGCCATATGAGCGGTTTCCTGGGCGCTGGAACACCGATCTTCGAGATTCGCGAAACTGCCGGCGACGCGACCGACTTGCTGATCCGCGATGGCAAGCTCGGCGCCGCGCTTGCGCAGAAGCTCGGTGAAGCGTCGTTTGTTCTAATGCGGGGTCATGGTTCCACCGTCGTCGGTCCCACGCTCAAGCACGCAGTCTACCGAGCGGTCTATGCCGAAGTGAATGCGCAGCTACAGGTCGGCGCCATGCAGCTTGGCGAAGTAACGTATCTCAGCCAAGACGAAGCCGCCACGGCCTGCCAGAACATCGAAACACAAATCGAACGCCCGTGGGCGCTTTGGAAGAAGCGCGTGCAGCGCACCGGCGCCGTGGACGGACGCTGACATAGGCGCGCGCCGGTGCCGGTCATTTGCTGCCAACACCGGCGCGTCTATTGCTGATGCCCACATCGCCCTCGAACCCTGTGAGCAAAGGAATTTCGAGAGGAACTCATAAAGGGCAAGCACGAATCACGACAATAGGAAACACCAGCTGACGGCGCTACTGACGATAACAAATGCCGGAATGCGGTGACCGTGGAAGAGCGATTGCTACGTCATTACTGCGCGCGCTCTAACGCGACAGGGGCCAGCAATTTGACAGAGCCCCACCTGCGGTAAATACAGGAGACAAGACATGAAATTCAATCCCGGCACAGGGATGCTTGCCCTTTGCCTTTCAACCGTGATCATTGGCGTACCTGCCTCGGCTCAGACCTACCCAACCAAGCCGATCCACATCGTGGTGCCGCTGCCGCCTGGCGGATCCAATGACGTGCTGGCCCGCATCCTGGCGCAGAAAATGTCCGAGTCTTTCGGCCAGCCCGTCATCGTCGAGAACAAGCCGGGTGCCGCGGGAAATATCGCCACCGATTTCATCGCCAAGGCCGAAGGAGATGGCTACAGCATCGCCGTTGCACCCAATCAGACCGTGGCAGTTAACCCGGTCCTGTATCCCAAGCTGCCGTTTGACGTGAGCCGGGACCTGACGGGCATCACCCTGCTGGGTCGTGTGCCCATGGTGTTGGTGGTGTCACCAAGCAAGGTGGCGGCAACGTCTGTCGCCGAATTGGTCGCGCTGGCCAAAGCCAACCCCGACAAGCTTTCTTATGCGTCCGCCGGCTCGGGCAGCCCGCAGCACATGGCGGCGGAAGTCTTCAAGTCCATGACAGGAACCCGCATCACCCAGATTCCGTACAAAGGATCGGCACCCGCGCTGGTGGATTTGTTGGGTGGCAACGTGGACATGATGTTCTGCCCGATCAATTCCGCCTTGCCGCACATCCGAAGCGGCAAGCTGCGTGCGCTTGGCACCAGTGGCGCGAAGCGCGTCGAGCTGCTGCCGAAGGTGCCTACGATTGCTGAGACCCTTCCCAATTTCGAAAGTGATATCTGGATCGGCATGGTTGCCCCAGCCAAGACGCCACCGGCCATCATCAACAAGCTCAATGCAGAGTTGCGCCGCTCGCTCGCGCTGCCTGATGTGCAGGGCAAGCTGGCCGAGCAGGGCATCTACGCGGAAACCAGCACGCCCCTCGAATTCACCCGGCTGATCACCAGCGACCAGAAGCGCTGGGCAGAGGTGATCAGGACCGCGAACATCAAGCCCGAATAATTTTCTCCTTTTCATTTTTCACCTGGGAGTTTCCATGACCATTCTCTCCGGCTCCGCCGTGCGCCGCGATATTCCCAAGCCTTCCGAATCGGAAGAAACCGTCTGGGCCAGTGACGCGATTGCCGACATGCTGCGCGCGATGAACATTCCCTACGTGCTGCTCAATCCAGGCGCAAGTTTTCGCGGGCTGCATGACAGCATCGTGAACCAC
This sequence comes from Cupriavidus sp. 01L415, assembly GCF_056400065.1. NCBI lineage: Bacteria > Pseudomonadati > Pseudomonadota > Betaproteobacteria > Burkholderiales > Burkholderiaceae > Cupriavidus > Cupriavidus sp. 01L415. The sequence goes on along the minus strand of NZ_JBFTSP010000059.1, from coordinate 3,805 downwards.
CTGGGCAATGAAAAGCCGCAGATGATGGTGGTGCTCCATGAAGAGCATGCGGTGGCCATCGCGCACGGCTACACCAAAGTTACCGGCAAGCCGCTGGTCGCTATCGTGCACAGCAATGTCGGGTTGATGCACGGCTCAATGGCCATCTTCGATGCCTGGGTGGACCGAGTGCCGGTCATTGTGCTGGGTGCCACCGGGCCCGTCGACGCGAACAAGCGCCGGCCGTGGATCGATTGGATTCATACGGCGCAGGACCAGGCCGCGCTGGTGCGCCACTTTATCAAGTGGGATGCGCAGCCGGCTTCGATTCCGTCCGCGCACGAAGCGCTTCTGAGGGCCCGCCAGATTGCCACCACCGCCCCCAAGGGTCCGGTCTACGTCTGTTTTGATGCGGCCCTGCAGGAATCCAGGCTGGCCGAGCAGCCGGCGATTCCCGACCCGGCGCGCTACCTCGCGCCGCCGCCGGCGCGGCCCTCGGATGACATCGTGGCGCAGGCGGCAGCGTTGCTGTCAAAGGCCAGCCGCCCGGTGATCCTGATGGGCCGCGTGTCGCGCGATGTCGAAGGCTGGGAGCAGCGCATCCAGTTGGCCGAGACACTGAACGCCGAAGTGCTGACCGACCTGCGTGTAGGCGCGGCTTTTCCGACCGACCACCCACTGCACGCGGCGCCCAGCGGTGCCTTCCTCACAGCTAATGCACAGGAAGTCTTGCGCGAAGCCGACGTGGTGCTCAGCCTGGATTGGCTGGATCTTTCCGGAACGCTGAAGCAGGCCTGGGGCGACGAGCCCGTCGGCAGCAAAATCATCCAGGTCTCGGTGGACCACTACAACCACAATGGCTGGAGCATGGACCACCAGGGCCTGCCGCCGGTCGATGTCTTCATGTTGTGCGAGCCTGAGCCGGCCGTGACCCTGTTGAACCAGCACGTCAAGCCGCGCAAGACGCCGGCGCCCGCCAAACGGCCGCTTCCCCCGGTCTCAGCGACGCTACCCGTGCCAGGCGCTACCGGCGGCAGCAACATTGCGGTGAGCACGCTGGCGGCCACCTTGAAGCGCGCCGTTGGTGACCAAGAGGTTTGCCTGATGCGCCTGCCGCTGAGTTGGAGCGGAGAGATGTGGGACTTCCGGCACCCATTGGACTTTCTGGGGTACGACGGTGGAGGGGGCATCGGCTCGGGCCCCGGCATGTCGATAGGATCTGCGCTGGCGCTCAAAGGCACCGACCGTCTACCAGTCGCGGTAATCGGCGACGGTGACTACATGATGGGCGTCAACGCGCTCTGGACCGCAGCCAATGCGCGAATCCCAATGCTGATGGTGGTGTGTAACAACCGCTCGTTCTTCAACGACGAGGTGCATCAGGAGCGCGTCGCGCGCCAGCGCAAACGGCCGATCGAAAACCGCTGGATCGGCCAGCGCATCAGCGACCCATCGCCCGACCTCGCGCTGATGGCGCGAGGCCAGGGACTCACAGGCATCGGCCCGGTCGAGGATGCCGCCGAATTGGAAGAAATCCTGCGCGATGCCATCGCGGCAGTGAAAAAGGGCGAGACCGTGGTGGTCGATGTGGTGGTGCAAACCGGCTACAGCCCCGCCATGACAGCGGGTCTGACGCGGTCGAAGGACTGATTGCGCTCCGGCGCCCGACATTTTTACTGTTGAGGACACAGAACCTATGCGCGCACACGAAATCCCTCCCGGCGTCTTGCCGAAACGACGCGAACTGTACTATGGCGGTGCGTGGCACATGCCCAAAGCGGGCGGCTACGCCGAGACCATCAACCCTACCTACAACGAGACCATCACCACCGCGCCGATTGCTGATGAGGCCGATGTGGATGCCGCGGTGCAGGCTGCCCATGCTGCTTTCCCAGCTTGGGCAGCTACGCCTCCCGTTGAGCGGGGACGCTACCTGCGCAAGGCCGCCGCGGTGCTGCGCGAGCATGCCAAGCCGCTGGCGCTGCTGGACTCGCTCAACAATGGCAACCCGGTGTCCGCCCTAGCCATGGATGCAGCCTTTGCTGCCGACTGTCTCGACTACTTCGCAGGCCTGGTCACGGAAATCAAAGGGGAGACCATCCCCATGGGCGACGGCAACCTGAACTACACCATGCAGGAGCCGCTAGGAGTAATCGCTCGTATCGTGGCGTATAACCATCCGCTCATGTTTGCCGCTGCGCGCCTTGCCGCTCCGCTGGCGGCTGGCAATACGGTGGTGGTGAAGTCGCCCGACCAGGCGCCGCTGTCCATCCTGCGCCTGGCCGAACTGGTGGGCGATATCTTTCCGGCCGGCGTGGTCAATTTCTTGTGCGGCGGTCGTGAATGCGGCGACGCCATGGCACGGCACCCGTTGGTGCGCAAGATCACGCTGATTGGCGGAGTGCCCACCGGCCGTGCCGTCATGAAGACCGCTTCTGACAACCTCAAGCCTGTACTACTGGAACTTGGCGGAAAAAACGCGCTGATCGCCTTCCCCGATGCCGATCTCGACAAACTCGTGAACGGTATCCTGGGAGGTATGAACTTCACTTGGTCGGGCCAGAGCTGTGGCTCCACCAGCCGCGTCTTTCTGCATGAATCCATCCATGACCAGGTACTGGAGAAAGTCGTCCAGTTGCTGCCGGAGCGCCACAAGCCAGGCATCCCAACAGACCCCGCGACCACGATGGGCTCACTCGTCAGCCGCGCGCAACTGGAAAAAGTACAGGGCTATGTGGCTAAGGGTCTGGAAGACGGCGGACGACTGGTGTGCGGTGGCAAGCAGCCGGACGCCCCTGCACTGAAGGACGGCTTCTTCTACGAAGCCACCGTGTTCGCTGACATGAAGCCGCACATGCGTTTGGCTCAGGAAGAAGTGTTCGGCCCCATCATGTCGGTTTTCAAGTGGAGCGACGAAGACGTATTGTTCGAGCAGGTCAATGGCGTGGAATTCGGCCTGACAGGCTCGATCTGGACGCAAAGCCTGAACACGGCGCACCGGGCCGCCAAACGCATGCACACCGGCTATGTGTGGATCAACAACTCCAGCCAGCACTTCATGGGAGCGCCTTTCGGCGGCGTGAAGCAGTCGGGCATAGGGCGTGAGGAGTGCTTTGCCGAGCTTCTGGAGTTTACGTACACCAAGAACGTGAACCTGAAGCTGGCTTGAGGCGCTGGCCGGACTAGGCCCCGGGCGGACCCGGGGCCGTTCGGCTTCAATGGGGTACGTTTAAGGAGTCGGAAATACTCCACCACAAGCGCCTTGCTGTTGAGCACAAAAGCCCAGGCGCGGTTTCCAGTTGACCGACCACTGGTTCGCCCGTCATTGGTAAGGGAAATCGCGGGGCGGAGGTTGTCCACCCGTCGATCTCCTTCAGCAGTCTGGGAATCTTGACGCTGCCGAGTGCCGCGTCAATGTTCGTCTGTGCCTGCAGCGGATCCCCCGATTCCCACCCAGATCAGTTTCAAGCGAGTTCCACCTGTTCAACCACCGGCAGCCGGGAGCAAGAATCCTTCCCATTGAAAATCCAACGAAATCCATGGGAGGTAGGTGTAGTTGATTGCCTGATTTTGAAGGCATGCACGGTCACGTACGAGCACTCTCAGTACGTGCTAAGCCGGTTTCCCACAAGGCTCCTGCATTTGACATAACACAGATTATGCGGACATTGCTTGTCGGCCATTATTAGTAATGTCACCTTTGCGATGATTAGAGATGTCACCTGAGGCTGTCTCCCCGTAGGCTCCGAGTTTCGCCGGGCGCTACGGGAGGCAGCGATGCACGGACAGGGATTGGTGACCATGAGCATGCGCGAAGTTGACCGCA
>NZ_JBFTSP010000058.1:0-10519 GCF_056400065.1 Cupriavidus sp. 01L415 | reverse complement strand
CGCCGTTGCTGGCGCTCAGCTCATTGCCAGGAGTCGCTCGGATATTTCTCTCTATGACGCGTTGATTGAAAGTTATCGCGTTGCTGGTCTTCTGCCGGCATAGCAGTATTGAGCAAATCATCTTTGTGGACTCTCGTCTCAGCGAAGTACGGACGGCCGCTTTTTCGCAGGGGATGGACCTACGAACGACGGATCAGGCGTCACCCTCAATGTCGCTTCATGGCCGGCAAGCGACCTAGGTTCTCAATTCTCGCCAACGCAACTTGCCAGCCATTGTCCCTCCCAAGTCAACAGATCGAGCAGCAGGCCCAGGCCGCGGGCACGCGGATTGGCTGAGCGGCCAGCGCCGGGTGTTGCCGCACATCATGCCCTTGGCTGCGTGGGACCGGAGGACAGAATGGTCTTGCCCTTGGATAACGGGACGGCGGCGAGCCGCTCGCGACCGGCCGGCTTACGACACCGGCGCCACTTCGCTCACGGGGGCCTCTTGCACCGCCACCTGCGCCGGCGGGTGGATCCGGAACCAGATCGCATACATCGCCGGCAGGAACACCAGCGTCAGTAGCGTGCCGGCGAGCGTCCCCCCGATCAGCGTATAGGCCAGCGTGCCCCAGAACACCGAGTGCGTGAGCGGGATGAAGGCGAGGATGGCTGCCGCGGCCGTCAGTAGCACCGGCCGGGCCCGTTGCACGGTGGCCTCTACCACCGCGTCGTATGGCGACAGTCCCTCCTTCAGGTTGCCCTGGATCTGCCCGATCAGGATCAGCGTGTTCCGCATGAGGATGCCAGACAGCGCCACCAGCCCCACGAGCGCATTGATGCCGAACGGCTGGTGGAAGAGCAGTAGCGTCGGGACCACGCCGATCAGGCCAAGCGGACTCGTCAGGATGACCATGACCATGCCTGCCATCGACCGCACCTGGAACATGATGATCAGCAGCGTGATCGCCAGCATGATGGGGAACAGCGGCGCCAGCGCCTTGTTCGCCTTGCCTGATTCTTCGATGGAACCGGCCATCTCGATGCGGTAGCCAGAGGGCAGCTTCTGGATGACCGGCTGCAGTTGCGCCAGGATGGCCTTCGATACGTCGGGCGGTTGCTGGTCGTCGGCAATGTCGCCCCGTACGGTGATGGTCGGCGTGCGGTCGCGGCGGCGCAGGATGGGATCTTCCGTACGCACTTCGACCGTGCCGACCTGCGAGAGGGGAACGCGCCCGCCGTTTGCGCCGATCAGCGTAAAGCCGGCGATACGCTCCGGGTCGAGGCGGATGTCGCCCGCGGCGCGCGCCACCACCTGCACCGAGCGGATGTCTTCGCGCACCTCGGTCACCGGCACGCCGGTCAGCAGGAATTCAAGCTGCTGCGCCACTTCGTGGGAGGTCAGGCCGACCGCCTGCAGCCGGTCCTGTTGGAGCGTGAAGTGCAGTGCCGGCACGCGCGGGCCCCAGTCGGTGTTGACGGTGCGCATCAGCGGGCTGGCGTCCATCACGCCCTCTACCTGCTTCGCGATGTCGCGCAGTTTGTCGGGGTCCGGGCCCATGACGCGGAACGCGACCGGGAAGGGCGAGTAGGGCCCGAACACCAGTTGCGTCACGCGTACTCGCGCGCCCGGCGCAAGGCCTTCGGCGATGGCCTGGCGGAGCCGGCCCTTGAGCACGTCGCGTTCTTCCTGGTTGTCGGTGCGCACCACGATCTTGGCGAAGGACGGGTCGGGTAGTTCCGGCGACATCGCCAGGTAGAAGCGCGGAGCCCCCTGGCCGATATAGGACGTCACGATCTTCGCTTCTGGCTGTTTATCGAGCCACGCTTCCACCTTCTCCGTCGCCGCGCTGGTCTGTTCGATGGACGTGCCATACGGCATCTGCACCTCCACCAGCACCTCGGGACGGTCAGAGGTCGGGAAGAACTGCTTGCGCACGGCGCCCATGCCGACCACGCTCGCGGCGAACAGTCCGACGACGATTGCCGCCACCAGCCATTTCCGCCCGATAACCCGCCCCAACAGCCCGCGAAAGCGCTGGTAGTTCGGCGTGGCGTAGATGGCGTCATGGCCGCCTTCCACCTTCGTCATCTCAGGCAGCAGCTTCACGCCGAGATAGGGCGTGAAAGCGACCGCGACGATCCACGACGCGATTAGCGCGATCCCCACGATCCAGAACTGGTTGCCGGTGTACTCGCCTGCGGAAGATTTTGCAAAGCCATTCGGCATGAAGCCCACGGCAGTGACGAGCGTGCCGGAAAGCATCGGCGCGGCCGTATGGCTCCAGGCATAGGCCGACGCCGCGATCCGTCCATATCCTTCTTCCATCTTCACCACCATCATTTCGATGGCGATGATGGCGTCGTCCACCAGCAGTCCTAGGGCCAGTATCAGGGAGCCCAGCGTGATGCGGTCGAAGTTCTTTCCGGTCGTGGCCATGACCACGAAGACGGCGGCCAGCGTCAGCGGCACGGCTGCCGCGACCACGATGCCCACCCGCCAGCCCATGCTGACGAAGCTCACCACCAGCACCACGATCAGCGCGGCGAAGAACTTGACCATGAACTCGTCGACGGCCGACTTGATGTTGACGGCCTGGTCGGTGACCTTGCTCAGTTCCATGCCCAGCGGCTGTTCGGCGTTGACCTTCGCCACTTCCGCGTCGAGCGACTTGCCGAGGTCGAGGCCGTTCCAGCCGTCGCGCATCACGATGCCGAGCAGCAGCGCCGGCTCGCCCTTGTTGCGCACGACGAAGGTGGCCGGATCCTGGTAGCCACGTTCGACGGTGGCGATGTCAGACAGCTTCAGCGTGCTGCCGTGGGCCACCACGGGGGTGTCGCGGATGCGTTCCAGCTTGTCGAACGCGCCGTCGAGCCGCACGAAGACCTGCGGCCCGTCGGTGTCGATGGAACCCGCAGGGGTGAGCACGTTCTGGCTGTTGAGCGCGGCGAAGATGTCCTGCGGCGTCACGCCGAGCGTGGCCAGCCGGTCGTGCGAGAACGACACGTAGATGCGCTCCGCCTGCTCGCCGATGATGTTGACCTTCTTCACGCCGGCCACATGCAGCAGGCGCTGGCGAATGGTCTCCGCCTCGCGCACCAGCAGTCGCTGCGGCTCGCCCCTGGCCTTCAGCGCGAAGAGGCCGAAGGTCACGTCGGAGTATTCGTCGTTGATGAGCGGGCCGATGACGCCGGCCGGCAGGGAGCGCGCCTCGTCGCCGAGCTTCTTGCGGGCCTGGTAGAACTCCTCTGGGACCTCTGCTGGCGGCGTGCTGTCGAGCAGCGTGACGGTGGTGAACGCCAGTCCGGGCCGTGTGTAGGTTTCCGTGCGGTCGTAGTAGCGCAGTTCCTGCATGCGCTTTTCCAGCTTTTCCGCGACCTGGTCCTGCATTTCCTGCGCCGTCGCGCCGGGCCATGCCGTGATGAAGATCATCGACTTGACGGTGAATGGCGGGTCCTCCGCGCGGCCGAGTTGGAAGAAGGCGACGATGCCGGCGATCGAGATGAGGATGATCAGGAAGAGGGTGACGGCACGCTCGCGCACGGCGAGAGCCGAGAGATTGAAGCCACTCATTGTTGTCCCCGCACGCCGTTGACGGTGTTGCGGCTTTTACCGTTGGTGGCGGCTTCGGCCACCTTCACCTCCGGCGCCACCCTGACCTGCTGCCCTTCGTTCAGCAGGTGGGCCCCCAGCGCCACCACGCGGTCGCCGGGCTGGAGCTGGCCCTCGACCCGCGCGGCATCGTCGCCGATGGCGCGCACGGTGACCGGTCGCCACGTCACGTGCGCTGGGGTGCCTGTGAGCACCCAGACGCCGGGGCCCTTGCCCGGATCGTGGAGTGCTCCGATGGGAACCTCCAGGCCGGATCGCGACGCTTCCTGCGGATCGGCCACCTGCAGCGTGACTGTGGCGCCGAGCGGCGCATCGGTCAGCGCGCCGCCGAGCACGTAGCGCGCTTCATAGGTGCGGGTCTGTCGGTCGGCGGCGTCGGAAAGCTGCCGCAGGGTTGCGGTGACCGCCTCGCCGTCCTTGCCGTAGAGCGTCGCGCGGGCCGTCGAACCTACCAGCGGGCGCAGGGTTTCGGGCAGGTGGATGATGGCTTCGCGCTGTCCGGCGCGGGCCAGCCGCACCACCACCTGGCCGGCATTCACGACCTGCCCCGGTTCGGCGACGGTCTCGACCACGACGCCGTCGGCATCGGCCAGCAACGCGGCATAGTCGGATGCGTTGCGCGCCACGTCGGCCTGTGCCTCCTCCGCCCTGAGTTGCGCCCGCGCCGAGTCGGCGGAGGCCTTGATCTGGTCATAAGCCGACGCCGATACCGCCCCGGCCGCCACGAGGTCGCGGTAGCGCTCCTCATCAGCCGCCAGTTGCGTGGCGCGCGCCTTGGCGGCGGCCACCGCTTCCTGCCGCGCGCGTGCCGCCAGCTTGAGGTCGACGGGATCGAGCCGCATCAGCGGCTGGCCGCGCTTCACGGACTGGCCAGCGTCGACCAGGCGCTCCAGCACCTTGCCCGACACGCGGAAGCCCAGGTCGCTCTGCACCCGCGCGGCGACGATGCCGGTGAAGGCGCGCCGGGCGGCTGACGCGTCCTGGACGTTTTCCACCCGCACCAGCGGCGCTTGCATGCGGGGATCGGGCTGTGGCTTGCCGCCGCATGCCGAAAGTGCGAGCGGCAGGAGGCACACGGCAGCGAAGGCAGAGGCGCTGGTGGCGGCGTGGGTGACGGTGGATGCGAAGAATCGGCGCTGAAGCATGAGGGCCCTCCATACAGATGGCCTTCACTGTAGTAATAGTGACCAATTTAGTCAATAGTCACTATAGATTTTCGCGACTGAGACACTGTGCACGCGGAGGGGATCAGGGCGCCAGGCTTCGCAGAATCAGGTTGCTAAGCTGCCCCGGCGCCACTTCGACGAAATCCAGGTTGTGCTGGAGCTGTAGCGGATCGAGGTAGGGCTTCATTACGAGGTAGATGGCGTGAGCCGTCTCGTCGAGCGGCGTTTTGCGCTCGAACTCACCCGACTCGCGCCCTTCGCGCACGATCTGCAGGGTCAGTTGCTGCATATGGGCGTCGTAGGCGCGAGCCGACGCCCACTGTTCCTCGCAGGCCACCACGGCAATGGCGTACAGCTTGCGGTCCTGGAAGAAGAGCCGGCTGCCAGCCTCCGCCAGCGTGCCAAAGAGGCGTCGCAGCCGCTCGGATGCCGAGCCGGCCCCGGCCACCGCCTCGTCCACGGCCTGTCGCATCTGGTCGAGGCAATTGCAGCAGATGACCTCGCCGATCGCCTGCTTGGAGTCGAAGAACTTGTAGATGTAGGCCTTCGAGAATCCAATGGCCTTGGCCAAGTCGGACACCGTGGTCTTTTCGTATCCGTAGAGGCTGAAGTGCTCCGTGGCCGCTTCCACGATCTGGTTGCGCACGCTGTGGTCCACGGGGCCGCGCGGCTGGGGGGCGGAGGGTTGGGTATCGATCATGTCGTGAGCTTACACGCTGATTGGTCATTGACAAACAGTGACTAGTTTGTATTATGGTCACAAGTCACCCAGAAAATTCGACCATGTTATTTCGGCAGCCCATGCATTCCCGACGCCTCCCTTCCCGTTCTCTCGCCCACCTGTCCGGCCTCGTTGTCGCCGTGACCGCCCTGGTGGCGCTCGCCGGATGTGCCGTCGGCCCCGACTACCGCAAGCCCGACGTGCCCAACGCGGAACGCTTCCTTGGGCAACGCGACGTGGAGCAGCGGCGGACCGCCACCCGGGCGGATCTCGAAGTCTGGTGGGAAGGGTTTGGCGACCCCCAACTGACGCGCTTCGTGCGGCTGGCGCTCGACCAGAACCTTGACTTGGCGGCAGCCTCCGCGCGGGTCACGCAGGCCGGGGCCGGACTGCGCTTCGCCACGGCCGCGCTGCTGCCCTCGGGCGGCGTCAGCGCCCAAGCCGCGAAGCAGTTCCAGTCCGTGGAAACGCCGCTGGGCCGGGTGCTGAATGCGACGCCAAACTTCGACCGGCATGGCAGCCTGTACGAGGCCGACCTCACCGCAAGTTGGGAGATCGATATCTTCGGCGGCCTGCGGCGCGAGCGCGAGGCCTCGCAGGCGGAGTACCAGGCGTCGGAGGCCGGGCTGGCTGCCACCCGCGTGGAGGTGGCGGCACAGGCTGCCGACACCTACGTGACCATCCGTGGCCTGCAGGCCCGACTGTCGATCGCACGGCAGCAGGTGGATACGCAGCAGAAACTGGTCTCGACCGTCAGGCTGCTCTACGCCAAGGGACTGGCCGCCGCGCTGGAGGTACAGCAGGCGGAAGGCGCGCTCGCCCAGGTGGAGGCCAGCATTCCGGAACTCGAATCCGGACTCGACGCCGCGCTGAACGCAATGGACGTGCTGCTCGGCAACCCCCCAGGCACCTACCGCGCCGAACTCGCCGACATCAAGGCGATCCCGGCTGCGCCACGGATCGAAGCCACCGGCACGCCCGCCGACTTGCTGCGGCGGCGCCCGGACCTGATCGTGGCAGAGCGCCGGCTGGCGGCGTCGAATGCCCGCATCGGCGCGGCCATCGCCGAGTACTACCCGAAGGTCTCGCTCAGCGGGCTGCTGGGCAGCGCGACGACCGTGGCCAGCGGCAACCTGTTCTCGGCCGGCGCCAACCAGGCTGCCGGCGTGGCCGGGCTGCGCTGGCGACTGTTTGACTTTGGGCGTATCGGGGCGCAGATCGATCAGGCGAAGGGGCAGGAGGCCGAGGCGCTGGCGGGCTATCGACTGGCCGTGCTGCATGCGTCGGAGGATGTCGAGAATGCCTTCACGGCGCTGGTCAAGCGCGAGGAACAGACCAATACCCTCGAACGCGGGGAACTGGCGCTCCGCAAGGCGCGGAATTCGTCGTTCGCGGCCTACGAGAAGGGCGTTGTCCGCCTGATCGAGGTGCTGCTCGCCGACGAGAACCTGCTGAAGACGTCCGATGCGAAGGCGCAGGCCGAAGCGCAGTCAGCCCGCGCGGCCATCGCTGCATTCAAGGCCCTGGGCGGGGGCTGGCAGGCGGCTGCGGCGGCGCCGGGGGGCACGGTGTTGTAGGTGACACTCCAGTCGGCGTGCCGGCGCAAGTTGCCCCTGTTCATTTTGGCTCATTGCGTCTGAGTAGCACACGGTGGCGATAGGGTCCTTGATCCGTCTCTCACGTGGAAGTGTCAGATCAAAGGTCTGCGTTGGCTGATCTACTGCCGTTCAATCTGCAATGGGGAAGGGCCGTACGCGACCGTGGATTCAATTGGTCGTTCCTGATCTGCGATCTGCGTTCGCGCTTCTCGGAGGCAACTCGTTGCGCCTCGGCGAAGGTCGCGTAATTTCGCCCTGTACAGATGTCTCTGCCGACCCATTCAGGGCCGCATGGTGACGCTACGCCGTGTTGACGGCGACACCGGTCCACGTCTGGCGCCAGGCACGCCAATACCTGTACGCTGCAGCTGGTCGGCTGGCACAGGCCGCGCGAGCAGGAAACCCTGCGCACGATCGCAACCGATTTCGCGCAGGAACTGCAACTGGTCGGCGTTCTCGACACCTTCGGCCACAACCGTCAAACCGAGCGAACGCGCCATGGCGACGATGGCGCGCAGGATGGCACCGTCACGCCGGCGGGCGTCGATGCCGGCGAGGAAGGAACGGTCTACCTTCAGCGTATCGACCGGCAAGGTCTGCAAATAGGTAAACGACGAGTAGCCAGTGCCGAAATCGTCGATGGCAAGGCTCACGCCGCGCTGGGCGAGTTCGCCCAGCAGCAATTCCGTCATGTCATTGCCGGTCATGGCCATGCTCTCGACCAGTTCCAGTTGCAGCCTGGCTGGCGGCAAGCCGGCATCGCTAAGGATCGTGGTGAAGTCATGCAGGAACTGCTCGTGGCGGCATTGCCGCGCGGAGAGGTTGACGGCAATCCGGCCGAACGCGAAACCCTCTTCGATCCAGATGCGCGCCTGCCTGCAGGCTTCGCGCAGTACCCAGGTGCCAATCGGCACGATCAATGCCGAATCCTCGGCCGTAGTGATGAATGCGCTCGGTGGCAACAGGCCCCGCGACGGATGCTGCCAGCGCAGCAGCGCTTCCACGGTGACGATGGCCCCGCTGCGCAAGTCGAAGACCGGCTGGTAGTGCAGGCGGAATTCGTCGGCCATCAGGGCGTTGCGCAACTCGCTTTCGAGCGTGATTCGCTCCATCGAGGACGAGGTCATCTGCGTGGCGAAGAAGCGGAAATTGTTCTTGCCTTCGTCCTTGGCCTCGTACATGGCGCGATCGGCCTGCATCAGCAACTGTCGCTGGTCGGTGCCGTCGTCGGGGTAGATGCTGATGCCGATGCTCGGTGTCACGTACACGGTACGTCCGTTTGCGTCGATGGGCTGCCCGACCACGTTCAGCAATGTCTGTGCAATCTGTGCGACGTGCCGGATGTCTTCGATGTCCTCGATGATCACGGTGAATTCGTCCCCGCCCAGGCGCGCCACCGTATCGCTTTCGCGAATGGTCTCCTTCAGCCGCCGGGCGATGACCTTTAGGGTCTGGTCTCCCACGCCGTGCCCCAGGGTGTCGTTGATCAGCTTGAAGCGGTCGAGGTCGATGAACATCACGGCAACCCGCCTGGCGGCACGCTTGGCGCGGGCAACCGCCTGTTTCAGGCGCTCGCCGAACAGGGTACGGTTCGGCAACGCTGTGAGGGCATCGTGCATCGCGAGGTGGTTCAGGCGCTCTTCGTCCATCCGGCGCTGGGTGATATCCGAAAAGATGGCGGCGTAGTGCGTGCAGTTGCCATCGTGGCTGTAGATGCCGGAGATCGACAAGTACTCCAGGTAGAGTTCGCCGTTCTTGCGGCGATTCCAGATTTCGCCCTGCCAGCAGCCGTTCTCGCGTAGCTGGCGCCACAGCGACTGATAGAACGCACGGCTCTGCTTTCCCGAGTTCAGCATCCGCGGGGTATTGCCGATGGCTTCGGCCTGGGAATAGCCGGTCAGATGCGCAAATGCCGGATTCACCCGCTCGATCACCCCGTTCAGGTCTGTCACCATGACGCCGTCTAGCGTGGCTTCGAACACACGGTCTGCCAACTTCAGGTGATAGGAGGATTTCAGCAGAGCCTCATCCCGCTCGCGCAGCGCCAGCTGAAGCTCGTGCACATACTCATACTCGATATTGCACAGGATGTCAGCCAGGCTGAGCAGACCCACCAGTTCGCTCTGGTCGTCGAGTACGCCGATATGGCGTATCCGGTTGTCGACCAGGGTCTGGCGGGCCGCGTACAGGCTTTGCGATCGCCTCAGTGCGCGCAGCGGGCGCGTCGCATGCTCGGCCACTGTGCCGCCAAGCGCATTGGCGGCTGCCAGCCGGACAATATCGCGTTCGGTCAGGATGCCGTACTCGTCTGCGGGATAGCGGACGACGATGGCGCTCAGACAGCCCGTGCGCATGGCGCGCATGGCGTCGAGCAGCCTGGTGTCGGGCGCCACCATGACAGGCTGGGACAACTTGACCGAATCGATTGGCCTGGTGCGCAAGAAGAATTCCGCGCCCTGGCTCATGACGAGATCGGTCTGCGTGAGCATGCCGAGGGGGCGCTCCGCGTCGTCGACCACGAGGCAATGGCGGATGCCCTTGTTCTTGAAATGGACAACCGCGTCGCCAAGGCGCGTGCGGCCGGACAGGGACAGGACAGGATGGCTCATCAGCGCGCTGATGGGCTTGGACAGCGCGTTGGCCTCGTCGCCGAGCGCCAGCGCATCGCGTTCGGTCCAGATGCCGACGGCCCGCCCCTGATCCATCACGACAATCGAACTGCAGCGGCGCTCTGCCATCCTTGCGACAACTTCGCTGACGGGAGTCAGCAGCTCGCACTCCAGCGTTGATTTCGATACCAACCGTTCGATCTCAATATCCAAGGTGTGATGCGGCATGTTGCCCCCGAAACCTCTGCCTCTTGTTGTTTATCCTGCGCGCCAGCGCTCGACAGCATAGTGGCGGGATCGGAGGTAACCGTTGATGTAGATCAAGGAAGGGAGAGGCTATGGAGCACTGGCTCGTCGTGTTGTCACCCCATGCATGGAACGGAGTTCCGCGCTTTGATTACCCCGCCTTGATGGACGGTTAATCAGTTGAATCTGTGATCGATAGGTTCGGGTCCTGTTGAGAGGGCGCGCGAGTTGTCCGCGGGCGGGCGCAGAGCATGACGCTCTTCGAGGCGGTCGTAGACGCGGCAAAGCTGCGCTTCCGTCCAATCCTGATGATGTCGATGGAGTTCATTGGGCAATGAAGCGCGTGAGTGCACAGGCGCTCGTCACTCCGAGGTTCCCGGTGAACGGGTTGGCGAGTGGCCGCGCCGGGTGAATGTTGACATCCTCCCCCGCCTAAAGGCCTGAGGATTACCCACAAATCCGGTTGTAAACCTCGGCAGACGGTGTTAACTTGCGCGCATCCTGTTCATTTTGCGGCAGCGGGTTGGCAATCGAGGACGACACGACAGACTGGGCGAGCGAGGAATTCGCGCAAGCGAATTTCGGAG
>NZ_JBFTSP010000057.1:0-11173 GCF_056400065.1 Cupriavidus sp. 01L415 | reverse complement strand
GTCTTTCCATGCTGGTCGCCTTGTGCGGAATCGACGCCCCTGCTGCAACCAATGAGGCGCAGCAGAGGGCGGCCGGTCCGCTAGCAGAAGGCCGGCGCGTTCGATCAGTCGGGGATCGAACCGTCAAGCTGCGCCAGCTGCGCGTACGCCGATAGCGATCGGTTTGGCCGGAAGTACAGGTCGCGAAGAACCGGCCTTTTGAGCGGTCCAACGATGGATGCCAGGTCGGACAGCCTTACGTGGCCCAGTTCGGGCATGCCGATACCCACGTCGCACAGCCCGTAGGCGGTGTCTCCATCGGCCGGGTCCAGCGCGGCCAGTAGCCAGGTCGCATGCGCATCCGGCGTGAACAGCCGCACCACGGGCAGCGGGTCGCTTCCGTGGCCGGCTGCGTATGCCTGGCCGTTTGCGAGCAACCGCGCGCGTTGTTCTGCGGTGATGAGGGGTTGGATCATGGTTATTACCTCCTGGAAAGTTCCACAGCAAGCCAAAGCAAGAGGGTGCCCAAAGCACGGACCGTCGACACTGCGATCCGGCCGCTGACGGACGGGATTAGCGGATTGCGACGCGTTAGATCTCCCTCCCCCAGCGCACCGCAGTGGCCGCGAAGGGGCTTCGCAGGAAGTTCAGCGCCGCCATTTCGTGCTCGAACATCTGCGTGTATGCCGTCCGGCGCATTCGCATCAGTAAACCGTCGGTTGAGTTGACGTCTTGCGATTGTAGAGTAAACACATCAAGAATTGGTGTGTTTAAAGCGTCGTGAATCAGTCTGCTCATAGGCATCCTTTTGCCTATGAAAGGCAAGGGTCAGCACAAACGGAATCCGGTCGCGACGCTCCTCGGTCACCGGTTAAAGGCTTCTCGGATCAAGGCTGGGAAATCTCAGGAAACCTTGGCATTCGAAGCGCTCGTCGATCGCACGTACATATCAGCGATGGAACGTGGCGTCGCGAATCCCTCGGTCGAGACCTTGGCCAACATCTGTTACTGCATCGGCATTACACTCGCCGAACTGTTCGAACCACTGACAATTTCGCTGAAGCCGACAGGTACACGCCGCTCGAACACGGCGGAACCCGAAGAAATCAAACGTCAGAGACTGCGATAAACCGGCGCTCTCAGGATGTGGATGTCTGCTGTTGCTGCCATTACATCGGGTACAGCCGCCCACGGCCTCAGACATAGCTCGCGGACAGGCCAGGTCGTATGACGCGAGCGTCTGCAGCGATTCGGGCCGAGAATAGTTCACTGTGGGGCAATGGTCTGCTCTCGATTGAGTTTCTTCCCCGCCGCGCCGAGATATGCCGATCCAGACCGCCGTCGTCTTGAATCAGACCGAAATAGTCGCAACGCGGCACGGCGGCCTTTCACTAGCGGCTCCTCAGTCGGTAGTTGCCTCTCGCACCAGGACGACGATCAGTCGGGGATCGAACCGTCAAGCTGCGCGTACGCAGATAGCGATCGCGTTGGCTGGAAGTACAGGTCGCGAAGAATTGGCCTTTTGAGCGGCCCAACGATGGACGCAAGGTCGGACAGCTTCACATGGCCCAGTTCGGGCATGCCGATACCCACGTCGCACAGACCGTAGGCGGTATCGCCATCGGCCGGGTCCAGCGCGGCAAGTAGCCAAGTCGCATGCGCGTCAGGGGTAAAAAGCCGGACTACGGGCAGCGGGTCGCTTCGGTGACCGGCCGCGTACGCGTGGCCGTTTGCGAGCAGTTGCTCGCGCTGTTCTGAGGTGATGAGGTGTTGGATCATGGTCATTGCCTCCTGGAAGGTTCACGCAAGTCGGAGCTAGACGATATTGGGCTCACTCCCAAAGCGCAGGCCACCTCGATCCGGTCAAGCGTGCGCCGGAGTTAAGGGTTCGCGGCGTACCAAAACGTTGAGCACTTTTTCGCCGCAGCGTGAGCCGCGGCGGCCGCTGCAATGACACCCGCAGCTCAATAGCGTAGTCCTATGAAGCGCTCGCACTGGGGTGGTGGGGTCCACCGCACACAGATCTGGATTTCTGAGTCCTTATCTTGAGCCAGCTAATTATAAACTAACAAAGCTATGTTTAGCTCGCGCAGTTGATCGAAAGAACGGCACGCCCAGACAGAATGCCGAAATGCCCACCGATGCCGACAAGCAAGCCTTTTCTAATCGCCTGCGATTGGCGCTACGCCGCGCCGAGCAGGAGATTTCCGGTCCCACCGAACTCGCGTTACAGTTCAATCTTCGCTACAGATCGGGAACGCCTGTCTCGGCACAGACCACGCACAAGTGGTTGTCAGGAAGAGCGATTCCGACCTCAGACAAGATTGCAGTTTTGGCCGAATGGCTTCGGGTGACCGAGCATTGGTTGCACCATGGGCCGCCCCCAGTCACCAAAGGCCAAGAACCGCGAAAGGCCGAGAAGGTAGGCCCCGAACTGCTAGCATTAGCCCACAAGATTCAGACCTTGACGCCTCACAGACGATATCTCATCGAGGAATTGGTAGAGCAGTTGCGCCAAGAAGCCCAATAGGCGGCTAGCACGGGGGCCCGGCCACGCAGCATTTGTCATTGGTGCAGAGAGCCGTGGTTCGCTCTCAATAGAGCGCCGCTCGGTTTTTCGCTAGCCTGCGACAGAATAATGGGGATGCGCCAGGCGAATTCGCTCACCTGCTCCGGCGTGAAGTGTCGATGGATGGCGACGGCAACGAGCGGACACATGGCGAGACCCTCACCGAAACACTCTGGCAACCCCGCACTTGCATCCATTGGCAAGACGGTCCGTGCTATTCGGAAGGTCCAAGGGTTTTCACAAGAAGAATTGGCGCTCGCGACAGATATGGACCGCTCTTACATTGGCGGTATTGAGCGGGGTGAACACAATCTGACAGTGCTCAACTTGGCTAGGATCGCGAGCGTGCTAGGCACGTCTGCCGGTGAGCTTCTCACTCAGTCAGGCGTGTAAGAGATCATCGATGATCACGAACAGGACTGGCCGACTTCTTTCCGCGTCGCGCCGAGATATGTCGATCTGGACCGCCGTCGTCTTGAATCAGACTGACATAGTTACAACGCGGCACAGCGGCCTTTCACTAGCGGCTCCTCAGTCGGTAGTTGCCTCTCGCACCAGGACGATCGTGCAAGGGTAGCCCGACGACAGAGTCCGGCCAGTTTGAGCCGCTCACGGTGTTCTGCTTGGCCGTCCGAGTCGACCGAACTTCGGTCGTTCATTGAGTAGTGTGTGAATGACCGCGAGGGTCGGAAGCGGTCCAGCAATTGGACACAGCGAAAGCCGGTGGCGGGGCGAGGACCGACGAAGTCCAAGCGTGAAAGTCGGCGATCGGCGCCGCTAGCGGCGAGGAGCTTCAACTGCACCGCCCCACCCTGAGCTGCCGACATGAATCAAAGAGGTCTGCGCCGGCTCGCCCTCAACCCAAATTTGGGTGCTTCGCCCATTCCTCGGCCCATGCAGACAGCGGTTCCAGCGCCGCGCCAAGACTCCTGCCTTGATTGGTCAGTCGATAGCCACCGATGGTGTGCTCGACCAGGCAAGCTTCCTTCAGTTCAGCCAGTCTCATGTTGAGCAGACGGGAGTTCGTTTCACACGCCTCTTGCAGAGCCCGAAACGTCATCGGGTCTCCTCGCAGTTCCCACAGTATGCGCAGCGCGGTGCGCCGACCAAGCAGGTCGAGCGCAACCATGATGGGGCGTCCAGTTTGTGAGCCACGGACAGGCTGACCAACTTTAGGTGTCGTCATGCTTTACTTTGTACAGCGAGCGGAATAGGATGGTGGTGCGGGTGCTGTATTTTGTACAGCACCCGAATTGGATAATCATACAGTCCTACACCGGAGATGCCATGTCTGCCCGTATTGCGCCAGCCACAGTTCCGTTTGACGAAGACGTTGCCCAACTCATCGAGCACACGATGAAGGGTCGGCCGCCTTTGCATTTGTTCGCGACCCTTGCTCGAGATCCGCGCTTATGCAAGAAGTTCTTCTTCGGCGGACTTCTGGACAAGGGGAATCTGACGGTTCGCCAGCGAGAGATCGTCATCGATCGGACCACCGCGCTGTGCCGCTCCGAATACGAGTGGGGGGTGCATGTCGTCGTGTTTGCAGAACAGGCGGAACTATCCGCCGAACAAATCCGCTCGACGGCAATCGGGACAGCGGATGATGCCTGTTGGTCGAAACAAGACAGTCTTCTGATCCGTCTGTGTGATGCCTTACATCGCGATAGCGACATTAACGATGCCCTGTGGCACGAATTGCGTGAAAATTTTACGGAAAACGCGATCATCGAGCTGCTGATGCTGGCGGGCTTCTACCACACCGTTAGCTACCTGACCAACTCCCTGAGAATGCCTTTGGAAAGCGTCGGGGCCCGGTTCCCTGAGTAAGGCTGCCATAGCGAGACAGAAACGCCTTCCGTCTCGCTTTGCAGCCAGTTCGGTAAGTGTTCCGTTATCCTGCCCTATCACCGCCTCCCGACGACGCGGCCTCGTGCTCGTCTTGGACCGGCGCGCTGCGACTGACCGTTACTTCCCACGGCTGGCTGAAGTGCAACGGCGGCAGCCGGCCCCTCTCGGTAGTTGCCTCTGGTGCCTACACGCCCGTGTGCCCGCCGACCGAGCTCAGAGACCGGCCAGCTAGAGACGTTTGCCATCCGGCGGGTAACAACCGCTTGAATCCGCAGGCGCAAAGCGGTCACTGGCAATGCGCTGATTGGCAAACTTGCCCCCGAGCTCGTGTGTAATATCAACGCGAAAACGATCTCACCATCTCAAGGTTTCTGAGCGCTGAAAAACCGTGGCGCGGCGTCGTGAACCAGCTTTGCCTCGCGCGATTTGTTTAAACTGCCAGCGGCTACGAAAAGTCTTCGGACGGTGCAGTGGCTGCTCGAACATGCGAAGCTCGAAAGCGCCGTCCGGTATCCCGGCATTGGAGATATATGCCTTCCGATTTTCCTACCAGCCTGCAGTTCGATGGCATCGCAGAGTTCGTGGCGGTTGCGCGATTGGGTACCTTTACTTCTGCAGCCGATGAGCTTGGTCTGACGAAGTCCGCGGTCGCTCGCGCGGTCTCGCGCCTTGAGGCACGACTTGATGCGAAGTTACTGCACCGCACGACGCGTCGTCTTACGCTGACGTCCTATGGCGAATCGTGGCTGGAACATTGCGTGGCGGCGTTGGATGAGCTACAGCGCGGCGAGAACATCTTGAAGCTCGCGCAGAACTGCCCGGCGGGTCAGGTTCGCATCGACCTCCCGACCGCGTTCGGTCGGCTATACGTGATGCCGGTCTTGCTCGAGGTTGCGGCCCAATGTCCCGCCTTGCAGCTCAACGTCAGTTTCACCGACCGCCTGGTCGATCTGATCGATGAGGGCATCGATCTCGCCGTGCGTATTGGCGAACCCGGCGACTCTACGGATCTGGTCGCTCGAAGGCTGGGCGTGCAACACATGGTCATTTGTGGATCGTCGGCGTATGTCGCGGCACGTGGCGCGCCCCAGCATGCGGCCGATCTTGCCGATCACGATTGCATTGCCGGCTGGAATTCCACGCGTCGTCTGGCATGGTTGCTCAAGCAGCCTGACGGCTCGGTCGTTCCGCATACCGTACCGATCAAACACAGGGCGTGCGACTTCGAGATGGTGCTAGCGACGATCAAGTCGGGGCAGGGGCTCGGTCAGCTCCCGCTGTGGATGGTCCAAGATGACATCAGAAGCGGCCATCTTGTCACCGTGCTCGACGGGATGTCGGGCGGCGAGGTGCCCATCAACCTGTTGTGGGCCCGGACGCCAACGTTGCCGGCAAAGATCCGCGTCATTGTCGATGCCCTGCTCGACCGCGCGCTTCAATTCCCGGTAGCCGCACCCGGGCGATAAGGCGCTTGCCTCGCGTGAGCGAACGTTGAGGAAGCACGCTACGCTCCAGCAGTCGGGCAGCGGCAAAGCGCTGTCTGCCCGCCGCGTTCACCCGATTGCGAGAAGAAACTTCAGGGCGGGAGATACGCTGTCGTCCTACTCGTAGACGCTGTAGTCCGTGTAGCCCCTGGCTCCCGCCGTATAGAACGTCTCCTCATCCCATTCGTTGAGCGGCCAGCCGTTGCGCAGGCGCTCGATCAGGTCTGGATTCGCGATGAAGGGCTTCCCGATGCCAATCAGATCTGCCTCTCCCGAATCGATGGCTGCCTGTCCGTTATCCCGGAGATAGCCGCCGGCGAGGATCAACGGTCCCTGAAAGGCGCCGCGAAACGCCCGGAGAAAATGTTCGGGAATGGAGACATCGTCAGCCCATCGGGTTTGGTCGCTGATGTGCACATAGGCGATGCCGCGTTTCGAGAGCTCGGACGCAAGCGTCAGGTACGTCTCGGCCTGGTCATCGAAAGCCGGCATTTCGTTGTAGCGGCCGAAGGGCGACAGGCGGATGCCAGTACGCTCGGCACCGATGGCGTCGATAACCGCATCGACCGTCTCAAGCGTGAAGCGAAGACGATTCGCGATCGAGCCGCCGTACCTGTCGTCGCGGGTGTTAAGCGTTCCATTGATGAACTGATCATGAAGATAACCGTTGGCACCGTGGATCTCGATGCCGTCGAATCCACCTTCGCGAGCATTGCGCGAAGCCTGAGCAAATTCCCCGACGATCTGGGACACCTCCTCGGTGCGCAACGCACGAGGCTTGCCTTGCAACAGAAAGGCGGGTTGGCCACTCTCATCGAACGCCATGGAAATCGCTTTCGTCGCCCCGGTGTCGGTAGAGCTGACTGTCGGCTGCCGATTCGGCTGATGTGAAACGTGACTCGCGCGACCACCATGCCTGATCTGCCCGAAGATCACCCCGCCATGATCGTGAACCTCTCCTGTGACATGGCGCCAGGCCTTGATCTGGGTCGGGGTGTACAGGCCGGGCTCGAACGCCCAGGTACGCGCCCATTCGCTGATGGCGATGCTGCCAGTCACGATGAGACCGGCCCCCGCGCGCTGCGCAAAGTAGCGGGCTGTGTCGAGCAGTGGCGCCCAGTCCGGGTTGCGCGCGCGCGAGCGCTCCATGGGTGCCATGACAACACGGTTCTTGAGGCGGAATGGTCCAAGATCGTACGGATCGAACAAAGAAGACATAGTGCTAGCCCATTTGAAGTCATCCAAAACGGGCTCACTCTAGGCCGGTCGATGCAAATGAAAAACGGCCCGTGCCTCGACTCAGAGTTGCGTCGGAAGCGACAATGCCACGCCGAGGGGAGTCCCTGCCGAACCATTCATAGCTGCCATGGAGGTTCCGTCCCGACGTGGAAAATGCACTACCATCGTCTTACCCCCTGGCGCCAAGGAGCAGGGCATGCAGTTTCTCTGGCCGCAGATGCTCTGGCTGTTGCTCTCGCTTCCCCTGCTGGCAGCCGCTTACCTGTACCTGATTGCGCGGCGCAAAAAAGTCGCCCTGTTGTATACCAGTCTTGCGCTGCCGCGCGCCGTGCTGGGTCGCAGCCAACGACTGCGGCGTCATATCCCGCCGCTACTCTTCTTGTTCGCCCTGGGCGCAGCCCTGCTGGCTTGCGCGCGTCCTACCGCGACCATCACGCTGCCGTCCGATACCATCACACTGGTACTGGCCATGGATACATCACGCAGCATGGCGGCGACCGACGTCGCGCCCACCCGGATCGGCGCCGCCCAGCATGCCGCGCGGGATCTCGTCGTTGGCCTGCCGGCCAGCGTGCGCCTGGGCATTGTCTCTTTTGCCGCCACGGCGACCGTGGTGCTGCCCCCCACCGATAAGCGAATGGACATGCTCGATGCGATCGATCGCTTCCAGCTCCAGCACGGCACGGCGACCGGCAGCGGACTGATCCAGGCGCTGGCGGTGTTGTTCCCCGACGATGGCATCGACCTTGAAACGATTCTCTTCAGTGGTGAGTCGCTCGCACCCGGGTCCGGCGGCAGATCGCTGACAGAGGCCGCCGCGGCGGACGCCGTCCGCAAGCGTGAGCAGCAGGGGGTGGAGGTGCAGCCGGGCTCTTACCGGCACGGTGCGGTGATCCTGCTCAGCGATGGTCGCCGCACCACCGGCCCGGACCCTCTGGACGCCGCGCGCATGGCCGCCCAGCGCGGCGTGCGCGTCTATACCGTGGGCTTCGGCACGCCGCAGGATGCGGGTGCGGCAGTGTCGAGCCTGTCTTACTCCATGCAGCTGGATGAATCCACGTTACGCGAGGTCGCGGCGCTCACTGACGGCGAGTACTTCCAGGCTGGCTCGGCCGCGGACCTGACGCAGGTGTATCGCCAGCTGAGCGCCCGTTTTGTGCTGGAGCGCAAGGAAGTCGAGATCAGTGCCTTTCTGGCGGCGGGCTCGGTCCTGCTGCTGGTCGCGGCGTGCGGGTTGTCGCTGCTGTGGTTCCGCCGGTGAACTGAGGCTGGCGACCGCTTCGGCACCCGCTGGATTGGGTGTCTGCGGATTGAGTCATTTGGCAGTGATCAGATGGGAGGCTGCCTCCACTCGGAAAACGCTGGCCACCGGGCATGTACGCGCTCTGCGACGGTTTCTGTCGGGTAATATTCAGCGTCGATAAACGCTCAGCTTCCCGCCATGACTACCGCCTTGATCATCATCGATGTGCAGCAAGGGCTTTGCGTGGGCGCTCACGCCGGTGTCGGCTGGCAGGCGATGGTCGAGCGCATCAACCTCGTTGCCGGGAAAGCGCGCGCGGCTGGCTTGCCCGTCATTCTTGTGCAGCATGAATCGGGCTCGGACTTCCTCAAGCACGGCTCGGAGTCCTGGCAATTCGCCCAGGGCCTGAAGGTAGACGATTCCGACCTGCGCATTCGCAAGACCACGCCCGATTCGTTCCACGGTACGGACCTCATCGCGACCTTGCAGGCGCGCGGCGTATCGACGCTGGTGATCTGCGGCATGCAGACCGAGTACTGCGTCGACACCACCACGCGCCGCGCGCTGGCGCTCGGCTTTCCCGTCACGCTCATTGCGGACGGCCATACCACCGTAGGCAACGCCGCTCTGTCGGCGGATCAGATTGTCCGTCATCACAACCTGACGCTGGCCGGTATCGCGAGCTTCGGCCCCCGTGTCCACCTGGAACTTGCCTCGGACATTTCATTCGACCTGTAAGTACCTGGATACCGGGGCTGCTCTCGGCTTTTTATGCCGCGGAAGCCGGCTCGGCCGGCGCGTCGGAGTCGGCGGCACCGGGCTTCAGCGCGGCCAGCTTCTTGTAGAACGCCGCCCGGCTGATGCCGATGTGGGCGGCCGCGTCCGCCACGCGTCCGCCGCAGGCGTCGAGCGCTTGCGCGAGGAAGGCGGCTTCGAACTGGGCCATGGCCTCTGCGTAGGATTGCGCGGCCATTGGCGCAACGGTCGGCGTCTCCGATGCGAGCAAGGCGGGTGACGGGGGAGATGAGGGTGATGAGAGCGAAGCGGGTGCGACAGCTGGTGTGATAGCGGGCTGCGTCAGGCTGGGCGCGTCCGGTTCGGTCGGCGCGTCCGCCGGCGCGAGTGCCGCATGCGTGACGGAAGCAACAGCCGCAACAGACGTTGCTGCCGCGCGCCTGCCGAGCAGCGGTGCCAGCGTCGCGGCGTCGATGGTGTCCTCGTCGCAGAGCATCACCACGCGCTCCAGCACATTACGTAATTCGCGCACGTTGCCCGGCCAGTCGTATTCGCCCAGCAGTTGCAGCGCGTCCTCGCACAGGCCGGGCGCGTTGCGTTCCGCCTTGATGCACAACTCCTCGATGATGGCGTAGGCTAGGGGCAGCAGGTCGGATCGCCGCTCGCGCAGGGCGGGCAGTTCGATCGTCAGGACATTGAGCCGGTAATAGAGGTCGGCGCGGAACTTGCCGGCCGCGACCAGGGCCGGCAGGTCGGCCGACGTCGCGGCGATGATGCGCACGTCCGAGCGCACGATGCGGTTGGACCCCAGCGGTTCGAACTCCTTGTCCTGCAGGGCGCGTAGCAGCTTGCTCTGCAGCATCAACGGCATATCGCCGACTTCGTCGAGAAACAGCGTGCCGCCGTCGGCCAGCTCGAACTTGCCGACGCGGCCCTTGCGGTCGACGCCCGTATAGGCCCCCGGCGCGGCGCCAAAGAACTCGACTTCCAGCAAGGTATCGGGGATGGCCGCCACGTTGACCGTGACCAGCGGCTGCTCGGCGCGCGCGGAACCCGCGTGGATGCCGTGCGCCAGCAGTTCCTTGCCCGTGCCGGTTTCACCGAGCAGCAGCACCGGCGACTCTACCAGCGCCGCGCGCCGCCCCTGGCGCTTGACCTCCTGCGCGGCCGGGCTGGCGCCGACGAAGCTCGCAAAGGTGTACTTGGCCCGGCGCGCCTGGTCCAGCGATCGCCGCGCGGCGGCCAGTTCGGACTGCGCGCGCGAATAGTGGGCGAACAGCGGGGTCAGCGCCTTGAGTTCGTCGAACAAGGCAAAGCCCACTGCGCCGATGGTCCGGCCGTCGTCGTCCTTGATCGGCAGGCGCGTGACGATCATCGGATCGCGGTCCGTCTCCAGGATGTCCAGCAGGATCGGCTTGCCCGTGGCCACCACCTCGCGCATCAGGCTGTTGGGGATGACCTGTTCGCAATCCCGGCCGATGGCTTCCTGCGGATTGCTGAAGCCAAAGCGGGCGGCGTAGCGCTTGTTGATCCACACCACGCGGGCATGTTCGTCGACGACGAAGGTGCCCTCGCTGAAGTTCTCGAAGGTGCGGAAGAGTGACTCCATCGCCCGGCGGGCCACGTAGTCGTAGTCAAACAGGAGGGCGCCTCCCGCGTCGGCGATCTTTTGCATGCTGCTGTCGTTCTCGATTCGGAGACGCGGAGTGTCTCATATCGTGGACGCGCGCGTCCGAGGGAAGTCTTCAAATCGAGACAGCAGCCTTCGGCCGCACGCGTTTTGACGCGAAAAAGGCTGCATGAAGCATTTTTAGACGCTGGCACAAAGCGTGCAATCGCAAGCGGCCCCCGCAAAACACAGACGGGGACAACTACGCGCGGCGGCCTGCCTGAGGCCCCTCGACGCGTCCAAGAACAAATCCTCGGAGACCTCATGTCTTTTGTTGTCGTGCTCGCCGCGCTGGCGTTCCTGATGTTTGCCGCCTATCGCGGACTCAGCGTGATCCTGTTCGCGCCGATCGCCGCGCTCGGCGCCGTGCTGCTGACCGATCCCTCGGCCGTCGCCCCGGTGTT
>NZ_JBFTSP010000056.1:0-17389 GCF_056400065.1 Cupriavidus sp. 01L415 | reverse complement strand
GCTTCCTGTTCGTCAGGCCAGCGCTTTGCCTCGGACTTCCTTCAGACTCCCAGTCGCCCGGGAAACCCTTGTCTCTGGCTAACACTTCCCCTTGCCGGGTGTGTAAGGGACTTGCACCCTCAAGTGAGTGCGCCCTGCCGGGCGCACCATGAAAATGCCCCGGCAGTTGAACTGCCAGGGCATTGATTTCGCGGATTGGGCCATCGGAGATAGGTGGAAGCGGCCCCTTGTTCAGCCCTTTGATCAGTCTGCTTTATTCCGATGCCAGCACGCCGTAAGGGTGCACATGGATCTGATTGACGACGTCGCTCACGCCATAGGTGTCGTCCGCGATGTCTTCCACCCGATACTTCACGCGCCGGTTCACGACCGATCCGGTCAGCGTCACCACGCCGGCGATCACTGTCACCGTTACCTCGCTCACGTCCAGTTCCGGCGCATGGGCCAGGCGTTCGCAGACTTCCTCGCGGATACGCTCGTCAGAACGCGTGTAGTTCTTCGGCCCGGTGGGGCGCGCATACCGTTCGCCCCGTGCATCCCGCTCGTATCCATAAGCCGATACGCGCTCCTGACCGTAGACCGGCTCGCCACGTGACCGTTGCCGGTCCGTGCGCACCGCGTCGCCTTCATATCCACTTTCGTAGCTGCCGCGCGTGCCCTGCCAGCGTTCCGGCGGCCCCGGCATCTCGTCGCGCGAAGCACGCGCGCCAGCCGTGTAGCCATCCTCGTAGCCGGTGCTGTAGGCACTGACGTAACCACGCTCATGCGGCGAACTCTCGTCGCGCGCTTCGTCCTGGACCGAGCGGCCCGGATAATAGACCGTGGCATGGCGCGAACGCCATCCATCACTCAATTGCGCCGTACGGCCGCGCCGCCATGCACCGTTGTCGCGGTCTTCGGCGTTCCGCCAGGTATCGGTGTCGTAGGGATTGCGTTCGCCGGTATTGCCGTAGCGACCGGCCGACAAGTCGCGGCGGCGCCAGTGATGATCGTCGCCCGGCACGTGGCCATAGCCTTCCTCGTAGCCGCCGTAGCGCTGGTCCGGCCAACGGCGACGGCCGTAGTCGTCAGATCGGTTCATTGCGTCCCTCCTTGGGTGAGGGGCAGCACACGGCGGCCCCGATACCTTGGGGAACGGCAAGTTTCATACCGAGCGGCGCGCCGAACGGATGTGGCCCGGTGGCCACGCTCGCCGTGCAGTTTCTACAAGCCCTGCGCGCACGAATGGCGCTGGCATCCGCAGCGCCGCTGGCCGGGGATGGCGCGTTCTTGTCGCCGAGTGCGGGTAGCGCGGCGGACTGACCCGCGTCTACTTGGGCGTCGCGTGCATCGCGCTGTCCGCGCTGTGTGGCGCAATCAGCCGCAAACCGCTGGCGATGGCCGCCACGCCGGCAAATCCCGCACCGAGGGACAACGCAAGTGTCGGCCCATGTTTGCCGGCGATGCCGAACGACAACGCCACGAGCGCGGCACCCGTCGCCTGGCCCAGCAGCCGCGCGGTCGCGATCACGCCGCTCGCGCCGCCTGCCCGCTCACGCGGCGCGCTGGCCATCAGCGCCTTCAGGTTCGGCGACTGGAAGAAGCCGAAACCCGCGCCGCAGATCGCCATGCGAATGCCAATGTTGAGCACGCTCGCATCGGCCGGCATCATCGCCAGCGACACCATGCCCACCGACATGATGGCCAGCCCCACGCCACCGAGCAGCCCCGGTGGATATCGGTCCGACAGCCGGCCGGCGATGGGCGCCATCAACGCCACCACGGCGGACCACGGCGTCATCAGGAAGCCGGTCTCGATCGGATCGCGGCCCAGCACGTGCTCGAAATAGAATGGCAGCGACACGAAGGCGAGCCCCTGCGCGGCAAACGAGCAGATGGCGGTGAGCGTGGACAGCGCGAACATCGGCCGCCTGAACAGGTCCACCGGCAACATCGGCGCCGGGTGCCCGCGCTCGCGACGCAGCAGGAGCACAAAGGCAATGGCAAACACCGCGGCGGCGGCCACGACGTATTCCGTCGGCTCGCGCTGCACGCCCTCGCCCAACGCGAAGATCAGCGCGGCGAAGGTGATGACGTTGAGAATGGCTGCCACCGGATCAAAGCCATGGCTGCTGCGTTTTGTCTGGGGCAACGAAGGCCACGCAATTGCCAGTGCCAGCAGGCCGATTGGCAGGTTCACGGCAAACAGCCACGGCCAGGGCCCGAGCGACAGGATGATCGACGCCACGGTTGGTCCCACGGCAAACGAAACCCCGACGACCAGCGCGTTGAGGCCGACCCCGCGTCCCAGCCTGTGGATCGGGAAGATGGCGCTGATCAGCGCCGTGTTGACACTCATGATGGCGGCGGCGCCGACGCCTTGCAGCACGCGTGCGGCGGCCAGCGACGGCAGCGACCACGCCATCGCGCAGACCACGGACGAGATGATGAACAGGATCACGCCGCCCAGATAGATGCGGCGATGGCCAAGAATGCCGCCGAGCGCGGCAAACGGCAGCAGCGTGGCCACCATCGCCAGCTGATACGCATTGATGATCCACACCGAGGCCGCCGGGGTACTGTGGAGATCGGCCGCAATGGCCGGCAGCGCGGTGTTGGCGATGGCGGTATCCAGCGTGGCCAGCGCGACGGCGATCATGATGGCCGCCATGCCGCGCTTTTCGCGCGCGGTCATGGGGGTGTGCTGAGGAATGTGGGGCGAGGCGTCCGGGGTGGCGGGCTGCGGCGGGGTGGCGTTGTTCTGCACGGTCGGAGGTAGCGGGAAAGCGGTGGGGGCGATGGGGGCATCGGCGATCGGGCGACCCCGTCGGCCAGGCGGGCCGATATTGTCACCAGATCGAGACAATACGGGAAAACGCGCGGACGTGCTGGCGCCGATTCAGCGTGCGCTTAATTGCCGGAGGCGCCCTCTTCGCCTGTTTCGCCGCGTTTTGCGGCGAACTCCGTCGAAACCCAGTCCAGGAAGACGCGAACGCGGGGCGACAACTGGCGACTGCGCGGATAGAGCAACGACATCGGCATCACCGGCGGGGGCAGTTCCGGCAACACGATGACGAGCGTGCCGCGCGCGATGTCGTCCTCGACGTGATAGCGGGGCACCTGGATCAGCCCCAGCCCCAGCCGGCAGGCCGCGGCAAAACTCTCCGCGCCGCTCATGGTCACCGGTGCCGGTAACATCACGTCCCGCCGGGCGCCACCGACCATGAACTCCAGCGGCAGCACGCCCCCGGTCAGCGTCGACCGGAATCCAACCATGCGATGGCCGTTCAGCTCATCCAGCGATTCCGGGCGCCCAAAACGGGAAAGATAGTCCGGCGAGGCCAGCGTGACCTGGGTCAGGCGCGCCACGCGTCGCGCCACCATCTCGCTGTCTTGCGGTTCGCCGGCGCGAAGCACGCAGTCGATGCCTTCGCGCACCAGGTCGACCAACCGGTCGCCTTCGCTCATCTGGAATTCGATATCGGGGTAACGGGCCAGGAACGCCGGCAGCGCGGGAAACAGGAAGCGCCGCGCCAGTTGGCCCTGCACGTCCACGCGGAGTTGCCCCTTCGGGCTGACGCCGGCAAAGCCCGATTCCGCCTCCTCGAAGTCGGCCAGCAGGCGCAGGCAGCGCTGGAAATAGGCTTCGCCGTCGAGCGTCGGGCTGACGTGGCGCGTGGTCCGCTGCAACAGGCGCACACCGAGCCGCGTCTCCAGTTGCTTGACGGCGTCCGTCACCGACGAGCGCGGCAAATCCAGGTCCTGCGCGGCCGCCGTGAAGCTGCGCCGCTCCACGATGCGCGTGAACACGCGCATGGCATCGATCCGGTCCATATGGATTGTTCGACTTTTCGAATGATGATGGCGAATATTGCCCGTTTATCTGGTGATTCGGAAGATCTATCTTTGCTTCACCTTCACTGATTTCGGAACCGAGGCCAACCATGACCGAGCAAGCCACCACCCAGCAAACCAACCGTGTCGCCATCGTCACTGGCGCATCCCGCGGCATCGGCGCGGCCATAGCCGAGCGCCTGGCACGCGACGGCTTTACCGTGATCGTCAACTACGCCAGTGGCGCGGCGCCGGCCGAAGCGCTGGTGCGCAAGATCGAAGCCGCGGGCGGCCGCGCCATGACGGCGCAGGCCGACGTGTCGGACGCCGCCGCGGTGGCGCGCATGTTTGACGCCGCCGAAACCGCGTTTGGCGGCGTGGACGTCATCGTCAACAACGCGGGCGTCATGGGGTTACGCACCATCGCGGACGCGGACGACGCCCTGTTTGACGGCATCATGCAGATCAATCTGCGGGGCGCGTTCCATGGCATGCGCGAAGCCGCACGCCGGCTGCGCAGCGGCGGTCGCATCATCAATTTCTCGACGAGCGTGATCGGGTTGCGGATGGAGCAGTACGGGATCTACGCGGCATCCAAGGCGGCAGTGGAAGCCATGACGGCGGTCCTGTCGAAGGAGATGCGCGGACGCGGCGTGACGGTCAACGCGGTGGCGCCCGGCCCCACCGCGACGGACCTGTTCCTGGATGGCAAGTCGCCCGAGTTGATCGACAAGCTGGCGAAGCTCAATCCGCTGGAGCGGCTGGGCACGCCCGAGGATATCGCCGCGACGGTGTCGTTCCTGGCCGGGCCTGACGGCGGCTGGATCAACGGCCAGGTGCTGCGCGCCAACGGCGGCATGATCTGATCCTCACTGCGTCCGGGCGCCCGGCGGTCCTGGCCGGGTGCTTTCCGGGGACGCCCTCCGGCCGGAACTCAGTACTTCATCTGCACGTCGTCGACGCGCTGCGTGCGCGTGTTGTAGATGCAGGTGTAGCGGAAGGACATGGCGTCGTCGGTGGCGTCGGGCTCGAACGTGCCTTCACCATTGATGCCGGTCTGCGTGGCTGACTGCTGGAAAACGCGCTCGCGGTCCGGCATCAGCATGACGGCGCCCGGTTGCGGGAAGCGGGTCTTGACGGCGTTGGCCACTACCTTTTCGCAGGCATTGCCGGCCGCGTCCATTTGCGCGCGGCTGATACCGCCGTAGGCCCCCGACGGCGGTGTGATCGTGTTGGGCGGGGACGGCATGCGTTGGGGCGGCGCTGGCGGCGGCGTGGTGCAGGCAGCCAGCAGGCTGGCCGCGGCCAGGCAAAGGCGAGGAAAACGTGGCATCGGGTCGGGTCCGGAATCGGCGGAAAGAACCGTCGGAGGACGGGTGCTATCCCAAGGACTCTATGCCAGGAATGCTTTGGGAGCAACCTGGCCGCCCCCTTTCGATGCCCTGCTACTGGCGGGCAGTCAGCGCCGCGCGCTTCTGCTTGACCCGCGCAATTTCCGCCAGCTGGGCCTCGAATTCGTCGATCGTGCAGCGCTCGGTCTCCGTCAGCTTGCTGCGATCCACGTGCGCCAGCAATACGCCGAGCGCATCGCCCATCTTGCCGATCTGATGCCCGTACGAGCCCACCTCGTCGAGGATGCGCGCTTCCATTTCAGGATTGGTGCTGCGGCCCAGATTGATGTTGATCAGGCCGAACTGGCCGCCGACGGTACGCACAAACCAGTTCCACGGATTGATCGACTGGATGACGTCACCGGACAAGGGCAGGCGGAAATCGGGCATGGCGGCTCCTTTCTGGCAAGGCGTTGCGACGCAACACCGAAAGTAGCAGCGTAGGATACCGGGCAAACCAGCGCCAGTGGGGCGCCAGCGCGGCGCCACCAGCCTCAGGTCATTCCGCCGTCGTCGCGCGAGCCGTCCGCCCGGTCATGAACGACGCCGCGGACGACAACCGCGCGCGCGTGCGCTCATCGGCCGCGGGACCCGCCGTCACCACGTGGCGCCGGCCCATCTGCAACGGCTCGCCGCTGTCGCCATCGACGAGCACCGGGGTCACGATCTTGCCGGTTTCCCGGTCCGCGATCTGCACGCTCGCCCCTTCCGGCGCGAAATTGCGATTGCCCCAGGCCATCAGCGCCAGCAGCACGGGCCGGAAATCGCGGCCGCATTCCGTCAGCACGTATTCATAGCGCGGCGGGCGCTCCGAGTACTGGCGCTTTTCCAGCAGGCCCTCTTCCACCAGCCCGTTCAGGCGCCGCGTCAGCATATTGGGCGCGATGTCGAGGTTGCGCTGGAATTCGTCGAAACGCGTGGTCCCGTAGAACGCATCGCGCATGATCATGATGCTCCACCACTCTCCCACGCGCTCCAGGCTGCGGGCGATGGGGCACTGCATGTTTCGGAAAGTCTTGCGTTGCATGGTCGTTGGGCTCCGGCGCGTCAGGTTCTGTACTGCACGCATTGGCCGCGCATTGGCGGATTTCCCGTCGATGATACTCGCAGCATGCTAGTTACTGGGGATTCGGCGGCGTTGGAGGTCGGTATGCGCGCAGGCCGCGCAGGCGTCGCGCGGCGGCGGCTGGGCCGAGATCGTGGGCAAATCCGGCGGGATGTGCACTATAACTATCGGACAGGGCCGGCGCCGGGGCGTGCCGGCCCTGTCGCAATGTGCCGTGACATATATGCCCATCGCCCTGCCGGAGGGACAGCGCCATGCTGGAAGACCGATATGGATTACCTCTGTCGACCGCATCGCAGGCGGCGCGTGATGCCTATGTGGCTGGCGTCGACAGCGTGATCTCGGGTGTTGCCGGATACCGGGGACACCTCGCCACCGCCATCGACAACGCCCCGGATTTCGCCCTCGCTCATATCGCGCTGGCGCGCGGCATGTTTCTCGATGCCGACGTGGCCCCGGCACGGACACTGGCGGCCAAGGCGCGTGAACTCGCCGCATCCACCACGCCACGCGAGCAAAGTCATATCGATGCGCTGGCGTTGAGCATAGAGGGCAAGCCGGTTCAGGCGATGCAGGCGATGCACGCGCATCTAAAAACCTGGCCCCGGGACGCGATGGTGCTGGCCCCCGCGACCAGCGTCTTCGGCTTGTATGGTTTCAGTGGCGACGCCGATCACGAAGAGCAGCTCTACCAGTTGCTGGCATCGCTGGCGCCGGCGTACGGGCAGGACTGGTGGTTCGAAGCCGTATACGGCTTTGCCGCCTGCGAGACCGGCCGTCTCGACCAGGCGTGGACGTTGCTCGAACGCGCGCTGGCGGCCAATCCGCGCCATGCCCATGCCGCGCATTTCCGCGTCCACGTGATGTATGAGCGCGGCGAATCGGCGATGGCCCTCGATTTCCTGGAAGACTGGATGCCGCGGCTCGACAAGCGCAGCCTGACCCACTGCCACCTGTCGTGGCACGTGGCGCTGGCCGCGCTGGCTGTGGGCCGGTCGGATCGCGCCTGGGAGGTATATCGCTCCAGCGTGCATCCGGGCGGCGCATGGGGGCCGCCCATCAATGTGGTCACCGATTCGGTATCCTTCCTCTGGCGCGCCGAACTGGCTGGCCAGCCGCGCAACGACGCAGCCTGGCGCGAGGTCCGCGCACATGCGCAAAGCAGCTTTCCCAAGGCCGGGTTGGGCTATGCCGATACGCACGCGCTGATTGCCTGCGTCGTCGAGGACGACAACGAAGCCCTGCAAACGCGTCTGGCCGAAATCCGCGACAAGCTCGAGGTGAACAAATACCCGCCCGGCGATGTCGTGATAGGCATCACGGATGGCTTTGCGGCCTATGGCGCCGGCGACTGGGACAGCGCGATTATCGAACTGGAAGCCGCGCGGCCAGAGACCGTCCGTATCGGCGGCAGTCGCGCGCAACGCGACCTCATCGACCTGACGCTGGTTGCCGCGTATCTGCGGGCAAACCGGATCGAAGATGCCAGACGCATGATTGCGCAGCGGCCCGGGCGACAGGCCGCCGTCCCGGTGATGGGTTACCAATGAGGGGACGCCTGATGGCTGATGGCATGCCTGACGGCTGGTGCCTGATGCGTGATATCACATGCGAAGGCCGCCGGCTCAACCGGCGGCCTTCACGCGTGGTGGACAGCCAGCCAGCTGCCCCCTGAAGCACGCCCTCAACTCACCGCCCGCGCCTCGCCTTCCGCCTCGCGGGCCAGCACCGGCACCAGCGCCGCACCGGTATGGCTCGCCTTGATCCGCAACAGGGCCTCCGGATCCGCCGCGCCGACGATCGTCCCGCCCGCCGCACCGCCTTCCGGTCCCAGGTCGATGATCCAGTCCGCCTCGGCAATCACGTCCAGGTCGTGCTCGATCACCACCACGCTGTGGCCGCCATCGGCCAGTCGGTGCAGCACGCGGATCAGCCGTGCCACGTCGGCCATATGCAGCCCCACGGTCGGTTCATCCAGCACGTACAGCGTGTGCGGCGCCTTCTGGCCGCGGCGCGTGATGTCGTCGCGGACCTTGGAAAGCTCGGTCACCAGCTTGATCCGCTGCGCCTCGCCGCCGGACAGCGTGGGCGATGGCTGCCCCAGCGTCAGGTAGCCAAGCCCCACGTCCTTCATCAGTTGCAGCGGATGCGAGATCTGCGTCATGGCCGAGAAGAACTCCACGGCTTCGTCGATCTCCATCGTCAGCACGTCGCCGATGTTCTTGCCGCGCCAGGTGACCGCCAGCGTTTCCGGATTGAAGCGCTGGCCGTGGCAGACGTCGCAGAGCACCTTGACGTCAGGCAGGAAGCTCATGCCGATGGTGCGCACGCCCTGGCCCTCGCAGGCCGGGCAGCGTCCCTCGCCCGTATTGAACGAGAACCGCGACGCCTTGTAGCCGCGCGCCTTCGCTTCCAGCGTTTCCGCGAACAGCTTGCGGATGGCATCCCACACGCCGATATACGTAGCCGGACACGAGCGCGGCGTCTTACCGATCGGGGTCTGATCCACTTCCAGCACCCGATCGACGGACTCCCAGCCGGTGATGGATTCGCAGCCATGCCACGCGTGCTCCACGCTGAGCGCCCGCGTCGCCGTCGGCTTGCCAGCCTTCTCCGCAGCCGCCCGGGCGCGGCGCGTGGCCGGCGACGACATCACCGACCGCCCCACCGCATCGAGCAGGTTGGTCATCAGCACATCGCGCGCCAGCGTGGATTTGCCCGAACCGGAGACGCCCGTAATGGCCACCAGGCGCGACAGCGGAATCCGCGCCGTGACGTCGCGCAGGTTGTGCAGGTGCGCGCCATGGACGGTCAGCCACTGCGCGGGCTCGGCTTCCTTGCCCGCCCGTGCGGGCTTCACCACGCGCCGCGCCTGTAAAGGATGGATGATCGGCCGCGCCAGGAACTGGCCGGTGGTCGAATCCGGTGCGGCCGCCAGCGCCGCCACGCCGCCCTGCGCCACCAGGTGGCCGCCGCGCTTGCCGGCGCCCGGACCGATGTCGATGATGTGGTCGGCGCGGCGGATCGTGTCCTCGTCGTGCTCCACCACCACCAGCGTGTTGCCCTTGTCGCCCAGCTTACGCAGCGCGTCCAGCAGGATCTGGTTGTCGCGCGGATGCAGGCCGATGGTCGGCTCGTCCAGCACATAGCACACGCCCTGCAGGTTGCTGCCGAGCTGCGCGGCCAGACGGATCCGCTGCGCCTCGCCGCCGGAAAGGCTCGGCGCGGCGCGATCCAGGCTCAGGTAACCCAGGCCCACCTCTTCCAGGAACTGCAGGCGGCTGGCGATCTCGGTGACGACGTCGCGCGCGATCTCCGCGTCGCGGCCGGTCAGGCGTAATGCGTCCACCCAGCGGCGAGTGTCGGACACGGTCCACTGCGCCACGTCGGTGATCGCATTCGTATCGAACGTCACCGCGCGCGCCACCGCATTCAGGCGCGTGCCGCCGCAATCGGCGCATGGCGTGTCGCCCACGCCTTCCGGCTCCTGCTCCTCCGACGGCAGGCTCTGCTCCCGGCCGCGGTCATCGCCGCCCAGCACGGTATCGTCATACACGGCGCGCTGTTCGCGCGTCAGCGCGAGACCGGTGCCCACGCAGGTGGAACACCAGCCGTGCTTGCTGTTGTACGAGAACATGCGCGGGTCGAGTTCCGGATAGCTGGTGCCGCAGACCGGGCAGGCGCGCTTGGTCGAAAAAACCTTGGTCTCGCCCACATGGCCCGTACCGCTGCCGCCGTGCATGGCGTCATGCAGCCCGTCGAGCGGCGCCAGCAAATGCATCACGCCCTTGCCCACTTCCAGCGTCTGGTCCAGCAGCGCGCGCAGTTGCGCCTCGTTGTCCGGCGAAACGACGATGTCGCCCACCGGCAGCTCGATCGTGTGCTCGCGGAACCGGTCCAGCCGTGGCCACGGGTCCACCGGCAGGAACTCGCCGTCCACGCGCAGGTGGGTGTTGCCCCGCGCGCGGGCCCACTTGGCCAGATCCGTATAGACGCCCTTGCGGTTCACCACCAGCGGCGCCAGCAGGCCAACGTGCTGGCCGCGATAATCCCGCAGCAACTGGGCAGCGATCGACGCAGGACTTTGCGATTTCACCGGTGCGCCGTCGTGGACGCAATGCTGGATGCCCAGCTTCACATACAGCAGGCGCAGGAAGTGCCAGACTTCCGACGTGGTCGCCACCGTGCTCTTGCGGCCACCGCGCGACAGGCGCTGCTCGATGGCCACCGTCGGCGGAATGCCATAGACGGCGTCCACCTCCGGCCGCCCGGCCGGCTGCACGATCGATCGCGCGTAGGCGTTGAGGGACTCCAGGTAACGGCGCTGGCCCTCATGGAACAGGATGTCGAATGCCAGCGTCGACTTGCCGGAACCGGACACGCCGGTGATCACATTGAACTTGCCGTGCGGGATATCGACGTTGAGCGCCTTGAGGTTGTGCTCGTGCGCATTGACGATGCGCACCACGCCCTCGCCCTCGACGGCGCGACGCGCCCGGGCGGCCTGCACCGCCGCCTGCAGCGGCAGGCCGTGCGAGGCGATCTCCGCGCGCTCGGCGGCCAGCGTGCCGGCCTCGCCCATCGCGGCGTCATACTGGATCAGCGCCTGGCCGGTATGGGAATCGGCGCAGGCCTTGACGTCTTCCGGCGTGCCCACGCAGAGCACTTCGCCGCCCGCGTCGCCGCCTTCCGGGCCCAGGTCGATCAGCCAGTCCGCCGCGCGGATCACGTCGAGGTTGTGCTCGATCACGATCAGCGAATGACCACCGTCCAGCAGCTTGCCGAACGCGCGCATCAGCTTGGCGATATCGTCGAAATGCAGGCCCGTGGTTGGCTCGTCGAACATGAACAGCCGCTTCGGCAGGATCACCGCCTTGCGGTTCCTGACCGGTTGCGCCTGCGCGGTTTCCGCCAGGAAGCCCGCCAGTTTCAGGCGCTGGGCCTCGCCACCGGAGAGTGTCGGCACCGGCTGCCCCAGCTTCACGTATTCCAGGCCGACGTCGGCGATTGGCGCCAGCACGCGCAGCACGCCGGGATCGTCGGCAAACAGCGCGGTGGCCTCGCTGACGGTGAGTTCCAGCACATCGGCTACGCTCAGCGTGCGCGGCGACTGGCCGCGTGCGGCGCGCTCGATCTTCACCTCGAGTACTTCCGCGCGATAGCGAGTGCCGTCGCAGTCCGGGCAACGCAGATAGACGTCGGAGAGGAACTGCATCTCCACATGCTCGAAGCCCGAGCCGCCGCAGGTCGGGCAACGGCCATCGCCCGAGTTGAAGCTGAACGTGCCGGCCGTATAGCCGCGCTGCAGCGCCAGTGGCGCCTTGGCAAACAGCTTGCGGATCTCGTCGAACGCGCCCACGTAGCTGGCCGGGTTCGACCGCGCGGTCTTGCCGATCGGCGACTGGTCGACGAACACGACGTCATCCACCTGCTCCACGCCGGTCAGGTCGCGGAACGCACCCGGAGATTCCGTGGCCTTGCCAAAGTGCCGCGCCATGGCCGGGTACAGCACGTCCTGCAACAGCGTGGACTTGCCCGATCCCGACACGCCAGTCACGCAGACCAGGCGGTTCAGCGGGATTTCCACGGTCACATCGCGCAGGTTGTGCTCGGAGGCACCCTCCAGCACGACGCGTGGCGTACTGGCGTCTACCGGACGGGTGATCCAGTGCGACGTGTCTGTGACCAGCCGGCGGCCACCGAGGTAGTCGCCCGTCAGCGTGTGCTCCCCCCGGATGCGCTCGGGCGTGCCGTCGAAGATGATGTTGCCGCCGCGCTCGCCGGGGCCGG
Source organism: Cupriavidus sp. 01L415 (assembly GCF_056400065.1). Classification (NCBI taxonomy): domain Bacteria; kingdom Pseudomonadati; phylum Pseudomonadota; class Betaproteobacteria; order Burkholderiales; family Burkholderiaceae; genus Cupriavidus; species Cupriavidus sp. 01L415. Next base: position 5,329 of record NZ_JBFTSP010000056.1, on the reverse strand, counting down.
GCCCCATGTCGATCAGACGGTCGGCGGCCAGCATCACCGACGGGTCATGCTCGACCACCACCAGCGTGTTGCCAGCGTCGCGCAGCCGGTGCATGGCCTCGACGATGCGGTTGAGGTCGCGTGGATGCAGCCCGATGCTAGGCTCGTCCAGTACGAACAGCGTGTTGACCAGCGAGGTGCCGAGCGCCGTAGTCAGGTTGATCCGCTGCACCTCGCCCCCGGACAGCGTACGGCTCTGGCGATCCAGCGTCAGGTAGCCCAGGCCGACGTCGCACAGGTACTTCAGGCGCGTGCGAACCTCGGCCAGCAGCAGCTTGAGCGCGTCGTCGAGCAGCGCGGTGGGCAGTGTCAGGTCATCGAAGAAGCGGCGGATGCGCGCGATCGGCATCAGCATCAGGTCGTGCACGGTCAGGCCCGGCAGCGCTTCCAGCTGCGTGCGGTCCCAGTCCACGCCGCGCGGCAGGAAGCGATGCGCCGGGGGTAACACGGCATCGGCATTGTCGCGGGAACCCAGGCGCCAGAGCATCGATTCCGTCTTCAGGCGTGCGCCGCCGCAGGTCTCGCACGGCGTGTAGCTGCGGTACTTCGACAAGAGCACGCGGATGTGCATCTTGTACGCCTTGGACTCCAGGTAGCTAAAGAACCGCATCACGCCATACCACTGCTTGTTCCACTGCCCGTTCCAGTCCGGCGAGCCGTGGATTACCCAGTGCTGCTCGGCCTCGCTGAGCTGGTTCCACGGCAGGTCGCGCGGGATGCCGGCACGCGCGGCGTAGCGCATCAGGTCATCCTGGCATTCCTTCCAGGCCGGCGTCTGCATCGGCTTGATCGCGCCGTCACGCAGGGACTTGCGGCCATCGGGAATCACTAGGCCCAGGTCCACGCCAATCACGCGGCCGAAGCCACGGCAGGTCTCGCATGCGCCGTAGGCGGAGTTGAACGAAAAGAGGGCCGGTTGCGGATCGGCGTAGCGGATATCGCTTTCGGGGCTGTGCAGGCCGGTGGAGAACTTCCAGACCGGGCCATCGCCCTCGTCCGGCACCACACTCACGCTCACGCGGCCGCCGCCCCGCTTGAGCGAGGCCTCGATGGCCTCCAGGGCGCGCGCCTTGTCGACATTGCCGATCCGGAAGCGGTCGGCCACCACGTCCAGCACCTTGCGGTTGCCCGTGGGCGACTGCACGACGCGCTGGCCATGCACGCGCGTATAGCCACTGACGGACAGCCACTGTTCCACTTCCTCGTCCGTGGCCGACTCAGGCAATTCCACGGGGAACGTCACCACCAGCCGCGCGTCCGCAAACGGCTGGCCGGCGGCCGTGCGGGCCACCAGTTCGGCGTAAATCGTTTCGGGTGAATCGTGGCGTACCGGCAGTGCGGTCTGGCGGTCGAACAGCTCCGACGCGCGCGCATACAGCAGCTTCAGATGGTCGTTCAGTTCGGTCATGGTGCCGACCGTGGACCGCGAGCTGCGTACCGGATTGGTCTGGTCGATGGCGATGGCGGGTGGCACACCGTCCACCTTGTCCACCTGGGGGCGGTCCATCCGGTCCAGGAACTGGCGGGCGTAGGCGCTGAAAGTCTCGACATAGCGGCGCTGGCCTTCCGCGTAGAGCGTGTCGAATACCAGGCTGGACTTGCCGGAGCCTGACGGGCCCGTGACCACGGTCATCTGGCCCGTATGCAGGTCCAGGTCGACATTCTTGAGATTGTGCTGACGGGCGCCGCGAATGCGGATCGTGCCATGTTCGGACAATTCTGCCTCTCAAATCAAAGGGTTAGGAGCAAAACCGCGGTGCTCTTGCGCCACCAAAACACACCATCATGCCTTAATAAAAACAGACACCTTGAGAAGGGTTTTGGGTGACGGGCAATACCGCCTGCTCCGGCAATGCCGCCACTATACTGTATAAACATACAGTTACCTATGACTGGCGCTGATGTACAAGACCGACAATTTCTCGACGGCCGACATCAGCTACGTGGAATCTCTGGAACGGGGTGGTTCGGCCAGCGTGACCAACGTCAACGCCGGCGAAACTTTCGGTCCGCTCAAGAGCCGCCAGTACGAAATGGGCTTCAAGACGTCAACGTGGCACCACGTACGACGGCTTCGTGCCGCCAGCCGCGAAGCGCCCCTTCCCGCTAGCCTGCGGCCGCCGCGGCCCGTAGCAGGAGCTGCATTGGACCAAGCCTCTCGATCACGCGCATCTGCGCCACGTCCCGCAAAAACAGCGAGCCGGCGAACCCCAGGGCATTGACCGAGATGCCTTCCACGAATTCGCTGGATCGTGGCACCAGTAGCAGCCCTGCGGGCATGATCAGCAGGTTGTACGGCGCTGACTGGTGCAGTCCGCCATCCACATCGATGGTCCGGACACCAACCGCATCGAGCAATGCACGGTAGCGCTCGCACATCGTGCACGCCATCTCGCGCGCGGGCGCTGCGAAGATATCCAGCGGCGCGAACGCATTGGCAAATGCCAGGCCGGGGACGGTGCCGATGGTGCCGGTGATCCGCGCCGACGCCAGCAAGGGGCCGATCGGCAACGCCGGGCCCGCCTCGGCGAGTGGCAGCGGTACGAGCTGCAGATGTTTGTGGGGCTGGCTCGCTCCAGCGGCTGCCCCGCCGTTGTAGAAGCCCAGGCTCCCGAACTCCGCCATGCAAGCTAACAGCGCGGCAAAGTCCGCCACGGTCAGCAATGATTCCTGCGGTTCGAAGCGGCGCGTGACGATGAGCAGGTGATGCTCGATGACGTTGAACTTGTTGAGCAACGCCACGTGGGTGTTGGAGATATCCGAAACAAACAGATCGGGGTCATAGGGAAGGAATGGATTGGCCCCGGCACTGACCGTTCCGCGTGCTTTGTCCTTGCGGGCCAGGCTCGACACCTGGCGGACCAGAAACCGCACGCCGCCATCCTCGATCGACGACTGGACGGTTTCGATCGGACACAACGCCCCTCTCTGCAGGGCGTGTGCCGTCCGTTGCACGATGGCCGGCCACAGTGTGCCGGGCTGAAAGTCTGAATGGTGCATGGCCCCCTTGCGCTCCCACTGCAGCATAGATTCTCCAGCGGGAGTTCTCAACTGATGGGGGCGCAGCGGACCTGAAACGCCTTGGTGGTGGGGTTGCGGTGCTGGCCTCAGGCGGCTCTGGTTTCGCTCAAGGTCGGGTAATCGGTGTAGCCCTGCGCCGTGCCGCCGAAGAAGCCATTGCGGTCAGCCTCGTTCATCGGCGCGTTGGCCTTCAGGCGGTCGACGAAGTCTGGATTCGCAAGCGTCATTTGGCCGTAGGACTCCAGATCCGCCAGCCCAGACGCCACGTCGGCCCCGATCTGCTCACGCGGGCGACCCGGCCGGTTCAGGATCAGCGAGCCCTTCCAGCGCTTGCGGATATCGGCCAGCAGCGGGTCGTTGCCCTGATGCATGATGTGCAGGTAGGCCAGTCCCAGCTTGTCGAGCTCGGCGACCAGGTAGCGGTACAGATCCGGCACTTCGTCACCTTCGTCGATCCCCCACATGGTCGTGCCGGGCGAGAGGCGGATCGCGGTGCGATCGCCGCCGATTTCTTCGGCAATCGCGGTGGCGACTTCGATGGCGAAGCGGGCGCGGTTCTCGATCGAACCACCGTATGCGTCCGTGCGCGTGTTCGCGCTCGGTGCGAAGAACTGCTGGATCAGATAGGCATTCGCGCCGTGGATTTCGACACCATCGGCGCCGGCCTCGACCGCGCGACGGGCCGCATGGCGGAAATCCTCGACGGTCCGGTGCACTTCCGCAGTGGTCAGCGCACGCGGCACGGGAATGTCCTGCATGCCCTTGGCCGTGAACATCCCCGTACCCGGGGCAATCGCCGACGGCGCGACGCCCTCGCGATGATGCGGCGTGTTATCCGGGTGGGACATGCGCCCGGCATGCATGAGCTGGATGAAGATGTGGCCACCCTTGGCATGCACGGCATCGGTGGTCTTCTTCCAGCCGGCGACGTGCGCATCGGTGTAGATGCCCGGCGTGGTCAGGTAGCCCTGTCCATCGTCCGAGGGCTGTGTGCCTTCGGCGACGATCAGGCCAGCGCTGGCGCGTTGGGCGTAATACTCGGCGGCCAGCTCGCCCGGCGTGCCGTCGAATTGGGCACGGCTGCGAGTCATCGGTGCCATGACCAGGCGGTTTTGCAGCGTGTGGCGGCCGACGCGGACGGGATCGAATAGTTTGCTCATGATGACTTCCTCTGATGGATGGAAGGCATCATCGCCTGCTTCCCATTCGGGATAAATATGGTGAGTCGGATAACATTGATCCATTAATGGAGCAATGAACATGGAACTGCTGAACGACATGGCGTTGTTCGTGGAGGTCGTCAAAGCCAGGGGCTTTCGCAGTGCGTCGGAGGCAATGGGCGTGCCGAACTCGACCCTGTCGCGCCGAATCAGCGCGCTGGAGAAGGCGATCGGGTTGCGCCTGCTGCACCGCACAACACGCAAGATCGAATTGACCGAGGCCGGTCAGATTTACTTCGACCGATGCAAGCGCATCGTCGATGAAGCCCGGCTGGCACATGAGCAACTCGGCGAAATGCTCGCGCAGCCCACCGGCGTGCTGCGCGCTTCGCTGCCGGTGGATTTCGCGGTCACCTACCTGGCACCTTTGATCGCCGAGTTTGCTGACCTCTATCCCGGCCTCACTTTCGATTTCGACCTGACGCCCCGACGCGTCGATCTGGTCAGCGAGCCGTTCGACGTGGCGATCCGCATGGGCGAGTCCGAGAACTCGCAACTCATCGCACGCACGCTGGCCTCACTCACGCCTCAACTCTATGCCTCGCCCGGCTACCTTGAAAGGATGGGCGAGCCAGGCGAGCCCGCCGATCTGGGGCGGCGCGAGTGCCTAACCATCCTGAAGGCGGGTTCGTGGACGTTGCACGACGGGAAGCGAACCGCCACGGTTCCGGTGAGTGGGCGGTTCCTCCTCAACAGCGTTGGCATGAGCCGCCGCCTGGCAACGCTCGATATGGGCATCATCCTGATGCCGCGGGAAATCGTCGCGGATGAACTCGCCAGCGGGAAGCTGCGCCAGATCATGCCCGAATGGCAAGGCACGCCGATGCCCGTCTATGCGATCACCGAAACCCGTCTGCTGCCGGCGAAGACACAACGCTTCATCGAGTTCCTTCGGGAGCGTCTAGTGTCCTGTCCCGCAAATAACTGGCATTAGTCTTGCATCCCGTTTCGGCATTTTGGGAACGGAGATATCGCGATGATTACGGGCAGACCGAAGGCCGAATTGGTGTTGAGCGAAGATGAACGCGCGCAGTTGCAGGCGTTCGCGC
>NZ_JBFTSP010000055.1:0-17817 GCF_056400065.1 Cupriavidus sp. 01L415 | reverse complement strand
ACTGCCGCCCACAGCGACGGATGCTCGCTGCGTTGCTCTTGAACCAGGCGTACGGCTCTCTCTCGGACCTCGGGGGAAAACTTGGTTTGCTTGCTCATGGGCTCCATTCTCTCAAGAATTGGAGCCTCCACTAAACCCGGGGCGGTTCAAAGGTCAGCAACCGCGTCGTGTTTATTGACGTTGGTGGTCACATTTTAGAGGACTGTCGTAAGGAGGACTTTTTCGGCGACGTGAAGGCACGCAAGCCACGGACAAAGGATTTCCTTGACAAGATTCTCCAGCATTGACGGCTAATGCACGTCCGGCTCTCTTGACTTGCTGCAGTTGCCTTTGTCGCTGCACCATGGATGAGGGGAGTCGGATTGCTATAAAAAGAACGTAGCACGGTCGCGTAGGGTGTGGTCTAAATACTGCCTTTCCCCAGCGCCGTGGACTGGTCTGCCCCAAGCGGATTACACGGGCTCTGGCTCAAACGCTCGCAATCGAACTTCAGTGGGTTCGCAAGTAGCCTCAGGTCGTCCTTCCGCGGATGCGGGACCTGGTTAATCATGCCAACCTCTTCGACGAAGGGATTGTCCAGTGCCTGCTTCAGGTTCAGGACCGGGGCAATCGGTAGGACGCCGCGCAGGACGTTAAGCCAATGCTCTACGGGTTGCTTCTTGAACTCGTTATCGAGCGCCACGGTCAGGGCATCCCGGTTCGTAAGCCGGAGCGCCTGTGACTGGAAGCGTTCATCAGCGCGAAGGGTGGGGCTGCCGAGCACTTCAAGCAGCGAGTCCCAGAACCGGTCGGTCATGCACATGACGTAAATCCAGCCGTCAGCTGCCTGGAACGTTTGTACTGGCGTGACAGAAAGGTGAGCACCGCGGGGCACGCGGCCCGAGACGAAGCCTTCGTTCAGGTACCAGGTACCAGCGTAGCCCAACTGGTGCAGGGCGACATCGAACAGGCTGACATCCACATCGCCGCCGATTCCCGTCCTGTCAGAGCTACGCAGCTTGCCGAGCAGCCCCACCATACCGGTGATGCCGGTCATGTAGTCAATCACCGATGCACCAAAGCGCGTCGGGGCACCAGATGGGTCGCCGGTCAGGTCCATGAGGCCAGACTCGGCCTGCATCAAAAAGTCGTAACCCGGCCAGGCTTCCCGAGAGTTGTTGCGGCCGTATGCCGAGATATGCAGGCAGACGAGCTTGGGATTCAGATGCTTGAGGCTCTTGTAGTCGATGGAGAGCTTCTCGGGCTGGTCACCGCGCAGATTGTTAACCACTGCGTCGGCACCTGCTACGAGCTGCTCGAAGACTTGGCGGTCTTCTGCGGCCTTCATGTCCAGCACGACGCTGCGCTTGTTTGTGTTCCAACCCTGGAAGAACAAACTGTCGGCCTCGCCAAGATGGTATGGACCAATGTGACGCGAGGGGTCCCCGCCAATCGCCTTGTTCTCAATCTTGATGACCTCAGCACCCATATCGGCCAAGAACATCGAACCATAGGGGCCGGCAGCGAACTGCTCGAGCGAGAGAATACGGAGACCTTCCAGCGGCTTCATTTCTACTTCCTTCAACTAATACAAGGTGACACAGCAGGCGTTTGCTTCAAATGCCTTCGTAGTTCGGCGTTTCCTTCGCAAAGAACGCCCGTACGCCTTCGGCACACTCGGGCGAACTGAACGCCTTGTCACTGGCCGCGAACGAGGCTTCCATGACTTCGTGCACAGGGGCGTCGAAGGACATGTTGATGATGGATTTGGACAGGGCCAGTGCGTGGCGGGGGCGGCGGGTCAGCGTGGCGCAGAGCTCCTGGGCTGCTGCATAGGCCCGCCCCGCGGGAGCGACCCGGTTGATGAGACCCCAGGACAGCGCAGTCGCGGCGTCCAGCGGCTCACCCAGGAAAATCATTTCCTTGGCCCGCGCTGAACCGATACGGCGCGTGGCGCGAACGGTACCGCCGCTGCTCGGAAACACGCCGAGCTTGATTTCCGGCAGGGCAACCCGGCTGGTTGCCGACGCGACAATCAGGTCGCAACAGAGGGCGATTTCGAGGCCGCCGCCAAATGCAAGGCCTTCGACTGCCGCAACGGTCGGCTTCGGAAAGCTCTCCAGTTGAAAGAAGATGTCGTTCTGGCGCTGGAGCTTTTTCGGTACCACCTGGCCGGGCGACATGAGGTCGAGCTCAATGAACTCGCCAATGTCGGACCCAGCGCAGAATGCTTTCGTACCTGCGCCTCGCAGAATGACAGCGCGCACATCGTCGTTTTCCGCCAGTGTATCCAGGGTCTCACCCAATTGGCGGGACAGAGTCAGGGTCACAACGTTGACAGGTGGGTTGTCCAGAGTGATGGTGGCAACGCCGCTCTCGACGGAGCAAAAGACTTGCTGTGTTGTCATGCTCTTTGGCTTACAGATATGGAATAGAGGGGACATCCCCGGCAGCGCCGAAGGGCGGTCGCTCAGTTGACGGTCAAGTTGGTCTGCGCGACCAAGCTCTTGAAGTCGGCAATTTCCTTGGAGATGAGCGCCTTGAACTCTGCTTGGCTACTCGGACGGGGCTCGATGCCTTGTGCCAGCAGTTGCTTGCTGATGGCCGGGTCCTTGACGGCCTTGACGATGGCGGCGTTGAGCTTGTCGATGATGGGTTGCGGTGTGCCAGCAGGTGCCAGAACGCCAAACCAGGTACCGACGTCAATACCCTTTACGCCTGCCTCGGCAAGCGTGGGTACATCGGGCAGGGCGCTCGAACGCGTTGCGGTGGTTACGGCGAGGGCGCGAGTCTTACCCGACTTGATGTGGGGCAGCGCCGACGTGACCGTGTCGAACATGATGAGCACCTGGCCGCCTATCAGGTCGGATACGGCCGGAGCGCTACCGCGGTAGGGAATATGCGTGAGCGGAGCGCCGGTTTTCAGCTTGAACATCTCGCCAATCAAGTGGTGCGCGCTACCCGGGCCGGCGGAACCATAGTTGTACTTCTGCGGGTTGGCTTTGGCATCGGCAACCAGCTCTTGAATTGTCTTTGCCTTGACACTGCTGTTGACAACTACAACATTCGGCACGATGGCAGTCATGGCTATGGGGACCAAGTCGGTATCAAACTTGTAGGAGAGCTTGAGCACTGACTGGGCGATGGTGTGGTGGGCACTGCCGGCAAGCAGCGTATAGCCATCTGGGGCGGACTTCGCCGCCGCATCTGCGCCAAGGGTCGCAGAGGCGCCCGACTTGTTCTCGATGACGACGGGTTGTCCCAGCTCCTTGGTGAGCGTGGGTGAAATCAGGCGCATCAGGGTGTCAGTAGTGCCGCCTGCTGGGAACGGCACAATCATCTTGATGGGACGGTTGGGGTAGTTGGCTGCTGGGTCAGCGGCATGGGCTGGCGCAAGGCTGGCTACGGCATAGCCTAGGGCGCCAAGCGCGATGCGCAGGGAATTCGTCATTTATGTCTCCTGTTTTCTGGTGGTCGTTTTCGTGGCGAGGTCGAGTCGCGCCGGGAATGCACAAGCCCGCAAGCTTCATCCTGTCGCCAAATCTCTTCGCGTACCCCGTACCTATTTGTACGGCTGTACGGCTGTCCGCCTGTACGTACATTATGAGACGAGGCGCGCGATTGATATCAGGGTTTACCCGCGCAGCACTAGTGTGCGAGCACAGTATGTGACTTTTGGAGTCTTTATTTGGCAGCCGTGGGATGCGCACTGCATATCTATGCGAGCGCTGTGACGGCCGTAGAATGGAGTTCACAAGGCAGGCGCACCGACTATCGTGGCTGTCGTACGCGCAAGTGAGCGACAATACGCGCTTCTTTTTTGTGTGCCGCCGATTCGACGCAACGCCAGGCGAGATACGGCGCCTTCATTTACAGGACGTCATGCCGATGACAACGGAAGGAGTGGTGCCTGAGCGGTTGGTACGCGCCGCAGGACAGCAGCCGCTCTATTCGACGCTTGCAGATATGCTTGCCCGTGAAATTCAGGACGGCAAATATCCACCTGCGACCACTCTGCCCTCAGAGAAGGAACTGACAGAACGTTACGGCGTTAGCCGGCAAACGGTTCGCTTCGCCCTGCGAATGCTGCGCGACCGCGGGTTGATTTCGTCGCATCCGGGGATTGGCACCATCGTCCGTGAGCCTATCCAATCGCAAGGCAAGTTTAAGGCGCTAAATTCTGCTGAGGACCTGCTTCAGTTCGTCGGTGACACAGAGATGCACGCCTTGTCGACGCGCGAAGTAATTGTCGATGAGCGCCTGGGTGAGCTGCTCGAATGCAATCCAGGTCTCCTTCTTTCAGAAGCCACGTTTGTACGGAAGACCCTGGGTGCGGAGCTTCCAATGAGCTATCTGAAAATCTACGTGCCAGCACGCTATGCTGCGGCTCAAGAAAGGCCCGCCATATCTAACACGCCGGTCTATCAGACTATTGAGAAGCTGTTCAATATACGGGTGTGCGAGATACGCCAAGATGTTACAGCTACAGTCCTGGACGAAGAGCTTGCTGCAATCCTGGTTGCGCCTGTTGGTGAGCCCGCGCTGCAGATGACACGCTTCTACTACGACGCCAATCAGTCCTTGGTCCAGGTGACGGTGAGCTACTACCCCCGCAGCCGATACACGCAATCCGCAAGATTCCGCATCTCCGATGAAGCGTGAACATGTCACAGGGGATTGGACCTCGCCGGACATTGCTGGCAGGCAAGCGTCTGGTAACTAGACTGCTTGGTCTGCCAAGGACTCGAGGCGCTCGAAGACTCGGACCACTTTGGAAATCGTGTACGGCTCGGTTTGCTGATTGAATGCAAGAAAGTGAGCCGTTTCCAAGTGCTGTCGGAACGCCGCCTCGTCGTTGTACACCTCATAAAGAAGGAATCGAGTGGCGTCATCCGGCGCCCGACAGACCTCGAACACCTGGCAGCCAGGTTCGAGCGCCAGCGAGGACGAGGCGTTTTCCAGCATGAGTGGAAGGAACTCATCCACTCGCTCTGGCTTGATGGCCAGGTCGACAACTACGACAAACGGTAGCTTCGTTGACGAGCTGCTCATTCCAGCTCCAAGTTAACCTTCTTGGCCAGCGCGGTGAAACGTTGCACTTCCCCATGAATTTGCTGGCCCATTTGCTCTGACGTGCTTCCTACGGGTTCAGCGCCGGCCTTCAGAAGTTGCTCGCGCATTTCAGGAATTGCAAGCATGCGGGCAGTTTCTTTCTGGAGCTGCGCAACTATTTCCTTCGGCGTGCCCGCCGGTGCCATGAGACCAAACCAGGTGGCAACGTCGAATCCCGTTAGACCAGATTCAGAAAGCGACGGAACATCGGGCAGCGCGACCGACCGTTTTGCGGAAGTCACGGCAAGCGCTCGTACCTTTCCAGATGTGATGTAAGGCAAGCAGGATGACGCGGTATCGAACATCGCCTGAATCTGTCCGCCCATCAGGTCAGTGAGGGCCGGTGCGCTTCCTTTGTACGGCACGTGCAGCAGCTTGGTTCCCGCCATGTCATTGAACTGCTCGCCGATAAGGTGGTGGGCTGTTCCATTGCCCGTGCTTCCGTACGACAGCTTCCCTGGCTGGGACTTTGCGAGCGCGATGAACTCCTTCACGTTCTTTACCGGTAGCGATGCCGGCACAATCAGCACGTTGGGAACGTCTGCGATGATGCCGACGGGTATTAAGTCCTTTTCAAGGTCGTAGCTGCGCTTTTTGTACACCGCTTGCGCGATTGAATGATGTACGGCGGCCAAAAGAAGTGTGTACCCATCCGGCTGCGATTTGGCGACATAGTCTGCGCCCAGCCGAAGGCCGGCACCAGGCTTGTTCTCGATGACAACAGGTTGTCCCCATGTCCCCTGCATACGGTTTCCGACTGCACGCGCAAGGAAGTCTGTCGTCCCCCCGGGCGGCGAGGGGACGACAATCTTGATTGGGCGAGCGGGATAGCTCTGTGCAAACGCGGGTAGCGCCGGCATGCTTAGGCATGCAGCGGCTACCGGCAGCGCAATGAACTGCCGGCGCGACATACGAATGTCGGTCATTTTGCTATTCCTCAATGATGCACCGGTAGGTGCGTTGTCTCCTGAGCGAGGAGGGGACGCCCGGGTATATGTTTTGTGTTGGGCGTTCCGTTATAGCTTTACAGGTTGCGAAGAACCGCGTTGGCGATGTCAGACGTGTTACTCGAACCACCGAAGTCGAACGGCAATACTTCCTTTTTGGCGAACGATGTTTGCAGTGCAGACTCGATGGCACGAGCGCCATCGGCAAGTGCCGAGTCGTCATGACGAACAGCAAGCCAGTCAAGCATCATTGCAGCAGAGAGAATCATTGCGCTCGGATTGGCGATGCCGCGACCGGCGATATCCGGCGCAGTACCATGCGCGGGTTGGAAGACCGCATGGTCATCACCAATGTCCGCCGACGGCGCCATGCCCATTCCGCCAACCAAGGCCGCAATGAGGTCGGAAAGGATGTCGCCGAACATGTTCTCGGTGACCAGCACGTCGTATTGCCACGGCTTCATGACCAGGTTAAGCGCCATGGCATCGACGTAAGCGTTCTCGGTGGTAATGGTCGGAAAGTCCTTGGCGCGCTGCTCGAAGATTTGACGCCAGTAGGCCATGGACGTGAATACGTTTGCCTTGTCGACATTAGTCACATGCCCGCGCTGTCCGGCGGCCTTTCGTTGCTCTGCAAGCCGGAGCGCGAAGTCACACACGCGGGCAGTGCCCTTGTGGGTAATCTTCATCGTGTCCAGCGCGTACGAGTCATTGCCCGAACCTTCGATGGTTCCGCGACCCCGCGCATAGAAGAGGCCTTCAGTGCTTTCACGTACAAGGACCAGGTCAATTTCGGCTGCACGAGGGTCGCGCAGTGGAACGGGTAGGCCTTGCCACGTCTTGATAGGACGGACACCCGCATACAGGTCTAGCGCGAAGCGGATGTCGAGTTGAGGAATTACCTCGGTCCCGTCCTTTGCCCGCACATGAGGCAGTCCCATTGCGCCGAACAGGATGGCGTGAGCCTTTCTACAAGCATCAAGCGTCGAATCGGGTAGCGCATTGCCGGTCTCGGAATAGAGCTGTGCGCCGGCAGGATGCACAGTCATTGTGAACTTGCGGCCGATGCGCGGCTCAAGTGCGCGGAGAACTTCCATGGCGGCGTTCATCACTTCAACGCCAATACCATCACCAGGCAAAACAGCGATGTCGTAGGTAGTCACTTGTGCCTCACATATGTGCGAGCTTGAATCGCTCGAAGATTGCCAACAGCTCCCGACTCGCGCGCTCTCGATGCGCACGGTTCTCGCGCGCGGCGCCTTCGGCGTCGCCGTCGAGCAAGCGCGCTAATAGGGCGCGATGCTCACGAGTCGAGATCACAGGTTTCGGGCGCAAGCGAAGGGAAAACATGCGCGCCCTGTGAGCCCGGTCCCAATGCTTCATGACTGCTTCTGCTAGCAGCTTGTTGTCAGCAAGCTCGAGCAGTGCAACGTGGAACTCCTCGTCGGCAGTCGCCCACGCATCAAGCTCGTCATTCTCGAGCGCGCGTTCCATCTCATCCGTAGCGACGGTCAGCGGCGCGAGTTCATTGGCAGAGGGCTTCTTGCGAGCGACGAGCTCCGCGGCCATGCACTCCAAGGCAGTTAAGACCTCGTAGATTTCCCGCATGTCGGTGGGTGAAACCGGCAGTACGAGCATGCCGTGGCGGGGAATCAGGTCAATGAGCCGTTCGGCATGAAGCCGCACCAGTGCTTCATGTACCGGGGTGCGGCTCATTCCCAGAGCGAGAGCGACTTCCTGCTCGAGCGCTCTGTATCCGGGTGGCCACTCGTTATCGAGGATTCGTTGGCGAATCTTTTCGTATGCCGCGTCTGCAAGCGACGCAACTGGCAATGGTTTGGCGTTCATCTTCAAAGCGAGGCTAAGAGCTTCGCGGCTATGCATGCATTAACGTATACTTTAATGCATACATTGATTCGCGCGAGATAGGGGAAACCCTCTGGCGAGAAAGCAGAGCACAGGAAGGGAGCTGAAGTTAGGGAAGAGTCATACGCCAAGAGGCGAACGGCGGCTCGCCGCCCCCGCCGGTCATACGGCGGAACTCAATCTGGCGACTTGCCCAGATGCTCAACAAGAAGTGCGGCGGAGCCTGACAACGCTCGGGCGGCGCTGGTGGCGATGAGGAGCTGTCGTTCCGCCCAGGCATCTATGAGACGAACCGCTTTCAAGCCCATAGGCTCAAGCTTCCGAAAGCATGCGCCGAGCGGCAAAACACCTATGCCAAGATTCGAAGCAATCATCTCCGACATGGCGTCGAAGCTTCGAACCTGGACTCGAAGCCTCAAGGGAAATCCGATGTCATGGGCGGCACTGGAGATGGTGTTCAGCAATGAGCTGCCACGGTTCAGACCCACGAAGTCATATGAGAGGCAGCTTCGAAAGTCGACTTCATCGACTTTCGCTAGGGGATGAGTTTTCGAGCAAAGGACAACCAGCCGGTCGGTCTGATAGGGCAATACATTCAGTCCATGGGTCGGCGGGCCTTCGACGAAAATTCCAACGTCGGCCATCCCTTCCACCAATGCCCGCACGATGTCACCACTAAGCTGCTCCTCCACTTCGACACGCGTTTCAGGGTAGAGATGAAGGAAGCTTTCCAACGCCGAGGGAAGAAACTCGACCAGGGCTGACATGTTCGCCCACAGCCGGACGTGCCCTCGTGAGCCGCTCGAGTACTCGCTCAGTTCATTGCTGAAGAGTTCGAATCCTTGAAAAAGCCGCATCGCATGTTGCAGAGCGACGTGCCCGGCTGGCGTCAACCTAACCCCATGCACCGTCCGCTCCATAAGGACAGCCTTAGCGGCTGCCTCGAAATCGGACATTCGGCGACTTGCGGCCGAAAGCGCCAAGTTACATCGCTCCGCCCCCTTTGTGATGCTCCCGGTTTGCGCGACCGCGCAGAAGAGACGCAATGTGACGAAATCGACGCGAGCGGGGTTGATTAGGTCCTGTGACATGACTGCATCTTAGCAACCTTACGCTCCTGATGCCTTCGCAAAATGCGAAGGATGTATGCGGATTTAGGAATTCCTTCCCGTCTTTGTGCGGGACTACATTCCATTCATTCGCGGAAATGCAAGAAGGAGACGACCCGTGATTCACCACTTGGACCATCTTGTCCTTACCACCAACAACGAAGAGGCATGTGTCGGCTTCTACGTAGGGCTGCTGGGGATGACGCTCGAAACATTCGGTGAAGGCCGCAAGGCATTCAAGTTCGGCGAACAGAAAATCAACCTCCATGTAAAGGGGAAGGAATTCGAGCCGAAGGCTCACCTCCCCGTCCCTGGCGCGCTGGACCTGTGCTTCATCGCTTCTATTCCGCTCGACGACGTAATCAGCAAGCTGAATGCGCGCGGCGCGACCATCATCGAAGGACCCGTTGCTCGTACGGGTGCGAACTATCGTATCCGCTCCATCTACCTGCGCGACCCGGACTTGAACCTGATTGAAATCTCCGAGAGGGCCGACGCATGAGCGCAGTAAATTCCGACCGTACCATCGTTGGCTTCGTCGGCCTTGGGCAGATGGGCAAGCCGATGGCGTTGAATCTTGTCCACCCTGACACCGACCTCCACGTCACGTCGAAGGTCCAGGACGCCTATCCGGAACTGCAGGCCGCTGGCGCGACGACGGCCGACGACTTGGCTGGTATGGCCGACGCCCATATTGTGTTTCTGAGTCTGCCAGGCACCGCAGCCGTACTCGACGTGTTATTTGGTGAGAGCGGCTTGGCATCGCAGCTTCGCCCCGGCTCCATCGTTGTTGACACCAGCACCATGGAGCATGGCGCGACGATGGATATCCATGCGCGTCTCGCCGCGGCCAGTATCGAGTTTCTGGACGCCCCGGTATCGGGTATGCAGTCCCGCGCGGAGGCGGGCACGTTGACCGTCATGTGCGGTGGCTCGGAAAAGACGTTTGAGACGGTGAAGCCGTGGTTCGAACGTATGGGCAACAACATCCTTTACATGGGCGAAGCAGGAAGCGGGCAACTGACGAAGCTCGTCAATCAATTGCTCTTCGACATCAACTGCGCTGCGCTCGCAGAAATACTGCCCATGTCCCGTCGCATGGGTCTCGACCCCGAGAAGATTGCTTCCGTCATAAATAGCGGAACCGGACGCAGCTACGCATCGGAGTTCTTCCTGCCGCGCATCCTGGCTCGCCATTTCAGCGATGGGTATCCGCTCAAAGCTGCTTACAAGGACTTGGTCAGCGCCGCGGAACTTGGCGCTCGTCATTGCATCCCCATGCCGGTCCTCGCCGCAGCCACGGCGACATATCAGATGAGCCTGCTGGCCGGCCACGGTACCAGCGACAAAGGCGCAATGACCCGATTCTTTGAAGACATGCTAGCCGTGCAGTTCAGCGCCGCAGCACCCCACACGGAGAAGTAACATGGCTGAACCACTAGGCCTCGACAACGGACTCACCAACTACGGTGACCGCGACTTTGCACGTTACCTGCGCCGCTCGATGGCGCATTCGATGGGCATCTCCGGAGAACTGCTCTCCCGTCCGATTGTTGGCATCGCAGCCTCTCCGAGCGATTTCAACAATTGCCACCGCTATATGCCGCAGCTTGTTGAAGCGGTCTCCCGCGGCGTGCTTGCCGCTGGTGGTCTGCCGCGCATGTTCCCAACGGTGTCGCTGGGTGAGGTATTTCTCAATCCGACCAGCATGGTTTACCGCAACCTCATGTCGATGGACGTCGAGGAAATGGTACGGGCACAACCAATGGATGCGGTGGTGCTGATTGGCGGCTGCGACAAAACTGTTCCGGCTCAACTGATGGGTGCGGCCTCCGCCAACCGCCCGGCCATCCAGCTAGTGACTGGGCCAATGTCCACTGGCCGCCATAAGGGCGAGCGTCTCGGCGCTTGTACGGACTGCCGCCGCTTCTGGGGTAAGTTCCGCGCGGGCGAAATCGACCAGTGCGAAATTCAAACCGTGGAAACGCGGCTGGCGACGACCGCAGGCACCTGCGCCGTCATGGGAACCGCTAGCACGATGGCATGTATTGCTGAAGCACTCGGCATGTCGCTGCCTGGCACCGCCGCCATTCCTGCGGTCGATTCGCAGCGTCTGGTCGCGGCCGAGGAGAGCGGCAAGGCCGCAGTACGCCTTGCACACTCGCCCATCCTGCCGTCCCAAATCATGACGGAGCAGTCGGTCGAAAACGCTTTCCGTGTCCTGATGGCCCTGGGCGGGTCGACCAACGCCATCATTCACCTGACGGCCATCGCCGGCCGACTCGGCATTCGCATCAGCTCGCAGCGATTGAACGAGATTTCGGACGAAACACCCGTACTCGTCGACCTCAAGCCGGTAGGCGAGGGATATATGGAGGATTTCCATGCCGCAGGGGGCATGGGAGCTGTGCTACGGGAGCTGCGTCCTCTTCTGAATCTCGACTGCCTAACGATTGACGGCCGCACGCTGCGCGAGCGACTCGATGAACCGGCCGGTTGGGTCGACCGCAAGGTAATTCGTACCTTCGACAATCCCGTTAGCAAGGTAGGTGGCCTGATTGCGCTGCACGGCAGCCTAGCTCCGGACGGGGCAATCTTTAAACGTGCAGCAGCCACACCGTCCCTCTTTGAGAAGGAGGGTCGTGCGGTGGTGTTCGAAGGACTGGAAGACCTGGCGGCACGCATCGATTCGCCCGACCTCGATGTCACTGCTGATGACATCCTCGTGATGAAGAATGCCGGCCCTCTGGCTGCCGGTATGCCGGAAGCTGGTTACCTGCCCATTCCTTCGAAGCTGGCGAAGGCCGGCGTTAAGGACATGGTCCGCATCTCGGATGCACGTATGAGCGGCACGGCGTACGGAACCATCGTGCTGCACGTCTCGCCAGAAGCCGCAGCCGGCGGTCCGCTTGAAGCCGTACGCAATGGCGACCGAATTCGCTTGTCCGTGGAGAGTAAGTCCATCGATTTGCTGGTGGAACCGGACGAAATTGAACGCCGCCTAGCCGAGCGTAAGCCGCTGCCTCAAAAGCGTGGTGGATACCAGGAGCTGTACCAGCGCACCGTGCTGCAGGCTCCTGATGGCTGTGACCTCGACTTCCTCGCCCAGCCTCGTGGCTGACGCTGTTTCAACCTTACCTGATTGACCATGAACTTCTATCCTCAACTGCTCGCTCGTGCCGAGCAGGGTAAGCCCGTGCGTGTCGGCCTCATTGGCGCAGGCAAATTCGGCTCTATGTACCTAGCGCAGGTACCTCGTACCCCTGGCGTTCACATGGTCGGCATTGCTGACCTAGTGCCGGCAAGTGCCCATGCCAGTCTCGAACGTGTGGGTTGGGAAGCCGGCCGCGCCCAGGCAGCGTCGCTGGACGATGCAGTTCGCACTGGGTCCACCCACGTCGGCGACGATTGGCAGGCGCTTGTCGCTCACCCTGGCGTCGACATCATCATCGAATGCACCGGCAATCCTATTGCTGCTGTTGACCACTGCCTGGCCGCGTTCAAGCACGGCAAGCACGTTATCAACGTGACGGTGGAAGCCGACGCATTTTGCGGCCCGTTGCTGGCACATCGCGCCCGGGAAGCCGGCGTGGTGTACTCGCTGGCCTACGGTGACCAACCTGGGCTTGCTTGCGAACTCGTTGATTGGGCTCGTACATGCGGCTTTCCGATTATCGCGGCAGGCCGTGGTCACAAGTGGCTGCCGAAATTCCGGGAGTCGACGCCCGATACCGTGTGGGACCACTGGGGCGTAACGGCCGAGCAAGCCCGCATCGGCGGCATGAACCCGAAGATGTTCAACGCCTTCCTCGATGGCTCGAAGCCCGCCATCGAGAGCACTGCAATCGCTAACGCGACGGGTCTCCAGGTGCAGGCCGAAGGCATCACCTTTGCGCCGGCATCTGTGGAGAAGATTCCGACCGTAATGCGGCTCAAGTCCGATGGTGGTGTCCTTTCCGCCAAGGGCGTGGTCGATGTGGTGTCGTCGCTCAACGCGGACGGCACGTCCGTCGGCTACGACATCCGCAAGGGTGTGTGGGTTTGCGTCGAGGCGCCGACGGAATACATCCGACGCTGCTTTAAGGAGTACCAGGTTTTCACGGACCCCGATGGCCGCTGCATGGTGCAGTACAAGAAGTGGCACCTCATTGGCCTGGAACTTGGCATCTCCGTAGCGAGCGTCGGTCTGCGTCGCGAACCGACCGGAGTTGCTCAGCATTTCAACGCCGACGTCGTTGCAACAGCGAAGCGGGACCTGAAGGCGGGGGAAATGCTCGACGGCGAGGGGGGCTACACGGTCTTCGGCAAGCTGTTCCCGGCGAAAGAGTCGCTCCGCGTCGGCAGCCTGCCGTTGGGGCTGGCTCACAACCTGAAGCTGCGTCGCGATGTGCGCAAGGACCAGTCTCTGACCTGGGAAGACGTGGTGATTGACACCGAACAACCAGCATATCGCGTGCGCAAAGAAATGGAAGCTCTGTTCCAGAAGTAACGGGCCGCCACCGCCGGGATGGTGCTCATCCCGGCAAATAGATAACTAGGAGACAGGAATGAACAGGAGCATGAAAGCCGCGGTGACGGCGCTCGCTCTGGCGGCGGCATTTCCGACGCTCGCCGCAGACGCTTATCCGAACAAGCCAATCACGATGATTGTCCCAAGCGCACCCGCTGGGTCGACTGACATCGTTGCGCGACTCATTGGTGAACAGCTAGCCAAGGACTTGGGGCAACCCATCATTATTGAGAACCGTCCTGGTGCGAGCGGGAACATCGGAACGGAGGCGGTGGCGCGCGCCAAGCCGGATGGCTACACGTTCCTCATGCAGTACTCGGGATATCACGTTGGCAACCCAGCTCTGTTCCCTCAGGCACGCTGGAAGCCAAAAGACTTTACTTCCGTGGCTCTGGTGATGCGCGCTCCCCATGTGGTGGCAGTGAGCGGAAAGATTCCGGCGCAGAACCTCAAAGACTTGATTGCGTTTGGCAAGAAGGACAACCGAGGATTGTTTTTCGCTTCCTCAGGCAACGGTTCAATCCAGCATATCGCCGGGGTCATGTTTGGGAAGCAGGCGCAGGTGTCGGTGACACATGTACCGTACAAAGGGGCCGGTCCCGTTGTAAGCGACTTGATTGGCGGCCAGGTCGACATGTTCGTGACGACACCTCCATCGGTGATTGGGCAAGTGAAAGCTGGAAAAATCAAAGCACTGGCTTACACCGGGCCGAAGCGTCACCCTTCGATGCCAGACGTCCCAACCTCCGCTGAAGCTGGCTTGCCGGGCTACGACGTCGAATCCTGGTTCGCCGTGTTTGCACCGACAGGAACGCCGCCCAGCATCGTCAACAGGCTTTCGGCCTCCATCAAGAAGATTGTCGATAGCCCAGACTATCGCAAGAAAATCGAAGAGCAGGGCGGATTCGCCGCCTACATGGACCCGCCCGCCCTAGAAAAGTTTGTGTCCCAGGAACTTGCGACCTGGGCGAAGGTAATCAAGGAAGGAAACATCACGGCCGAATAACAACGAGCTGAGGAGGCAACGATGAAGGTGGCCCAACTGGTTGCAGCAGTGGTGGCGGGCGCTTTTGTGATATCTGCGTCAGCGGCCTCGGCGCTTGCGGTAGTGAAGACCGAGAACGGGGAGGTCTCCGGAACTGGCGATAGCGTAATGAACTATCGCGGTATTCCATATGCAGCCTCACCTGAAGGAAAGCTGTGGTGGAAACTTCCTCAACCTGCCCATCCATGGGCGCGCGATGCTCTCCGCGGTGCGCGCATCTCGCGCTTTGCTTAATCGTGATGTTGAATGCCAAAGAATCCTCTCTATCGCACGAACGAATTTGACGACTTTGAGTGGGAGGTGGTTGGTACCTAGGAGCTGCCGAGCTCCCCAGCGGGCGCGCGTATTCCAAAGTCACCGCGATACAGCGTTGCGGAGAAGGCGATTTTGGCTTCAGGTTTGAGTTGAGGGCAGCCAGGTAGGCAAGCGAGGGATTTTATCGGCGAGGAACGCCCACAGCCCGTTGCGCAAATGGGGGTGCTTCCAGTACATGCAGAGTACATGCAGCATGTGGTCTACTGCGAGGCGGACATACCTGGGAGCTACAAGCTACTCCGCCCACACCTCATCCACGTCCCGCATCAGATGCCCCGCGAGAATGTAGTCCCCAAGACAGCTTGCCTTCGCTTCCAAAGCCGCCAGGTCATTTTCTGTCAGCCTGTCGAAATTAAACTGGCAGTACAGGTTTCGCTGGCGGAACGTCACTTTCGGGCGCTTGAGGCCGGCAATCAGTGCTGCCCGCGAATTGACCGCTATGCTTTCGTGACCGCGATACTCGACGCGTATCCCAACCTTGTCGCCAAGGCGGCCGAGCTCGATGGCTATTCGCAAGCCAAGCTCAATGCCGTAGCGAGGCGGCTCAATGAGCGCCCCCGAAAAACACTAGACTTCGATACACCGGCTGAACGATTCCATCAATCCGTTGCGTTGACCGGTTGAATCCTCAAGGGCGAGGCGTCATTCCGCCAAGGGGACGCCGGGAAGGAACTCCACGCCAGTTCGCTTCACAAGTTCGCGGTAGCTGATGGGACGTCCGGCGCGTGCGGAATCAGAGTTTTCAATCCAGTGTGCCCAAGCTCGATGGGTTGTTGAGTCATACACCAGTTTGAAGAGGTATTGCGGCACCCATACCTGGTCTTGGCCGATTGTGATGGGTGCTGCGGACCCAAACACTGGTCCCGTAATGACGTACACATCCCCCGAGGCGCGCCGGACGTACTTTCGCGTTGCCTTCTCGATGCCCGCCCAGCTCTTTCGATTGTTCTGCGGCGCCTGGGGCACCATGTTGGCCAGCGAGAAGCTCTGCGCCATTGCCGTGGCATTGGGCATATCCCCCGCTGGTGCCATGTGGCCTCGGTCGTAGCCGGAGCTCTTATAGTCATCGAGCTCAGCGCGTTCTGCCCGAGGCAATCGAGCATCAGCGAAGAAGCGGTTGGTCCGCTCCTCGTCCTGGGCGTCAGCGATTTGCTCTGCATTCAGCCGCTCAGCTACATAGACCGGCGTCTTCGTCGTGCCGGAGTGCAACGCGGCGAATGCTTCAAAACACAAGGCGCGTGGCTTAAGGCTTTGTCCGTTCCGGAGCTGCGGGACAGCGCCTTGTGCAAAGAACTGCGGGCAACGGTCAAAATCCGTTGCTGCTTGAACCGGAGCGATGACGCTAAAGCAAATGGCGGCGGCTGCGGCCAGCCGTGAAACAAGATGCATTGATTCCTTCCTTTGGCTGTCTATCCCTTCCTGATTGCGACGAAGGGGCCGGAAGCATAGCACTCACAAAGGGATTATTCAGAGGTACCTAATCTCTCACGAAGAGGTTCGACTCGCAAAGTCAGTGAAAACTCAGAAGCGTGCTGTACGATGGAGTCACCAACAAGGAAGAGGATATTTTAAATGGCGACTTACAAACAGCTCATCGCGGAAAGGCAAGCTCTCGAAGCCCAGCTCGCTGAAGTTCGCGCAAGCGAAGTCGCGGGTGTCATCGAGAAAATCCAGAAGCTGATGGCAGAATATGAGCTCACCGTCGATGACATTGCCACGAAGCGTCACCGTGGACGACCGGCTGGCGCCGGCAGGGTCAAGCCTGCGACGAAGGCAAAGTCCGAATTGCCGCCAAAATATATGGACCCGAAGACCGGCGCCACTTGGTCAGGCCGAGGTCGTGCGCCGGCTTGGCTTGGAAAACACCGGGCGAAGTTTCTGATTCCAGAGGCATGAGCCAGTACTCAGGCATAGGGTCACGTTCGATGCCGCTGCGTGAGTGCAAGGCGGCGTCTGACTGTAGCCTTGGTCGACGGACACGAACTAGGCTTTTCCTGATGTTCCACCAAGTAGCTGAGGTGATAGGCTAAAACCGCATTGCTCAGGAATCCGGATTCTGAACCCCGATTTGTGCGTGATATAGGGAGGCACTGAAGACGATGAGTGGTCTGCTGATTCGGGAGGCGGGAGCGAGTGAGTGGCAGGCGATTGCGGACGTGCTCGATAGTTGTGGACTGCCGAGCGACATCAGTGGAGAACCATCAAAGTTCTTTCATATTGCGCTGCTGAATGAACAGGTCGTGGGTTGTGCCTGCGCTGAGCAATAYGGGGAGACAGTTGTCGTACGGTCCGTCGGGGTACTGCAGCAGTTTCGGGGTCACTATATTGCGACCAACCTAGTTGGCAGTGTTCTGGCGCGCGCACGCGCGCAATGTTGTACCAAGGCAGTGCTCATTACTGCCGGATGGTTTGGTATGTCGGGGCACTGCGACGTTCCGCTGGTGGAGCTTGAGTCCATTCCAGAAGCGCTATTGCTGTCAGAAGCATTGCTGCGAAAATTTCGACGTCGGATTAAGCTCAATGTTTGACCCAAACACGCTGGGCCAGGAACTCCCAACGGTATCTCGAGGCCATGTTTAACCATGGCATGCAAGTGCACTTGTAAAGTGGTTGACTCAACCGATGGCGCCGAGATGTTGCAAGCGGCAAGGGAGCCGCCGGGAGGTGCCCGCTACCGTCGCCGGGGATTGGGGGCAGGAACGACCGACGACGTCCAACTAGCTGTCAGAGGGTGCCAAAGCGCGACTGCTGCCTTAGACGGGGTGTTTATGCGGATTCTCTGGTCCATTTCACTTGGCTTCATCGCCGTATGCTGCGGGTGCGCTTCGACGGAGTCCGTCAAGGAATCGAAAGAAGAAGGCGTGCACAGGGTCTACCAGGCGCCTTATGCAACTGTCTACGATGCAACGCTCGCGGCAGCGAAGGCGAAGAAAC
>NZ_JBFTSP010000054.1:0-18154 GCF_056400065.1 Cupriavidus sp. 01L415 | reverse complement strand
CAGCGTCAAACAGTTGGTCCAACGCATCGATCATTTCGTGACCGCTTACAACGCGGACTGCCAGCCATTTCGCTGGACAGCTACTGCCGACTCGATTCTCGAAAAGTTGCACCGACTTTGCTCACGTATTAGTGGGACAGGACACTAGGGCAATAGAGCAATAGCTCAGTCCGTTGCGATCACCCGGTCATCAGCGCGACGGCCTGCTGATGGCTGAAAGCACGCCGCCTGAAACGCCAATCCGCGACAGTCTTCTTCGGCTCCCATGCCGATAATTGCCTCCGGCGCACTGCCATCCAGAACCAGCACGGCAGCGCCCTCACAAAAGTGCGACGGAGACTTCGATGACGACAACAACCACTGGCACAACCACTGGCGCAGACCTGCGCACGCTTCGCGAACGCGTGGTTCGCGATCACTTTGCCGACGAGATCCGGCAGGATTTCGATGCGGTCCTGCCAACGTTCCCGCATCCGCACTACGAGCTCATCGCGAGCGGCGCAGTGTTCGATGGCAACGCTGACGTCCGGAAGTACTACACGCAAAGCCGCGTGGCCTTTCCGGACCAGCGCAGCGAGATCATCCAGCTCCGGCATACCGATGACAGCGGGGTCAGGTATGGACTGTCGCCTTTTGGCAGTCGCGCATGCGGACTAACCCGCATCGCCCTCCGCCAGTCTGGGTCTGGGTCTGGGTCTGGGTCTGGGTCTGGGTCTGGGTCTGGGTCTGGGTCTGGGTCTGGGTCTGGGTCTGGGTCTGGGTCTGGGTCTGGGTCTGGCACAGAAATCGCGCGAAAGACACCGCGGCGACGGGAACTGGAAAAAAATGGGCGGCCTGACCACAGGACCGCCCGAGGAAGTTCAGTCGACTGGCAGGTTGAACTCTTGAGGGATTATTGACGAAGCGGACTTTCCAGGTGTGCTGCGCCTGACGGATAATCCGTCATTCCGGTACGCCAGAAATTGCCAGCCATCACGCCGTCTATTTCGCGTCCGCCAGTTCCCCGAAGATCGTCGGAACCAGTTCCGACACCGTGGGGTGGATCGCCATCGTCTGCGTGACCTGCCTGGCGGTCATGCCGGCCGCCATGGCCGTCAGGACCATGTGCACCGCTTCGTCCCCGCCGGGCCCGAGGATGGCCGCGCCGAGAATCTTGTCGGTGTCGGCATCCACCACGACACGCATCGATCCCTGGCTTTCGCCCTTCTCCACCGCGCGCGCCACTCGCGTCATGGGTCGCATGCCCACGCGTACGCGATGCCCTGCCTTGCGTGCCTGCTCCTCCGTCATGCCTACGCGGCCCAGCGGCGGGTCGGTGTACAGCGCATAGACCGGGATGCGATGCGCCACGGAACGGTTGGCACCGTCGAGCAGATTGGCCGCCACCACTTCGAAATCGTTGTACGCCGTATGGGTAAACGCGCCGCGCCCGTTGCAATCGCCCAGCGCCCAGATGCCGTCGACGCTGGTCCGCAACTGGTCGTCCACGCTGATGTAGCCGTGCGCGTCCATGGAGACCCCGGCCTTGTCGAGGCCCAGGTCATCAGTGTTCGGTCGCCGTCCCACGGCCATCAGCACATGGCTGCCGACGATCTGTGGGTCGCCCGATGCGCAGTCCACGCCAACCGCGACGCCTTCGGCATGACGATGCAGCTGGATACACTCGGCCCCGCACCGGATCACGATGTCTTCCTTCTCGAGGATCTCGCGGACCTGCAGCGACACCTCGGCGTCCTCGCGGGAAATCAGGTGCGAACCGCGCTCCACCACGGTCACCCTGGCGCCCAGGCGGCGAAACACCTGCGCGAACTCCAGTCCCACATAGCTGCCGCCGATGACGACGAGGTGCTCCGGCACCGCATCCATCGCCACCATATTGGTATTCGTGAGGTACGGGACGTCGGCGAGTCCCTTGATGCTATCCGGCGCCAGCGCCCGGCCGCCGACATTCAGAAAGATCTTGTCCGCCCGCAACAGGCGATTGCCCACGCGGACCGTCCGGGGGCTTTCGAGGCGTGCATGGCCGCGAATCAACGTGCAGCCACGCATGCCGCCCATCCAGCGTTCCAGCCCCGATCGGCTGGCACCCGTGATGCCCGCCACGCGCGCGGAGATTTTCGCCATGTCGATCCGCGCCGGCCCCGGCAGCATCACGCCGTACTCCGCACCGCGCGCCGCCATGCGGGCGGCATAGGCGCTGGCCACCATCGCCTTGGTCGGCGTGCAGCCCACATTGACGCAGGTGCCGCCCACGAGGGCGCGCTCGACAACCGCAACGGTCATGCCGGCCGAGGTCAGCCGGTTGGCCAGCGACGGCGCCGCCTGGCCGGTGCCGATCAGGATGACGTCGAAGAGCTCCGGGGATTCGGTGGCGATATCGGTATCGGACATGGTGTTCCTCGCGCACGCTGCATCGGCGCAGCGGAAGTCGCCGCAATCGCCGCAATACACTGATTGCGTCGGACTCGTCGGACTGTCGGACTCTATCAGGCCGATGTCGCGACGAAGCGGCGGCAGAACGCCGCGCGCAGGCGCGCGCAGCACCGCGAACGATTATAGGAACCGCCCTGTCATGTCACGATGACGGCACCCCGGCGCCCGGGCTGGCGCCGAGTGCCCGATCCATCACCCGCGCGACGGCAGCTTCCAGTTGGGCCGCACGAAATGGCAGGTGTAGCCGTTGGGATAGCGCTCCAGATAGTCCTGATGTTCGGGCTCCGCCTCCCAGAACGGGCCCACGGGCGCGATCTCCGTCACCACCTTGCCCGGCCAGAGGTCGGACGCGTCGACATCGGCCAAGGTTTCCTCGGCGACGCGCTTCTGCTCTTCGTCGGCATAGAAAATCGCCGAGCGATAGCTGGTGCCGATATCGTTGCCCTGGCGATTCCGGGTGGTCGGATCGTGGATCTGGAAGAAGAACTCCAGGATCTGGCGGAAACTGATCCTGGCCGGATCGAAAACGATCTCGAGCGCTTCCGCGTGGGTGCCGTGGTTGCGGTATGTGGCATTGGGCACATCGCCGCCGCTATAGCCCACGCGCGTGGACAGCACGCCGGGATAGCGGCGCAGCAGGTCCTGCATGCCCCAGAAGCAGCCACCCGCCAGGATGGCGGTTTCGGTTTTCGTCGTCATACGTCAAATCCTTTCGTTCGGCCCGCCGGCGGCAAGGCCGGCGCATCGCCCAGTAATATACGCATGCCCCACAAACTTCGCTGGCAGACCATGCAGTTACCCCACGGCGCGGAGGGTGTCGTCAACGCCCTCCAGCGCGAGATTACCGCTTGTACCCGCTGCGCTCCCCAACTTGCCGCCGGCCCGCGTCCGATCGTGCAATTCAGCGCCACGTCGCGCATCCTGATCATCGGCCAGGCGCCCGGATCGCGCGTGCACGCCAGCGGCATTCCGTTCGATGATCCAAGCGGCGACCGCCTCCGCGACTGGACCGGCCTTACCCCCGACGAGTTCTACGATCCGGCGCGCGTCGCCCTGATGCCGATGGGCTTTTGCTACCCGGGCAAGGGCAAGAGCGGCGACCTGCCGCCCCGCCCCGAGTGCGCGCCGCTGTGGCACCAGCGCGTGCTCGACCTGCTGCCGGCGGACCGCCTGACGCTGCTGGTCGGCACCTACGCGCAAGCGCGGTACCTCCCGAAGGAGGCCCGCGATTCGATGACGGCAGCTGTGCAGAATTTCCGCGATTTCGGATCGGCAGTCTTTCCGCTGCCGCATCCGTCATGGCGCGTGGTGGGATGGATGCGCAAGCATCCGTGGTTCGAGGCGGAACTGTTGCCCGCACTGCGGGCGGCGATACGCAGCCGGCTGACCTGACCCGGGATCGGGAGCCGGACGACCTCTCAGTCAGCTTTCATCCGCAGCGCGGCCAGCGTCAGCGGCTTGGCGACGACCGTCGTGGCCAATGCCATCAGCAGCAGGCCCGAGAACGCCGCCGTGCCGATCAGCTTGTTTTCCAGCAGGATCGCCAGCACCACCACTTCCATCAGTCCCTTGGTCTGTGCCAGCGCCCCGAGGGTCCAGGCATCGCGCCGACCCAGCCCGGCCAGCCTCGCAGGCAGCGCGGTGCCGGCCATCTTGCCGACCACGGCCACCACGGTCGCCACCACGAAGACCACCAGCGCATCGCCGCCCGCCGTCGTCAGGTCCGTGCGCAGCCCTGTCATCAGGAAGAAGAACGGCATCAGCACGACCACGGTGGTCGGTTCCAGCTGCCGGCCGATATCGGCGGCGGCGCTGCGCGGCAGCACCACGCCCGCCAGGAAGCCACCGAGGATGTAGTGCAGGCCGATCAGCTCGGACGCGCAGGCCGAGGCAAAGATCAGCACAACCACCGCGGCCAGCCGCGCATCCGCGCCGCGCAGCCGGGGCAGCCATGCCGCCAGCAGCGGCCGTACGATGGCGAACATGACCGCCACGTAGGCGGCGCCGCAGAGCACCAGCCGCAGAGGATCCTGTCCGGCCGCCTGGCCGGCGCTGGCAAGGATGCAGGACAACACGATCCAGATGGCCGCATCGCTGAATGCTGCGCAGGCGACCGCCAGCCGGCCGGCCGTGGAATCGCTCAACTGCATCTCCCGCAGGATGGCGCCGAGCACCGGCAACGCGGTGACGGCCATCGACACCCCCACGGCAATCGCAAACTGCCATAGGGTCGCGGATTCGCCGAGCAACGTCGGGCGGAAATGACCCAGTGCAAAGCCGGCGCCCACGCCCAGCGCGAACGGCAGCATGACGCAGCCGATGGCCGCGCTGATCGCGATGCGCCGCAGGCCCTGCGCCTCGCCCCCGCCGATGTGCAGGCCCGACAGGAACGCAAACAGCACCACGGCCAGCCATTGCAGCCCGGACAGCGCGGCCAGCTTTGGCGCGCCGAACAACGCATGCCAGTTCTCCGGCCAGAGCGCACCCAGCAGCGACGGCCCCAGCAGGATGCCGCCGACGATCTGCATGACCACCAGCGGCACGATGCCTCCCATTCGCAAACTGCGCCACAGAATGAGCGGCGTGCCCACGACCAGGCAGGCCTGGGCGAAGAAAATCGAAGTCGGATTCATGGCGACGAGAGGATAACGAGAGGATCGGGCTAAGGTGAAACCGGCAGCAGGGACAACCGTCGGGACACCAAAACCGCCGATGATACAGGCGTTCCATGTGTCATTCACCGCACGTTGTGTCGCAATGTGTGCCAGCCCGCTTGGTCGGCTTGCATGGCCTGCCGCCGCGCCCTACGGTGGACCGTGCGGCCGGGCAAGCCGCGCCAGAAAATCAGTACACCCCACACAGAACACCATCAGGGAGACTCCGCCATGGCAACGCCGAAAGAGATCGTGCAGGGCACCTACGACGCCTATCGCAGGCAGGACATCCAGGCCGTGCTCGACGTCCTGTCCCCGGACGTCAGCTGGAAGATGGTTGGCCAGACGCGCCATATCCGCTACGCCGGGGAGCGCACCTCGCTCGCCGATATCGCGAACGTGTTCGAGCACATGGCGGCCGACGACGACATCAAGCGATTCGAGGACATCGAGATCATCGAAGCCGCCAATGGCAAGGACATCACGGTGCTGGGGGTCGTGGAGGGCGTGGTGCGCCAGACCGGCAAGCCCTACACGCTCGAATGGGCGCACGTCTTTACCGTCGAGAACGAAAAGATCACGCGGTGGATCGGCTTCTACGACACGGCGGTGCGGCTGGAATGCTCCTGACCTGCGGCGGGTGCGCCTAGCCAGCGCACCCCAAGCGACACCCCACCCGTAAGTCTGCTGGCAGAGCCGTGCCCGCTTAGAGGCGCTATCAGAATGAAGCGCCAGCGGTTCTGGCTAGGCGCGCGGCCGCAGACAGTACAAGTGGTACGGCAAGGCCGCGCAACGACGCCAGAATCTTTTTGATAGTGCCGCTTACAGGACCCCGGACGTGCCGCCATCGAGGTTGATGCTGGTCCCGGTGATATAGCTGGCCGCGTCAGACGCCAGGAACGTAATCGCATTGGCCACCTCCTCGGCCTGCCCCACGCGGCCGAGCGGGATGTCCTTGCCCAGCTTCACGTAGAGATCCTCGACGTCGACGCCAGTACGCGCGGCCTTGGTCTCGTGCTGCCCCGCGCGAACCAGGCCGATGCAGATCGTGTTCACCAGGATCTGCTCCGGCGCGAATTCCTTGGACAAGGCCTTGGTGAAGGCCAGACCGGCGGCCCGCGTCACGGTGGTCGGCATCGACTTGGCGCGCGGCTGCTTGGCGCCAATGTTGGTGATGTTGATGATGCGGCCGCCGCCCTGGCGGCGCATGTGCGGGATCGACATGCGTGACAGGCGGATGGCGGAAAACAGCTTGAGGTCGAAGTCGGCCTGCCAGACTTCATCGGGCGTGGACTCGAAATCGCCCGTGGCGGAGGTGCCGGCGTTGTTGACGAGGATATCGACGCGGCCGAAGGCCTCGACGGCGGCCGCCACCAGTTTCACGCAGTCCTCGGCGCGGCTCACGTCGGCCTGCACCGGCAGCGCTCGCCCGCCCTGGGCGCGGATTTCCGCCGCCACCTCCTCCAGCCGCGCCATGCCGCGCGCCGCGATCACCACCGCCGCGCCTTCCGCCGCCAGCCGCTCGGCCGCTGCCTTGCCGATGCCCTGCGATCCACCCGTAATGATCGCTACCTTATTGCCGAGTCCCAGATCCATGCTGTCTTCTCCTTGCGATGTCATCCGCAGGCCGTGCGCGACGCCGGCCCGCGCCAGAGGGCGAGAATACTGCGAACGTCCCGGACGCGCTGGCGCATCCTTCGGTTGTCCGGTCGGGAATCCAGTCGGGAACGCGGCCCGAAATCAGCCCAGCGGCAGTGCGGTGCTGTACAGCACCTGCTTGAGCGCGAAGCTCGAACGGATATTGGACACCCCGGGAATGCGCGTGATCTGGTCGATGATCAACCGCTCCAGTGCCTCCACGTCCGGCACGACCACGCGCAGCAGGTAGTCGGCATCGCCCGACATCAGGTAGCACTCCATTACCTGCGGCAGCGCGCCCACGCGTCGCTCGAATTCGTCGAGGGTTTCGCGGCGCTGCTTGTCGAGCGAGATTGAAATAAACACCACGACCTTCAGCCCCAGCCTACGCGCATCGAGCAGCGTCACCTTGCGGGAGATAACCCCCATTTTTTCGAGTTGCTTGACCCGCGCCAGGCATGGTGACGGGGAGAGATTGACGCGGCTTGCCAGCTCCACATTGGTCAGGCTGCCGTCCCGCTGCAGTTCGCTCAGGATCCGGATGTCTGTGGCGTCGAGATCGATGTCCAGCATGTTGCGCTTTCGTTAGGGCTGAAGCCAGCATTCTATGCCGCAATGGCAGACCCTTGCAGGGCGATCCGGTCAATGCTGCGGTGCAATGCCCCGTAGACTTTCCGCATCCGATCCGGCACTTGCCCGATCGCGCAAAACAACGATCTCAAGCCTCTCCCATGTCTGTCCAAGCTCCCGCCGGCGCGGCCTCCCTCGCCGGTATCAAGAAATTCCTGCCGCTGATCGGCGCCGTCATCATCTGGGGCGGCAACTGGCCGGTCATGAAGCTGGGCCTCGCGCATGTCAGCCCGCTGTGGTTTGCCGCCTGCCGCTTTGGCTCGGCGGCGCTGATCAGCGTGGTCGTGCTGGGCGCCGTGCGCCGGCTGCGCCTGCCGACGCGACAGGAATGGCCGCTGGTGATCGGTGTGGGGCTGCTGCAGATGGCGGCGTTCACGGCCCTGGCCCTGTGGGCGCTGCAGTATGTGGCGCCGGGCCGCGCGTCGGTGGTGGCCTACGCCACGGCCGTCTGGGTCATTCCGTTGTCGTCGCTGGTGCTGGGCGAGCGCCCGTCGCGCCTGCAATGGCTGGCGACGGCCTTCAGCTATGCGGGCATCGCGGTCATCGTCGCGCCCGCTCTGGGCGACTGGCAGTGGCACACCGTGATGGGACTGACGATGCTGCTCGGCGCCTCGCTGGCGTGGTCGGTCAGCATCATCCAGTTGCGCGCCAACCGGTCCGTCCGGCTCGGCGCGGAGATGATTCCCTGGGAATGCGCGGTGGCGACGGTGCCGCTGGTCCTGCTGGCGCTGTTCCGCGATGGCGCACCGGACCTCGCCGCGATCGCTGATATCTGGGCCGTGATTCTCTATACCGGCCCGCTGGCCACGGCACTGACCTTTATCGTGGTGCTCAACGTGACGCAGTCCCTGCCGCCGGCCGCCACCTCGATCGCGATGCTCGGCGTGCCGCTGATCGGCCTGGTCCTGTCGGCCGCCGCCTGGCACGAGCGGATCTCGGCGGACCTGTCGATCGGGCTGGCCCTGATCGGCCTGGGCGTGGTCACCACGGCGCTGGCGCCGAGGCTAGGCAGGCTGGCCGCGCGCTAAGCGGTCGGGCGGCCGCAAGGCCGCGCAACGACGCCAGGATATTTTTGAAACGACCTCTAGGGTTGGACGGAAGGTTCGCGCTTCAGCGTGCGGAGGACGAAGGTGGAATGACTGTGCCGCAGCCCGGGCAGCTTGTAGAGCTTGTGGCGCAGGAACTCCTCGTACCCTTCCGTGCCGGCCACCGCCACCTTGATCAGATAGTCGTATTCGCCCGTCAGCAGGTGCGCCTCCAGCACCTCGGGCAGTTCCGCCAGCGCCTCGCCAAAGCGATGAAGCATGTCGTCGTCGTGCCGGTCGAGCGTGACCTCGATCAGCACCGTATCCGGCAGGCCCAGTGCCTTCTGGTTCAGCAGCGCGGCATAGCTCTCGATCACCCCCGCCTCTTCCAGCGCCCGCACCCGGTTCCAGCACGGCGTGGCGGACAGGCCGACCAGCTCGGCCAGCTTTGCATTGGAGATCCGGCCGTCCCGGCGCAGTTCGCGCAGGATGCGGCGATCGATCTCATCGAGTTTGGGTACATTGGGCACCGCGCGACCTCCATCGAAGAACAATCCCCCCAATACTCTACATCAAACAGAGATTTCATCTCCATTCAGCCGTTACATGGAGAAAATTCAGAAGCTCATTTTCGCGGTTGGCTGGTAAATTTACCGGACCTATCGCGAATCACTTCCGGACTCCTGCCATGTCGCTGCCCACCCTTCAGATCGCCCTCCGCCTGGACCGTACCGACGTCTTCGGCAGTCTGGAATGGGTGCTCGCCAATGCCCGCCGCACCGGGCTGTCGCTGCGACAACTGCATGTCGACGCGCAAGGCGGCCACGCCGTGCGGCTGCTGGCCGAGGCGCCGATGCCCGAGTTGCTTCACGTGTTCGTGCGCCGGGTCGGCCACGGCGTGCAAGTCGAGATTGTCGATGTGGAGTTCTCCGACGACGTCGAGGGCCTGGATGCGCTGGACGGCGTGGGGCTGCCGACGTTCGCCGAACCGCTTGCCCTGCACGCCTGAAGTGCCCTCATCCGGCGCGCCCATCCGGCGCCCCGTTGCGAACCGGCCGCCTTGCGCTGGCCGGATCGCCCTCGCCAATGCGTCTAGGCCGCCGGCGCCAGCAGCTCGATCCCGTCGAGTTCCGCCGCGCAGATATCGCGCACGATCGTCACGAAATCGGCCACATAAGGCCGCTCCGAGATCGCGGCCGGCACGACCGCATAGAGTTCGCTCCAGAGCCCTTTTGCCCCGATGCGCTTGGCCAGCACGTAGTCGTGATCGACGTAGTTCTTCACGCCCCAGTTGGGTAGCGCCGCCACGCCACGGCGGCTGGCCACCAGCTGGAGAACAGCCACCGTCAGTTCCGCCGTGCGCCGTTGCAGGTGGATGCCGGCCGGTTCCAGCACTTCGCGGATCAGGTCGATCCGCTGCTCGGGCACCGGATAGGTGATCAGCGTTTCCCCGGCCAGGTCCGCAGCCTCGATCCGTCGCTTGTTGCGCAGCCGATGCTCGTTGGCGATGACCGCCAGGATCTCGAAGCGGAACAGCGGCGCCACCTCCAGCCCGCGCTTGCCCGGCGGTTTCGAGCCGATCACCATGTCCGCGCGTCCATTGGTCAGCAGCGCCAGCGGATCGGCATGGAAGCCCGCCACCAGGTCCACCTCCACCTCCGGCCAGCGGCGCCGGAATTCATCCATCACCGGCATCAGCCAGTCAAAGCAGGTGTGGCACTCCAGCACCACGCGCAACTCGCCGCGCGTGTCGCCCTTCAATCGCAGCAGGTCGCGCTCGGCGGCGCTGATCGCGGCCAGGGCTTCCCGCGCCAGCGCCAGCAGCCGCTCGCCGGCCGGCGTGAAGCGCAGCCCCTGCCGGGTGCGATCGAACAACGCCATGCCGTAGTACGCCTCGATGGCCTTGATCTGGTGGGACAGCGCGGACTGGCTGACGTGTACGCGCTCGGCCGCCGTGGCCAGCTTGCCCGATTCGGCAATGGCCACGAGGGAGCGGAAATGGCGAACCTCGATCATGGAGTCACTTGAATCAAATTCATACATTGTTTAAAACATGTCGCTTGATTCATTCTACGTGGGAATCGACACTGTGCGCCAGACAGACATACTCGATCGGAGCAACAGATGGCACGCACCCACACCCTCGGCTTTCCGCGCATCGGCGCGCGCCGTGAACTGAAATTCGCGCAGGAAGCCTTCTGGCGCGGCGAAACCTCTGAAGTCGCGCTGCGCGACACCGGCGCCACGCTGCGCCGCCGCCACTGGCAACTGCAGGCCGACGCCGGGCTGGCCACCGTCGCCGCCGGGGATTTCGCCTGGTATGACCAGATGCTCGGGCTGACCACCTTGCTGGGCGCGCTGCCCCGGCGCTTTGGCTTCGACGCCGCCGCGCTGACGCTGGCGCAGTACTACGAACTGGCCCGGGGCAACGCCGCCCAGCCAGCGATGGAAATGACCAAGTGGTTCGATACGAACTACCACTACATCGTCCCCGAGCTCGATGCGGACAGCACCTTCGATGGCGGCCCCGCGTGGTTCTTCGACGAGATCGACGAAGCCCTCGCGCTCGGCCTGCAGACCCGTCCGGTACTGATCGGCCCGGTGACCTACCTGTGGCTGTCCAAGTCCCATGCGGCCGGTTTCGATCGCCTGAGCCTGCTGCCGAAGGTCGTGCAGGCCTACCAGCGCATCCTGGCCACGCTGAAGGCGCGCGGCATCGAGTGGGTGCAGATCGACGAACCGGCGCTGTGCCTGGACCTGGACGATGCATGGCTCGATGCCTACGACGAGGCCTATCCCGCGCTGGCCCAGGCGGGCGTCAAGCTGCTGCTGGCCACCTATTTCGACACGGCCGCACCGCATGCCGCGCGTGCCGCCGCGTTGCCGGTGCAGGGTTTCCACATTGACCTCGTCCGCGCCCCGGCGCAACTGGCCGCCTGGCAACGCGTGCTGCCGGCCGATGCCGTGCTGTCCGTCGGCGTGATCGACGGCCGCAATATCTGGCGGGCCGATCTGCGCGCGGTGCTCGACACGCTCAAGCCGCTGCACGCCGCGCTCGGCGACCGGCTCTGGCTGGCGCCGTCCTGCTCCCTCCTGCACGTGCCGGTGTCGCTCGATGCGGAGGTGCGCCTCGACCCCGAGCTGAAATCCTGGCTGGCCTTCGCCACCGAGAAGCTCGACGAGCTGCACACGCTGGCCACCGCGCTGAATGAGGGCGAGGCGGCCGTGGTCGACCAGCTGGCGGCATCCGACAATGCCCGCCAGTCGCGCCGCACCTCCAGCCGCGTCGTCAACCAGCAGGTCCAGAGGCGGCTGGCTGCGGTCACGGTCGACATGGCCGACCGCGATAGCGCCTTCGACATTCGCATCGATCGCCAGCGCGAGGCCCTGAATCTGCCGGCCCTGCCGACGACCACGATCGGTTCGTTCCCGCAGACCGCCGCGATTCGCCAGACGCGCGCCGCCTTCAAGCGCGGTGACATCGGCGCGCTGGAATACCTCGAGCGGATCCGCGCGGAAATCGAACTGGCCGTGCGCAAGCAGGAAGCCCTGGGGCTGGACGTGCTGGTGCACGGCGAAGCCGAACGCAACGACATGGTGGAATACTTCGGCGAACAGCTCTGCGGCTACGCCTTCACGGAGAACGGCTGGGTCCAGAGCTACGGCTCGCGCTGCGTGAAGCCGCCCGTGATCTACGGCGATGTCTACCGTCCCGAGCCGATGACCGTGGACACCGCGCGCTATGCCCAGTCCCTCACGGACAAGCTGATGAAGGGCATGCTGACCGGCCCGGTGACGATGCTGCAATGGTCGTTCGTCCGCGACGACCAGCCGCGCGCCACCACGGCCCGCCAGCTGGCGCTGGCGATTCGCGACGAGGTCTGCGACCTGGAATCGGCCGGCATCCGCGTCATCCAGATCGACGAGCCCGCGCTGCGCGAAGGCTTGCCGCTGCGCCGCGAGGACTGGGCGGCCTATCTGGAATGGGCGGTGAACGCGTTCCGGCTGTCGGCCGCCGGCGTGGCCGACCAGACCCAGATCCACACGCATATGTGCTATGCCGAGTTCAACGACATCCTGCCGGCCATCGCGGCGATGGATGCGGACGTGATCACGATCGAGACCTCGCGATCCGCCATGGAACTGCTGGAAGGGTTTGGCGATTTCGACTATCCGAACGAGATTGGCCCGGGCGTCTACGACATCCACTCGCCGCGCGTGCCGACGGTGGATGCCGTCACGCGATTGCTGGAGCGCGCCTGCGAGGTCATCCCGCCCGAACGGCTGTGGGTCAACCCGGATTGCGGCCTGAAGACGCGCGGCTGGCCGGAGACCGAAGCCGCCCTGGCCAACATGGTCACTGCGGCACGCCAGTTGCGCGGCAAGCTCGCGGGCCAGGCCCCGGCGACGTGGAAGCGCGTGCAGCGCCCTGCCACGGCCAACGTGTCCGCCACGCCGGCCACGCACGTCCACACCGCTGCGTGCGGCGTGGCCTGCGCGGGACAGGCCGCGATCTGAACGAGGGGCCGCCCGAAGGCGCCTTCACCGGGCGCCTTCGCCGGGCGCTTTTTCGCGGTCCCATCATCGCGGTGCGCTGCTGTGTCGCATGGCGCATGGGCACCCAAGTTCGTATCCTTCCTGTCCATCTCATAAGATAGAGCGAGACAGCGCCCGCAGCCATGCGGGCGTGAGTCCCGACCACAAGGAAGGAATGAAACGAGCCAACACCTGGCGCCGCGCCGCGGTGCTGCCGGCGGCTGCCCTCACGGGCGCGGCACTGGCCCAATCCGCAAGCCCGGCCGCCACGGACGCCAACACGCCGATCCCCACGCTACCCACCGTCACCGCCACGGCCACCGCCGAGGGATCGCTGACCGTGCCGGGCATCGCGCAGCAGCGCCGGTCGCTCTATCAGTCGGCCGGCTCGGTTGGCTTTGTCGATGCCGCGTCGTACTCGAATACCTACGCCAGCAATCTGCGCGATGTGCTCAAGGATGCACCGGGTGTTTACGTCGAGGAACGCTATGGCCAGGAACTGCGGCTGTCGATCCGCGGCTCGGGCATCGCGCGCGGCTTCCACACGCGCGGGCTGGAAATCCTCCAGGACGGCGTGCCGACCAACTTTGCCGATGGCAGCGGCGACTACTACCAGATCGACCCGCTTGGCCTGTCCGCGGCCGAGGTCTACAAGGGCGGCAACGGCCTGGCCTACGGCGCCACCACGCTCGGCGGCGCGATCAACTTCACCACGCCCACCGCGCTGACCGCCGACGCCCGCAACATGGTGCGCGTGGACGGCGGCAGCTTTGGCACGATACGCGCGAGCGGACAGGTATCGCGCCAGATCGGCGCGTTCGACTTCCTGGCCAATCTCAGCGTCAACCATTCGGAAGGCTATCGCGACCACGAACGCGGCCAGTATGAGCAGCTCAACACCAACTTCGGCTACCGCTTCAGCCCGAGCGTGGAGACGCGGTTCTACTTCGGCGCCTACATCGTCGACCAGTTGCTGCCGGGTTCCCTGTCGCTCAGCGACGCGCTGAACAACCCGCGCAAGGCCTCGGCCACCGCACTGGCCGGCGACCAGGCACGCAACACGCGCACCGAGCGGCTGGCCAACGTGACCAGCGTGAAGCTCGATAGCGGGCAGATCGACTTCACCACCTGGGTCATCCACAAGAGCCTGTATCACCCGATCTTCCAGGTGATCGACCAGGACAGCTGGACCTACGGCTTCGCGCCGCGCTATACGGGCAACTTCACACTCGGCGGCCTGCGCAACCAGATGATCGCGGGGCTGCGTTTCTTCGGCGGCAACAACGATGCGCGCCAGTACGTCAACGTGAACGGCGACCGCGGTACCCAGACGCTGAATTCGAGGCAGGACGCCTACAACTACGAGGCCTTCTTCGAGGACCGCCTCTACGTGGTGCCCACTGTGGCGCTGATGGCCGGCGCCAAGGCATACCGCAACCGTCGCGAGTACCAGGACTACGGCGGCCTGCCGACGAACCCGACCCCGAAATCCGATGGCACCACGTACAGCGGCGTGAACCCCAAGTTCGGCGTGCTGTGGGAGCCGAGGAAGGACGTGCAGGCCTTCGTCGACATCACGCGCAGCGCCGACGTGCCGGACTTCTCCGACCTGAACCAGACCATCGGCACGACCAACCAGTTCGTGCCGCTGTCGGCACAGCACGGCTGGACGCTGGAAGCCGGCACGCGCGGCCAGCTGGACCGCTTTGGCTGGGACCTGACCGTCTACCGGTCGCTGGTGCGCGACCAGTTGCTGCAATTCACGGTGAGCCCCGACGTGCCGGCGTCCACCTTCAATGCCAACAAGACCATCCTGCAAGGGGTGGAACTCGGCGCCAGCGCCGACGTGCTGCGCGACGTGGCCCGGTCCGGCGACAAGGTCACCGTATCGCAGCTGTGGAACTACAGCGATTTCCGCTTCGACAACGATCCGGTCTACGGCAACAACCGCATCGCCGGCGTGCCGCAGCACGTGTTGCGCACCACGCTGGCCTACAGCCATGCCTCGGGGCTGCGCGTGGCGGGCACGCTCGACTGGGTGCCGACTGGCGCGTACGTGGACTACGCCAACACGATGAAGGTGCCGGCATACGTGCTGTTCGGGATGCAGGCAAGCTATGAGTTCCAGCGCGGCGTGACGCTGTTCCTCGACGCCCGCAACCTCGCCGACAAGCGCTACATCAGCGACTTCAGCACCGTGGCGGATGCGCGCACGGCCAATACGTCCGTGTTCTACCCGGGCGTGGGCCGCGCGTTCTATGCGGGGGTGAAGGTCAAGTTCTGAGGCAATGGGCGCCGACATCCGGCGCCCGTTTCTCGCGTCCGTTTCTCGAGCCCATTCCTCGCGGCCACACCCGGCGGCCACCTCCGCGCCGCCTCCGATTCTCCCGGCACCATGAAAAAACCCTTCCGGTCAGGAAGGGCTCATCACTGGCTCGCGGTTTGCCCGCGCGGCCCGCGCGCTCAGTTCACGCACTCAGTTCACGCGCTGCACCGCTGGCGGCGTCCACTTGCCGTCCAGCAATACCTGGTCCGGCCAGTACGCGCGCAGCATCAGGCTGAATGCCTCAGGCGGCGCGGGCAGCCAGTTGGCGATCTGATCGGGCGCCGGGCGATCGTACTGGATATAGATATCGAGCGAACCGTCGCGGTTGTAGCGCAGGCGGTCGCGGCTGCCAATCGTGTAGCGCTGGAGCGGATTGCTGACGAAGGCATGCTTGTCGTTGTACATCGTCAGCGACCAGAACGCCTTGACCGGCGGGAGCTGGCCCTTGTCGAAGTGCAGCACGTAGCGGCTGCCACCGTCGAACGGCCGGCCCGTGGCATCGGCGCGCGTCCACGGATAGATCGCGTCTTCGGGCAGGTTCGCACCTAACCCGACCATGGCGATGGCGGCACGCTTGCCGTAGTCGACGCCATACGTGCCGAGGTCGCGCTGCATGCGCCAGCCCGTGCTGCCGGCGGCGCCCTTGCGGGCGTTGGCGGTAATGCCGGCCAGCGCCGCGGTGGCGCCCTCCTGCACCGCGCGGGCCGTGGACGGTTCGAGCACCGTGGTCTTGAACGGCTCCCCGGGCTTCACGCCCATCCGCTTCATCTTCTCCACCATCGCGGCATCTTCGGGCGCCGGCGGATTCTCTGGCAACAGCGCGGACAGCCGGCTGAAGAACGCCTGCGCATCCATTGCCGCCACCTGCTCCACCGGCGGCGTCTGGGTGTCGATCAGGGCGACACGCGGCGGCAGCGGCGGCGGCGCCATGCGACCGCCCTTCTGCCAGATCGACAACGGAATCAGACGGTATTGGTCCTGCAGGCGATGCACGGCCGGAAAGTCCTGCCTGCCGTTGGCTTGCGTCCGCCCGATCACCCATGCGAGCGCCGTCGGCGAGCGAATCTCCTTGACGCCCTTGGGCAGCGTGCCCTGCCAGCCCGGACCGACAATCGCAAAGGCGACCCGTTTGGTGCCCGTGGTGCGCTTGCCCGGCGACGCAATCACGTTGGTCCATGCATCCATCACCGGCATCAGGTAATAGCGGCCGCTGGTGTCGGGCAGGGACAGCACGACCGGCTCCTTCGACACGTCGATCCACGCGGACGAATACAAGGTATCCGCATTGGGACTGACAACGTCGGTATAGGTCGGATCAGGGAAGGTTCGCTTGTGGACGAACGTGTTGGGCGGCACTTTTGCCGTCATCACCTCGCGCGTCACATCCATCAGCACGAGCGGATAGCCGTACGTGAAGACCTCAGCCGACAGGGCCTTCATGGCCTGGTCGGAGGGCTGTTCGGCAGCCGGGGTTTCGGTGACGACAGGCTCGGGCGTGGACGAGCAAGCGGACAGCAGGACGGCAAGCGAGAGGACGCTTGCCAGTTGGCGTATCGATGGATTCATGACCCCGTTCCCTTAGGCTGGCGACCCTTCCGGGGGACTGCAGGGCGATATTTGGTGTAGCCCCGGAGGCGCATCTGTTCCGAACGAATGATGGCGCTGCGGGTCTGGCACTGTCAATGATTCGTGTCTGCAAATTGGGGGGAAACGTACACAATCACTGAACTTCCGGAACATTCCACAGTGCCGGCGGCAGAACCGGAAGCTGGCCACGGCCGGGTGCAAAGCGTCCCCGGCGTTACATGACGCGGGGACCACAGGTCGGATCGGCGTGACGGACGATGCGCGGCGCAGCAGATACGTCATCCGCAAGCCGACCGATCGACCCATGTGCCCCCATGGGCGAGGAAAGGTCAAGGGAGGCACGACGGGAAGAGCAAAGAGATCGGCGGGGGCAGAACGACGGGAGGTTCGATGGGAAATCGAGGGGAAGCGCAGGGAGGAAGCATCGAGTAGGGTGAGGGGTCACCCCCTCAGCCCTCTCACACCACCGTACGTGCGGTTCCGCATACGGCGGTTCACAAACGAGACTGCAAGCGCTGCTGAGTATTCAGCAGCGAGATCAGCCCCATGGCGTCGAAGTAGCGTTTGGGGAAGGCTTCTCGCATATGCAGGGCACCTGCGTTCCACCATGGCCCGTACCCGTTGAGGGCGGACTGGGCTGCCCG
Organism: Cupriavidus sp. 01L415; assembly: GCF_056400065.1. Taxonomy (NCBI): domain Bacteria; kingdom Pseudomonadati; phylum Pseudomonadota; class Betaproteobacteria; order Burkholderiales; family Burkholderiaceae; genus Cupriavidus; species Cupriavidus sp. 01L415. Next base: position 681 of record NZ_JBFTSP010000054.1, on the reverse strand, counting down.
CTTGGCGGAGACCCCTTGGCGCCGCAGAAGCGACAGTCGGGTTCGCCAGCCTTTGGCTTGCCGCCATAGCAGACAGCGCAGTCGCCGGCGCACCCATCCGTCCAATTCCTCCAAAGGCCGCTTGCTCTGCGTGTACTGGAAGTACCCGATCCACCCGCGCAGCACCGGATTCAGCGCCGCGATCGTGTGAGCCAGACTCCTCCCGCGCCCCTGGCGCATCAGCTCCTTTATTCGCCCTGTCAGCCTTTGCAGGCTTTCCGGTGCAATACGCAGCTTCGCCTGACGATGGGCTGTCACGCTGTAGCCTAGGAACTTGCGCGCCCATGGGCGCCCGCACGTGCTCTTGCCTTCGTTGACTTGCAGTTTCAGCCGTTCCGCAAGGAACGCCGTCATCCCAGCCAGCAGCTTCTGTCCCGCCGCCTTGCTTCGGACGTATATGTTGCAGTCATCCGCGTAGCGACAGAACGCCAGCCCCCGTTTCTCCAGTTCGCGGTCCCAATCCGTCAGCAGGATATTCGACAGCAAGGGCGATAGTACGCCGCGTACAACGTTGCATACTTTTCACTCCGTCGTCTGAATCATTCGAATTTTCGCTGTCGAGAGCCCCAGGCTGTGGGTCAACCCTGAACACAACGACGATCTCATCCTTGTGGATTTCGACACGCTTGACCAGACCCAATA
>NZ_JBFTSP010000053.1:0-18175 GCF_056400065.1 Cupriavidus sp. 01L415 | reverse complement strand
AGGTCTCATTGCCGACCCTGTGAACAAGGCGAAATCAGTCATCCTCACCGAGGAAGGATTGCGCGAATCGGAACGCCTTTTCATGCGCCATTTCGTCGCGGCAGGCGGACAAGGCAATAATGAAATGAATTTCTAACTCACAACACTAGCCGGAAGACTACGCCGATACCGCCCCCCCGCTGCCTGCCAGGGCATCCATATGCCGCGATGGCGGCATAGCGTCGGTCGTGGCCAGGAGCGCTTCCTCGCGCAGCGACGGACGCTTGACTAGCGCATCGACATAGCGTGCGACATTGGGCAGGTCGTCCCACATCGACGCCAGCCCCAGATACGCCAGCCGCACCAGATTGACGCCCCACAGCACATCGCCAAGCGAGAACGATGCGCCCGCGAGATAAGGCCCCGCTGCCGAACCCAGCGTACCGTCCAGCTCTTTCAGCAGATTCGCGACGTGCTGACGAGTGACGCGCTGAAAGGTCGCATCGTGACAGACCGACTTGCCGCCGCGTTCCTTCGTGATCTTCGCGCGATAGGCGGCAACCAGTTTCGCATCCCCGGCATTGGCGGCGATCATGGTTTGGAGCGCCATGATCTTGTAGTCGTAGACCGTTTCCATGACCGTCTTGAGCGCATCGGGGCGCAGGTCGGCGTCGGGATGAAAGCCGTAGAGCAGCGTGCCGTTCGGAATCCGATCGACGATGCTCACCTGGCGCATCACCGCGGCACGCGCCTCGGCATCGTCCGGCAGGAGTTGAACCGGATCGCGCGATACCGCGTCCAGATAGCAGCAGATCCGCTGCGAGTCCGCGATTACGCAGCCGGCTTCGTAGTCCACCAGCAACGGCACCGTGCAGGGATCGAAGCCCTCGGTCTCCACCGACGTGCGCCCGCTATATCCGCTGACAAACGCCCGCCCGACGTCCCGGCCGGCGATCAGCCGCAGACGGACGTAGGGCGGGTGGTAGTGCTCGGCGGGAACGACGCCATCCGGACCCATCGAACTCAGGATCTTCATATCGTTCGACCGATACGGCAGCTGCTTTTCGAACAGCACCGTGCGGACCTTTTGCGAGCACAGCGAGCTGGCCGCGTGGAACAGTTCAAAACGCGGGTTCGCGTCATGGCCCACGATGGTGATCCGCGCGGGATCGGCCATGGCGGCGCGGGCACCCGCCGCGAGTTCTTTTATCCCCTGATCATTGCTCATTGCTGGCTTCCCCTGGTTAAATGGTTGGCGGTTGGCTTACAGGATTCCGCGAATCGCGCGTCCCATTACTTGTGCATGTGCGGACACACCGCAGGCGGATCGCCGATGAAGCCGCGCGCCGACCAGAGTTCCGGAAACGGAATCTCATCCATGGTCGGCACCAGCCACGCAACGCCCTCGGTGCCGAAGTAGGCCGGCCGGCCGCCAAACGTGCGGCGCGTGGCCATCAGGTGCAGATACTTCCAGGTGGAGAATCCCTCGGCGATATCGGCCAGGGTCTCGCCGAGCTGTTGAAGTTCCCGGTTTTCGTTCGGGTCGGCGTAGATATCGCGCCAGACCTTCTCGATGGCCTTGCTCGGCGCGTAAGGCACGCCGAAATCGCGATCCAGCATCGTCGCCGGCACCGCAAAGCCGTTGCGGTTCAGGTAGGCGAGCACGTCGTCATAGAGGCTCGGTTCGGCCAGAGCCTGGTTGAGCTGCTTCCAGCGCTCGGGCTGCGGAGTGAAGTGCTGCAGATGCTCCGCCTGCTTGATGCCGAGCAGGTAGACCATCTGCCGATACGTCCATCCCTGCAGCGCGGTGTCCTTGCCATACGTCGCCACCGCGCGCGACAGGATGGAAAGCAGATCGGTCGGCGTCATCCACGCGATCGATCGCCACGTGGCATTGAGCGGCTCATGGTGGGCGACGACGCGCCGCAGCGTCCGGCAGGCCTGCGTGAGGTCATTGGCGCGCAATTGGGCCTGCGCGATCTGGAGCTCCTTGATGATCAGCATCCAGTAGAGCTCGGACACTTGCACCGAGACGATCCAAGCATGCTCTCCGGGGTGATCGCTGACCGGATGATGCAGCGAGTGGAGCACGTCGGTGTGCATCCACGCACTGTAGGGCGTCTGTCCGGTCGACGCGCCGGCGGATGCCGGGCACGCATTCTTGACGGGTTCGTTCATCGTTGTCTCCTCGTTGTGGGGGTACGTCTGTCAGGGCTCGCAGGTGGCGGCCGTTTGCAGCATCTGCTCCATCTGTTGCGCGATCTGCAGCAGCGCGCCGTCGTCGCCGGGCCTCGCGACAATCTGCAATGCCGCGGGAAGGCTATGGTCGCCGGTCGGCAAGGGAATCGAGATGGCAGGAAATCCTGCGATGTTGAACGGTGCGGTATACGTCATCAGCGCCTCGCGGACCGTGCCGGTCCAATCGCCGATGCTGACGTTGCTGGCATCGAGATGCGGCGCGATGCATGGGCATGTGGGCAGCACGAGGTAGTCGACCGTCGACATCACCTCGTGCAGCCTCGCCGTGAATTTCCGCCGTGTCTGCTGGGCCGCCGCATAGGCGCGCAGATCCATGGTTTCCGCGCGCTTCAGCCGGTCGACGGTCTCCGGGTTGTAGTGCGTGGCGATGCGGTCCCAGTCGTTGCGACGGAAGTGCTCGATGCCGCCTTCGATCAGGACGATGCTCGCAAAGGCATCGAACACGGCATCGAACAGACCGGAGGTGCCGATGTTCACGCAAGCAAATACCTGCGCCAGGCGCCGCATGGCGCCATCGAAGGCGGCCGCGATGTCCGGACTCAGCGGCACCGGTGCGATTTCGCGGATCACGCCGAGGCGAGCGGAAAGCCACGCGTCGCTCTCGGGAACCTCGATGTGAAGGGCATCCGCAAGCATCACCACGTCGTCGACCTGTTCGCCGAGCAGGCCAACGTGGTCGCAGGACGGCGCCAGCGGAAACACGCCGCGCGTGGAGAGCGTGCCGAGCGTCGGCTTGAAGCCAACGACGCCGCAGAGCGCAGCGGGAATCCGGACCGAGCCGCCGGTATCGGTCCCCACGCCCGCCATCACGGCACCGTGCGCGATCGCCGCCGCGGCACCGCCGCTGGAGCCACCGGGGATGCGCGAGCGGTCGAGCGGATTCAGGGTGTCGCCGAATCTGGCGCTGGCAGTCGTCACGCCCCACGCGAACTCGTGGGTCGTGGTCTTGCCGATGACGATGGCGCCGCGCTCCACCAGCGATCTCACGATATCGGCATCCGCAGCGGGCAGGTTGCCGAGATAGGCAGCCGATCCGTACCGGGTTTCCATGCCCTTCGTGTCGATCAGGTCCTTGATGGCGATAGGTAGCCCTTCCAGCGGGCGCTGCCTGTTTTCGCCATAGCGGCGGTCGCTTTCCGCAGCCGCCTTCAGCGCACGATCCCAATCGATGGCGGAAAACGCGTTGAGGGACCGCTTGCTGGCCTCCGCCGCTTCGAGGGCCTGCTCCGTCAGCGCGGTTGCGGTGATCCGCCGTGCGGCAAGGGCACGGAGCGTCTTGCGCAGACCCATCGCTTGCGCGGCAGTACGGGCTGGCCGCTGAAGATCGATCGTTACCACAGGCGCTCCAGCAAGGCTTCCAGCTTCCGGCCGGCGTCGTCGCCGAGGTCGCCGACTTCGGAGGGGTAGTTCTGCATCAGCAACGCGGCTACATCGGGCAGCTTCACCCGGTCGAAATCGAGCGCGCCGAGCCGGCTGGGTAAATTCAGCGCTTCCACCACGGTCGCGATCCGGTTCGCGAGGGATATGGCCGCTGTCTGGCCGTCATGGTCCGGCGAGAAGATCTCGAACTTCTGGCCATAGGCATCGGCGCAGGCGCGAATGACGGGCGCCAGCGTCACGCACGATGTCACGCTATGCGGCAGCCCGAACGTGCCGCCGAGGATGTGCCCGATGCGATGACTCAGGCCATAGATCACCGAGGCGGGATAAAAGTAGCACTGCCACGCGGCGAGCTGAAGTTGCAGCAGATCGTCAGCCGAGACCAGACCGCGTTCGATGGCCTCGCGAGTCTCGAGGTTGCGCGGCCACTTCTCCAGCACGGCGAGGAAGCGCTCCACGCCCCTGGCGGCCAGGATGGCATGGGGATGATCCACGTCGACCCTGCGCATGCCTTCCACCGCGTGATCGATCCCCTTGATGGCCGAACTCAGCAGCAACGCGCGCGGCGTGTCGACGATCAGCCGTGGGTCGATGGCCACCAGCGTGGGCGTCGTTTCGCGCACGGCATAGCTGCGCTTGAACTTCTGCGGGCCATCCGTCTCCGTCACGCCGAAGTAGTGCGAGAACTCCGAGCCGGACAAGGTTGTCGGGAAGGCGGCGATGGGGAGATAGCGTCCGGTTTGTTTGAAATGCTCGTAGGAAACCGCCTTCGCGGCGTCGAGCACGGACCCGCCACCCAGCGCGACAATCGATCCCGCATTGCGTTCGATGCACGCACGAAGACCGTCGCGCACCGCGAAGTCGGGCACATGCGGCGGCAGATTGGTAAAGGTGCCGACCCCATCGCGAATGCCAGGCTGCAAATACTCGCGATTCAACCCCGCGAGAAACTCCACCGTGAACGTCATCGGACGGTTGATGCCGTGGTCGCCCATGGATGCGGCGACGGTCTTCAGGATGTCGTGCCCCCAGACAATCTCTTCCTGCGGCAAGCATTTCAACTGGTTCATCCACTCACTCCATTGTCTCGTGTGCCATTGATGCTTCGATCTCGAGTGAGAAGATAGGCGATCTGGATTCGGCCGTGCGCGCGGCATTCGGGAACGTAGCGTTCATGAAATTGGACGCCCGCAATGCGTGGAATGACGCGGGTTTGCAGCCGACATGGCATGCATGCGAGGTCACTCAGGTAAACCCTCGGCGCGTGTTCGCGCCTCGCGCACGGCACCTCGTACAGAACCTTGTCGCGCTGCATCGTTCATCGTTCTCGGACGAAGCTTGCAAGCTTTTCCCGCTTCGCAAGGCAGGGGATGTGTCTATGATCTTTTCCACCATAGCGACCCCCACCACGAGAACGGAGACAGGAAAATGGAGACAGCCAACATGGATACGATTCAACTCACCGAAGCGTTGATTCGCGGACGCCAAAGCAAGCGCGGCTTCCTCGATCGGCCGGTGCCGATGGAGACCGTCAGGGAAATCCTGTCGGTGGCGAAGTACGCGCCGAGCTCAAGCAACACGCAGCCCTGGCGATGCTATGTGCTGACCGGTGAAGCGCGCGCGAAGATCGTCGATGCGGCGGTTGACGCGTATCGCGCCAGCCCGGAGGCATTGGCGCCCGAGTACCCGTTCTTTCCGAAGGAAATGCCGGCGCCGTATTCGTCCCGCTTCAATACGTTCCGGGGGATGCTCGGCGATGCGCAGGGTGTGGCCAGGAGCGATATCGTCGGCCGCAGGCGCGACGTCGAGCGCCAGTTCCGGTTCTTCGATGCGCCAGTCGGACTCATCTTCACGATGGACCGGCGCCTGGAATGGGCCAGCTTCCTCTGCTACGGCTGCTTCCTGCAGAACATCATGCTGGCCGCACGTGCTGGCGGGCTGGATACCTGTCCGCAGCAGATCTGGTCGCTGCAATCGGAAGTGCTCCGTGCCGGCCTCGGCATTCCGGACGGAGAGATGGTGGTGGCCGGCATGTCACTCGGTTACGCCGACAACAGCATGCCGGAGAACAACATGGCGCTTCACAAGCTGGAACTCGACGAGTTCGTCTCGTTCATGGACCGCTAGCGCACGGAGCTGGCGAGGCATCCTCGGCCATGTGGACGTCCATGCCGGACGGCCTGGCGGCCATGCGCCGCCGGCCGGCTGCATGCGGAAGTCCTCCATAATGACGGTCACTGCGCGTGCGCGCGCTGACCGGATTCCCGCCTCATGTACTCCCTCGATGATCTCAGGCTGTTCGTGCGTACCGCCGAGCTGGAAAACCTTTCCGCGGCAGCGCGCGAACTGGACCGCACGGCGGCCACGGCCAGCGCGGCGCTGATCCGTCTGGAGCAGCGCCTGAATGCCCGTCTATTTGCCCGCACCACGCGCCGCATGCGCCTGACTGAGGAGGGCCGCGTCTTTCTGGACGCCGCACGCAAGGCGCTGGCCGCGCTGGAGGAAGGGGAAGGGGCGCTGGCCGAGCAGCGCGACGCCCTGGCTGGCCCGTTGCGCCTGACCGCGCCGTCCGATCTCGGGCGCACCTGGCTGCGCGGCTGGCTCGACGATTTCCTCGACATGCATCCGCAGGTCTCGCTGGAGCTGTCGATCGGCGATTCGATCACCGACCTGTATCGCGGCAACATCGATCTCGCAGTGCGCGTGGGCTGGCTGGAGGATTCCAGCCTGGTTCGCCGCCAGCTCACCACCTTGCGCCGCGTCGCCGTGGCGGCGCCGGCCTATCTGGCGCGCGCCGGCACGCCAACGCATCCGCAGGAACTGGCGTCGCATGACGTGCTGGTGTTGTCGGCGGGTGGGCAGCCGCGCAGCCGCTGGCCGTTCCGTTCGGGCGATGCGTGGCTGGAGGTGGAAGTGATCGGCCGGCGCAGCAGCGACGATGGCGGCATCGTCCGCGACTGGGCGCTGGCGGGCCATGGGGTGGCATACAAGAGCTGGTTCGACGTGGCCGGGGACGTGGAGGCGGGCAGGCTGGTGCTGCTGTTTCCCGCGTGGTACCAGGAGCCGCCGATGCCGCTGCAACTGGTGTTCCTGCAGAGCCGGTATCCGGCGCTACGGCAGCGCCGCCTGATCGAATTCCTGCAGGAGCGATTCGCCGCGTTCGACGCGCGCTTCCCGTTTCCCGCCTAGGCGGCGTGGCCGCCCGGGGGAATTAGCGGACGGGCGCGGGGGAGGTGTTGGGCGACGAAGTCGCGGCGCTGTCCGCCGGTTGCGCCGGTGGCGTCAACGTGGACGGTGGCGCCGACACGGCGGCTGCGGCAGAACTGGCTGCAGACGCCGAGGGGGCTGAAGGGGCGGAAGGCGCCGGCGCAAGCGTGGCGGGTGCGCCCGGTGCGGATGCGATCGCGGCTGGTGCGGGCTCGTGCCCGGAAGCCGGCGTGGCTTCCGCCGTCTCGCCGGGATCAAGGGCCATGCTGTTGTCGGCGGTTGCTGACGATGCGCCCGCCGGCGGCATCGCGTCCGCCTCGGTTGCGGGCAACACCGGGCGGCGCGGGGAAGGGCGCGGTGAGGTGACGGCCTCTTCCTTCTTGCCGGAGGCAAAGAGCGACTGGTACCAGCCGCGAATCTGGGTGGTGATGGCCGTGTACCACGTCTTTTCATCGGCCTCGGCAAAGCGCGCGCGAGCGTCGATCACGCGTGCGCGCAGCGAGCGCTGGAAGAAATCGCCGACGATCGGCAGCGCGCTGTGCGCGCCCTGACCCCAGTAGTCGCTGCGCAGCGTCACGCGGCTGTCGTTGAAGCCGACCCACGCGCCGGCCACCAGTTGCGGATGCATCAGGATGAACCAGCCGTCGGCGTTGTCCTGCGTGGTGCCGGTCTTGCCCGCCACGTCGGCGCGGATGCCGTAGCGCGTGCGGATGGCGGTGCCCGTGCCGCGGTCGATGACGTCGCGCATCACGTCGACCAGCGTTTCGGTTGCCGTGGCCGATAGCGCGCGTTCCGGAGACGACGGCCGGAACTGGGCCAGCACCTTGCCATAACGGTCCTCGATGCGCGTGACCATGGTCGGCGCGACATACGGGCCGCCGTTGGCGATCGTGCCGTAGGCGCTGACCATTTCCTTCAGCGTGACCGGGCTGGTGCCCAGCGCCAGCGACGGCACGGCGTCGAGCCGGCTCTCGCGCACGCCCATCGCACGGGCCAGCCGCGCCACGCGCTCGGGTCCCACGGTCTGCACCAGTTGTGCGGTGATGGTGTTCTTCGAATAGACCAGTCCATCGCGCAGGCTCATCGCGCGGCCCGTCGCCGGTGATTCGTCGGTGGGACGCCAGATCTCGCCGCCCGCCAATTTCATCTCCACCGGCTGGTCGATCAGCGTCTCTTCCGGGCTTTCGCCGCGGGCAAACGCGGCGCCATAGACAAACGGCTTGAAGGTCGAGCCCGGCTGGCGGCGCGCCTGGGCCACATGGTCGAACGCATCGATCGTGAAGTCGCGGCTGCCGACCCACGCGCGGATTTCACCGGTGGCCGGGTCGATGGCCATGAAGCCCGCCTGCACGCGCGTCTTCTGCTGGCGCAGGGACTGCATGAAGGCGTTGTTCGCCAGCAGGTGTTTGAGCGCATCGTCCTCGCTCTGGCCGCCCGCGACGGCGGCGCGGAATTCAGGCGATTCGCGCACGAAGGCCTGCACCAGCGCCCGGCTTTCCGCCCAGCCCGCGCGCGGCGCCCATGCCGCGTTGGCGATGGATTGCAGCTGGTTGCCCTGGCGCGTCAGCGCCTGGTTGGCCAGGGCCTGCAGCCGGGAATCGATGGTCGTGTGGACCACGAGTCCATCGGTGTAGAGGTTGTAGTCGTTGCGGTCCGCCCATGCGATCAGCCACTTGCGTAGCTGTTGCGCAAAGTGGGGCGCGGTGCCGGGGGCTTCGATCTGGCGTTCGAAGTCGATGCGCAGCGGCCGCTCCTTCAGTGCGTCGAACCTGGCGGCGTCCAGCTTGCCGCGCTTGACCATCTGCGCCAGCACGATGTTGCGGCGCTCCAGCGCACGCTCGGGGTTCAGCACCGGGTTGTAGTAGCTGTTGCCCTTGAGCATGCCGATCAGCGTGGCGGCTTCCAGGACGTCGAGCTTGTCGGCGGATTTGTCGAAGTACGTGCGCGCCGCCATCTCGATGCCGAACGCGTTGTACAGGAACGGCACGGTATTGAGATACGTCTCCAGGATCTCGTCCTTGGAGTAGAGCGCCTCGATCTTGAACGCGGTAATGGCTTCCTTCAGCTTGCGCGTCATGGTGGGCGCCCGCCCGATGTCGTCTGGGTAGCGGTTGCGCGCGAGCTGTTGCGTGATGGTCGATCCGCCCTGGCGGTCGCCCGAGAACGTGTGCAGCGCCGCGGATGCCGTGCGGCGCCAGTCCAGGCCGTGGTGCTGATAGAAGCGGTGATCTTCCGTGGCGATCAGCGCGTTCACGACGTTAGGCGAGATATCGGACAGCTTGACCCAGTCGCGGTTGGCCCAGCGGTAGACCGCCAGTTCCTTGCCGTCGGCGGACAGGACCTGTGCCGGCTGCTCGGACTTGGCCTTGCGGATGTCGCTGATGCCCGGCGTGAACGGCACCAGCAGCAGCACGTAGAGAGCAAACAGCGCCGGGACGGCGGCCATCGCAATGAAGACGCCGCGTCGGGTGGGACGGCGCAGTCGCTGCAGTGGCGCAAGTCTGGGGGCGAGATATGTCTTGATCGAATCCAGGCGCATGACGCAGGCATGTCGAGCCTGCGGCACACGGCCAAGCTGACAAATGCCATTCACAGAAAAGTGTGCATCGTACCAAAACCCGGATGGGGAAAACCCGCATTTCGTGCCCAATACGTACGGGTATCCCCCGATGGTGGGGGGTGGTTGAGGCCGCAACGACACATGGGTTTCACATTCAGTTGTAACAATCCGGGTCGCCCCCCAAAGGTCGCCGACTGACGTCGGATGCCGGCGCGCCACGTAGCGCGCCCGCCACGTCGTCGGGGCGGGGAAGCATCTCAATGTCTTAACAAAACGAGAAACTACTGTGAAGAAAGCTCTATTTGCCCTGGCGGCTGCTACCTGCGCGATGTCTGGCGTGGCGTCGGCTCAATCCGCCTCCAACGTTACGCTGTACGGCATCGTCGATGCCGGCGTGGAAGTGGCCACCCATGTGCCGGGCGGCAATGGGCAGACCGCCGTGCGCATGAACTCGGGCAACATGTCCGGTTCGCGCTGGGGCCTGCGCGGCGTGGAAGATCTCGGTGGCGGCCTGAAGGGCATCTTCACGCTGGAATCGGGCTTCGATATCGATACCGGCCTGTCGGGCCAGAGCAACCGCCTGTTCGGCCGCCAGTCCTACGTCGGCCTGCAGAACAACTGGGGTGCCCTGACGCTGGGCCGTCAGCAGAACGCGCTGTACGACCTGTTCGGCGCCTATGACCCGATGGCCGTCGGCCCGCGCTACTCGCTGAACAGCGTGGACTCGGGCTTCAACGGCCGTGCCGACAACGCCGTCAAGTACACCGGCAAGTTCGGTGGCCTGACCGCCACGGGCTTCTACAGCACCGGCCGCGACAACAACGGCGAAGTACCGGGCGACTACAAGGCCGGCCGCAACTTCGGCCTGGGCGCGTCCTACGCCACCGGTGGCTTCTCGGTCGGCGCCGCGTATGACCAGTACCAAGGCGCCACGTCGGCCCTGTCCGATCGCGCCGTCAAGCGCGCCGCCATCGGTACGGCGTACGACTTCGGCGTGGCCAAGGTCTTCGCCGGCTACCGCTGGATGCGCGACGACGGCATCGCCAGCGTGGCCACTGCGGCTTCGCGCAACAACGTCTACTGGCTGGGCGGCCTGTACCGCGTGACGCCGGCCCTGTCGCTGACAGGTGCCGCGTACTACACGGACACCCACAACAGCGACGCGGATCCGTGGATGTTCGTGCTGTCGGCGGACTACTCGTTCTCCAAGCGCACCGACGCTTACCTGAACCTGGGCTACGTCCGCAACAAGGGCAACTCCAACCTGGGCCTGAGCGGCACGGGTACGGCCGTTGCCGGCGAGAACCAGGCCGGCGCCGTGATCGGCGTGCGTCACCGCTTCTGATACGGAAGCAGGCGACAGCCGGCAGGCGGAGCCTTTCCCTTCGTCCTGCCGGATAGCACAACGCCCCTCACCCGGCTTGGCGGGGAGGGGCGTTCTGCATTCCGGGTTCTGCGCCCCGGATTTCCGCGTTCCGGCGGGAAAGGACGCAGCGATCAGCCTATCTGTTCGCGCGAGTGGGCAGCATTGCCGTCCTCGGCGCGCAGCCGCTCCAGCGCCTTGGTCAGCAGCGCGCCTTCCTCGGCATCGGTGGTGGCGTGCAAGACCTGCACGGCGTCGTGCAGGTGGCGCTTGTCCTCCTCGTTGAGCTGATCGGCCTCCTCCATGGCCTCCAGTTCCCGGTTCACGCGTTTGCCAAGCTTGCGTACGAATTCAGGGTCCAGTTGCCCCTGACTGGCGCCATGTGCGATGTGATAGATCAGGGCCGTCAGGCCTTCCGGCGTGGTTTCGGTCACGGCGATGGGATGGCGTTTCATGGCAACTCCGGGGAAAGGACGGTTTCATTCTAGTGACTGACGCGGTCAGAAGAAGGTGCAAATCGGGTCCGCCTGCGCGAAGTCAGTGCATGTGCGCGTGACGTGCGCCGCGTGTGCGTCTCTGTGCGTCCGGTGTGGATCCGGTGTCGACATGGCGTCGACTCGATGTGCTGCATGCGGCGCTCCACGGACTTATTGCCGAAATATTTCATCGCCAGAATGTCATCCCGTCGAGCCCGCTGAATAAGTCGGGAAATCAGATGCGACCGGAGGGGTTGCCGCGGGCCGACATCGCCACCGACCAGCCGTCTTCCATGGCTGCCCTGTGAGAGGCGCCAGGAATGGGCCGGTGGCAGATGATTGATAAATGCGCGGGGAACTCGAGCCGTCTTCATGACGGCTCTATTTATTTGCGTGCCGCTTGTTTGTGGCTGGCTACGGCGGATAAGGCACTTCGGCCGGGGCGTGGCGTGTAGACGATAGGAGGATGGCGGCGTGTGTGCAGCTACCTATACTGGAACAGTCTGCTGGAACCATCCGCTGGAACCGTTCGTTCAAGGGAGCACGCCATGCCGAGGATCGCCGTTCTCTTGCTGTTGCCACTTTGGCTCGCGGGTTGCGTTTCGATCAGCAGTAGCGACCCCAACCCGCCCCAGAAGACCAGCGTCGTGACGCCGGCTCCCGGTTGCACATCTGGACCCTGTTACTAGTTCTCGCAGCGCGGCGCACCTCGTCACATCGCTGCGCGCTGACGCAACGGCGCGCCGGGTGACACATCAGGGCGCCGTCTGGCCGGGTTGCGCAGCGGCGGCCTCGCGGACTTGCCGCATCACGCCCTCCGCGAATAACACCGGCCCGTAGACGGGCACGCCCGCCGTTCGCAGCGCCTGCGCCGTCCACGTATTGCACGTGTAGAAGCCCGCGTAGGTGGCCGTGGCACCAAAGTACAGTCCGCCGTCATAAGGGCCGTCGCCCAGCCGGACGGGTGCGCCGCTGCCATCCAGCTGCACCGCATCGCCGAGAAATGCCTGGAGTCGCATCGAACCGCCCTGGCTGATGCCGAGCCGGACAACGTTGTCCGCGCCGAAGGCGGCTGCCGGCGTGTCGCGCAGGATTGTCAGCAGGATCGCGCCTTCGCCCGGCAGCAGCGCCGACAGCAGTGTCATCGGCCCACGCTCCCGGCTCACGAGATAGTGGCGATCGCCAAAGCCGAAACAAAGGAAACGCGACCCGTCATAGCCCTTGAGAAGGGGCAGCAGTCGCGCGCCCGCATCCTCGGTTCGGATGCAGACGTCGGTGTGCCATTCCCGCTCCACCACGTCGATCGTGGTCCCCACGGGGGGCTCCGGTGCCGCTGCCGGTGACGAGACACAGCCCACCAGGCATGCCACGCTCAGGTACGCGCTCAGATGCGCCCTCAGGTGCGTCCTCAGCTTGCGGCTCAGGGCGCCACTCGGGTAGCCACTCAAGCCGCCACTGCTGGGGCGCGGGGATGTGTTCACGACACCGTCCGCTCGATCAGGCTGATCAAGCCCCAGCCCGCCAGTCCGCTGGTCAACACCACGACCCACGGCGGCAGCCGCCAGACGGCCAGCGCCACCAGCGCTAGCAAGGCCAATGCAAAATCCGCCGGCCCATGGATGGCACTGGTCCACACCGGCTGATACAGCGCCGCCAGCAGCAGGCCGACCACCGCCGCATTGATGCCCGCGAGCGCCGCCTGCGCGCCGGCGTTGCGGCGGATGCGTTCCCAGAAGGGCAGCGTGCCGAAGACCAGCAGGAAGGACGGCGCGAAGATCGCCAGCAGGCACAACATGCCGCCCGTCCATCCCGAGGGCGCGTGTTGCATCGCCGCGCCGAGGAACGCGGCAAACGTGAACAGCGGTCCGGGCACCGCTTGCGTCGCGCCGTATCCGGCCAGGAACGTGTCGTTGCTCACCCAGCCCGTGGGCACGGCCGCCGCCTGCAGCAGCGGCAGGACCACGTGGCCACCGCCAAACACCAGCGCGCCGGCGCGATAGAACGCATCGACCATGGCCAGTGCATGACTGGGGACCAGCCGCACGGCAATCGGCAAGCCGATCAGCAGCACGAAGAACGCCAGCAGGCATACCACTGCGGCGCGATGGCCGACGCGGATCGGCAGCGGCTCATGCGGTGCCATCTGTGCCGGACGGAACCACCGTGAACCGGCGATGCCGGCAAGCGCCATCATCGCCATCTGGCACCACGGCGATGGCACGAGCGTCACGGCCACCGCCGCGAGCGTCATCAGCGTGATACGCGGCGCATCCGGGCACAGCGTGCGCGCCATGCCCCACACCGCCTGGGCGACCACGGCCACCGCGGCCACCTTGAGCCCGTGCAACGCGCCGGCCGGCACGATGTTTCCAAAGGCCGCAAGTCCCATCGCAAACAGGATCAGCGCGATGGCCGACGGCAGCGTAAAGCCCAGCCACGCCGCCAGCGCGCCGCCGTAGCCAGCCCGCGCCAGGCCCACCACCATGCCGACCTGGCTGCTTGCTGGCCCCGGCAGGAACTGGCACAGCGCGACGATATCGGAGTAGGCGCGCTCGCTCAGCCAGCGTCGCCGCGTGACGAACGCGGCGCGAAAATAGCCAAGGTGCGCCACCGGGCCGCCAAACGACGTCAGGCCGAGCCGCAGGAAGACCAGGAAGACCTCCCATGCGCCGGCCTGTGCGTGGCCGTCTTCATACTCCCGCGATGTCGTCATGAGCGATGTCCCCCGCCTTCCACGGCCTGGATGGTTGCGACCAGGCCGCTGCCTTCGGTCGGATGCCGGTTGGTGAAGCTGATGGTGAGCCCGTGCAGCACGGCCACGCGGCGCGCGATGGAGATGCCAAGGCCGTTACCCTGTTCGCGCTGGTTGGCGCCGCGGAAGAAGCGGTCGCCAAGACGCGGCAGCAGGTCGGGCGCCGTGCCCGGGCCATGATCCGAAACGGTGATACGGTCCTGCGCGAAGGCAAGTGTCACCAGCGTGCCGGCGGGGCTGTAGCGAATGGCGTTATCGAGCAGGTTGCGCAGCATGGTGCCAAGCAGGGTGGGATCGCCGCAGGTCGGCATCGGCGGGCGGTCAGCAGGCGGCCAAACCACCTCCATGTCGATATTGCGGCGTTCGGACAGCAGCAGGCAATCGGACAGGACCTGTTGCACGACACTGTGCCAGTCCACCGGGCCGCGCGTGGGTGGCTCCGCTTCATCCTCGAGCCGGCTCATGGTCAGGAGCTGCGAGACCAGGTGGCTCATCCGGTCGATGCCGACCTCCACGTTCGCGGCGGCCTGGGCGCGCTCTTCCGGGTCCCCGGAGCGCCGCGCCACGTCCCATTGCGCCTTCAGCGCGGCCAGTGGCGTACGCATTTCGTGGGCGGCATCGGCGGTCAGTCGCCGTTCATGTTCGAGCAGCGCCGACACGCGGTGCAGCAGCTGGTTCATCGCATTGACCAGTGGCACGAGTTCGGGCGGTACCGATGACAGCCCCAGCGGCGTGGGATCGTCCGGGGTGCGGGCGGCAATGGCGGCGGACAATGTGTGAACGGGGCGCAGCGTGCGCTGCACCGCCCAAACCAGCAGCGCGGTCAGCAATGGCAGCCCGAATACCCAGGGCAGCACCTGGGCTTGCATGTAGGACACCACCAGTTCCTCGCGCTCCGCCATGATCTGGCCCACGCAGACGCGCCAGCCCTCCACCGGATCGACCAGGTAGTAGAGCCGCCACGGCACCCCGTCGATTTTCCTGTCGGTAAAGCCGCGCACGGCGGGCAGGCGGGGCAGGCGGTCGCCGTCGGGATCGATATGGAGTGGCTCGCCGTTGGGCCGCCACGCGGCGATGGCCAGGTCGCCGAGGCCGGCGTCGCCAAGATCGCCAAGATCCGTATCGCCGGGCGCGGGGCCGTTGGGCGGCGGCTGCGGCACGGCGCCGAGCTTGACCAATGGCAGCACGGCCTGCATCTGCTGCGCCATGCGGACCATGGCGGTGTCGTACAGCTCGTTGATTTCTTCCTGCGCGCTCAGGTAGACCAGCCCGCTGGTCAGGACCCAGGCAAAGGCGACTGCGACCAGCACCGCGAGGATCAGGCGCCGCTGCAGCGTCATGCCTCGCCCCCGATCGCCTCCAGCGTCCCGAGCGTGTAGCCGGCGCCGCGCAGCGTGCGCACGATGCCGGGATGGATCTTGCGGCGCAGATGGTGGATGTGGACCTCGAGCGTGTTGCTTTCCGACCCCTTGTCCCAGTCATAGAGCTTGTCGCGCAGGAACTCGCGCGTCAGCACGCGGTGGGGATGCATCAGCAGCAGCTCCAGCAGCATGGCCTCGCGCGCGGTCAGTTCTACGGGTTTGCCCTGCCACAGCGCCAGCCGGGCGGCCGGCTGGTATTCCAGCGCGCCGTGGCGCCACACGGGTTCCGGCATGCCGGCCGTACGGCGCGAGACCGCGCGCAGCCGGGCCGCCAGTTCATCGAGTTCCACCGGCTTGACGAGGTAGTCGTCGGCGCCCGCGTCCAGCCCGCCGATGCGGCTTGGCACGGCGTCGCGGGCGGTCAGCACCACCACGGGCGTCTGCAGGCCCTGTTGCCGCCAGCGCGCCAGCAGCGCCATGCCGTCGTCGTCGGGCAGGCCGAGGTCCAGCACCACGGCGTCATAGCGCATCATGCCCATCGCACGATCGGCCTCCGCGCCGGTGCCGAACCAGTCGACAGCGTGCCCCATCAGCTTCAGGCCGCGCTGGAGGCCGTCGCCGAGCATGGGGTCGTCTTCAACGATAAGGATTCTCATCTTTCAGTTTGAAACGGGTGCCTGAAACGGGGCGCATCAGGCACCCGGACGGCCTGAAGCGTAGCATCGCCAACTGATGGCCGCATTATTAATGTGAGCTTAAGGTTCGTCTCCTAAGCTGCGCGATCCCTTAGAACGGGTGAGTGCGTGCGCGGATTCTCATGCCAGCGCCGGCACCCCCGATTGCGCCCCAATCCATGCCGAACCCGACTTCGCGCCAGCCCGCCGCTCCGCTCCCTGCCGTGGACTCCGCACATGGCCTGCGCGGCATTCGCGCGATGTCCTGGTCGCCCACCGCCACCTGGGTGGCGGTATTCGTGGCGGTGGCGCTGCTGGTCTGGTTCGGCACGCTCGGCCTGCGCCACCTGATCGGCCCCGACGAGGGCCGCTACGCGGAGATCTCGCGCGAGATGTTCGCCAGTGGCGACTGGATCACCATCCGCTACAACGACCTGAAGTACTTCGAGAAGCCCCCGTTCCACATGTGGGTGACGGCGCTAGCCTACACGCTGTTCGGCATCGGCGAATGGCAGGCACGGCTGTCCGTGGCGCTGGCCGGGCTGGCCGGCATCGGCATGTCGATGCTGGCGACGTGGCGCTGGTTTGGCCGCCGCGCCGCCGCTTTCACCGGCCTGGCGCTGCTGGCGGCGCCGATGTGGAGCGTCGCGGCGCATTTCAATACGCTGGACATGACGCTGGCAGGCGTGATGGCCTGCGTGCTCGGCTGCATGCTGGTGGCGCAGCATCCGGACGCCACGGTCTCCGCGCGGCGCGGATGGATGCTGGCCTGCTGGGCGGCAATGGGCGTTGCGGTCTTGACCAAGGGACTGGTCGGCGTGGCATTGCCGGGCCTGGTGCTCGTGGTCTATACCGTGGCGACGCGTGACTGGGGACTCTGGCGGCGCCTGCACGTGGCCGCCGGGGCTGCGCTCCTGCTCGCCGTCGCGGTGCCGTACTTCTGGATGGTGTCGGCACGGAACCCGGAGTTCCTGAACTTCTTCTTCATCCATGAGCACTGGCAGCGGTACACCTCGAACATCCATTCGCGCTCGGGGCCGATTGTCTACTTCGTGCCCATCGTGCTGGCCGGTTTCCTGCCGTGGCTCGGCCTGTTCCCCCGCCTGTGGAAGGCCATGCGCACGCCGGCCGACGGCGCTGCCAGGTTCCGCCCCGCGTTGATGGCCGGCATCTGGGCCATCGCCATCTTCGTGTTCTTCAGCCTGTCGCGCTCCAAGCTGCCGGGTTATATCGTGCCGGTGTTTCCCGCGCTGGGCATCCTGGCCGGCGTGGCGCTGGATCGCATGGATGTGCGGGCATGGAGCCGGCAATTGACCGCGATGGCGATCGTCACCGCCTGCGGGCTGCTGGCCAGCCCAGTGGTGGCCACGCTCAACGTCAATCACACACCGAATTCGTTCTACCGCGCCTACGCCATCTGGGCCGCCGCCGCGTTCCTAGTGATGCTGGCCGGCATCGCCATCGCGCGCTGGCTGCTGCGCCGTGGCGTGCTGCCGAGTGTGGCGGTCTATGCGCTGGGCATGTACCTGGGCTTCATGCTGGCGCTGACCGGGCACGAAACCGTGGGCCGGCCCGCGTCGGGCGCCGATATCGCGCCGCAGATCCTGCAGAAGCTGACCCCCGGCATGCCGCTTTACGGCGTGCGCATGCTCGACCATACGCTGCCGTTCTACCTGCGCCATCCGCTGGTGATGGTGGGGGAGGCGGACGAGCTGACCTTCGGGGCGAGCGTCGAGCCGGCGCGCGCGGTGCCCGACATCGCCAGCTTTGCCAAGCTGTGGAAAAACGGCACGCCCGCGATGGCGGTGATGTCGCCCGAGATGTTCCTCGAGCTGTCGCCTACGTTGCCGATGTATGTGGTGGCGCGCGACTGGCGTCGCATCGTCGTGACCAACGTCCCCGGTCCCACGCCGGTCCTGGCCGCACGCTGAGCGCGGCGGCCGCGCCTTGCGCCTGATGGCCTTACGTATTCCGTCTTTCTGATTCCTGATCCTATCCTCATGCAGCAAAAGCGAGTCCTGATTCTTGGCGTCAACGGCTTCATCGGCCACCACCTGACGCGCCGCATCCTGGAAACCACGCAATGGGAGGTCTACGGCATGGATATGTCGTCGGACCGCCTGGGCGACCTGGTGAACCATCCGCGCATGCACTTCTTCGAAGG
>NZ_JBFTSP010000052.1:0-18628 GCF_056400065.1 Cupriavidus sp. 01L415 | reverse complement strand
CAGCGTCAAACAGTTGGTCCAACGCATCGATCATTTCGTGACCGCTTACAACGCGGACTGCCAGCCATTTCGCTGGACAGCTACTGCCGACTCGATTCTCGAAAAGTTGCACCGACTTTGCTCACGTATTAGTGGGACAGGACACTAGGTAACAGCTCTACAACCTGCCCCATGTAGCTGATGGACAGCCCTCGGCAGATAAATGAAGAACTACGCCCCTCTCAGGGAGGGGTGGATTTGCATCGCCTAAATCACACGATATCCGTATCATATTCTTTGCACACTTTCAGTGCCTCGGGCGAGGATTGCCCTCGCAAAAAGAATCAAAAAACGGAATCGGTTGTGGAAGCACTCGGGTCGTTAAGCACGCTGTATCGCAGCGTGCACCAAAGGCGGATCACGCCATTCTTCGTCGCCGCCTTCTGGCGGACGGATGTCCCATTGGATCCCACCTAACGGGATCCAGTCCTAGCGCACGCCAGGCATTCACTGAAGATCAAACAATGAATTTTCTTGGAAAGCCAGCTCGACTGGCTGTGATAGCGCTCGCCCTTACGCTGGCTGCATGCAGTGACAAGGCGGCAGAGAACCCTCCTGCAGCCGAGGTGGCTGCCTCGGCCGTCACTGTCAAGGCCGGCGACGCTTCGGTAGAAATCAGCGACACCGGCACGGTTGTACGTGCAGGCGACGCTTCCGTATCCATATCCAACACCAAATGATCCCCATCATGAACGCACTACGTAAGACGCTGCTGGTAACGGCCACTGCGGCCACGCTGGCCACACCGGCGGCACAGGCCATGGACATTGAGGCACGCGGCGTGGGGACCGCAAGGATTACCGACGATCTGGCATCCGTCCGCACGTCAGCGCTTAGGCAGGCCAAGCGAAATGCGGTGCTGGCCGCGCTGGACAAGGTGGTCGGGGCAGGTACCAGCAAGAGTGCAGACGTGCAGGCAAAGCTGGATGACCTCGTCGTCCAGGTGGGGGAAGAATCGTTCTACAGCCCTGTTCCCAGTTCTGTGGATGGGCAATACCAGGTCAGCATCACGCTGCGCATGGACGACAAGGCGCTGCGGACGCAGATCAGCGATCTTGGCCTGGCGTTGAACACCACCACGACGCGCAGCCAACCCATCCTGGTGATGATGGACGAATTCTTCACCACTCCCACAAACTTGCGCGCACCACTGGAAGAGTTGACCGAATTCAGGCATGAGGAAGGCAGCAGCTACAACGAAAAGGAGGCTGCTTCCAGCTCGAAAAAGGCGGCCTACGCTGCAAGCAGCAACTCGGCCTACGCATCGAAGGAGCAGGCCGCCTATGCCGTGAAGGAAAGCGCGGCAGGCCGGGTGAGCGCGGCCCGGGACACGCAGGTGGCCGGTGCCGCGCGCGACGGATATGGTGGCCAGGCCGCCGTGGCCGGTCGCGACAGCGCCCGCTACGATGCCGCCAGCGCCAGCAGCCGGCAGGCCGCCGGCGCGGCCTCGCGTCAGGTTGCTGCAGCCAGCAGCAGCAATGTCGCCGCCGCCTCTTCGTCCCAGTCGGCATACGCGCACAACGTCAGCGCCGAGGACCATAACAACACGTACTTCCGCAAGCTGGTCAAGTACCAGCCCCAGAACACGGGACCGGACAAGAAGAACTACACCTATAACGAGTTGAAGGGTCAACTGGGCGATCTCGATATCAAGGTCATCGACAACGCCGTGTTCAAGAGCAAGTATTTCGGCAACCGCGCCATCACGCTGGACCAACTGGAAAACGGCGCCGAACTGGCCAAATACACGGAGTTCGCGCGCCAGGAAGCCACCGCCGACTACCTGATGATCGGCTCGTCCGTCATCTACGACGTGGGCGTGGACAAGAACTCGGGCCAGCCGGCATGCACGGGCGTGGCCAGCACCAAGACGTTTTCCACCAAGACCGGTGAAGATATCGGATCGGCAACGCAGTCCGAGGCAGCCATTGGCATCTCGTCCGACGATTGCCGCGCCAAGCTCGCGGGCAAGCTCGCTGCAAGCCTTGGCAACCAGGTCGGCAAGCGCATTCAGGACTTCGTCAAGCGTCGTACGATGTATGGCGCCGAGTACGTGATCCGCCTGACCGGTGGCACGCTGTCCCTGACGAATCGCACTGCATTCAACCAGGCGCTGAAGAACGTGCCGGGCTTGGAGAAGGCAACGCAGCGCCAGGCAGGCACTGACAAGCTGGAAGTCGTGGCGACCTATCGCGGCACCGACCCGCTCGACCAGGCCGTGGCCATGGCGCTCGGCGGCAACCCGATGTTTGCCGGCCTGGACTCGATGGTCGACGGCAACATCGTCACGCTCTGCATGAACGGTTGCGCCAAGACCAAGGCCGCTCGCTGACATGCGCGAGACGATCCTGACAACCGCCGCCGCCGCCGCGGCCCTGGCGGCCTGCGGTAACGCCGCCGCGGCCGCTGGCGTAGGCCTGTACGTCGTGCCGGGCATATTCTTTGATGATGCCGGCGCTGGCGCGGGCAGCAGCAAGATCGATCCCGCATTTCGTCCCGCGCTGGACATGAAGCAAAGCGTGGCGAAGCTGCAGGAGCGCGCCCAGGCGCATTTCAAGACCCTCGCGCCAACCATCGACAGCAAGAACAGGCTGCGCACCCTGGCCTTGTCGGTCCAGGTCACGCGCGCGTCGCGCTACCAGATCGAAAAGTCCGATGGCACCACGGACATCTACCTGCCGTTGACACTGAGCCTGTACTTCAGCAATCCGATGACCGGCGAAGTGCTGCAGTCGTTCAGCCAGACGCGCTACGACGTGATGACCGTCACGCTCGCATCGGGCAAGGCGGCCATCGACGCCAGCGTTGCCAACGCCTACCGCAACGGCTTTGCGACGTTGCTGGACACGATGCTGGCCGGCGCTGCCGGCCAGTTCAATCCCTACGTCGTGGAGACACGCGTTGTCGATACATGGCGCGGCTTTGTGATTCTGGACCGCGGCTACCGTGCCGGCATCGGCAAGGGCGATGTCATGAACGACGGCGCAAGCGAAATCCGCGTGGAACACGCTGGCGCCGACTACGCAGTGGCAGTGCCGGTTCTGGGCGCGCCCAAGGATGGTGCGGTGTTCAGCCGCGCGGGCACGATGGCGCTGTCCGATGTGAAGAAGCCCCGCGTGCTGGCCCTGGTCAGCGACGGCAACGATGACTTGTCCAACGCCGTCAGCACGCAGCTGTTCACCGACAAGCTCGGCAGCGGTGCACCATTTGCCACCCTGCCCCTGAACGGCAACTTCAGCCAGGTGCAGGCGTCGATTGACAGCAATACCAGTATTGGCCACGAAGTGAGTGGCAAGCGCGCCCTGCCCGACTACTTCATCCGCATGGTGGTGCCGCCAGCGCGCCAGTACGCGCTGCCGACCAACCTGGCCTACAAGACGCTGCAGAGCTATCAGGCATGGGCGTTCGCGGAACTCCTCTCGCGCGATGGCCGGGTGCTCTATGCGGCGGACGTAACCCAGCGCATTGACGACACCATCACCGACAAGGCCGGCTTCAATGCCGCCGACCGTCGCGAGGTGGTGCTCAAGAATGCGCTGAACGACCTGGCCGACCGGTTCAGCAAGGAAGTCCGCTTCCAGCCGCTGACGCTGAAGGTGGTGGCAACCAATGCAGACACCTTCCAGGTTGACGATGCCGCCGGAGCGCTGCAGTCCGGCGACACCATCCGCGTCTATCACGGCATCGGCAAACCGGGTCCGTTGACCGAGGAAGCCCTGGTCCCGACCTGGGAGGCCACCGTCGTCAGCCGCGACGGCGCCCGGGTGACTGCATCTCCCGTGCTGCCGATTGCCGGCAAGCCGCCACGCCCTGAATCGGGCGACGTTGTACTGGCCGACAGTGTGGCCAACGCACATGGTGGCGGCCAGCGCATGGCCTACTGCCCCGCCGAAAAGAGCCAGATTGGCACCGTTGCACTGGACCGCTTCAACCTGCTGGCCTACGCAGGCGCGGCGTCAGCGAAGGTCGTCATGATCAATCCGGCGCTCGCTGACCTGGTCAAGGGGCGCGTAGGAGGTCAGTCAGGCTTTGCCCGCGATCTGGCACTGCGGCCTGGTTCCTATGACCGTTGCATCGAAGCGCTCTACCGGATCGATCCGCGCGATCGCAAGTGCGAGGACGGACTGTGCGCACAAGGCTACAACGTGCGGCTGGCCTATCGCCAGCGCGCCGGCGGCAACGTGGTGGGACAGGCCATTCTCGAACACGGTTTTGTCTCGAACGGTTATCCCGCCACGGCCGATGCCACCAACGTGAACGCCCTGCAGGCCATGGACCTCGACCGCGACACGCGCGCGAGCCTGGACGGCGTCATGAAACAAATGCTGAATCCCAACTGAAGGAAATATCAACGATGAAGAAGACCTCCCTCGCATTGGCTGCCCTCGTAGGCGGCACACTGTTCCTGTCGGCCCCGGCTGCCATGGCTTTCGGTCTGGGCAACATCACCTCAGCCATTCCGGGCGTGGGCGGTGCATCCGCCTCGGCCGTTTCCGCTGGCGACATCGACGCGTTCATTCAGACCGCCAATGATGCAAACCAGATGATCGGCACATCGTCGGCGCACATTTTCAAAGCCTTGGCCAGCAAGGAAGAGATCGCAGCGCTGGAAGCCCGCCTGACGGCCGCCAACGCCATCGCTGACCCCGCCGAGAAGGCCGCCGAGATCAGCAAGATCAAGAGCGACGAAGCCACGGCCGTCCAAAAGGCACTGGCTAGCAAGGAAGGGGAAGCCAAGCTTGGCGCCATGAACAAAGCCCAGATGGCTTCGTTCGGCAACGCCGCCTTCACGTTCATGCTGGGCGTTCTGAAAGACAAGCAGCTGGCCGAAGGTAGCACCGCCCTGGTGTCGGGCGTGGCGTCGAACCCGACGCTGGTCCCGCGCCTTGGCGCACTGAAGGACGTCGCGTCGTCGGTCAGCTCGCAGGTTGCCAACACCGCCAAGATCGGCGAAGGCCTGGTCAAGCTTGCCAAGGCCGGCAAGATCGCTGCGTTGCCGGCGTCGGCCTCCGAAAAGCCGAAAAAGGTCGACGAGATCTAAGTATCCACTCCCGGCTTCTTTCGTTGCACAAGAAAGCATGGCTCGCAAGAGCCATGCTTTCTACTTGGTCGCAGAACTCTGCCAGCCACCCGGCTGTGTCAATTTGAGCGACTGGGCCTCAGAAACCATTTCCTTGTTCGCTGCTTGTACTGTCGATAACCCGTTGAGAAAATCGGAGCGTTCTTGGTCTGTAGACAGACGGTCAACATCGGCACATTCCTCCGGCATAAGTTGGACGGCTCTTTTAGTACCGCGCAGCGCCTTGCAAACTACCGCTAACTTGTCGCAGTCGGCGCTTCATCGTCACGGGGACACAAGCGGATTTAGGACTGCATATTCACAGCTGTGTGAAATCCAAGCATTATCGATTGCTAAAGCTATCGTTCGAAGCATGCAAGCAGTTCCTGTCCGATACTGTAGTGTCCGAGGAAGACTGCGAGAGAATCCTTGAAAACCTGCGCCAGGAACGCCCCGCCCTTCTGGAGGGATCTGATGCAATCCATCAACGACGAAGTAAAGTGTCTTCGTACGATTCTTGCGCAACACCTTCAGCCGTAAATCCTCGAACTCACTGTCGCTGAGCAGATCTTTCTGCAAAGCCTCTGCATAGCAATACCAGTGAAACTGTTCGGCGAGCGTGAGCCGCAGATACTCTAATCCGTAGGTGACGCTACTGGCAGGTTTGACGAATAGCGCAAAGCTCTGGTCCGGGTAAGCCTGACAAAATTAGGCCAACGTCGTTGTCACGCCGTGTCGCAGGAGCGTAGGTCGATTCTCCGTCTGTACCCGAACCTCATGCATAAGCGTAATCGACAAAGATAGCGAGAATACGCGTTCTAAGGTGAAATCGGCTCAAACCGAGACGGATTTCGCCCCCCCCCTCTTTTGGTGGCAAGAAGCGTCATCGTGGTGTGGCCCACCAGGGGCAGATGTCTTCCGCCTCGCATCTCGCCCCTGCCGGATGGATGGCCTATCGCAAGCTGGCGCCCGCCGGCTCCCTTTCCCAAAGAACATCTACCGCCCTACCCTTCCCGAGCCATCGCATTTCGCCCCACAATACGCTGCTATATCGATAACCAACCTTATCGATACAGTTTTGTCTCAACAGCCAACTGGCTTCCCTACCCGATTGCCTCCCGTCTGGGTCGGCAGGGACACACTCGTACAGGCGAAGTTGGAGAGGCCGACCCGCCGGCCAGTTCTGTCAAGATCCGGCTAGCGCCAGGCCGACCGCCGGGCAGAGTTCGGCTGCGGATTCAACCCATCGATGCAACACACTGGAGGCTGCGTAAGCAGGAGGGTAACCGGGCTTTGCCTAGCCCCTTGTCGAGGGCTGCGCTTCGGCAAGAATTTCCCGGATGGCTTGCTCGAAGGCTTCCACAGGGGCTGTCCGCCAGTGACGAGATAGCGGTTGTTGAAGATGACGGACGGGACCGACTGGATGCCCATGCCTTGGTACTCCCGCTCTTCTGCACGAACCTCATCGGCATAGTCATCGCTTTCCAACACCTTGCGCGCCTCCACTACATCTAACCCTGCCAATTCCGCAGCTTCGACCAGCACGTCGCGCTTGCCTGGATCTTTGCCGTCCGTATGGAAGGCGCGCAGCAGCGCCAACTTGAGCATTAGCTGCCTGCGCTTGATGCCAGCCCAATGCAGCAGCCGATGGGCATCAAACGTGTTGTAGACGCGCGTGCGTGCGCCGAAGACAAAGCCCATGCTCGCGCCACGCTCACGAATCATGGCCTGGCTCTCGGCAATCTGTGCCGGCGTGCGTCCGTATGAGTGCCGCAGTCGGCGACAGGGTAGTCCGGATTGCCAACCTATGCAGGAATGCACTGCAGGCATGTCGGGCTTAGGGGCGACCGCGAGGTCTGTCGCGTGATTCTGCTCCGTTAGCGCATCGCGCAAGTCCGGGCAGATAGGGATGACGGCAAGCTGTCGTTTAGGCACGCATCTTCTTCCCTTAGGATTCAGGTTTGTCGTGTAGGCGCACAGATTTCGATATGTTTGTCGCTTAACCACGCATCGTGTCGCTTTAGCCACTCGCCGGCCGGCAGGTAATAATGATTGGCCCTTTGGGCGCCTGCACTTGCAGGGCGGCTTGTTCTGCGCCACAGTTGGCCTACCGGACCAGGCTGGAGACTGTGATGGGAAACCGGCTCGCCTCAGAAACGTCGCCTTACCTCCGACAACACGCAGAGAATCCAGTCGACTGGTATCCCTGGTGCGAAGAGGCCTTTCGCCGCGCGCGCGACGACGACAAACCGGTTCTGCTTTCCGTCGGCTACGCCGCCTGCCATTGGTGCCATGTCATGGCGCACGAATCGTTCGAGAATCCCCGGATCGCCGGCCTGATGAACGAGCGCTTCGTCAGCATCAAGGTCGATCGACAGGAGCGTCCCGACATCGACGACATTTACCAGAAAGTCCCCCAGATGATGGGACAGGGCGGCGGCTGGCCGCTGACGGTGTTCCTGACGCCGCAAGGAGAACCGTTCTTCGGTGGCACCTACTTTCCGCCGGATGACCGCTATGGCCGCCCTGGGTTCGAGCGTGTGCTGCTGAGCCTGAGCGAAGCCTGGACACATCGCCGCCAGGAGCTGCGTGACACCATCGGGCAATTTCAGCAGGGGTTCCGGCAGCTCGACGAAGCGGACCTGGGCCGCGAAGCCGCCGAGGTCGAGGACCTGCCCGCACAGGCAGCCCGTGCCCTCGCGCGAAATACTGATCCGACCCATGGTGGATTGGGCGGAGCGCCCAAGTTTCCCAACGCAAGCGCCTACGACCTCGTGCTGCGCATCTATCAACGAACGGGTGAACCCGCGCTGCTTGATGCGCTGGAGCGCACGCTCGACGGCATGGCGGCCGGCGGCATCCATGACCAGCTCGGAGGTGGGTTCGCCCGCTACAGTGTCGACGAACGTTGGGCCGTACCCCACTTCGAAAAAATGCTTTACGACAACGGCCAGCTCGTCTCACTGTACGCGGACGCCTATCGCCTGACCAGCAAGCAAGCTTGGCGCCGTGTATTCGAGGGAACTATCGCGTACATTCTGCGGGACATGACGCACCCCGATGGCTGCTTTTATGCAGGCGAAGATGCCGACAGCGAAGGCGAGGAAGGCCGCTTTTATGTCTGGACACCGGCCGAGGTGAAGGCTGTCCTGGGCGAATCCGAGGGCGCCCTGGCGTGTCGCGCTTACGGCGTGACCGACAGCGGGAACTTTGAACCCGGCAGATCAGTGCTCCACCGTGCGGTCACGCTGCCCCCCTTGGAGGAGGCGCGACTCGAAGGCTGGCGCGAGCGGCTATTTGCAGCACGCGCCCAACGCGTGCGCCCCGGCCGTGACGACAACATTCTCACCGGCTGGAACGGCCTCATGATCCAGGGACTCTGTGCGGCTTACCAGGCGACGGGCAACCCGGCACACCTCGCCGCCGCAAGGCGTGCCGCCAACTTTATCCAGGACAGACTCACCATGCCGGATGGCGGCGTGTACCGGTCCTGGAAAGACGGCACAGTCAAGGTGCCAGGGTTCCTGGAAGACTATGCCTTCCTAGCCAACGCTCTGATCGACCTCTACGAATCCTGCTTCGACAGGCGATACCTTGATCGCGCAGTCGAACTCGCGGCGCTCATCCTCGATAAGTTCTGGGAAGACGGGCTGTATTTCACGCCCCACGATGGCGAGCCATTGGTGCATAGGCCCCGCACGCCGTACGACAGCGCCTGGCCGTCCGGCATTTCAGCCAGCGTGTTCACCTTCTTGCGCTTGCATGAACTCACCGGCCACGATCGCTACCACGATCTTGCCGAGCACGAATTCCAGCGATACCGGGCTGCCGCCACCGCGGCCCCGGCCGGCTTCGTGCACCTCCTGGCCGCCAGAGACTTCGCGCAGCGCGGCCCGTTCGGGATCATTCTTGCCGGCGATAAGTCGGCTGCCGCCGCCCTTGTGGAAAGCGTTCACCGCACGTACCTCCCGGCACGCGTCCTGGCATTTGCCGAAGACGTTCCGATCGGCCAGTGGCGGCACCCAGTCAACGGCCGGCCCGCGGCCTACGTGTGCCGGCATCGCACCTGTGCAGCACCGGTAACCAGCGGCCGGGCGCTCCTTGAACGCTGCGCGACGTGACTGTCACGATGCTATTCGACCATTGTCCGCGATCCCTGAGGGTCAGCAAAGGCCGCCGAAATGCGGCCAGCTACATGTGCAAGCCTGGACTTCCGCTCCTCGCCGATTGCGTTGAATAACTCGGTGGACTCCATGTGTCGGCCATGCGGGCAGATCGACTTCCTCGGCCTGTCGACCGCCGACCACGAGGTCAACTACCCCACCATCACCCGATGCCTGCAGCGGGCGCTGGCCGGAAAGTACGACCGGCTGGAGGTGGTAAACCTGTTCATGCTGTGCTCAGCGGACCCGGATGGCTTACTGACGCATGCGGCGCCACTCGGCGAGGCCCTTACAGTAACATTCTCGGCCGTTGACAACCAACAGCCGAATGGCCAGGGAGGGCGCGGGGCCGCTTAGTCCCAGCGCTCGTCCCTGACCTGCACCTTGCCGTCCTCCACCCGGACCGGAAAGGTCGCCACCGGCTCGTAGGCGGGCGGGCACAGCGCCTCGCCCGTCAGCAGGGAAAAATGCGAGCCGTGGCGCCGGCAGACGACTTCCTGGCCCTCCACGTCGCCGCCGCACAGCGGCTCGGCCTCGTGCGAGCAGAGGTCCTCGATGGCGTAGTAATTGCCACCCACATTGAATACCGCGACCTGTACGCCATCGACATCGACGCCGCGGCAAGTGCCGGGCGCGAACTCGTCGGCGCGGGCGACATCGATCCACTCGCTCATCTCAGAGCAGCCCCAGTTCCAGGCGCGCCGCCTCGCTCATTCGCTCTCTCGACCAGGGCGGGTCCCACACCAGTTCAACCTCGACTTCCTCCACCCCGCTGGCTTCCATCACGACGCCCTCCACTACACCGGGGAAGGTCTGCGCCACCGGGCAGCCCGGTGCGGTCAGCGTCATGCGGATGCCCACCTTGCCGCTGCCTTCGTCCACCGATAGCTGGTAGATCAGACCAAGGTCATAGATATTGACCGGGATCTCGGGGTCGTACACGGTGCGCAAGGCCGCTATCACCCGCCCCTCCAAGCTGTCCAGCTCAGGCTCGAACCTGTCTTCGTGTTCCTCGGCCTTGCGCAGCCAATCGATAATGCTCATCGCTTCACTCCGTTGAGACCGGCCTGGCGCTATTCTCCAAAGCAGCTTGCATGGTATGCCAGGCCAAGGTTGCGCACTTCACGCGTGCCGGGAACTCGCGCACGCCGGCCAGGACCTCCAGCTTGCCCAGCGGCACGCCGGCTCGCCCCGGCTCTCCGGTCACCAGCGCGTGGAAGCCGGAGAACAAGGCCCGCGCCTGTGCCTCGGTCTTGCCCTTAAGCGCTTCTGTCATCAGCGAGGCTGAGGCGGTGGAGATGGCGCAGCCTGAGCCATCGAAGCTGGCGTCCTCGATCACCCCGTCGCTGATTCTCAGGTACAGCGTCAGCCGGTCGCCGCACAGCGGGTTGAAGCCCTCGGCGCTGCGGTTCGCTGCCGCCAGCCGCCCGAAATTGCGCGGCGAGCGGCTGTGGTCGACCACCACTTCCTGGTAGAGGTTGCGCAGGTCAGACATCAGGCGAATACCTCCTGTGCCACGCGCACGGCAGCAAACAGCTCATCCACTTCTTCACGCGTGTTGTACAGCGCGAAGGAAGCGCGCACCGTGGCAGGCACGCCGAAACGCTCCATTACGGGCATGGCGCAATGGTGGCCGGCACGAACCGCCACGCCGTGCTGATCGAGGATGGTGCCGACATCGTGGGCATGGATGCCGTCCAGGGTGAACGAAAGGATGCTCGCCTTGTCGGCAGCCGTGCCGATCATGCGCAGCCCGGAGACCTGCCCCGCCCGCGCGCTGGCGTATGCGAGCAGCGCTTGCTCGTGAGCGGCGATGGCCTCCAGGCCGACCGCGCGCACATACCCGATGGCCGCGCCAAGGCCGATGACGCCAGCGATATTGGGGGTGCCGGCCTCGAACTTGTAGGGAAGATCGTTGTAAGTGGTTCTATGGAACGTGACCTCGCGGATCATGTCCCCGCCGCCCTGGTAAGGCGGCATGGCATCGAGCAGCGCAGCCTTGCCATAGAGCACGCCGACGCCGGTGGGGCCGTAGAGCTTGTGCCCGGAGAAGGCGTAGAAATCGCAATCGAGGTCCTGTACGTCGACCTTGAGATGGGCCACCGCCTGGGCACCATCGACCAGCACCGGGATGTCCCGGGCATGCGCCAGTTCGATGATGTGCCGCACCGGGTTGACGGTGCCGAGCGCGTTGGAGAGGTGCGCCAACGCGACCAGCCTGGTGCGGGGGCCGAGCAATCGCGCGAACTCTTCCAGCATCAGCTCGCCGGCATCGTTGATCGGCGCCACCTGCAGCAAGGCGCCGGTGCGCTGGCACGCTAGTTGCCACGGCACGATATTGGAGTGGTGCTCCATCGCGCTGATCAGGATCTCGTCGCCCGGGCGCAGGCGCTGGCCGAGAGTTGCCGCCACCAGGTTGATCGCCTCGGTGGTGCCGCGCACGAACACGATTTCCTCGCGCCCGGCCGCGTTGATCAAGTCTCGCACGGCGTCGCGCGCGGCTTCGTAGGCGTCGGTGGCGCGCTGGCTCAGGGTGTGCACGGCGCGGTGGACATTGGCATTGAGCGCGCTGTAGTAACGTGCTTCGCAAGCGATCACGCTTTGCGGCTTCTGGGTGGTGGCGGCGTTGTCCAGGTAGACCAGCGGCTTGCCGTTGACGGTCTGGCGCAGGATGGGGAAATCCTGCCGCAGCCGCTCCACCTCCAGGCCGGCGGCCGGCACCGCGCGCTTCACGGCGCTCAGCTCATGCGCTGCCGTGTTCATGGCAACTCCTTCACAGGCTCGGACAGCCGGCCACGCAGGATCGCTTCCAGCCGCGTGCGCAATGGAACGGGGCCGAGCTGTCTGACGACTTCCTCGGCGAAGGCAAAGGTCAGCAGCGCACGCGCCGCGGCATCGTCCATCCCGCGCGAGCGCAGGTAGTAGATCTGCTCGGCATCGAGCTGGCCGACGGTGGCGCCGTGGCCGCATTTGACATCGTCGGCATAGATCTCCAGTTGCGGCTTGGTGTCGACCTCGGCCTGGTCGGACAGCAGCAGGTTGCGGTTGGACTGGTGGGCATCGCTGTGCTGGGCATCGGCATGCACCACCACCTTGCCGTTGAAGACGGCGCGCGAGGCGCCCGCCAGCACGCCTTTATACAACTCGCGGCTCTTGCTGTGCGGGCTGGCGTGGTCGATGCGGGTGTGGTGGTCGATATGCTGCCGCCCAGCGGTCATATACAGCCCGTCCAGCGAACACTCGGTATGCTCGCCATTCAGCCCGACTTCGATGTCGACACGCGCCAGGGCGCTGCCCAGGGCAAAGGAACTGGAGACGAAGCGGCTGCCCTGCCGCTGGTCCAGGTTCACGCCGGCGATATGGAAGGCCTTGAGGCTCTCCTGCTGCAGCTTGTGATGATCGACCTGCGCATCGCGCCCGGCAACGATATCAGTGATGGTATTGGTGCAATAGCCCAGGCCATCCAGGCCCGCGTGGTGCTCGACGATGCAGACTCGGCTGTCGGCTTGCGCCACCACGAGGTTGCGCGCATGGGTTGCCAGCTCCCCAGCCGTGGTGAGGAACAGCAAGTGGACCGGCTGTTCGGGGACGGTTCCGGCCGCCACGCGGATATAGGCACCGTCGGTCATGAACGCCATGTTCAGGGCGGCGAAGCCGGACGGGTAGTCGCCAGCGCGACGCAGGAGCAGCGCTTCCAGACAGTCCGGTGCGCGCTCCAGCGTGGCGGCGAGGCTGGCGAGCTCCAGGCCCGAAGGCAGAGTACCGATGCGCGACCATTGCGGCTGGTGTGCGCCATTGACGAATACCAGCAGGTGCGCGCCGGCCAGGGCGAGCGCCTCGATCCGCGCTGCCACCGCAGCGTCCAGGCCGTCGCCGGCCTGCGGCAGTGCCACGGCAAAGCGGCTTCTCTCGAGTGCGGCCACGCTGGTGTATTTCCAGTCCTCCTGGCGCAGCGTGGGGAACCCGGCCTGGGCGAAATGATCGAGCGCCTGCCGGCGCGCGTGCGCGAGCCAGCCCAGGCGGCGGCCGGGCAGCGCGGCCTCGACGCGGTCGAACTCGGCGAGATAGTGCTCCAGTCCGCTTGCGCTCATGCTGAAGACTCCATCCCGATGACGGCCTGCGCCTCCACCCCGGCATAGCCGCGCCGTTCCAGTTCACGCGCCAGCTCGGGCCCGCCGGACCTGGCGATGCGGCCGTGCGCAAGCACGTGAACCTGATCCGGCACGATGTAATCGAGCAGGCGCTGGTAGTGCGTGACCAGCACAATGGCGCGTTGCGGGCTGCGCATGGCGTCGATGCCCCTGGCGACGATCTTGAGCGCATCGATGTCGAGACCGGAGTCGGTCTCGTCGAGAATGGCGAGCCGGGGCTCCAGCACCGCCATCTGCAGGATCTCGTTGCGCTTCTTCTCGCCGCCGGAGAAGCCCTCGTTCACCGATCGGTAAAGCAGGTCCTGGTCCATTTCCATGAGCTGGAGCTTGTCCTTGACCAGGGCGAGAAAATCCATGGCGTCCAGCGCCGGCTCGCCGCGGTGCTTGCGGATCGCGTTGAGCCCCGCCTTGAGCAGGTAGATATTGGAGACGCCGGGGATTTCCACCGGATACTGGAAGGCGAGGAAGATGCCCGCGCGGGCGCGCTCTTCCGGCGGCATGCCAAGCAGGTTGGTGCCGTCGTAGAGGACTTCGCCCGCAGTCACGGTGAAGCGGTCGCGACCGGCCAGTACGTGGGCGAGGGTGCTCTTGCCTGAACCGTTGGGGCCCATGATGGCGTGCACCTCGCCGGCGTTCACGCTGAGGTCGATGCCGTGCAGGATGGGCTTGTCGTCTACGCTGACGTGCAGCTTGCGAATCTCAAGCATGGCTGGCTTCTTTCTCCAATGCGCCTGCAGCGCGCCCCGTGCGCGCCACCCTTACCCGATACTGCCTTCCAGGCTCACGCCCAGCAGCTTCTGGGCTTCCACCGCGAATTCCATCGGCAGCTCCTTGAATACTTCCTTGCAGAATCCGTTCACGATCATCGAAACCGCATCCTCGGCGCTGACACCGCGGCTCTGGCAATAGAACAGCTGGTCCTCGCCGATGCGCGAGGTGGAGGCCTCGTGCTCGACCTGGCCAGTGGCGTTCTTCACCTCGATATATGGGAAGGTGTGGGCGGCGCATTTGTCGCCCAGCAGCAGCGAATCGCACTGCGAGTAGTTGCGCGCGCCGATTGCGCTCCTGGCCATCCTCACCAGCCCGCGGTAGGCATTCTGGCCGTGGCCGGCCGAAATGCCCTTGGAAAGGATGGTGCTCCTGGTGTTCCTGCCGAGGTGGGTCATCTTGGTACCGGTGTCGG
Source organism: Cupriavidus sp. 01L415 (assembly GCF_056400065.1). Taxonomy (NCBI): domain Bacteria; kingdom Pseudomonadati; phylum Pseudomonadota; class Betaproteobacteria; order Burkholderiales; family Burkholderiaceae; genus Cupriavidus; species Cupriavidus sp. 01L415. The sequence continues at coordinate 4,033 of NZ_JBFTSP010000052.1, read as the reverse complement.
CCTGCTGGTAGTGGTTGGTCAACGCGACTGAATAGAACTCGCCGACCGAGTCGTCGCCCTGCAGGATCACGCTTGGATATTTCCAGGTGATGGCGGAGCCGGTCTCCACCTGGGTCCAGGAAATCTTCGAGCGTGCGCCGCGGCAGTCGCCGCGCTTGGTGACGAAGTTGTAGATGCCGCCCTTGCCTTCCCTATCGCCCGGATACCAGTTCTGCACAGTCGAGTATTTGATCTGTGCATCTTCCAGCGCGATCAGCTCCACCACCGCGGCATGCAGCTGGTTCTCGTCGCGCATCGGCGCGGTGCATCCCTCCAGATAGCTGACGTAAGCGCCCTGGTCGGCGATGATCAGGGTGCGCTCGAACTGGCCGGTGTTGCTGGCATTGATGCGGAAGTAGGTCGACAGCTCCATCGGGCAGCGCACCCCGGGCGGGATATAGCAGAACGAGCCGTCGCTGAACACGGCGGAGTTGAGCGAGGCGAAGAAGTTGTCGGTATAGGGCACGACCGAGCCGAGATACTGCTGCACCAGCGCCGGATGTTCCCTCACCGCCTCGGAGAACGAGCAGAAGATGATGCCGAGTTCGCCCAATTTCTGCTTGAAGGTGGTGGCCACCGAGACGCTGTCGAATACCGCGTCCACCGCCACGCCTGCCAGCAGCTCACGCTCGTGCAATGGCACGCCCAGCTTTTCATAGGTGCGCAACAACTCCGGATCGACCTCGCCCAGCGTCTTTGGCCCCGCCTTCTGAGAGCGCGGCGCTGAATAGTAGGCGATCGCCTGGTAGTCGATGGGCGGGTGCTTGACCGTGGCCCAGTGCGGCTCGGACATCGTCAGCCAGTGGCGGAAGGCCTTGAGACGCCACTCCCGCATGAATTCCGGCTCGCCCTTGATGGCCGAGATCATGCGGATCACGTCCTCATTCAGCCCGCACGGCACCGTGTCCGTCTCCACGGGCGTGTAGAAGCCATGCTTATAGCCTTGGCTGATCAGTTCATCGAGCTTGCGTGCAGGGGTTGCCATGTTTTGCTTCGCTTGCCACTGTCATCTACATCACGCTACGTCAGCTTGTGGCCCGTGTGCGCGTCGGGCGTGCAAGGCGCCAACATCTACCGTGTGCAACACCGGCTGTGCCATATCTGCCAGTGTCACGCCGTCAAGCGCCATAAAGATCACTCTGTTGATCGATTGCCAGTTGGCGCGGATGGCGCACAGACCTTCCTGTGCACACAGACCGGCAGCGACACTGCACTCGGTGATGCCGGCCGGGCCTTCCATGGCGTCAATCACCTGTGCGATCGAGATATGTTCCGGTGATCGTGCCAGCAGATAGCCGCCATTGGCGCCGCGCAACGACTGCAGCAAGTGGTGCCTTGCCAGCGTCTTCAGGATCTTGCTTGCCGTCGGTACCGCCACGCCAATCGCGGCGGCGAGTTCGGCGGCACTGTAAATTCGGCCCGGGTTTCGCGCCAGGTGCGTCATGATCACCGTGCCGTAGTCGGTCAGCTTGCTTAGTCTGAGCATCGTCGCCACCAGTATTTGTGAATTAGAACCGTTTCGGTCCTCATTTGTTCCGGCATCCCCATTTCGCGTGTCCGGTCGGGATGCGGAGAATCCGCTATCACCAGGCAGCCGTCGACGGTGTATAGATGAGCCGCTGCACCTAACGTGCGATGCGGGCAAGTCTTTAAGGCAGCAAGCGTTGGCCCGCCTCACGCCAGCGCCGAGGAGACTCAGGCATGGTTAACCAACCCATTACCGTCATCACTGGCGCAAGCCGCGGCTTGGGCCGCGCGGCCGCGCGCCGGCTGGCCACCGTGGAAGGCCATCTGGTCGTCGCCACGGCGCGCAATCCGACGGACCTCAAGGTGCTGGAGACAGAGCTCCGGCTTGCGGGTCATCCGATCGCTTGCCACACCCTTGACGTTACGGAGGACAGCTCGGCGGCTGCGCTGGCCAGCTGGCTGACCGAACGCTTCGGTCGCGTGGACGCGCTGATCAACAACGCTGGTGTTTCGCTCGACCACTACGACACCAGCCTGCTCGAACTGCCGCTCGGGACGCTGCGCCGCACCCTGGATATCAATCTTTTCGGCGTGCTTCGGATCACCCAGGCGTTGGCGCCGCTGCTGCGCGCCAGCCGCGCCGGCCGGGTGGTCAACCTGGCTTCGGGCATGGGACAGCTTGCGGAAATGGGCAGCGGCGTGCCGGCCTACAGGATCTCGAAAACGGCGCTGAATGCCGTCACACGCATCCTGGCCGCCGAGATGGCCGATAGCGGCGTCAAGGTCAACTCGGTGTGTCCCGGCTGGTGTCGCACCGACCTGGGCGGCCCCGATGCGCCGCGATCGCCCGAGCAGGGCATCGACACCGTGGTCTGGCTGACAACGCTGCCCGACGATGGCCCCACCGGTGGCTTCTTCCGCGATCGCCAGTCGATTCCATGGTAGCCAGGCACGATCAAGAGCGGGGTTCGAACGTGACTAACTTGCGCCAACCATGGGCCAGGCACCTCAACGCACTCAGTTGCTTAGCAACGACGACCGGTGGCACCGTGCCAGCCATCCCTACCACGCCGCGCAGCAGCGCGACCTCTCACTGGTACGGCTTTGTACTGGGGCGCCACTTGCTTCCCGCCGGCGCCCTGGACACCACAGCCATGCCCGTGCACTGCCTGGCCATCCCGCTCGGCCGGCATCCCGTCGCGATCCGCTGGCACGTCAACGGACGGCGCCTCTTTCGCGCAGCCAGTGATGCCCTTTCAAGCGAATGGTCAGCCCCGCTGGACGCCATCCTATTTTTCCGTGCGGCCCGATGCCGTTGTCCTGGCTCATGAACAGGCGCATGAACGCAGCGCGCCTGATCTGCGCTCTAGCTTCGCCGGAGGGCCCGACAGCGGGCTGGTGCAACTGGTCCTCGCGCTGGACGCCCAAGTTCAGGGCGGAAGCGGTCGAGGGCGAATTATGACCGCATGCAACATTCCCACGTTCAACAGTACGGAATCAATCAACTAGGGTGCCTGATCATGGCATTCGAAATCACCGCCGGGGGCATCCTCTTCCTGATCGCGCTGCTTGCTATCTTTTCGTGTTCTGCGAGAGTACGAACAAGGTGTGGTATTCATGCTGGGACGCTTCTGGAAAGTTAAGGGGCCGGGGCTCGTGTTGATCATACCGGTGGCCCAGCAGATTGTCAGAGTCGACTTGCGCACCGTGGTATTGAATGTCCCCCCGCAGGATGTGATTTCGCGTGACAACGTGTCGGTCAAGGTCAGCGCGGTCGTGTATTCGCGCGTGGCCGACCCCGAGCGCGCCATCATCCTGGTGGCCAACTCCCTCATCGGTCTGCAGGCTGTTGTGCTGCCCATTCCGCAGTCCCATTCCGCAGTCCGCAGTCCGCAGTCCGCAGTCCGCAGTCCGCAGTCCGCAGTCCGCAACACATTGTGGCTGTTAAAGCGGCAATCATCCGGTTGGCAGGCAGAGATCGAATGCCCGCTTCTCGGTGAGGATTCAACCGGTCAACGCAACGGATTGATGGAATCGTTCAGAGACGGCAGCAGTTTTGCGGTGGCGTACGACTGAGACCGGTTGCCAGTTTCTGCCTTTCGATTTTGCACGTTTTGCACCGCGACGTTGATCGTCATGTCTGGGGGAGCAACACCGGGCCCACCGTCGGCGAGCGCTTGTTGAATGCGCTGCGTGCGACCAAGGCACAAACCGCCGGCGTTCCAGCCAGTACACCGAGGGATGACGATGTGTGCCCGTGAGATGAAAATCCTGTCGCGAAGGCGACGGCGGCCATTTCCAGCTTACGACCGAGTTTGTGATTGCGTGTCATAGCGGTTGCCGCCCTTCGCCTTAGCTTATTCAGGTGGCCCGGCTCTCAATGCCGCGCCACCGACCGTGGATATCAGTACTCAGTCACCGGCGCATGCACCGGAGCGATCGATTGGTGCGGAGTCTGGGTGCGCTGGGCGGCCTTGTGCACCATCGTGTAGGCGTAGTCGATGCCCATGCCGTAGGCGCCCGAGTG
>NZ_JBFTSP010000051.1:0-18826 GCF_056400065.1 Cupriavidus sp. 01L415 | reverse complement strand
CCGAAATTCGCTTGCGCGAATTCCTCGCTCGCCCAGTCTGTCGTGTCGTCCTCGATTGCCAACCCGCTGCCGCAAAATGAACAGGATGCGCGCAAGTTAACACCGTCTGCCGAGGTTTACAACCGGATTTGTGGGTAATCCTCAGCCCTGCGGGGAGGGCACCCAGCCCCGGCACCTCCTCTCACATCACCTCTTCTTCCGGGCCAACTTTTCGGCCGCGCCCCGCGCGATGCCGTAGTCCTCGGCGTACGCCCTCCACTGCGCCAACGACACGTCCCTTCCGTGCTTTGCCAGCCGCAGCGCCGTCGATTGCCAGCGCCCGCCCGCGGCAAAATCCTGCAACTGTTCGATCCGGTCCGCGGCATGATGGCCGCAGCCGCGCAGGTGCGCCCACGCCGCCGCGTGCGCCATCGTCGCCAGCACCGCCTGCAACGCGGCCTTGTCGCGGCAATGCTCAAGGTCGACGCGATCGGTCGTCGGCTGCAGGCTCTTGACGACGTATGACGCGCTCCCCATCGGCACATAGGACAGCAGCGCCGGCGATGCGGCCTGCATGACTTGCTGGATCGCCACCACGCGCTGCGCGTCGCTGCCCCAGCGCGGCTGGCTGCGCTTTGGCATGCGATCCCATGCGCTCGGCGCGGCGCGCTTGATATCGATCAGCCGGCGCGCGGTGGGCACGTCCCGCTCATGCGCCAGCACCACATAGCGTTCCAGCCCCAGGCTCCCGACGCCAGCCACGCGTCTCGCCACATCTTCCGCCACGAACCGATGGCCGTGATGTTCCTGCTTCGAATACACCGCCAGGATCTCGGTGCCACTGTGGCGCCCGGCCCTGTCAGCAGGCATGGCGTGGCGATCGAACTCCAGCCGGCGCCGACCATCACGCATCTCCGTACGAGAAGCCAGCAGCGCACCGCGCTTGCGGCGCTTGACCTGCCGCAGCAGCGTGGCCACCAGTCCGATGGCCGTGGCACGTTCCACCCAGCGAGGCTTGCCGGCGCGCAGCGCGGTCGTGTATTCCGACAACATGTGCGTGCAGGCGGCACGGGTATCGGGCTCGGACAGCCCGAACCGTTCGCCGGCCACCATCACGCTCGACAGCATCCGGACCACGTCGACCGTCAGCGGTGCCACCATCGCATCGTCAAAATCATTCAGGTCGAAATACACCAGGCCGTTGTCGCCCTTGAACGTGCCGAAGTTCTCCACGTGCAGGTCACCGCAGACGTACGTGGTGGGCGCCTGCAACAGGTCAGCCTCCGTTTCCATCGATGCGGCATAGAGATGGTTGGTGCCACGGAAGAACGCAAAAGGGTCTGCGGCGATGGCGGCCAGCTTGAGCGTCAACCGCTCGGGATCGCGGCCGTGGTTGTAGAGCAGGATGCTTTCGGTAGCGGCGTGCATGGCTGGCAGATTCCCCGCATGGGAGCCGCGCGGCAGGGCCGGGTGTAACCCGGCTTCAACGGAAGAAGACGCCGCGCGTGAGGAAAGTGTAGTCCGCCTCGGCCGCCATCAGCCACACCAGTACCAGCAGGCACAGCGGCGGCAGCAGGATGGCGCAGATCAGCGCCATGCGTTCCCACGCCATGTGCATGAACACGGCGATGATCAGCCCCGCCTTCAACGCCATGAACAGCAGGATCAGGAACCAGCGCAGGTAACCGGACAGGTGAAAATAGTCCACCATGTATGACATCGTGGACAGGATGAACAGCAGGACCCACACCTTCAGGTACAGGCCGATCGGATGCTGCTGGCCGCTGTGCGCGGGCGCGTGTATCGCCGGGTCGGGCGGAGGAGCGGTGGGAGTCGATGCCATGGCCAGCCTCACCAGAGATAGAACAACGCGAAGATAAACACCCAGACCAGGTCCACGAAGTGCCAGTACAGCCCGGCGATCTCCACCACCTGGTAGTTGCCGCCCGCCTCGTAATGGCCGCGCAAGACCTTGCTGGCGATCACCAGCAGGTAGATCACGCCGCAGGTCACGTGAAAGCCGTGGAAGCCCGTGATCATGAAGAATGTGGAGCCGAACTGCGCCGCCCCCATCGGGTTGCCCCAAGGCCGCACGCCTTCATCGACGATCAGCTTGGTCCATTCGAACGCCTGCATGCCAACGAAGGACGCGCCGAGTATGGCGGTGGCCAGCATCAGCAGCGCGCATTCGCGGCGCTGGCGCCGGTAGGCGAAGTTGACGGCCATCGCCATGGTGCCGCTGCTGGTGATCAGCACGAACGTCATGATCGCGATCAGGATCAGCGGAATAGGCTCGCCGCCGATTTGCAGCGCAAAGACTTCGCTCGGATTCGGCCAGGGCACCGTGGTGGACATGCGCACGGTCATGTAGCCGGTCAGGAAGCAGCTGAAGACGAAGGTATCGGACAGGAGGAAGATCCACATCATGGCCTTGCCCCACGACACCTTGAACGCACGCTGGTCCGACGACCAGTCGGCCACCAGGCCCTTGAGGCCCTCCGGCATGTGATCCAGCCCGCCCGGGGACGGTTGCGTCGGCGAAGTGGCTTGCGAGGACATCGTCATTCCCTCCCCTCTTATGCGGTGCCGCAGATGTAGCGCACGATTTCCGGCGTCAGCCAGCCCAGCGCGGCAAGCAGCACGATCCAGACCGCCAGCAGGAAGTGCCAGTAGCGCGCGCACAGGCCGATGCGCATCACGGTGCGCGTGCCGCTGCCCCGGTCCGTCATGACGAACGCGAATCCCACCAGCCCGCCGAGCATATGCAACCCGTGCATCGCCGTCAGCAGGTAGAAGAAGCTGCCGGCCGGGTTGTTGGCCGGCACCACGTGCAGCGCATAGAGGGCTTGCCAGGCCCATAGCTGGGAGGCCACGAATGCGACCGCGCCCAGTCCGCCGATTCGCAACGCGCGGCGTGCACGCACCATCCTTCCGGCCCGGCCCGCGCGCACGGCGACCTGCATCGCCACGCTGGCGCCCGCCAGCAACGCGGTGGACAGCCAGACCTGCCACGGCAGCGTGACCTGCTGCCAGTCCGGGCTATCCATGCGCATCGCGTACGCGGCCAGGAACAGCGAAAACAGGGCTGTCACCACGCCCATGAACACCCACAGCCCGATGCTGCCGGGTGCGCGCGTGCCATGACCATGCGTGGCGTCTCCGCCCGTCGAGCCGCCCTCGGGCGATTCGCGCGAGACGCGGAAGACCCCGGCTGGCGTGTCGGTCGCAAGCGATTCGGCGTTCATGCTACGGCTCCCCGGCTGGCGTGCGGTTCGGGTTCCGCCCCGCCGGCGTCAGGCGGAGCATTCTGCGCGATGAAGTCTTCCGGGGCCCCGGGCACGCTGTACGCATAGGCCCAGCGGTGCGCCACCGGCAGATGCGGTCCCCAGTTGCCGTGCTCGGGCGGCGTCTGCGGGGTCTGCCATTCGAGCGACGCCGCGCGCCATGGGTTCGGGCCGGCCGGCTGGCCGCGCCGCAGGCTCCACACCAGGTTGAAGACAAACAGCAGCTGCGCCGTGGCCACCACGAAGGCCGCGATCGAGATATACATGTTCATCACATGCGCCGACTCGGGGATAAAGCTGTAGTTGTCGTAGGCGTAGTAGCGGCGGGGCATGCCCAGGATGCCCAGGTAGTGCATCGGGAAAAAGATCGCGTACGTGCCGACGAACGTCACCCAGAAGTGGATGCGGCCCAGCGTGTCGTTCAGCATGCGCCCGGTCACTTTCGGATACCAGTGGTAGATGCCCCCAAACACCACCAGGATCGGTGATACCCCCATCACCATGTGGAAGTGCGCGACCACGAAGTACGTGTTGGACAGCGGAATATCCACGCTCACATTGCCGAGGAACAGTCCCGTCAGACCGCCGATCACAAACGTGCTGATGAACGCGATGGCAAACAGCATCGGCACCGAGAAGTGAATATCGCCGCGCCACAGCGTGATGACCCAGTTGTAGACCTTAATGGCCGTGGGCACCGCGATGATCAGCGTGGTCGTGGCAAAGAAGAAGCCGAAGTACGGATTCATCCCGCTGACGAACATGTGGTGCGCCCACACCACCACGGACAGCAGGCCGATGGCGAGGATCGCCCAGACCATCGTGCGGTAGCCGAAGATGCTCTTGCGCGAATGCACGCTGACCAGGTCGGACACGATGCCGAACGCCGGCAGCGCCACGATATAGACCTCGGGGTGGCCAAAGAACCAGAACAGATGCTGGAACAGCAACGGGCTGCCGCCCTTGTAGTTGAGCTGCTGGCCCATCGACACCATCGCGGGCATGAAGAAGCTGGTGCCCAGCGTCTTGTCCAGCAGCATCATCACGCCGGACACGAACAGCGCCGGAAACGCCAGCAGCGCCAGGATCGTCGCCATGAAGATGCCCCACACGGCCAGCGGCATGCGCAGCATCGTCATGCCTTCCGTACGGGCCTGCAGCACCGTGGTCACGTAGTTCAGGCCGCCCATCGTCGCGGCGACGATGAAGATCACCAGCGACACCAGCATCAGGATGATGCCCCATTCATGGCCCGGCGTGCCGGGCAGGATGGCCTGTGGTGGATAGAGCGTCCAGCCCGCCCCGGTTGGCCCTCCAGGAACGAAGAAGCTGGCCAGCAGCACGATCACCGACAGGAAGTAGACCCAGAAGCTCAGCATGTTGAGGAACGGGAACACCATGTCGCGCGCGCCCACCATCAGCGGGATCAGGTAGTTGCCGAAGCCGCCCAGGAACAATGCCGTCAGCAGGTAGATCACCATGATCATCCCGTGCATGGTGACGAACTGGTAGTAGCGGTTGGCGTCGATGAAATCGAACTTGCCCGGAAACCCCAACTGCAAACGCATGAGATTGGACAGCGCCACGCCCACCAGCCCCACCACGATGGCGACGATGGTGTACTGCACGGCAATCACCTTGTGGTCCTGGCTCCAGACGTAGCGCGTCCAGAAACTCTGCGGACCGTGGTGGGCGGCATCATCGGCGTAGGCCATCTCTTCCTCCCGCTTTGTGTCACTGCTTGCCGGCCTGCGGCGTCCCGGCGGCGCCGGTGCCCAGCGCACGGATATACGCGGACAGTGCCGCCACTTCGGCATCGGTCACCGGCATCTTGGGCATCAGGGGTCCGAAGCCCTTCACGACCCGGGCCTGCGGATCCTCGATTTCCTTTTTCAGGAACGCATCGTCGACAGGCGCGCTGCTGCCATCGACAAACGCCTGCGTGCTGCCGAACAGCCCCTTCCACGTCGGCCCCACACCGGGGCTGCCGTCGATGCTGTGGCACCCGACGCAGCCCTTGCTTTGGGCCAGCGCGCGTCCCTGTTCGACCAGATCCGTGCCGCCAGCGGCGGACGGGGTAGCCGCCGAGCCGGGCGCCGTCGCCGGCGGTGCGCTCTTCGCCATCGTCAGCGCGAACGTCGGCTGCTTTGCCAGCCAGGCGTCGAAGGCCGCCTGATCCTCCACCACCACATGCCCGCGCATGTTGTAGTGCCCCACGCCGCAGAGCTGCGCGCAGAGGATGTCGTACTTGCCGGCCTGCGTGGGCGTAAACCAGAACGACGTCACCATGCCCGGTACCATGTTCATCCGTGCGCGAAATGGCGGCACGTAGAAATCATGCAGCACGTCCTTGGAGCGTAGCAACACCTTGATCGGGCGATTGAGCGGCAGGTGCACCTCGGGGCCGACCACGATCACATCGTCCTGCCCGTTCGGGTCGTCGGGATTCAGCCCGAGCGGATTGCCGGCGTTGACGAAGCGCGGATCCGACGTACCGAGCTCGCCACTCTTGCCCGGAAAGCGGAACGCCCATTGCCACTGCTGCCCCACCACTTCCAGCACCATGGCCTCGCGCGGCGGCCGCACGTAGTCGGCATACACGATCAGGCCGGGCGCCAGCAGCGCCATGATGCCGACCGCGGTCAGGCCGGTCAGCCAGAGATCCATCTTGCGGTTTTCCGGCTGGTAGGCGGCGCGATGCCCTTCGCGATGGCGGTAACGCCAGACGATGTAGCCGATGAACAGGTTGATGACGATGAAGAAGATGCCTGTGATGACCAGGGTAATGGTCAGCGTGTCGTCCATCTGCTTCCAGTTGGACGCAAGCGGCGTCGCCCACCACGGGCTCAGGAAATGAAAGAGCACCGAAGCGACGACGAGGACAACGAGTGCGATGGCCATCGCCATATCCACCCTCCTCCACACGGCACCGTGCCGCGAGGGATGTGCAAGTCACGCAGGTGGAATAAGACTAGTGCATCGGCTCAGGTCACTGCAAGGCGACATCTGCACATGCGTGTGCGGCGCTGCACCAGGCACACGCGGGATGCGGCGCAGCATAAAAAATGGCGGATGGGATTCGCGATCCCAACCGCCATCGTTGCCGCGCGCGGCCCGTGTAATAGCAAAGCGCGCGACGCAACCGGTACATCCCAGGCAGAACGCCGCTAATGCGACACGTCGCGCGACTCCAGCTTCCAGTAGCACAGCGCGATGCATATGCCGAAGATCATGTGGCCCACCAGCGTGTGCCAGCCGCGCGCATCGACAAACCACGCAAACATGCCCGTCATCACGTAGAAGTTGAACAGGTAGACCACCACGCCGAACACGGCTCCGGCCAGCATGGACATGCCGATACTGGAATCCAGCTGGAACGGCGCGATGATTGCGCAAAGCACCATGCCCAGTATCGCGCCCAGCACGAAGTGGATCACCAGCGCCGCGGCCACCGTGGCCATGCTGAACAGCGAGGTCTGCAGCACCTCCCGGCCCATCACGATCGCCGCGATCATCCGCGTGGTGGCCCACGGGTTGATGCCCGACACCATGGTCGACCAGAACAGTTCCACCACGATCAGCAGCGCGCCCGCCGCCAGCCCCGATACGGCAGCCGCACCCCAGTCGGGCAGGCGGCGCACGTAGTGGTGCGATTGCATGTGAAGTTCCATAGCGCCCTCCAGCGTCCTTCGTCTCCAATCGATCTCTACGCGACGCTCGGCCAAGCCATGGGGTCGCGCATGTGTCCAGCATAGGATACGCGCCGCAAGCGCGGCATACGGTGCGGGGGAAACGCCACGGTCTGCGGCGTGCCCGGCGCAAAACACGCGAGGAAAGTCTTTCATCCGGTACATCTGGCGGCAACGAGCGCAGGACGGATGCGGACAGCGCAGGCAAGCGGTGCGGGAGAACCCTGAGCGCGCTCGCCTTGTATTCGCCACACAGGGCCTATACTGAAATCACAAAGAAGCAAGACAGGAGACCGCCATGCTGCACCTTCAGGCGCATGATCTTGTATTCCTGATCCCCATGGCACTCGTCGGGCTGTTGGCGATGGGTGCGATTCCGGTAGCCGCCAAGGCGCTTCGCATCAGTTGCCGTTGCGCGGGCGCGATCATCGGTGTCCTGCTTGGGGTGCTGGTACTCGAGGCGCTGCCGCTATTGATCTAGCGGCCTGGCCCGGCGCCTTTTGAGAGAGGGGGAGGCGCGATGTCGCTCACCGTGATCGCCACGATCATGGCGACGCTGCTGATCGTGACCGTGGCCACCGCATTCTGGCGTTGTAGCCATCCGTACCGGATGCGCTACACGCGATGCGCGCGCCGACGGGGGCGCGTCGGCATCTTCCGTTCGACACAGCGCCACTAGCGCGCCGTGCCGGACTGCGCGTTGCCAGGCGGCAACGCATTCCATCACCGGATGATCAGAGCTCGATCATCGCAAAGTCTTCCTTCGTCACATCGCATTCCGGGCAACGCCAGTCCGCCGGGATGTCTTCCCAGCGCGTGCCGGGGGCGATGCCGTCATCGGGCCAGCCCTGTTCCTCGTCGTACACCCATCCGCAAATGATGCAAACCCAGGTCTTGTAGACAACGGCTTCCTGCTGCAAAACGCTCTCCGAATCGAAAAATGGACCGGCCGAATGATACGCGGTTTGGCGGCGGCGCGCCTCAGGCGCCGTGGCCAAACCGCTCCGGTTACTGACGAATCGAGAAATCGACGCGATTCGGAGCGCCCTTGTCCTTGATGCCTTCGGCGGTGAGCTTTGGCGCCGTCAGGAAGAGTTTCGCATCCGGCACTTTGCCGTCATTTTCGAGCGACTGCTTGACGGCCAGCGCACGCTGGTCGGCCAGGGCACGCAGTTCGGTATCCGTCACTGGGGCGTTCTCCAGCAGCAGCTTTTCCATTTCCTGCGTGGGCAGCGACTTGGTCAGGCCGATGAAGTTGCGGGGCTTCTTGAACGATTCGCGCTTGTAGACCGCTTCCAGGTACTTCGGATATTCCTGCGGCGATACGGTCACGCGCGCGCCCTGCTGGCCACCTTCGCCCTCCTCGGCCTGGTCGCCCGCCTGCGCGCTGCGGCGCAATTCGCGCTGCTTGGCATCGGCAACGCGCTGGTTCAGCCAGACGCGGCGGGCCCCATCGGCATCCGTGGCCGGGTCGATACGGCCGCTGATCTCCAGCCTCAGCGACGGCCGGTCGTTCAGCGCCTTGCCCACGGTGGTGATCTTCTCGCGCGCGGCATCGTTCAGCGTGGAGGAGCCCGGCGCGAACTCGATATAGCCAAGCTCCTCGCCACTGCCGCCGAACGCCGATGCAATCAGCGCGAACGGCGACGTGATGGCCTTGGCCAGCAGGTTGACGATCACGCGCACGATCACGCCGCCAATGCTGAACTCGGGATCGGACAATGACCCCGACACCGGCAGGTTGATGTCGATCACGCCATTGCGGTCCTTGAGCAGCGATACCGCCAGCAGCACCGGCAGCTTCACCGCATCCGGACTATCCACCTTGTCACCGAACGTAAGCTGGTCGAGGTAAAGGTGGTTCTTTGCGTCAAGCTTGCCGTTCTCGATCTTGTACGCCACATCCACCGTAAGCTTGCCCTTGGTGATCGGGTACCCGGCGTACTTGGCCGCATACGGCGTCAGGCGCGTGAGCTCCACGCCGGCGGCCTTGGCAACGATGTCCAGGAAAAGCTGCTCGCCAAGCGGATTGATCTTGCCGCTGATGCTGACCGGCGCGTCGTCATCCAGCCTGCCATCGAGCACCAGGTCCGCGGGCGTGGGATCGCCGGACGACACCTTCGACACCGACCCTTTCATGTCGGTCAGGTTCGCGGAGTAGTTGGGCTTGACGAAGAAGTCCGAGAAATTGATGTTGCCCTTGTTGATGGCCACCCCGCCCAGCCGGATCTGCGGGCGCGGGCCCGCCGGCGCGGGCGCGGCAGCGGCAGGCGCGGATGCGGGGCTGGCCTGCGTCAGGCTGGTGGAAGGCGCCGCCTCCCCCTTCGCCGCGCCGCCGGCCATCACGTCCTGCAAGTTCAGGCGGCCGTTGGCATTCAGGATCACGCGTGCATAGAAATCGGACAGCGCCACGTTGTTGATGCCCAGCTGCAAGGGTCCCTTGGCATCGTCCATGTTGAAGTCGATGCCGGTCACCGCCAGGCTGCGCCAGCGCAGGAAGTCCTCGCCGGTGATGCGGTCCACGGAGCGCAGATTGCCCGCGATGGCGTTGCCGCTGAAGCGCGCCGCGATCGGCTTGCCGGCTGGAGCATTGACGCTCAGCTTGCCCTTCACGGTCATCACGCCGCTGCGCAAGGCCGCGTTGAACCGATCCGCCAGGTACGGCTGCAGCGGGGCAACGTCGAGTTCGCGCAGATCGAGCTGGAGCTGTGCTCCCGGCGCGGTCGGCAGGATATCGCCCTCCATGTTCATGACGCCCTTGCGGCCGCTTTCCGCATGCAGCTTGACGGGCACTGGCGCGGCCGCAAGCGGCCACGAGATCGCGCCGGTATCCAGGCCGATATTGTGGAACTGGTGAACCACCGGGCGGCCACGGTTGGCGTCAGCCGGCGCGTAGTCGGCCAGCCGCGCGGCTCCGCGATCGACCGATACCTTGCCGAGCCGCACCTTCCAGCCGGGCGCCGCACCACTGGTGCCGTTGGTGGCAGTCGTGGCGTTGGCGCCATTGGCGGCGGGCGTGGCGGGCCGGGACGCCTGCGGGGCTTGCGGCGCCTTCGCCGGCGCGGCCTTCTGCTCCGCCGACGCGGCGGCCCAGATGCGCGCCATCTCCAGCAGTTCGCCGCGATAATCCCGAGTGGCCGCTATCTGCGGCTGCACCAGCGACACCTGCCCCGCCGCGAAGCTTTGCTTCGCCAGGTCGAGGCTGATGTCTTCCACCACGAGCTTGTCCGCCTTGACGAGCGGCAGGTTGGCGCCCTCCAGGTCAGCCACGCGCGGCTGGGTGCGCGTCACGCGCACGGCACGCCCCTTGCGGCCATTATTGCGATCGGCGTTGTCCGCGCGATCCTGGCGGCCGGCGCGGTCGGTGCTGTCCGCCGCGGGCGTCGCCGGCAGCTTGATCGGCTCGCGCGTCGTCACGTAGACCGGGGAGAGTTCCAGCCGCGATTTCTCGAGCGTGAACTGGAACACCGGTTGCGACCAGGCCATCTTGTAGTGCAGTTCCGCGTTGACGCCGGTCTCGCCGAACTGGCTTTGCAGTTCGCGCGGCCACCATGCGGAGAAGCCCTGCGGACGCAGCCCCGTGGATTCCAGCGTGCCGGCCAGCGTGCCTTGCTTCAGGCCCAGTTCGCCCGTGTGCTTCAGCGTCTGGCCATCGGCGATGGTCACCGTGGCGTTGAGCGTGGCGGGCTTGTCGCCCGTGCTGGCCAGGCCGGCCACATCCACGTTGACGGGGCCGATGTCGAGCTTGCCGGGACCCGACGGCGCGAGCTCATCCGCAAATCCCAGCTTCGCCTCCTTCAGCGTCACGCGGTCCACGGCGTACGACCACGGCGCGCTCTCCGCGGTGGGCGGTGCCTGCACGCCAGCGGCGGCTGGCGCCGATGCCGGCGCGGGCCGGGGTCCGGCCGCGGCGGGTGTGGCGGGTGCCGCCGCGGGCGCCTTGGCTGACTCGGGCAGGAAGGCCGTGGCGAGGTTCAGTGTGCCGTCGGCGCGGCGGGCCGCCTGCAGTCCGAGCCCTTCGAGATCGATGCTCTTGACGTGCGCCGTGTGCGCAAGCGGTTCCACGCGATCCAGGTCCACAGCCAGCTTGCCCGCCTTGATCAGCGGAGCACCGGCATGGGTCTGGACGTCGGCATCGCGCAGCGTGATCGTGCCGGAGACGAACAAGTCCTGCTTGTCCTTCGCCTGCAGGAAGCCGACCTTCAGCCGTGTATCGACAAGCCCGCCCTTGACCTCGGCATCCTTGAGGCGCGGGGCGAATGGCATGTACTTCGCAACCTCCAGGCCGTCCAGGTTGACGTTGAGGTGGGTCTCGCGCGTATCGGCAAACGGCTGCGACGTGCCGTCCAGCGCCAGCGGCGTGCCATTGATCTTGGCGAAGAGCGTCGGGCGCGTGTTGATCGTGACGTCGTGCGGCAGGTTGGACAGGAACGGCAGCGTCAGCGTGAAATTCTCCACGCGCTGCGCGGTGTTGAGCGGCTTGTCCTCGTAGACAAAGCTGCTGTTGGTCACGGCGATATTGCTGACGGAGAAGCGCGCCGGCTTGCTGTCGGCCGGCTTGGGCGGCTGCGCGGCGAAGCGCTCCTGCACATCGGCAAAGTTCATGCGGCCGCTGGCGTCGCGCACCACGTGCACGGCCAGCCGGTCGATATGGAGGAAATCGACCACCGGGGCGAGGTGCCAGACCGATGCGGCCGACGTGTTGGCTTCGACCTCGCCGAGCGTCACCATCGGCGTCTTCCCGTCGGGCTCGAAGATGGTCAGGTCCCTGAGCGTCGCGGCCAGCTCGAACGGCCGCACATGCGCCTCGCCCAGCGTGACCTTGCGCCCCAGCGACTCCGTCGCGTTTTTCTCGACGAGGTATTTGATCAGCGGCGGACCGCCGAAATATCCCGCGAGTCCGAATACCGCCACGGCGGCCACCACGCCGCCTGCCACACGCACCGCCACCCGCCGGCGAGGCGTCGCCATGGCGGCCCCGGTGGCGGACTGGATGGAATCCTTGAAAGCCATGTCACCCCAGAAAATTTGACCCCACACGCCCATCGTTCATGGCGCTTTGTGCCCCGGATTTCACTTTTTATTTCATTATGGACACGGATTATGGCAGCGCAAAGGGAGATTTTGAATCGCCGGTTGCGCGAGCCCAGGGGCCAATTGGGTTGATCTGGTATCTTTACGCCTTTGCGAAGCGTCAGTCGCAAGCCTGCCGGCCTACCCGCCATTCCAGGTTCGCCAAATTCCGCGCTGTCATCCCTTCGGCCGTCTCTCTCACGTCACCCGTGTTGCGCGCTTCGCATGTGAATTCATCCATGCGAGTCATTTCATGTCCACCTCCAGCAGTACTGCCGGGGCACTGGGTGCGCAAGGCGGCAAAGCCGCACGCCCGCTGACCGGCCAGGATTACAAGACGCTTGCCCTTGCCGCCCTCGGAGGCGCGCTCGAGTTCTACGATTTCATTATTTTTGTCTTCTTCGCCACGGTTATCGGCCAGCTGTTTTTCCCGCCGACCGTGCCGGATTGGCTGCGCCAGTTGCAAACCTTCGGCATCTTCGCCGCCGGCTACCTGGCCCGTCCGCTGGGCGGCATCATCATGGCGCACTTCGGCGACCTGCTGGGCCGCAAGAAGATGTTCACGCTGTCCATCCTGCTGATGTCCGTGCCGACGCTGCTGATGGGATTGCTGCCCACCTATCATGCGATCGGCCTGCTGGCCCCCGTGGCGTTGCTGCTGCTGCGCATCCTGCAAGGCGCGGCGGTGGGTGGCGAAGTCCCCGGCGCATGGGTGTTCGTCTCGGAACATGTGCCCAATCGCCATATCGGCTATGCCTGCGGCACGCTGACCGCGGGCCTGACGGCCGGCATCCTGCTGGGCTCGCTGGTGGCGACGGGTATCAACACCGTCTTCACGCCGGCTGAGCTGGCGGACTATGGCTGGCGCGTGCCGTTCCTGCTGGGCGGCGTGTTCGGCATCGGCTCGATGTACCTGCGCCGCTGGCTGCATGAGACCCCGGTGTTCGCCGAGCTCCAGCAACGCAAGGCGCTGGCCGAGGAGATGCCGCTGAAGTCCGTCGTACGCGATCATCGCGGCGCGGTGCTGGTGTCGATGCTGCTGACCTGGATGCTGTCCGCCGGTATCGTCGTGGTGATCCTGATGACGCCAACGTTCCTGCAGAAGCTGTACGGCTTTGACGGCCGCACGGCGCTGGTGGCCAACAGTGTGGCCACGCTGTGCCTGTCGGTCGGCTGCGTGGTGGCTGGCGTGCTGGCCGACCGCATCGGCGCGCGCCGCACGCTGTTCGCTGGCGGCATCCTGCTGGCCGCCACGGCCTACGCGCTGTACACCATGATCGGCGCCCGCCCGGACCTGCTGCTGCCGCTCTACGCGCTGGCAGGCTTTTTCGTCGGCACCATCGGCGCGGTGCCTTACGTGCTGGTGCACGCGTTCCCGGCGCAGGTCCGGTTCTCGGGCCTGTCCTTCTCGTACAACATGTCCTACGCGATTTTCGGTGGCCTGACGCCGGTCGTCGTCACGCTGATGCTGAAGAATGATCCGCTCGCGCCGGCGCACTATGTGGTCGGCGTCTGCCTGATCGGCATCATCACTGCACTGTTTGTGCGCAATCGCGCGCGCGGCTGACAGGGCTGCGACCTAACGGGAGCGCCCAAACAAAAACGGGGAAGGCCAGAAGCCTTCCCCGTTTTTTTATTGCCTGCGATTTATGCCACGGCGCGCCGATGCTGGCGGAAAAACTGCCACATCAGCTCGCTGGCGTTCGGGCCGGTCTCGCTGTGATAGCGGATCTTGCCGTCGCCACCACTCCAGGCGTGGCCCAGCCCTGCCACTTCGACCAGCCGGACGAGATCGCGATTCCAGCGGCCGAAGCGCGCTTCACGAAAATCGCCGTCCGGCACCGGCGGGGCGTCGTTGGCCGCCGCCGTGCCCAGGCGATCGTCGAGCCGGTTATAGGCCAGGAACTGGCGTGCCAGCTGACGCCCATTGACCGGATGCACGGCGTCGTCAGCCATGCCATGCACCACGATCGCGGGCATTTCCGGACCGCCAGGCGACACCCCGGCGGCATCCAGCAGCCACGCGGGCTCGGCGGTGGACCCGTGCTGCATGGCCTTGAGCCCGGCGCGCGGGGAATCGGCGGCGCCGATCACCACGCCGGAGTGCAAGCCAACGGCGGCCACCTTCTGCGGATAGCGCAGCGCCACCACGGCCGCCATCGCGGCACCTGCGGACAAACCCGCCAGGTAGATTTCATCTGGCCGCACGTCCGGCCGGCTGGCCAGTTCGTCGATCAGCATCGCGACGGCCTGTGCCTCGCGCCCGCCCTCCCCGGCGGCCAGGTCAAACCATTGCCAGCAACGATGGACGGATCGCCGCAGCGGTTGCTGCGGGTAGACAACGATAAAGCCCTCGCGCTCGGCCAGCGCATTCATGCCTGTGCCGGCGGCCAGATCTTCCGGCGTCTGGTGGCAGCCGTGCAGCATGACCACCACCGGTAGTGCGCCCTTGGCGCGGGATGGAATATAGAGGCGGTACGACAGTTGCGGGACGAGTTCGCCCGGCAATGGCGCCAGTCCGAGGCTGTGGGACTGCCAGGCGCCCGGCAAATCGCCCGGCGCGGGATCGCCGACCGCGGGATTGCGGGAGCGGCGGGTAGCCGATTGCGCCATATCCAGGCGCCCCAGCCACGATCGGAATTGCTTTGCGGTCCGGAATTGCGCGCGACCGATTTGTCGCAGTTGCGCTTCCCAGTCCGTGGACATGCTTTTGACCATGTGAAGACTCCTGCTCGTCTTGGAACGGGTCCCCTCCCTTGTTGTGCGACGCAGCATAACACAGGCCTCGTGACGAGATCGGCAGTATTGTCTGCAAGACACAACATGAATTTTTGAAACAATTCCGGGCTTGCAGCGTGTGGTCGCCGGGCAGCGGGCGGATCGCTCGAAAACGCCTCCCTCAGCGCACAAAAGAATGCAGAACCGCCCGCGATAACCGCCGTTAGCCGGTTTTCATATTGGGCACGGGCAGATGACGACCACTGGAATGACACGGAATCCGCCTGATAGCGGCGCCTCCTTCTGCACCTTACGCCTGTCCTGTACGGTCTTCCGATGGGGTTGTCGCGCCGCAGCGAAGGGTATCTCCCGCCGCTATTCCCGACACGACTCCGCCAGCGCGGGGGCGACACCCCGTACACCCAGGGCAAGCCCGGCATGGCGGTCTATCCGCTGGGTGAGGGCGGCCTCATGCACGTCTGCGAATCGCCACCCGGATGGAGGCAGGTCAGGTTTCGTCCGCTGGGAGATATGCCGGGGCTGGAGCCGAACGAAGCCCCGGTCAATGCCGTGGCCCTGTTGCCGCTGCGCGTCGAAGCGTTGACAACGTTCGGATTGGAGTTGGACACGATGCCGCGACTGGACGGCTTGCGCGTCCGCTTGATACCGGACCGATTGACGTGGAGTTGCTGATTCGCGTTGAGGCTGTTGTCGCCGTTGACGTCGATGTCGACATCGTGCGATCGCCGTGGCCTTCGGCGTGCTCGCCGACTGCGCTTCTGCCCGCAGTCGGCCGCACGCAACCCCTGGCTCGGCGCGCTTACTTCTTCGCCTGCGCGCACTCCTGGCGATAGGCCTCTTCCAATCGCTTGCGATCCGGTGCCCGCTCCAGCGTGGGATAGGTGCGGCCGTCAGCGGTGGTGACGGCCGATTTGCCTTGCGACCATTGCGGCCCCTTGGGCAAGGCGCTGAGTTGATCCAGCAGCGACTGGCAGCGTTGGCGCTGCGATGCACTCAGCGTGCCGTCGGTGTCCTCCACGGTAGCCGTGGCAGGATCGAGCATGCGCGGCGGCGGCGGGGCCACCATCGGCGTGGACGGATCCAGCGGCGGCGCCGCCCCCGCCTGGCCCATGGACAGTCCGAGCCACAGCGCCACGCCCAATGCTGCAAAAAACCTATTCACCCAATACTCCAGAAATCGACGCATCGCCTGCACGGTGCGCCTGCAAAGAAACCCGGTATGCACGGCGCCGGCCACGGACCGGATGTCAATGGTCCTTGCCGTTGCCGTGGCGGCCGGTACGGTTGCGCAGCAATTCCAGCTTGAGCAGCGCGTCCGCAAGCATACTCTTCAGGCGTGCGTTCTCCTCCTGAAGCTGCCGGATCCGCCGTCCATCGGGTGCATCCGCCTGGCGCGGCGAACCATACTTCGCGCGCCACCCGTAGAAGGATGCATCGCTGAAGCCATATCGCGCGCAGAGCTCCCGCACGGGCACGCCATTGGCGGCCTCGGCCAGATACATGCGGATCTGCTCTTCCGAATAGCGTCTGTTCACACCCTTGCCTCCGCTCGCCGAGTGCCCGCGCGGCGGGCGCGCTGGCCCGCCGACCTTGCCGTACGTTAGCCTACGGCTCGCGCAAAAGGCAATTCAGTGTCTTCGCGGCGCGAGTTAAGCAAATTGAGCGGAGATTCCTGCCAGCTCGGCAAGGCACCGTGAAGGGCTCGGGGATGCGCGCGCCGATATGCGCGGCGCATGGATTCATACGCGGGTGCGTTGGAGGAAGCGCATCTGCGGTCTTTCGAAAACGCGACCAAGAAGCTGCCAAGGCATGAGCGAAGAAACTGCCGGGCGCCTTGCAAGGGGACGTTCTCTGGAGCCGCCGAAAGCGTCGTTCAAGCGCAGCGAAAATGCGCCGACGGATCGACGTGGCGTGGCCCGTGCAAAGGCCTCATCGACGCAATCGGAGCACGTAAATTTTGTCACTCCAATTTGGAAAAATCCGATTGCGAGGCCAGCAAAAGACAATCGCATTAAACCGCAAATTGCACACGTCGATTGCTTTCGAATGACGTACGACATGTGACATCGACGCCCATATTCCTTTGCGGCAAGCGGGTTTCGGCGTTGTCTTCTTGTCCGAACAAAGTAGCGTTGGATCTCATCGAATTGCAAGAATTCGAACCACGTTCCTAGTAGTTCTTAAGATGTTGTATTAAGATTCCTCGGCATCAACTAAATTTCGAAACGCCTGCAAAGCACGCCACCCGGTATTTGCAGACAGGCGTCCCGACGGCACCACACCTGACTGGCAAAGACAGGTGATGAACAGCGAGCCGCCGCCACGTACCGGCCTGAAGGCAGAGGAAGCACTGCCGCAATGTGCGATATCAGTCGCCCTGTTGCGTCATGTAGCTTGCCAGTTTGATCAGTGACCCGGGCAAACCTAATCCCCCGCCCAAGCAGTCTCAAGCATCGACCGCCGTAAGGCGCACTGCGTTTCGCGTGTGCCGGCCTCAAAGGTTGCAAGAGGTTGCGATTGTCTTGCATCACTAACAAAAACAAAGACAAAAAAAATGTCATGGATCGGGAGAAGTCAGCATGCGGCACGTCAGCACCAAGCTTTTGCACGTTTTTGTTCTCCTGATGGAATACCGCGACCTCAATGCCGTCGCGGCCTGCACCCAGGGCCGCGTGCCCACGGTGGCTTATAGCCTCGCACGATTGCGGGAGATTACCGGCGATGCCCTGTTCGTCAAACGCAACGGCACGCTGGAACCCACGCCGCATGCGCTGCGGCTCGAACAAACCGCGCGCCAGATCCTGGCCAAATGGAACCTGCTGGTACGCCCGCATGACACCTGCGCCAGCCATGACACGAGCGGGCGTCGCCGGATTTCCATCGGCTTCTCGTCGTCGATCGGCGACCCGGTCATCACCGAAATCCTCACCGCGCTCTGCGAGCAGTTTCCGCACGACAGTTTCATCACGAGACCGGTTATTGCAGGCGCGACGCTTGCGGCCAACCTGGACAATGGCGAACTGGATTGCGCGTTCGTCGTCGATGGCGCCAACGTGCCGGAAGGCGTCATCCCGCACAGCATACTGGCCACGCCGCGACGGCTGGTCAGCGCCGCCCGCGTCAGCGGCAACGACGACTCGGAAAGCGACTGGATCCTGCTGCAGGAAGACTGCGAGGCCAGCAGCCCGCTGCATACCTTCCTGGCCCGCCAGGCCAACACCCCGGGCCACCGCGAAACGGTCGTGCCATCGTGGCACACACAGATCACGCTGCTGCATTCGGCCGGCGGCATCTGCCCGGTGCTCGATTTCAACGTGCCACTGGTCACGCGCGACCGCAAGACGCGCCTGCTGCCACCGCCCAGCAATTTTCCCAGTTGGGCGGCGCTGCATTTCTGGATGCCGGAGCACACGCCGGACAGTGCCGCGTTGCGCGACATCATGGATGTCGGAACGGCGGTCCTGCGCGACCCGCTCAAGGCCATTGACGGTCGCCGGCATGCCCGCCCAGGGCCGCGGCGCCTGGCGCTCGCCTGATCGCCACCTCCTCCGAAGTTAGCCGTCAGGCCCCGCTGCATTGCCTCCGCGGAGCCTGACCACGCATGTCTGCGGATTTGCATTGCAAGTCGTGATGCATTTTGCGAATCCTCTCACTCCGTTCCGATTCGCCGCGCATTAATCTCGCCGGGCATTGCCGTGCTCCGGATTGTCTCCCGTTTGGTTCGTGAGCATGCATGCGCGCAGTTGCTGCGTGTTTGCGCCGCACGCCCCTCCCGCGTGCGGCGCTTTTTTGACGTCAGTTGAGGCCAAATCGGATCTACGAGGAGGGCGTGTCTAGCCGGATGGCCCGCAAGAAGAATTACCCGAGTATCCGCAAGAAGCTGTGGGGCCGCGCCCTGTGGTCGCCATCCTAGTTTGCCGGTAGCTGTGGTGGTGCACCCATTGAAATCATCCGCCAGTACATTGAGCAACAGCAAACGCCACACTGACCGCCCCAAAGGACGCCTGCGGCGTCCGCGCTATCCTTCCCCGGCCTGAAGGCCGAGGCTTGCCGCGCACTCTG
>NZ_JBFTSP010000050.1:0-19120 GCF_056400065.1 Cupriavidus sp. 01L415 | reverse complement strand
GGCCCACGACGTTGTTCTTCATGGTCTGGCGGTCCATCGACTGCACGCCGAAGGCCATCTGGGGCTGGTGGTCGATGATGATGAGCTGGCTGTTGCGCGGGGTCAGGACTTGCAGCTTGGCGTTCGACATGGTGCTCTCCGGTATAAAAGGTGGTTCAATAATTTTTAGGTGTTATCGGACGGCGCTTCCGGCGCTCTGTTTGGCTTACCGCTGTTGTCGTGCCGTCCATGTGCAGAACTATAGCGACCGCCATCCCGGAGAAAGTTGCGGATCGCTGTCATAGTTATTCAAAATTATTGAATATAGATCACACCCTCAAGAACCCTTCTGCCACGGCCAATTTCACGCCCCATGACAGAACCCTTTACCGGCGAACCCTCTTCCCCGGGTTTACGTTAGTTGCCCAGCCCCACGCGACGACCTAAATTCACAGTTAATTGTTAACAATCAATTGTTGGCAACTAACAAGCGAGGAAACATGCGTATTGAGCACTTTGAGACCATTGCCTGCGATGCGGGGTGGCGAAATTACTACTTCTTGAAGGTTGTGACCTCTGACGGCACGGTTGGCTGGAGCGAGTACGACGAGTCCTTTGGCCCGCCAGGGCTGACCGCTGTGATCGAACAGCTGGCCGCTCGTTTGATCGGCAAGTCGGTGTACGACCACGAAGAGGCCTATGGGCGCCTTGCGGCATCGTTGCGTCCTGCTCCCTATGGGCTCAGCGCAGAGGCGATCGGTGCGATCGAGAATGCGCTGCTCGATGCGAAGGCCAAGTCGCTAGGGTTGCCGGTTTATCAGTTGCTCGGCGGCAAGCATCGGGACAGTGTGCCGATTTACTGGTCTCACTGCGCGACCTGGCGGATCAGCCATCCCAAGCTCTATCAACCGGCCATCGTCGATCTGGACGGGGTCAAGAAGGCGGGTGCCGATGCGCGCAAATCCGGCATTTCGGCGCTGAAGACCAATCTGTTTGTCGATGAGCATGGCAAGCCGCGCCAGTGGATGGCTGGTTTCGGTTCGCCTTATGCGCCGTCGCTCAACGTCGACAAGGCATTGATCCGGAATTTGCGTGCGCACCTGGAAGCGCTGCGCGATGGGGCTGGCCCGGACGTCGATATTCTGGTTGATTTGAATTTCAACGCGCGCACCGAGGGTTATCTTGCGCTGATAAATGCGATCAAGGACTTCGATCTGTTCTGGGTCGAGCTCGACATCTACAATCCGGACGCCATGGCGTATATCCGCCAACGCAGCCACGCGCCAATCGCGGCGTGCGAGACGCTGTTTGGCGTGCGCCAGTTCCTGCCCTATTTCCAGGCGCAGTCGATGGACGTGGCCATTGTCGATGCGGTGTGGAACGGTGTCTGGCAGGCGATGAAGATTGCCAATGTCGCCGATGCGTTCGACGTCAATATCGCACCGCATAATTTCTACAGCCACCTCTCCACGATGATGAACGTGCATTTTGCGGCGGCGGTGCCGAATCTGCGCGTGATGGAAGTGGATGTGGATCGGCTGTCCTGGGACGACGAGCTCTTTACCAGCACGCCTCAAATCGAGCGCGGCGGGATTCTGGTGCCGGACGCGCCGGGCTGGGGTTGCGATCCCATCGAGGAAGCGCTGCGCGCCCATCCGCCGCAAGTCCGTCGCAGCCATCTGGGCCTGTAATCGCCGGGGCTGAAGCGTAGTCCTCTAATCATTTATTCCGATCACTTCCGGGGAGGAGGTGGAGACCGTCGCGCCCTGGCGCGAGCGACCTCGCCTCGGGAGCCGCCCATATCACCACCATTCCAATGGCTGGAGCAGGATCATGATGACAGTTTCCACCCCCGCCGCGCGGCAGCACACGGCGCCGTCGCACACGAGCGATGAGGTGCGGCGTACCTTTGCCAAGGTCACGTTGCGCATTATTCCGTTCCTTTTTGTCTGCTACGTCTTTGCCTATCTGGACCGCGTCAATATTGGCTTTGCCGCGCTGCAGATGAAACAGGACCTGGCGTTCTCCGACGCCGTCTAGGGGCTGGGAGCCGGCATTTTCTTCCTAGGCTATTTCCTGTTCGAGGTGCCCAGCAACCTGTTGCTCGAAAAAATCGGCGCACGCAAGACGCTGATGCGGATCATGGTCGTATGGGGATGCATTTCGGCGAGCTTTGCGTTTATCGCCACGCCTACGCAGTTCTACGTCGCGCGCTTCCTGCTCGGCGCGTTCGAAGCCGGGTTTTTCCCCGGCATCGTGCTGTATCTGACGTTCTGGTATCCGCCCGCCATGCGTGGAAAGATCATTACGCTCTTCATGTCGGCCATTGCGGTATCGGGTGTAATCGGCGGCCCGCTGTCCGGCTGGATCATGGTCAATATGACCGGTGCGTCGGGGCTGGGCGGCTGGCAGTGGCTGTTCATAATCGAGGCGGTGCCGTCGATTATCCTCGGCGTGCTGGTCATGTTCGTGCTGTCCGACAAGCCGGCGGACGCCCGTTGGCTCACGGCCCGGGAGAAAGACATCCTGATCCACGAAGTGGGCGAAACTGGCACGCACGGCCATGATCATTCCTTCGTGAAGACCCTGCGTGACCCGCGTCTCTATGCGCTGTCGATGATTTACTTCACGATTGCTGCTGGGCTATACATCATCAGTTTCTGGCTGCCGGAGATGGTGCGCAGCTATCACGTGACCAATCCCCTGCAGATCGGCATCCTGACGGCGATTCCTTATGTGGTGACGTGCGTAGGCATGGTGATTGTGGGCAAGCATTCCGACAAGACCGGCGAACGCCGTTGGCACGTGGCGCTGGGCATGATCGTTGCCGCCATTGGCTTGGTCGCCGTAACCTTCGTCCATAGCAGCCTGCTTGTCGCGCTGGTCGTGTTGTCCATCACCACGCTCGGTATTCTGACCGCCATGCCGCTGTTCTGGACCATCCCTACCTCATACCTGTCCGCATCCGGTGCGGCGGGTGGCATCGCGGTCATTAACAGTATTGGTTTGATCGGTGGTTTCGCCAGCCCATCCGTGCTTGGCTGGGTCAAGATTACGACCGGGTCTCTGAGTTACGGCCTGTACATGTTCGCTGTCACGTTGGTACTGGGCGCCATTCTGCTGCTCACGGCCATGCCGCAGCGGTTGCTGAAGGGCGACGCGCGGCGCTGAACAGGTTGGCGCAAGGCCCGGCGCACGGGCCATCCCCTTATTTGACTTCATGGAGACATCATGCGAATTCTGGCTCTGGGTGCCGGCGCGATCGGCGGCTACTATGGCGGCCGACTGGTCCAGCAAGGTGCGGACGTCACCTTTCTCGTGCGCCCCGCGCGGCGCACTATCCTCGAACGCGATGGCCTGAATATTCGCAGCCAGTATGGCGATTACCATGCTGCGGTCAGAACGGTCACCCAGGAGGAACTGGACGGACACTGGGACATCGTACTGCTGACCAGCAAGGCCTATGACCTCGCTTCCGCCATCGAAGCCATTCGCCCGGCCGTAGGTCCGAATTCCGCTGTGCTGCCGTTGTTGAATGGCATGGCGCATCTCGATAAGCTCAACAAGGCGTTCGGTGCAGAGCGCGTGCTCGGTGGGCTAGCGAAAATCATCGTCACGCTGGACAAGGAAGGCACGATTCAGCATTTGAACGACTGGTGCTATATCAAGTTTGGCGAGCAGTCGGGTGTCATGAGCGACCGGGTACAGGCCCTGCAACGGGCGTTTCCAAAAGATAGCGTCGTCGCTACCGCCGTACCCGACATCATGCATCACCTCTGGGAGAAGTTTGTCCATCTCGCCACAGTGGCCACGGTGACGACGCTGCTGCGCGCGAGTGTCGGTGACATCGCACGCGTGCCGGGGGGCACCGAGCTCTTCTATCAGGTGCTTTCCGTCCATGCCGAGGTCGCCGCGCGAGAGGGATATCCGATGACCGATGCATTCCTGGCGGAATACCGGCAGTTGTTCGCCAACAAGGATTCGGCGTACGTCCCGTCAATCCTGCGCGATTTGGAAAAGAAGTCGGCCATCGAAGGCGACCACATTGTCGGATACATGCTCTCCCGCATCCGGGCGCATGGGCTTGACGAGTCCGTGCACCGGATCTGCTTGCTGAACCTGCAGGCCTATGAAGTACGGCGGGCGGCAGGAAGACTCTAATTCCGCTCTACATGGTGCCTAGAAGGCACATTCGCTTCATTTGGCCACCTAGGGTTAACTGCCCACAATTAACAATCGTCTTTGTTGGGCGGTAAGATGCTAGTCATCCGCCCGTGTCTGGCAGCCCAGGGCTTGCGCCTCGCACCCGCTCCATGGTGGTTCGGGTGCGTTTTCCGTTTCCGGTCAAGCATCTATGAGTACTCGCATTGAAATCGACAAACGCAGCCTCGATCGGCAGGCCGCCGACTGGATTCGCGACGCCATTTTCTCTGGTGATCTCGCGCCCGGTTCCCGGCTTACCGAAATCGCGCTTGCCAAACAGATCGGCCTCTCGCGCTCGACAGTCCGCGCCGGCATGCAGCGCCTCGCCAGTGAAGGTCTGCTGATCCAGCATGCCTATACCGGGTGGGAAGTCGTGTCGCTGTCGGCGGAAGACGCCTGGGAGCTCTATACGCTTCGCAGCAACCTGGAAGGTATGGCCTCGAGACTGGCCGCCGCGAATATCGATGACGCCGGCCGCAAGAAACTGCGCGAGGCGCTGGCCGCACTGAAATTCGCCATCGCCGACATGGATCGCCGGCGCATCGCCGAGGCAGACCTGGCTTTCCATAAGACGGTTGTTGCGCTATCCGGGCATCGCCGCCTGATCGTCCAGTATGGTTTGATCAGCGACCCCGTGATGCTCTATATCCTCATGACGACGAAGCTGATGGAGTATTCAGAAGCCATTTATGCCGAGCACGAGCATATGGCGTCGGCGATCCTGCAGGGCGATACGGCCGAAGCCGAGAAACTGGCCCATGACTATGCGCAGATGCATGGCGAGCGTCTGGTGAAGGTATTGCAGACGCAAGGCGAGTTTCAGGAAGTTTGAAGCAAGACGGCGCCGACACGGGTTGAGCGTCGGCGCCGCGAATCATCGGGCCTTGGTCGTCTCAGTCGTAATAGGCGGGAAGCAGCTTGAGCTGTTCGGCCTGGTGCTTGTCATGATTGATGAACAGCCTCGCCTTGTAGGTTGCCATCAGTTTCCTGACCTTTTCCATCGACGCGAGCGAATCCGCATTACTGGTATTCAGCGACGGCACGATGCTTCGCTCGAAGTTGCCTTCCAGATGCACCACGTCGCCAGACAGGATCACAAATCCTGAATTCCTCAGGTGGACCATTAGCGACTGGCTGCCCGGCGTGTGGCCTGGCGTGGCCACCAGCGTCACGCTGCCATCGCCGAAAACGTCGGTATCCCCTTCAACCAGCTTGAGATCCTTCGGTTTTCCCATCAGCTTGCGCGCTAACGCCATCAACTGATTGACGTTCTCGTTCGATCCATTGGGCGAATGAATCCAGTCATACTCGGCCTTCTGCATGAGAATCGTCGAGTTCGGGAACAGGCCCACATTGCCGATATGATCGCCGTGGGTATGCGAAATTGCCACGCGGCCTACGTCATCCGGCTTGAGTCCGAGTTCCGCCAGTTGGCCCGTCAGCGTCTTGTCGAGGTGATAGACGATCAGTTTCGGCAGCGTGGACCACCCCTTGGGATCCTTGTACGACGATTCGGGCACGCCGGTATCCCAGAGCAGCCAATCCTTTCCGTGCTTGACCAGCCAGCAGGTCGACGAGAACTCGACGCTCTTGCCGACATTTTCGCCCGGTGTCCACACCGATTCGTCATTGGCCAGAGAGCGGCCGCAATCCACGCGGTACAGCCTGTCGGCCAAACCGGCCCGGGTGGCGTCCGGCAGCGCAGACGCCGCATGCGCAACCGGCGCACCTTCCAGCATGAACAGCAGAGACACCAGCGCAGATGTGAGCGCCACTTTTGTTTGCCTCAGCATTACCTATTCTCCTAGTGAGGATAATCAAATGGGATATCAGGGCGCACGCAGCACCAGTGGCTTGTTCTTCTCGACAATATAGTGAGCAATTGCCTTGAACCGCACCGTGCCGGTGTTGCAGACGTTATGCATTTCTTCCTGGCCGAACTGCAGCGGTCGTCCCGCCACAAGCCTCTGGTCCGGCTTGCTGTCGAACTTGGCGACCGCCTCGCCTTCAAGCACGTAGGCGCTTTCGATCCCCGGGTGGGCATGTCTGGTCGTGCACTGCCCCGGTTCGAGTTCGGCAATCACGCTGACCGTCTCGTAACCGGGCGGATAATCGATGGTCTGCAGCGGGGTTCGTTGCTGGGCCAACGCGTTGGTACCTGCGCCCAGCAGAACGACTCCGGCAGCAGCAACGGCCAGCGATCGTGTTGAATGTTTCATGGTGTCTTCTCCAAGTGGATTGTTATGGCTGTACTACGGGGGGTTAACTGACCCGCGCGCGTCATGCGCCCATCGCTATTGCAGATGGCTCAAGGCTATGTGCAATAACGGATGCCGAGAACTGAAATATCGAGATACGACCTATCTTTGATTCAGAGAGGTCAACGCGTTCTTGCGCAACGGGCTACAGTTGTGCAAGAGCATTCCATGGCAGACGGAGACACGGTTCGTATGGAACTGGCAGATTTGAAGAATTTCGAGGTGGTGGCGCGGCTGGGCAGCATGAACCGGGCCGCTACCGCACTGCACACCGTGCAGTCGAACATCACGGCACGCATCCGCGGGCTGGAGGAAGAACTGGGCACGCAGCTGTTCGAGCGCCATGCGCGCCGCGTGCGTCCCACACCCGCCGGCCAGCGGGTCCTTCCGTTTGTGGCGCGCATTGGCAAGCTGATGGCCGAAGCGCGCGCGGCGGCTCAGGACGATGGGGTTCGCGGCACACTGCACAGTCCATCCGCAAGCAGTGTCGTGCCGCAAGGGTTGCGTTTTTCTTCAAACAATGGGGGGTTCGGAAAGACCGCACCGGCCGTCAATTGAACGGGCGCACCTACGACGAGACGCCAAAGGTCCGTCGCACTACTCGAATCGAGCTGGCCGCGTAGCCTCGGCCTTCCGGCCTACCCTCTAGCTACCTATCCCCAAGCGTCGACATACGCCAGTACACCCAGGTGTGGACCGCGCACCGATACGCAACTTAGAGCCGCCGGCATTAGACATACTCCAAGCATTCACCCGCTAGCCGCGCCCAGCGAAGCGAAAGCCCGGCTTGCGCTGCAGTCCAGACCCGCCCCTCCGGTTGTCCGATCAGACCCCGGCACTACCTGCCTCGCCCGGGCCAATACCGCTCCACCTTTCTCGGTGGTGAATGCGTAGCCACTCGGTCCCGGATAGTCCCCTACCGTCGCTCGCCGGTTTGCCAATAGACGTGCCCACAGCCCCCGGCACTTTGCGCCCCCCTTCCGCGCGTTCTCTTTGCCCATTAACTTTGAGAATCCAACCCACTAACTGTGAGACGTGACGCACGCCTCGCCCTATGAAATTGTCCCGTCTCAAAGTTATTGGGTAGTCAACCCACATACGAATCAATGGGTTACGCACACTCGCTTCAAATTAACTGGGTTAAATTCTCACAGTTAATGGGTAATAAACACGACTTGTCTCATAGTTAATGGGTACACGCAGGCGCACCGCCAATGCGGCTCGGTCTCACTTGGCGGCGGCTCAGGACGGTTCTGTCGGCGAGCCGAGGTCTCTTCCCGGCCAGAAACGGCCGCTCGACATGCCGACCTAGATTGCACACAATCCTAATACAACCGCACCGGTTCAATTTCCACCTGCCGAGGGCACTCGCGATCTCGAAGTAGCACAGCCGGACCTGCCAGAGCCAACTTTAGAGCGAGGGTAAGAATAGTCATGAGTGGAGACAAGCGTGTTTCGCCGTTGCACTCTGAGAAGGATTTCCGAGCGTTTCTCAAGAAGAATGCGCTTCTGCTCAAATCACTGAACCTGAGCGATGCAATGCGGGCAGCAATGGAGTTCCGCGACATGTCACTCGACACGTATGAGGTGCTTACTTCAGAAGGGGATGGCCTTGCGTTCGATGCGCATCTCGGTACCCCCGATAGAGGTACGAGATTTGAGATTGCCATCTGCCGTCTTTTTCGTCTCGCTCCTGATGATGAAGCAGCGTATCGCTGGCCCGCCGTTCGGCTAAAGCTGCGCTTGCAATACAAGCTAGACAAGACGGTGCTCGAGTACCTTGCTCGGAACCGCGTCTACGGGGTCGGTCAATCGTTTGTCACTTGGTCGCGCGCCTCACGAGACGATTTTCTGCGTCAAGTCGAAGCTAGCGACTCCTTCAAAACCTTCAGTCTGATGCCGCCGACGGAAGTTCGCCTCTCCATCGACGAATGGCAGTATAACCGCCACAACCCGATGCCCACTCCAGAGAAGGAGCCTTGGTGGGGCATCTTTGACGTTGTTCGAACGACAGCGTTGGTCAGGGCTAGGCGACGCTGGCTGGCGGCCAGCAGTGGGGCCGGCGGCGTTCGGACCAGGGAGCGCCACTCGACAGGCACCTCTAATTTGCACACAATCTCGACGTTCGCGGCGACAGCAGTAGTCTCCGAGCGAAAACTAACTGGATGCAGTTCTTTCAGACATTTGCATCATTTGAAGTTCTCGCTTGGCTGGCAAGCAATGGGACATTTGTCTCGGCCTCCGCATGGTGCAACGGGATCTATCGGACTTAGATATGGATCAACTTGTTCTGACATTGAATTCCGACGGCGTTGCGAGCCCAGGTATGAAGGCCGCCCGAGATGCCAGTGAGATCGTCAGATTCGCGCTGAACTCGCTGGCCAACTCCGACCTCAGCATCGCTCCGCCTGTTATGGGCCACCCTATTGCTTATGATATGGGAAGTAGCGCAAACAATGCTGATGAGCGCCGCACGCTATATACCAACTGGATTCTGTCCCAAGCGTTCTCCGAAGTGGTTCGCGGCATTCGCGACTCGTTGGAGGAGGCGTATTTCTTCTTGCAACTTGCGAAGATTCATGACGGACCAATAAAGTCCGACGCATTTAATGCGCTGATGAGCGAGTCCCGCAAAGAAGCGCAGCGCGCAAAGTTCCCAGACCTGATTGCCAGCGTTAACAAAGAGCTCACCGCTGCCTTGGCGTTCACAACTGAGTTCCAATCTTTGCAGAAAGTACGCAACTGCCTTGAGCACCGAGGAGGTATCGTGGGCACCCAAGATGCCGACGCCGACGGAGTACTGACGCTCAGCTTGCCCCGCATCAGAGTCTTCTACATCAGAGGAACAGAAGAGGTGGAGTTGGTGCCAGGCAGCACCGTCGATCCTGGCGATGATAGGGACAATGTTGAGATCTATTCTCAGCGCGTAACTCGAACGCGCTCCTATCGTGTCGGCGAGCGGGTTACCTTTACCGCCGACGAGTTTCATGAGATTAGCTTCGCCTGTACGTTGTTTCTTGGCGACCTCGTCGCGAAGCTACCGCAAGCCACTCCTGGAGACGTGAAGAGGGGAAAGCTGACCTAACGATTGCTGCGATGGCTGTGTTGTCGCTGGCGAATATCTCCTTTGCGCGTCTCAGATCGGCCAGGAGCTGTCGCTCAAGCGAGCGCCTCGATTGTGCACACTTCCGCGATGAGCATGACGTATCCGGCCATCGCATGCCTGCCGCGAAATTGGCTTCGGGCGGAATTGTGATCACCGTGGCAAGTGTGGGTGGCCCCCTCCGTTTGGGGCATGCGAAGTTCAAGTGCTGTCGCCATAATCGCCGGTCAAGCCTTCGGGCACCGATGCCGCCGGTGAATGCGGACCACAAGAAGAGAATAACGAGGGGTCATATGAAGGCATTGTTCGCGCTGGCGCTGCTCATGGCGCTCGTCTTCATCCTGCTGGGCACCATCAAGGCAAAGCGGTCCGGGCGCGGGACTCCGCAGGGCTATCAGTTCGCCCGCAAGGCACCGTTTCTGCGCGATGACGAAATCCATCTCTACGAGCGGCTGGTCATTGCCCTGCGGAATGCCCATGTGTTTCCGCAGGTAGCCATGTCGGCTTTTGTGCAGCACAAAGGAAAGGAGCACGGTGCCCGGAGTCTGTTTGCGCAGAAATATGTCGATTATCTCGTCTGTGAACGCGGGACGATGCGACCGCTGTATGTGATTGAGCTTGACGGCGCTTCGCATGGCAGCGCGAAAGCGAAAAAGCGGGATGGACAGAAGAACCAGGTGCTGGAATCGGCCGAAATCCCGATCAAGCGATACACGTCAAAGAACGTGGACTTCAAAGTTATTTTGCTGGATTTTGCTTCGGTGGTGGGGTCGGTGGAGCCGGTTGAAGTCTCCAAAAGTAGGAATGCGGTGGGTGTTGTCTCGTAAGCGAATGTGCTTTTGGACCGCGAGCGCTTCAGGTCGGCCATGAGCGGTCGTCCGAGGCGATGTGTCGCATGCTCCCGACACCCCCACTTTCGACTTCTAGCTACGGCCGCGCCACAGTGCTCGTTCCACGTTGGCTTTACTGAGGAGAGAACTATTCGACTCGCCGAGCGATCCTTTGCCGAGGTATTTGCCTTTTAGCACCGTGAGAGTGTTTCCGAAAAAGGAGAATGTGCATGCGAAATTCTGTTGCAGTCATATTTTTGCTTTTCGCTGCAATATCATCTGCGGCAGCCGCCAATTGTCACAGAACCACCATACAAGAGCCACAGCCATTTCTCGGTACCGGCGATGGAAGCGAAATAATAATTCTTTCGGATGGCAGCATATGGAAGGATATCAGCTATCAATATCTGTATCTATACGAATACTTCCCGAGTGTAGTTATATGCCCGAGTACCGGGAAGATGATCTTAGGAAAGCACGAGTTCCGCGTAGTTCGAATTCGATGACCCACCGCAACTGTCCGGTCGTCGGGGCGGCCGGACATCTTCATCTCTTCACCGGGGCTAAGAACCGTACTGTGGGGCTCTTCGAGCCGCCGGACTGTCGGCTGACCCGCACCTGGCCGGAGAATGAGGGCCGACGACGGGGTCCGCCCAGAAGCGGACACTCGTTCCATTCGCGGATTTTAGGTTTGACTAAATGACGGCAGAAGGTATTGCACCAATGAGCCCGACTAAATTCGATCTTTTTGGGAGATCACTCGTCTTTGGCGGCTTATCATCTATTTGTAATTAGGCGTCTCGACACTTCTCTTATGACCATCCTCACCGAACAGTCGCTGGAGTTCGCCCGCGAACACATTGGCAAGTTCTACGACTCGGACTTCTTTCCGAAGCCTGTCGAGTTCGAAGCTCTATGGCACCAGTGGGACGAAGTAAAGAAGGAGTTGCTCTCCAAGAACGTCACCAAGTTCTGGATCACAGCTCCTCGGGCGATGACCATTTCCAAGCCCAAAGCAGGTTTCCGCGTCGTACATCAACTGGAACCCCTTGATGCAATCATCTACGCCGCGCTCGCCTGCCATGTCGCAGGTGCGGTCGAAGCCGCAAGGCAGCCAGTAAACGACCGAATTGCGTGCTCATACCGGTTTCACATCGCAGACGGAAGCTACTTCTCAGGCGGCTCCGGTTGGACAAACTTCACAGAAAAGACGGAAGAACTGGCGGTACAGTTCTCTTACATTCTGGTCACGGACATAACCGATTTCTACAACCAGATCTACCTTCACCGCCTGAACAACGCTATCGAAACGGCCGACGCAAGCTTAAAGCCTGTTGCAGACGACATTGAATGGCTTTTGTCCACGTTAAACAGCAAGTCGTCGCAAGGAGTTCCTGTCGGACCAGCGCCAAGCATAGTCATGGCGGAGGCGGTTCTTATTGATGTCGACGTTTTCCTAAAGGACCAAGGAATTGCGCATACGCGCTATGTCGATGACATTCGCATCTTTTCAAACTCTCCTCGGATTCTGTATCAGGTTCTAGAGCGCCTGACGCTTTACCTTTACGAAAATCATAGACTGACGCTTTCCTCCGAGAAGACGATTGTGATGGAAGCCAAGACCTACGTGCAGGAACATATCCATAGTACGTACGCCGATGAGAAGGTTGAACTCCTAGAAACTCTTGAGATCTACAACCCCTATACCGATGAGATTGAAGAGGTGGAAGTGATAGTCGACGACGAAGAGGAGATCCAGAGGGCCAAGCTGGAACTTGCGATTGAGAAGGTGTTGAACTACCAACATCTAGACCTTGGCGTAGCCAGAAGCGTCATTCGCACCGCGCGGCGAAACAAGATTTCGTCAATCGCAGGACACCTAATTAAAAACTTCGAGTTCTTCGTCCCAGCAGTCAACGACGTAGCGCTGTATCTCCAGGAGGTTACCGACAGCGATCTCGCCAAGGAACTTGTTCCTCAGTTTGAAAAGCTCATTGAATCTGAGGAACTGGACAGTCAGTTAGTTCGTTTTTGGATTGAGTGGTACCTGTCTCAGAACGATGTTTACATGGCGTCGCCAAAGCTTCAACAGTTTGTCTTCTCCGGTTCAAACATCGAGAATCAGGCCCTTGCTGCCATTACCACCAAGAACGTTGCCTGGGTTAGAAAACACAAGGCGGGCGTATATAACTTGGGGGGGTGGGCGAGGCGGGCCGTGCTCAATGCCGCGCGAGTGCTGCCAAGCGATGAACGAAGCCACTGGCTCAAGATGATTCTCGGAGCATCACCCGTGGTTCTCGATAGATGGATGGCGAAGTGGGTCATCGAGACAGCGTGACGCCTGTGTAGCCAGCGCGGCCGATACCGGCCACGAGCGGCCGTTTGAAATCGGCCCCACATTGCGTGCAATTCACCGCAGCGGTGTCCCTTCGATGCCTCGGTTGCCATCGCACTGAATTCGGCCAATCGAAGTACTTGGGATATAACCTGGGACAGAAACGGTGCTTTGTCGCAGGCGGCGAAATAACTCCTTCCAGCCGGCTAGCGATGGCGGCACAATTTGGACCTTGGGACGCCCACTGGATCCCCTCGGGACGTGCAATGTCATAATTAGGCGCTCCCAACGGGAGCGAGCATTATCAGATGCCTATTAATCGGAGGAGATGTGATTCGAGGATACACGGAGGACGAGTTTGGAACAAAGCTGGGCACAATCCTGTCTGCTTCGCGGCCAATTCATAGCATCGAGTTCCTGAAGGGCCGCGATAAAGAGTTAGAGACCATCAAACAAAGCCTCTACGCGCCAGGGCGGCATGTGTTCATTCATGGTGATCGCGGTGTCGGCAAGAGTTCACTGGGGCAGACCGCAGCCGTCCAGTATCAATGCTCGCAGGCAGCCCCGGTATTCGTTTCCGGCTCACCGGATGACACGTTTAGCACGATCATTGCCAATATCGTGACGCAAGCTCTTCGCCAACCGCGGACGGAGAACATCAAAACGACACGTTCTGCTACCCTCGACCTCGTCAAAATAAAGTTGGCGGCAGGCACGGAGGTCAGTGCAGTCGACATTGCCGCTCGGATTGGATCCATCGGAGATGCCGTCGCCCTCCTAGAGGAGGTCGCGGACAAGCGCCCGGGGAACACGGCGGTGGTGATTGATGAGTTCGACGCGATTCCTGACGGCGCAGAGCGCAACAAGTTCGCTGCGCTTCTTAAACAAATGGGGGATCGGTCAGTCGACATAAAGTTCATCTTCACCGGCATAGGGCACTCACTTGACGAACTGTTGGGGGCGCACCAATCGTCGTATCGTCAGCTTGAGCAAGTCAACCTACTCCGGTTAGGCTGGGACGCTCGCAGGGACATTGTCCAGGGAGCTGCCGATGCTTTCGAGCTCCAACTCGACAACGATGTCAACTGGCGCATCGCCATGGTTAGCGACGGATTTCCCTACTACGTTCACCTAATTACGGAGAAGATCTTGTGGAGCGCATTCTCGTCCGATTCGGAAGTGACGGAGATCGACGCTGATCTGTTCCTCCACGGGCTGGGTGAGGCCATTCTCTCTACCATTGGCGAGCTCAAGCGCCCATACGAGAAGGCAGTAGTTCATCATCCCGAAATGGAGGATCTGGTCTGGGCAACAGCGGATCACGAGGATCTGACTCGAACCGTAGACGGCATCTTCCAGTCTTACCAGATGGTACTTTCGAAGCGAGCTGACGGGCGTCAGCCCCTGGAACGAACCCGATTTGCGGCGCAACTTCGGAAGCTTCGTGGGGCCGCCTATGGCTCGGTGCTGACACAGCCTCAAGGTGGGCGACAGGGGCTCTATACCTACACGGAGAAAATGCTACGCGGATACGTCCGCATGCAGGCTGAAGCGAACGGCATTGAGTTGACCGGCGAGCAGCCAGCACGAAAGCAAGCCATGCATGTCGGTAATGCACGTAGCGGCTATCGGGGACCAAGCATTCCCCGCGGCGTTCGCACCGATAAGTCGGTGTCCGAGTGGGAAGACGCCAGTTCGTAAACATGACCCCAATCGGCGGTCACGCTGTTATAACGCGACCCGCGACACGCCCACGGCTGATTTGGATGGATGATGGAACTGCACTTCGCTGCAGTTCCTTGAACGACATGCGCACACCGCAATCGCGCTCGCGGTCACGCTGTACGGGGTCAGCTTCGTTGTGCGGGCACTCGCCAGCGTGGGCGACAGTAAGCGAAACCCATACACGCACCGAGGGTGGTGAAGCGCGCCGCGATAAATTGCGGGGCTGCACCGAGATAAATCCCCTTTGCGGGTACAGAGCGTGAAAGCGAATTGCAAGGGCAGCCAACCCGACGGCAGACGGAGGTCGTGGCGGCCCTAATCCACCAATTCCTCGTCGGCTCCCTTGTTTTCCGCAAGGTGCTTTGCCAGAACCCGCTTGAAATGGGCTTCCATTTCTTCTGCTTTCTGCACCTCGCGCGCGAATTCGGCCTTTGAACCCGGACGGCGCCCGAACTGGTCTTGGAAATGGTAACGTCCGCTAGTCGTTTTCATGACCGTATATCCGGACTGCCTCAGGACTTTGTCTTTTGACGGAAGCAGAAACTTGCCAATCTTGTTCCACTGCGTCGTTTTCAGGTGTCGCTCCGGGTAAAGGTCATGCTCTGATCGCCCTGCGATATATCTCTCAGCCCCACTCTTAATAATGTAATTCACTTCGAGCACCTGCTTCTCCGTCAGGCACCTACCGCGGATGCAGTCGTCATACCGCACCATGGGATTTGCTTCGTCGAAATATCGAGCATTGGTCCGTTCCTTGCGGGCCTTGGCCGGCCCTGGCGAGTGAGCAAATTCGACGTGCGTCAGGACATACAAGCGCTCTTTGTCGAACGGGAATAGCGTTTGTGTGCCAAGCCAGTGAAGATGAGGGTCATAGCCCGACGGTATTGCGGGGTCCTGGGGAAAAACATGCGAGTTATAGAGCGTTACGGGATGATCAGAAAAGATGAATTTCGTTGCACTTTGTGAGGCGTTAACGATCTCTAGGGTACCTTCAGCCCACATGATGCAATGCATGCGCCTTAGTTGCTGCATCAGCATCAGGACCGAATTTCGATCCCGTGCCTTACCCATTGAGCTAACGAACCGCAATCCTCTTGGTGTTCGCAAACGAAGAGCATCCATGAACTCGTACATGTGCCAGTAGGTCTGGTGGACATTGTCGTAGTCCTCATTAAGCCAAGCGTTGATGGCAGTTTGCCCAGACTTGTCGATGGCGCCGAACAGCCATCTCTCGATGTCGTCGTTCTCTACCCCCATAAACCGTGTGGCGTATAGATCCGGCTCCCAAAAAAGGGCGGCTGGCCCCTTGGTGAGGATTGATGGGCCTGTGCCACGCACATTTCCCGCCTTGTCACGGAAGACCGGAGGCTTGAGGTCCAGGACCTTGAACGCAGTTTGCCCGTCGCCAAGGAATCCACGTTGGTACCACTGAGGCACGTAATGGTGCCGATGACTCTGTTGCAGCGTGCTCATAGTTTCTGGCGTGTCTCCGCTTGTCTTATTTGTTGGCACGCCGTTAGCTTAACTGAGGTGATAGAGCAATTGTGACCGAGCGCCTTGAAGTGCCATATAGAGCACCTCAAGGGCGATACCTTCGCGGCCGGCCCGTGGGGCGAGAGATTCGCGTCGGTAGTCGCCATCTGACGACGAAACTGGAATCGATCATCCCGTTCTTCGCATTCGCGACGGCGGTTCGACGGGTGATTTACACCACGAACGCCATCGAAAGCATCAACGCCAGACTACGCAAGATCAATAAGACCTGGTGCCACTTCCACAGCGATGCCGCTATCACCAAACTGATCTGGCCGGGGCTGTCCAACATCACAGCAGAGTGGGGTCGAGTTGCGACGGAGTCGCGGAATGCAATGAACCAGTTCGCGATCGCTTACGGCGATCGCTATATCCACGATGACGGCGATCACGCTTGCCGATGCAAGCGCTTCAGCCCTTCAGTTGGACCTCCCTATCGGCGGAGTGCCTTTTTCCGACGCCCATCTGTCCTCATCAGATGGGTTTTTTTCTGATATTCAATCTCGATGCGTTAATGTACGGTCACATTTGAACAGTTGGGGGCGAAAGCATGGTGTTGCCGATTTCGACTCGGTTGGTGAACGGTGAATGGCGGCTGCTTGAGGACTTCGAAAAGCCGGGAATCAAGGACGAGTACACAGCTATCATGGCGCGTCTCCGACAATTCAGTGCGGCTTCCGTGGTAGTGCGCGCCTTTGAGATTCTCCGCAGCGCTCCGCAGGACCCCGTCGAAGAACTGGCCACGGCGCCGTGGCTAACGTTGCTCATCGTGAAGTGGGCGCTTCAAGATCCCCTGATGCACTATCGCACTGGCGCCAGCATCTCCCGCGCAGAGATGGATAGCATTCGGCAGCTCCTCTGGCAACAGTCGAACGGCCGACGGCGTGACGGTGGACGACCAAGAAGCGTGTTCCTGATGCTGCGGGCGCTCATGTATCCGCAACTCGAATTCCAGAGACAGGCGACCTTGGGATTTCTACGGTGGCCCGCGCTTTATGCACGGTTGCCAGCCAACTCCATAAGCCGCCGGCAATTCAAGGCTGCCCTGGGGGTAGAACCAAACGTCTTCATCGATATAGCTTTCGCGCTTTTTGCCCAAATACTGAACGGTCATCATGCTTTCAAACGGGACATTCTCGCTCCCTTGCGTGCGGCCTATGGTCGCGACCTCGACACGGTGTGCAACATTCTTGTGCGCGACCTGGCCGACCTGCGTCTGGAGTTGCAAAAGCCCCAGGCAAGCCGCATTGCCGGAAAGCTCGAGTTGTACGAGTTCCCATACGTAAAGCGCTTTCCGCTGCTACATACTACGAATGGCGAACTCCATTCCTGGCACCCGCTTGTCTTCGCACGGGGAGTCGAGGATGCGGTGCATCTTCGACTCTCCGAGCATTACGGCGGAGAATACAGCCGGTCGTTCAGCCGTGTCTTCGAAAAATACGTTACTGAGCTGACGGACGGCATCGGGTACCCCCGCTTAACTGAGGAAGAACTGAAGACGGTCGTCAGTCGGCATTCATCGGCCGTCGAAGCGATCCTCGAATTGCCCACATGCAATGTCTTGATCGAGGCGAAGATGAGTCTGTTTGCAGACGACGTGCTCTTGACCGACGACGAGAACACGGTGTTCAGCAAGACCGAGCGCTGTAGGGATGCGATTAATCAGGGCTGGAACGTGGGCAAGATTATTCGAGAGCATACGGACTTCGGTAATCGATACCGGAAGCCCACGGACTTTCTTATCGTTGTCACAAGCCGCGATCTCCTGCTTGGCGGCGGCAGGATGCTAGTGGACCTTTTCCGACCTGGTGCGTTTGCAGCGCCCGATGAGGATTCCGGCAAAAAGCTGCCGCTGAACAATGTGTTCATCATGGGCATTGAGGACTTCGAGTGTCTGATGGGATGCGTCGCAGCCAAGAAGGTAGATCTGGAGAAGGTCCTCCATAGGGCTGCCACCGCCAACGTGGACGGGCGGACCGGTCGGCTCTATTTCACGCATTTCTTGGCGGACGAGACTTCGGACATTCCGTCGCCACCGCTTATAACGTCCGCCGCAAACGATGCTGAAGCTAGGCTTGTTTCGTCGCTACCAAGTTGATCGGGTCCTTAGTCGGGATAACGAGCAACTACGCGCCGCAGCCAAATTTTCCAACGAGACTGTTTGAGTGTCCGCTTTAGAGAAGGTTGTCAGGCCGCTATGGGTCGGGTAGAGACGACCGGGTAGAAGCCGGTCGAGGCCCGATCCCAGCAAAAGCGGGCCTTCACTGTGAAATGCCTCACGTTGACCCGACACGCGGAACCGATCATCGATCGCACTGACAATACGGGATCGAGGCTGCCACATAACCTGCCATGCTCGGGCGCCCGAGCGGCCGCTACGCACGGGCCGATCCGTTTCACAGTGGGTTGTCGGTGGAAAATCCCCCCATTTCGCCTGGATTGGCGGAAGAGAAGCAGGCCTGCCGCCTCTCGGTGCCAGTTTTGCCTCCACACCGAGCGGTCGAGTAGCCGTAACACATTGCTGCGGCACAACTACCCGACCGGTCTACGCTTACCCGCGCGTGATCCCCCGAGCTACGACCAGGATCAGCACGGCCCCCACAGTAGCCGTGATCAGCGAGCCGATCCACCCCTTGCTGATGTGGATGTCCAGCTTAACCGCGAGCCAATGGGCGAGGAAGGCGCCGGCCACGCCCAGAACAATGTCCATTAGTAGGCCTAAGCCGCGGCCCTTCATTAGCACACCCGCCAGCCAGCCGGCAATGCCGCCGATCACGAGCAAGACAATTAAGCTTTCTTTGGTAGCCATGTATCCGTCGTCAGAGTTGAGGTTACTTGGCCGCTCCGACTGTTGCGCCAGCGCGGCCGTCGCGAAGCATAGCGGATTTCGTAATGCAGCCGGTTGCCAGGCGGCGGAGACCGTTGGGGGAACGAATCTGACCGCAAAACTTGCTCAAGTCGCGTCCGCAATCGAACGTCACGGCCAAGTCGGGTACGGTCTCGGTGTGAACCGCCCCGGGTTTAGTGGAGGCTCCAATTCTTGAGAGAATGGAGCCCATGAGCAAGCAAACCAAGTTTTCCCCCGAGGTCCGAGAGAGAGCCGTACGCCTGGTTCAAGAGCAACGCAGCGAGCATCCGTCGCTGTGGGCGGCAG
>NZ_JBFTSP010000049.1:0-20125 GCF_056400065.1 Cupriavidus sp. 01L415 | reverse complement strand
GTCTACGCCATGGCGGTTGGCGATCTCATCAAAGCTTGACTGACCGTCCAGATAGTCCTGGATCACTGTCAGCCTGAACTGCTCCGAGTACCGATACATAAAAAACACCCCAAAAGTTGGTGTCCAACTTTTGGGGTGCAGTTCACTTCGACGGCTTTTTCAACGAAGCGCGTCTGATCCTCCCCGTCGTTAGTGAAGACTTTGCCGGCGAATAGGCGTAATCCCGGCTGGAAGCCGTCGCGCATCCTCTCAGTCATGCTTCCATAGAGCGCGAGACCTGCAACGCGTGTTCCATGCCCATCGGAATCGACCGCAAGCTCTCCACGTGCGACGAAATTGGCGGTGTCTCCGACTGCGGGACTTAGTAGTGGATGGCCGGCTGCCACGCCAGTGT
This sequence comes from Cupriavidus sp. 01L415, assembly GCF_056400065.1. NCBI lineage: Bacteria > Pseudomonadati > Pseudomonadota > Betaproteobacteria > Burkholderiales > Burkholderiaceae > Cupriavidus > Cupriavidus sp. 01L415. Next base: position 19,731 of record NZ_JBFTSP010000049.1, on the reverse strand, counting down.
CCAGCACGCAGATGCCCGGCGCGTCAAGGGCCACGGGTGCCACAGCAGGCAAAGCATTGGCATCCACCTGGAACACATCGATACCGAAACCGAAGCGTGCCGGCAAATCCACGAGCCGGACATCCCGGTAATTCAAGACAGCAGCGAGTTGCATCTCCGACACGCGTGCCTTGCAAATGACCAGACTCGGCTGGTTAAGCCGGTCCAGCACCGGTATGTGCTGTTGCGCCAAGAACAACTCGAACGCCGCGAGCATGGCTTCTCTCTCACGTGCCGAATCAAGCGGCCACAGTTCGATGTCGACGATGGCACTCCGCAAGTCAGGCAACCCCGGTTGCGTCAGCGCAGCACCCATTCGGTCTTCGGGACGCCAAGCATCGAATCCGCGGATGGCAAGTAGCAAATCTCCGCGTGTCACCTTGCCATCGCGAACCAACATACTTAGCCGCTGGTCCACAAGTGCCAGCGCCGCCTCGGAACTGAACAGGAGGGCCACATCGCGGCCTTCTTGGCTGACGACAGACAGACCGGGAATGGCTTCCAGAGCTTCCGGCGGAAATCCCTCGATGACGTTGATCCGCAACAGTTTGCGCTCATCGAACCCGGGCGCCTCTGGCGTCTGCACCGCCGCGGCGAGACTGGCCTGCAGGCCATGTGCATGTTGCCGCGAGTCCGCCGGTTTTGGATAGCCCGGAAACGGATTCTTTTTCCGACGATTTATCGGTTCGTCACGTACAACACGCAAATGCTCGTACGGCATGCAGTCCTCCGCGGCGGGAATTCAAGTCCCCGAATCCGCGCTAGGATGCGTAAAAAAATCATTTTGTGCAACTTTTGCCAGTATTGGCGCGACGGTTTTCTCGGGCAAGAGCGCGGTCCAGATGGTCCAGCTCGAGAAATTCCCGGCCTTGCAATACCATGTCCTTGATGGCACGCCGCAACACGCGCTCAATATCCCCGTGCGACATCCGTCGAAAGCGCGTCGCCACGGCGGTGTCGGATGGCTCGAAATTGCGTCGCACGCCTCGCAGCTTGCTCTGCAGCAGTCGACGAATTTGCACCGCATCCGGATGCAAGAATTTAACGGTTTCGTCGAAACGGCGCCAGATCGCGGAGTCTAGCAATCCTTCATGGTTGGTAGCGGCGACGAGCACACTTCTCCCTCGATACTCGTCGATCATCTGCAGCACGGCATTCACAACACGCCGTAGCTCACCGTGCTCGCCGCCGTCCGAGCGCTCTTTGGCCAGTGCATCGAACTCGTCGAAAAGCGCCACAACTGGCTGCGCCGCCAGGAAGTCGAATACTTTGCGCAGATTTGCCGCCGTCTCTCCTAAGTAAGAAGAAATCACGGCATCTAGGCGAACGATGGCAACGGGAAGATTAAGCTCCGTCGCGAGAACCTCAGCTGTCAGCGTCTTTCCGCATCCCGGGGGCCCATAGAACAAAATCTTCCGCGCTGGTTCCAACCCGTACGTCTGCAAGGCAGCTTCCCGATTGTGCTCAAGCAGAATCTGATCGATGGAGGAGCGCACCATAGGTGACACGATTAGATCCGTGAGATCGCGCGTCGGCTGACGGATAGAGATTAGATCAACACCGCGATCCTTGTCGGCGGGTACGCTCTTTGAGAACTGGACGACCGATAAAGAGGCACTCGGCCCAGGGCGACCATAGAGTACCTTTTCCAGGTCATTGGCCAGCAGGTGGTGCTGCTTCTCACGCTCCTCGGCAATGACGGCTTCGGACGCCCGCCGAAATGCGTCCTGGTCCCCCTCGACCCCGGCTCGCACGAGCTGTCGCAACAATTTTCCGTTTGCCATGATTCTAGTCCCCGCGCGTTCAAGCGCGGAGGATATGTATATTTGTACAGTATATGAAGGTTTGGCGCATGGTCCAAATTATGCAGCGCACAACCTTCCCGTTTTCTTGCCTTTGCGCAACACGCATCGACATCGTAGTTGCTGGCCAGTATTCCCTTGATCGCTTGGCGTTCGGCTCGCTGGAGCAGAAGCCATGCCTCGGGGACATCACCGAAGGCGCCAAGCGAGAGCGTCACGCGAAGTATACGTTGCCATCGGGGAACAACTCCCTGGGCGGCGGCCGCCCCGACGCCGAGCGATTATCCACCCCGCTCGCTGGCCTTCAATCGCCGATCAGCCTAAGTGAAGGTCAGACGCTCGAACGAAGCGAGAGGGTCAGGTCCTCTCTCTGTCTAAGGCAACGGTCATAGGACGCCGGGAGCCATAACGCGACCTGAAACTGCCAAACGCTTGCTGCCCCTGCTATGGATATCGTTCCTCTGCAGGCCTTCGCCGAAAATAGCTCGACGCCACGCGCCCTGCGACAGCATGGATGGCTGATCAGTGTGATGAGTACGGATGAGCAACAGTTTACCTTTGAGTCGTTGCGGAGCTTACTGAACGAGAATCGTCGGGATTTTGCGACTCCGTTCCGACGTGTCGAGTCTGCACGCCCGCATCAGCATCGACGGCATCAGCGCGTTCGACTTCGCGGCCGACTCCGGCACGGCGCTTGGGGAATCTGATCCCGGACGGGTTGCGTGGTAAGCCGTCTTTCAATACTGAGATTGGCCGCGGGTTCGGCTGCGCGCCCATCAGCAAACAGTGGTTGCATCTACAAGCCTGCCGATATAGCTAAGTCAGATCGATCTCGCGCCTACGCTCATGTAGTCAATAGCGATTTAAGAAGTCAGCTCGTATGTTTCCGTCCAAGTCCGCCAGCCGGTCAAGCACGGCAAGGCCGCAGCTCAGCAACAACCGCGTGCGCTCGGGATCGTCCCATGAGCGTTCACCATGTTTGCCGCCGTGGAATAGGTTATTTCGGACCACATGCAGCGCATCGATCGTATTGCCTAGCTCAGACCTGTCGCGACTTGGCTCCAACTGACGCCATTCAAGAAGCTTATCTGGACCGACGAACTGAAGCTTCGGCCTTGCATCGACCAAGTCTCTGCCTTCAGCAGACTGCTGATACTGATCCTTCCATTTATCTACAAATGCCGTCCATCCCGGCTTAGCGCGGGCCCCTTCGACGGTGCTATTTAAGAAGCCGTTTTCTTTGAGCGCAAATTCAAGGCGCGAGAAGGCGAAGAAGAATGCATATACGAGAGGTTGTAAGTTCTCGTAGTGTTGGCTCATGGCTACGGGCCCCCCTAGTGAGCGTTGATTTACGAGATCAAGCAAGTAAGTCGGCGGCCTGTTGCCGAAGTAGCAGCCCATCAATGTCCAGACGCCGCATCCGCTCCCGACTCCCCCTCGCTGAGAGGGATGCCTCTATGTGACATCTACTCACCGGCGCTGTTGGTACGAAAACATGGACAGAGGGGGCGGCGGGAAGCAATGAGGCATTTACTTTGTCGACGATGCTACCGCATTGCGCGGATGTCACGGTCCTCCGTTTGCGGGAAGGCGCCTAGAGCCAATAAGCGCTTCCAAGCACTTCGGTGGCCAGATACCGAAGCTCTCTTAAGACGCGCGAGGTAAAGGGGGCCGGCGAAGTCAGCCCCGTGGAAACGCCAAATTCAAAAGCGGAATCAGTCAAAAAGATGAAAACCGGACATCTTTCGATGCAAAAATAATGTTCTTTTTTGCGTAAGCTACTGATTTTAAAGGATTTGTTGCGTTCCAATTCCGGAGGCGGTATCTTCGCAGGTCAGTGACCTCCTTTAGACGACCTGGGTATGACCGCGCTCGGCGAATTCATTCGACAGCATCGATTGGCAGCTGACCTCACGCAGGCCGAGTTGGCGCGTCGCGTCGGGGTCGATTCCACCTACCTGGGAGCCATCGAGACAGGAAAAAAGCGGCCCAAGGGCGAGGCGCTTCTGGAAGGGATAGCGGAGCAACTGTCTCTGACCCGGGAGGGGAAGCATGAACTTGTGCTGGCCGCCAGACTTTCTCAGCGCACTCTTAGGCTTCCAGAAGAGCTTACTCGTGCTCAACACGAGATCGTGCAACAACTAGTACGCGAGCTGCGCCAGCTTGATGAAGCAGACACCAATTCCCTGCAAAGCATCTTAGCCGGGTTCTTTGGCGTATGCGATCGACGCCGTAGCCTCCGGCCATCATCATTGGAAGGAGAAACCACAACGTAAAGAAAAAAGCGCCACAGACCATGGGCCAGTAGCGCTTTTGGGTCGGAGCCTCAAAGAGACACCGGATCTCGTACCTCCAGTCTCCAACGTCCAGTCCCAAGCGTCAAGCCCTTTTCATTGCCAGCCGTCCGCGGAGGGATTCGTGTCGCCAAAAATTGGTCGACATGAAGCCTTCGCGCGGTAGCGCTCGCCCGTTTCCCGACAGCCAAAGGTAGTCGGGTTGGTGCCATGCACCCTGGAAAAAGGACATTTGATGTCGAGCAACCGTTGCTTCAAGACGCAGTTTCCCCAACAGAACTCAGCGCCCGAATCCCTTCGGCCACGCGATCGACGGTTCCCCTGTAGAGAAGGGCTCAGAAGCGGCAGCTGCCGCAGGTTCCAAGGATTGTCGTCCTTCGGAATAGCCCACGCGTGGGCCGAGACTGGAACTATGCATGCGCGCTCCCGGACGCTGGATTCGCTGCAGATGCGTGCGGGAAAAAATGAATGCTCAAAGGGAGAGTCGCATGCCCGTACGTAAAGTCATTACCCGGCGGTCGAACCACTTCAGAACATACATTCCGTCAATAAAGAACGGTCGCCCTACGCCTTGCGAATCAATGCTCGAGGGAATGTTTGCGCGCTTCTGTGAAGTGTCGCCCTTGGTGCGCGGCTATGAGGTTCAGCCGGAACGTGTGACGTTGGACTTTGGGGATCACACGGAACGCTACATCCCTGACATGCATGTACGGCTTGCCAGCGGTAGGGATGTCTGGGTCGAAGTTAAGCCGATGGTTCGTCTTAGGTCTTCCAGAGTAGCGAAGCGGATGGCAGCAGCAAAGGCTCAATTTGCAGCCACCGGGCGGGAGTTCCGCGTTGTCACCGATGTAGTGCTAAGCATGCAACCGCGAGCTGCCAACATTCTTGAATTGATGTACCACAGGCGCGAGCCGCTCAGCTTTGCAGACGCGAGCCGTCTGCAAAGTTCCCTCGCGAATGCCCGACCTGAAACAGTGGGAGATCTTTCTTCGTTGGTGGGTGACCCTGAGGCTTGGAGGCTAATGGGCCTTGGGGTTGTCGGCGTCGATCTGGAGTTGCCAATTGTCGGCAACTCAGCAATCTTCCTCCGGGGAGGGCATCGACATGCAGACATTCTCGCTTAGAGTCCGCCTGTGCGTGCTTCTGCGTGGCAAGCGATTGGTCCTGGTGAACAGGTTGATGGACCATAGGCTCGCATTCAAGGACGACTTCGGAGAGCCGATCGTTCTGACAGAAGCTGAATTCTATCGGGCCTATGAGAAGAAGGAACTGACGATAGACGTCGATCAGCCCTATCTCGATACCGTCCCCCTCACGAGAAACACTCCACCAGATTTATGTTGCTTCGCGGCGAAGCACTCCGCTGAAGCGTTGCGCAGGCGGGCTTACCTAGATGCGCTATTCGGAGTTGACACGTCCAAGCTCTCCAGCGACACCGAAATGAGAAGGCAAATCGCCGACGTCGCCCGCACCATTCATGATGAGGTACCTCCGAGTCCACCCACCGTAAGACGTTGGGCCAGGCGCTATGGGTTGACTAGATGCGTGGTGCGCCTTGTCCCCAAGCACAACCAAAAGGGGCGGATGGCTGTAATTCAAGGGGAACTCGAAGAAATTCTGGGGCCTTGTCTTGAGGAGGCCTACTTGTTGCCTGAAAGGCCAACCGTCGCGCACCTCTATGAGGAATACAGGGGACGAATTCGGGATATCAATGCGCGCCGGTTGCCGTCGGACCAGCTAAAGCTGCCCTCAATAGCAACGGTAAGGCGCTACATAGCGAATTTGAATCAATTCGAAATCGACAAACGGCGCGAAGGCGAGTTTGCCGCTAAGCGGAAGCATCGGAACGCAATCGGTAAGCTCGAAATCGGAAAGATCCTCGACCGATGGGAAATTGACCACACGTTGCTCGATGTTCACGTAGTAGATCCGGTCACAGGTGAGGTAATCGGCCGCCCATACCTGACGGTAATCATAGATCGTCATAGCCGTATGGTCATGGCCTTCCTGCTGCATCTCTCAGCGCCCAACACGGAGAGCGTGCTTCGAGCCATCGAACGCGCCATTCGTCCAAAGCAAGCCTGGCTTGAGAAGTTTCCACAGGTGCAGAACGAATGGCGAGCAAGAGGCCTTCCACTATACCTACTGCCGGACAATGCTGCGGAGTTCCACGCCTACGATCTGATTCTCGCATTCAATGAACTGGGAATTGAAGTCCTGTTCCCGCGCTCGCGTGGTCCGGAGAAAAAGGGTGGCGTGGAGCGCTTCTTTCGGACTCTGGCTGTGGACCTCATCCATCGGCTACCGGGAACGACGTTTTCCAATGTTGACGAGCGTGGCGACTACCCCTCCGAGGAGCGCGCATGCATCACGCTCGCGAAGCTGGAAGAGATGCTCACCCTTTGGATCGTCGATCGCTATCTCCAGCGTCCTCATCGCGGATTAGACGGTCGCACGCCTGCCCAGGTGTGGAGGGATGGCGAATCCGCTCGTTCTCCCCGGCTTCCCCTCGATCTCGACTCTCTCGAGTGCATCCTCGCGCATCGTGTCAACGTCAAGTTGCATCACTACGGCGTGGAGGTCGATAGCCAACAGTATCACTGCGAGGATCTCATTGAGTTGCGACATCGTCTCGGCGAGCGCGCGAAAGTCGACGTGCGATTCCGCGACGACCTCGGGCACGTATGGGTCCGCGACCCCTTACGTAACGTCTACTTCGTAGTGCCGAATAAGGACAAACGCATGCATGGTCTCAGTCGCGATGTGTATCGGGTTGCTCGCTCACGTGCCAAAAAGGAGTCCAATACCAACGCGGAAGCAAATGCGCAGATGGTTTTGGAAACGTACAGAAAAATCACTGCCGAGGCAACGGCCGCGATGGATTCCAACAAGCTTCGCAAGCGCAGGTACGCGGCACAGTCCAGGTTGGACAAGGAGGGGAATGCGAGGGCAGTACCTGCCACTCAGCCCGACCTTGCGGATCCTCAGCAAGTCCCTGATCTCGATATCGAACCTGCCATTCTCCAGATCCGTCCGCGGGCATTCTGAATCCTTCCCGACACATATGAGCGACTTCCACTTTTCCCTCCGCCGTCAATTCATCGAAACGCAGCAAGTGAAGCAAGTCTTTCAGCGCATCGGCGATGTGCATCAGGAGATGTTACGGTCCGAAACGAGCAAAGGACTTACGATCCTCGGCGTCAGCGGGTCGGGCAAGACAACCGCCGTGCGTCAATGCCTAGCATCGTCGTTCCCGGACAGTCAGATCCCTGGAAAGCTCTGCCGAACGCTCCAGATAGCCACGCCTTCAGCACCGACAAAAAAGAACCTAGCTAGCGCGGTGCTAACGGGCTTAAACGATCCTTTCGCTGATGCGCGTAGCCATACTGAAGGCGTCAAGACAAAACGAATAATCAAGTTACTCACAAACTTGCAAACAGAGATCGTCGTATTCGACGAAGCCCAGCACATCACCGATTGCACGAGGAGCACCACCTATGAGGCCGCCGATTGGATCAAAGAAATAATGAACGCCTGCAACATTGTTGTCGTGCTTGCCGGACTTGAGAGGACTCGGCAACTCCTCTGGACCAATGAGCAGTTGCGCCGCAGATTCTCAGCAGTGGTCCGTCTCAAAGGGTACGACCTTTACGTTCGGAAAGAGGCCGAGCAGTTCGTAGCGCTTCTAGGCGCGCTGCGTTCGTTCCTTCCGGTGTCCTCTGTCGATTTCCTGACGAAAGAGATGATTCAGCGCTTTCATTTCGCGAGCAATGGGCTAATTGACTATCTGATCAAGGTGCTCGATCGCGCCGCATGGCAGGTCCTAATAGGGCGCTCTAGGGGGATTGACAATACGGTTCTTTCGCAAGCCTTCCATGACGAAGTGTGGGCGGAGGCACCGCCCGAACGCAATCCTTTCGACCCGGCGTTCAATTTCAAACCGCTTAGTGGCGCACGTGAACCGTTCGAGGCATTCGATGGACAGTAGAGCGAGTGCAGTACACATGGAAGTCGAGCCTGAGCATCGGGCGTTTCCTATACCAAGGGGTGAGTCCTTCTTCTGCCCCTCCAGCTTCCGTCGCAGCTCACCAGTTCTGCCGAGCAGTGTCGAACCGTATCCAGAGGAGAACTTCGAGAGCTATCTATTCCGTGTCGCCGAGCGTAATGCAGTGCCCACGATAGCCGAGGTCATGCAAGCACTTCATCTTCCCTTACGAAAAACGTACGCCCCAAGCGAACATGAAGAGATATGTTTTCGTCTCGACTACCGACTGCGTGACCTTGTGCCAAAAGAGCCCGTTCCCAGCCAACACAAGGCGAAGTTTGCTGGCCAATGGATTCGCGTCAAACATCTGATGCCGTTCGCTACGCGTCTATGTCCTCAATGTCTCGCGGAAGATGGCTATGGTCGAATTGGCTGGAAACTTCTTCCGGTGCCGGTCTGCGATCGACACGGGACCTATCTTTTGGATAGCTGCTCTTGTTCTCCGGGGCGGGCGATCGGCATACGAAGGCCTTGCTACGCGGAATGTGAGTGCGGGACGGATTTTAGGTCGATCATTACACGCAGCGCGAGTGCAGAAGCTCGTTCCCTTGCTAGGCTCGTCGCCCGGCGTTTACTGGATGAACCGGCGGGCGAATCTGAGCATACCCTTCACGGCCTCGCGTCGATCGCCCGCGAAATTAGTATCTCGGAGCTATTGGACATTGTTGTGGTGCTCGGTGGTATGGATGCGAAGACTGGGAAGCTAGGGCCCCGACACAGTTCCCTACCGAGCGGACTGCAACAGAATATCGATCAATTCGAGCGCGCAGCTCAGATCTTGGCGAAGTGGCCGGACAGCCTGCTTCCCTCTATTCGCGTTTTGATGGCGCCGACAGCGTCGGGAGAATTGTCCTGGTCCGATCCGTCAGACCGTCACGCTGTAACGCGTCGATACTTGGAACCAATCCTGTTTCAATGGATTGCTGACGCTCAGGCGAGAGTCCTCCAGGACAACCTCCGCCGGATGCTGATGTCCTTGAGTGCGGACCTAGTCAGAGGGGAAACATGTTCTCACTAGCGGTTCGTTTCGACCCAATGCCAGATGAGGGGTTAGTCGGCTATCTGTCGCGGCTCGAGGGCGCAAATGCACTCGGATCTGGAGAGTTGATCCGGCGATTTCGCTCGATGCCGGAGGTGGAGCTGTCGAGCATCTATGCGGCCAAGAAGCATTCATCGGCTTGGACGCACGAAGTCGATGAAATCCGGCGACCTTCAACCAGGCCAACACGAGTATGGATCCATCGGATCTGGAAGTATTGCCCCCTTTGTCTGAGACGGTCCGCCTATTGGCGCAATCACTGGAGCCTCACCCTAGTGGCTTGCTGTCCATCACATAACACCAGACTGATTGATCATTGTTCAACATGCGAAAAACGGGTCACCAGGCAAGCGCTACTCGACTTTCGATGCGCGGAATGTGGACAGCCGCTCGCGGATGGTATCGCGGTCACGACACAGTCGCAGGGGGCTCTGTGGCTAGCAGTCGAACTGGCAACTCGGCTTAATGCTACTCAGCGCGACCGCATGGAGGAGGTGCAAGCGCTAGGGCTGATCGAGTTGCATGAACTGGCTCTGCGACTTGGCGTCCGAGCCAATACTACGCAACATGTCAAGCCATTGAAGGTGCGGAATGCCGGCCTAGTTGAGACAGCTCTGCCGATTGCGAGAGAGGCGGGGGAAATCCTGATGACGTGGCCCGCAGGCATGAAGCATCTGATAGGTCGCTTGTGCGGCCAGGCTCCCGAAGAAAGTCGATGGCGGATTCAGAAAGCCGTCGGCCCCTTGTATCGAGATGTCTATCGACATCTCAAGGGCGCTAGCTTCAATTTCGTGAGGGTGGCATTTGAAGAATATGTTCGGGAAGAGTGGCGGGCACCGCTCGCGCGTCGCAATCGAAATCTGCCGCACTCGCTCGTCCAAGAGCACTGCTGGCTTAGCGTAAGGCAGGCTGCGTCACGATTCAACCTCCCGCCGTCACTGCTATTTCGACTCGTCGATAGTGGCGAACTACGTGCGCTTGAAGTAAAGCACAAGAGTGGGAGGGTTAGCCGATCGGTGGACCTCAATGAGATCGCCGTGGCACGAAATACGTTGCGATCGGCGCTATCGCTACGGCAGGCGTCCTGGACTTTAGGCATCGGTCTCGACCGAGTGCGCCAACTCCTCAATGTGGGACTGTTGCAAGCTCTCGCTGGACGGCCGAGACCGGGAGAGAGATGGTGGATCGATCGGCAAAGATTGCCTGTCCCCGCAAAAAGCAAGAGACGACGGCAGAAGCAGGCCAATTCTGATTCGGTCACGGTAGCGGACATCGCCAAGTATCGGATCGCCGATGCAAACACGTTTGTTGCCTTAGTCGGTGCCATCTGGTCAGGTTCACTGTCGGCCGGCATAGGCGCGGATCCAGTGCGAATTGGAGAGTGGCGTTTGGATCGAGAGGAAGTAGCCACTTGGATGCTTGAGAGGCGCAAGACCGACAGCGTCAGCCTGGTTGAGGCCGCTACCCAATTGGGCGTGAAGCAGGAGGTGGTGTATGCGTTGTCTCGAGCAAAAATCCTTACGACGAACGTCGTTCGAATTGGACGGCGCGAGGCGCAGACGGTCTCCACTAGTTCGTTGTCAGATTTCCGCGATCGATTTGTGTTTGGCACTGAACTGGCTCGGCTTGCCGGGACGAGCCCGAAGCTCCTGGCACAGCGGCTGCTAGCCATTGGCATTCACGCTGTCGCAGGGCCAGGGGTCCGAAACTGCCAATGCCGCCAGTATGTTTGGGAACGGAGTCAACAGACATTGACAGCAGCCGTAAGTAGCTTCGTTAGAAGCGCCCAAGAGCGAAGAGACCTGGAACGATCAACACAAACGTTGCGGTGCTCTTCGCGTCTCCGCCAAACCAACATGGCGGCTCGCGCCGCCAGCATATGAATTTCGAGGCAGCACCATGTCTGAAAGATTTGTTCCATCCTCGATCGACGGATTTAAGCGAAAGGTCCAACATCTCCGTTCACTCGTCGGGAAGAAGGCGCTTAAGGCAAGTCGCTCCTACGAGATAGCCGCGCGTGTATGCGGCTATCGGAATTGGTATGAATTGAACCGGTTACTCAAGACCCCGACGCCGCAATTGACAATCTGGGATGAAGATTACTAAAGCGGCGACATGAGACTCAGGTGCTAATCCTCATAGAAGAGGCTGGGGTAGCGAGGTCCGAAGCAGAGAGGGTCCTCGATATCGTTCGAATCTCCTCAAGAGTGGGGCGCGAAGTGGCGACCCCTGAGGCCGATACCGCCGTCAGCGCGCGGGAAGATGCCTTGAGGGTCCAGCGCGTCGAGCCGAAGCCCCAGTCAGTGCCTTCGATCAGCTATCGGAAACGGCGCGCCTTAGTGACTAAAGCGGTTCCATAGATAGCATGGAGATTTGACGATGGGACGCCAAGGCATCGACCTGCTAGAAGTGTGCCCAGTTAGTGCCGTGAGCCGTTTCACTGGAAAAACTCTCGGGATAAGAGCTTGAACTATGATCCTTTTTTTGGACTACGACGGTGTCCTCCATCCTGACGAAGCGTATTTGGTTAAGGGGCGTCCGGTGCTGCGAGCCGAAGGGAAGCTATTCATGTGGATGCCAATTCTCGAAAGCATTTTGAAGCCTTATCCAAATGTGAGCATCGTCCTTGCCACCTCTTGGGTGCGTGTTTTAGGGTTTAATCGCGCCCGGGACTATTTGTCTCCCACGCTGCGTGCGCGAACAGTGGGGGCGACATGGCACTCGTCGATGCGACGCCACATCCAGGGCTTCCCCGCCGTTGATGACAGTTGGTTTGTGGCCGTGTCGCGGTATGAGCAGATTGCAAGATACATATCTAGAGCAGGCGCGCGCGTTTCGCCGAACTGGATTGCGATGACCATGGCTGGCCTGGAGTTCTCGAGAGCCGGCTGATTGCGACCGACAGCGATCTCGGCCTCTCGTGCCCGACCACGCAGGAGGCGCTCCGGTCGAGAATTGATGAGCTATATGGACAGGACGTGTAATGGCTTCAGACATGGACAGTCGGTTTGGGACGCCACTCCCTGTAGTCGCAGAGCCCAACGTGGTGCTTGTCGCCTGGGAACTCATGCAGGTTCGGGTCGGCGCTGTGCACTTCGTTGGCCGCCGTCTCGACAATGGTCTTTGGCGTGTGAGTTCGATTGTGGAGAGCTTCGATGCTAGCCAGTCGGTCGGAGTTACACGCTCGGGACGCATGTATGCCCTTCAGGGCGCTCGTGGATTTGATGGGCACGGTGCGATTGCGTGGATGGCATGGTGTAAGGCGAACGGCGTAACGGCGCCAGTTAGGGTGCAACTCAACAGGGTGCAAGCGCGCCGTCGCACTGTGTTATGTCGTCAGCTGCAAAAATTCTGTGTGCGTGAGAAAGTGTGTATGGACGTTCTAGGGGGCCTGCCATGTTGAGGGTAAAGATCGAGTTGGTGCCGAACGGCGATGAGACGGCGAGTCGCCTTCTCGGTGAAGTCACGATTGAAAACAATGGATCCGGCTCCATACACACGGGAAACTACCTCGTCGTGATGAACGAACATGATGAGCGGATCCCGGGTCGAAAGACCTCTTATAGAACTACAGCCGTTATTGAGGGCATGGAGCGCGACATCGTACGTCCGATGCAGATTGTGGGAGCTGCCCTCAGCCTCCTTGCGCCTGTAAAGCGAAGCATCAGTGATACGACTGTATCTGTGGGCAGAATACTTGCGCAAGGCGAAGTGGATCCTGACGTGGACCTCTCATAGGAGACCGCTTTGCGCCTTTACGTTGATTGCGAGTTCTCAGACTTCATCTGTCAAGAATTGATCAGCATAGGCATCGTCGACCAGAATGGCGAAGAGTTCTACGCCGAGATGCGCGACATCGACGAGTCGGCGTGCAGTTCCTTCGTCCGTGAGGTCGTACTTCCGAAGTTGTCCAGACTTCCGGAATGCACCTACACCCCCGATAGTCTTCGCGTCGCGTTACTTGCGTGGCTCGCACATGCAAGCGGTGATGCCGAACACCTCGTTTGCGTTGACAACGTCGTGGATTGGGATCTATTGATCGGCGTGCTCATAGACGTACCCGCCGGATGGAAAGGAATTCTCGTAGGTCGCCTCGTCAACGAGACCATTCGACAGGCCTACTTTCAAGGAAGGGGCGAGCGCCATCACGCGCTGGATGATGCCAGGGCCTTGAGGGCAGCAACCCCCAACGACCTTACAGGGGCCCTTTCGGTGGCGGAGGTTAAGCCTTCCCGCATGTTTTGACCGTTCGTGGTTCGAAGGCCTGCTGTGCTATAGGCGTTGGAGCACCAGCGTATCGGCGTCGACGATCTCCATCGATAACTGATCTCCTTCCTTCCAGCTAAGGGATTCGACGAGTTCTGGAGACAATGTAATCATGAGATCTCCGCTCCCGTCCGTGGCGGCAATAGCGATAACCCGATCAGAAGCCGCTTCTTGTTCCTGAGGCGCCAAGTACCTCAGTAGAATGGTGCGTAAAGTCGCATCATCATCTGGAGGTGTAAGCCACGTTGCGCAATTGTCGTCGGAATACTCCGCCCAGGCCGAAACTACCTCCTCTTCGGTCTTCTGGGGTTCAGTGTCGTTCAGGCACCCGACCATACGCTCAACCGCGTTGCCGTGCTGCTCCAAGAGGGCTTGGCGTTTTGTGGGATGGAGTTTCATGTCTGCAGAGCCTCCTTGGTCGGACTATCATCGCGGCATCCCTGAAGAGTAGACGAGTTTCTGAAGAATGGGGTGCTAGCCTCATGTCGTTTCAGGAATCGACCAGGGCGGTCGCGGGATTTCAAACATATGGCTACGACAAAATTGATCTTTAATGTTCCTGGCAGCAAAAGGAACCACCGTGCGGCAATTGTAGACCTCATCCGTTCCTCAAAGAAGATCGTAATATCCTCAGGTTGGATGAAACTCGACGGGCTCGATCGTCTAATGCCAGCAATTGACCATGCCCTCAGCCTTAATGCGGCGTGCATCGTGATCTACAGCAACGAGGAGCATACGCCGGACAGCGTGGTATCGGCTTTGAGTGAGAGAGACGTGAGGCACGTAGTGGTCCCGACAAGCCACTTCTATCTACACTCGAAGATCTACTATTTCGAGCAGGAGCATCGATATACAGCCATAATCGGCTCCGCCAACATTACCCATGGAGGCCTGACCAAAAATGAAGAATTATCGGTAAGACTGGACGGGACGGTAGGCGACGAACAGCACCGTGAGCTTGCACGATATCTTGATCATCTATCGTCGCGTTCGACTCACCGGGACAAGTAGCGCCGTAAGAGAACCCTTTGGGGGGCAATCGTGGAACCTTATAGTCTATTCATTGACGATCTGAGAGATGCACCGGATAGCACATGGACGGTGGCCCGTACGTCAAGCGGTGCGATAGCCGTGATTCAAGATCGCGGATGTCCGATGACAATCTCATTCGATCATGACTTGGGCGGCGACGACACCGCCATGATCGTTGTGAAGAGGCTTATAGAACTTGATATGGACGCCGGTGGCAGCTTCATTCCACACGATTTCACTTTCCGTGTTCACAGCGCGAACCCGGTCGGCAGCGAGAATATCAGGACGCTGTTAGCGCAGTACTTGGCGATGCGCAAATAGAAGTCTTTCCGACGGCCCGCGGATCCAGAGGTGAGCCATGAAGCGCAGCGAGCTATACAAGAAAGTATGGGCGACGCCGATCGTCCGATTGGCGAAAGAGCTGGGAATCTCCGATGTCGGACTTGCGAAGGCGTGTCGGCGACATGCTATACCTGTACCTCCAAGAGGTCACTGGGCAAAGCTAACCGCAGGCAAAAAGCCGACCCAAATTCCGCTTCCTGCGCCGGAGTTGGATGTGTTCGTCCACCTTGCAACAAGCGATCCAGAGGAACAAGTCAGGCAGCGTGCCATGGCTCTGCACCGGGCAAGCTTGCTGGAGGCTCGGGCAACCGAGGCAGCCAACATGAAGCCCGTTGAGTTCGCTAAGACTCTCGAAGGTGCACATACCTTAGTGCGGACTACCCACAAATTCTGCGAGCGCATTCCCAAACTCGTCGAGCGTTCGCGCCGTAGCAACTACAGTTGGGCAACGGCCAATACGGAAGATCATCCTCCGCCGGAACAGCATGGCAGATACAGCTTGTCCCGCAAAGGCTGTCGAAATATTGTCGCCTCACTAGAGGCAATGGACTGGATTCTTTTGTTCCACGCGACGCTGTTTCGCGGCTTTCTGGATGGCGGGATGAAGATTGCGCAGCGAGAGGAGCAAAAAAGTCGCTCCTCCGGTGGGACGGATGGTCCAGCAATTGAGCTACGGTTCGACGATGAGCTGCTAACTCTCAAGTTTTCTGAGGGGTACCGTCGGGTTCGGCTGACACCCGAGGAACTCGAAGAAAAACGCAAGGAAACGGCGTGGGCGAGAGAGTTTGAAATGCACCCATCCGGAAATTTTACTTTGAGTATTGAGGGTACAGAACATCAAGCGAGCAAGTCCTGGCAGGGAAGCAAGGAGAAGTTGGAGGGGCAGATCAACGAGATCAACCAAACAGTCTTTCATTTGGCGGCATCCCTGCCGCAATTAAGAGCCGAGCGAAAGGCTCGGGAAGCTGACGCCCGCCGAGAGGAAGAACTTCGAGCGCTGCAACGGCGTCGGAGAGAGGCGAGGGATGAACAGTTGAAGCAGGCGTTTGCGATGATGGAGATGGATAATCGGGTCCAGCAGCTTCACGCATTCTTAGATCGATTAGAAAAGATCTACCCAGAGTTCTCTTCGCCTTATGACCAGCGGGCAAAGGTGTGGATTACCGTCGTCAGAAGTGAGTTGTCTGCGCGCAATCCAGTTGACGAGATGTTGCAAAAGAGTCTGACCGTCCCTACATGGGCTAGTTGGCCGCCGGCGTGGTGGCCGGACGACTTACAACCTACGTAGAATTGGGCCGAAAAAATCTAAGGGTTTCCGCTCCCGAGCGAGAGGAGATATCGCGCTCAAAGGTTGATGTCGATTGCTTTGGTCCCTGAGCGACTGTTACGCATCGGGGGGGCGCAAAGGTTGACAGTGGCGGCCAGCCCCGTGAATACTTGCATCAGGCCTAGCCTGCGAGGCCACCCTTTTGTGTTGCTGGTGGCCGCCTGAAGCCCGCTTCGACGCGGGCTTTTGTGCGTCTGGGGTTCCATCCGGGCGGCCCACTGGGGTCGTTACCGTCACCTCCTAGGTGTTTAGCGCAACTGGTACAAGGTCGGTTCGTCGGTCGATACGCGATGTCCGTGCTGCCCGCCATGGCGAATTCGGAGAAGAGCAAGCTGGAGCTCCCCCTCGTTTGAAAGACGGATAGTGGCTGCGCGGGGCCGACCTTCGAGCGCGACGAGAGCTTCGCAAGTTCTTCTATCTGTGCGACAGCCAAATCGAGCAGCAGGCAAGTCATCTCGCCGTACTTCTCCCGGATAACATGCTTGCGTACTGCCTCTGATCCACAGGTAGTCACTTACAGTTTAGAGGCTCGTCGCGCCAAATATTGTGTCAAGGCGATAGGGACTTATCATCTTTTCTGAGCGCTGGTCTCTATAGGGAGGCAGAATAATTGACTAAGTCATTGATTTGTATGGCAGGGTATGCCAACTATTGTGAATTCCTACAATCCTGTAGGATCCTAGGACAGTCGATGCAACTCACAAATCAGTGAATCGATCTGAAGCGAAGCTTCTCGGCAGATTGAGGGCTTGAGCCCCCCCTGGTTTGCTATGAGCGTCAAGAAAAGCCGCCTTCCCGCAAGGGTTCGCGGCTTTTTCGCTGCGCGACAACCATGGCCAGTCATCCGTCTTCAGCAATTCTTCTGGTCGTTGTATGTTTTCTATCACCGCTTCACAAAGTTCAAATACGTGGGCAGCATGCCCAGCCTCATGTCGCCATAGTCGGCGTTTCCGCCCGCGCCAATTCTCTTCATATTGGCGAGGCGAGGCGAGTCAGGAGATTTGAACGATCTTTCCGTACCAAGACAGCGAAATAGACTTCATCCTCGGGCGGGAACCGCATCACGCACGCGAAGATAAAGGCCTCGGCATCATCCTTGGCGTTATCGAGATTGACAACGCCAAGCTCAATCCCCCCTCGATGATCTTGGCGCTGTTTGCTCACCTGCCCACGGATGAGCGGGCCTGAATAGCAAACGGCGCGAGCCAACTGGTCTCGCGCCGTTTGATTCTTGGAACGATGCAATTCCCGCAAGCTGAGTGGCTCAAAACTCCCGCAATACCCACCCACTGATAAACGCAAAATACTCCCGCAACCACGCGTTGTACCGCAAGTAAAGCGGCGTGGCAGCCGCCGCCCCAGATATCGCCT
Source organism: Cupriavidus sp. 01L415 (assembly GCF_056400065.1). Classification (NCBI taxonomy): domain Bacteria; kingdom Pseudomonadati; phylum Pseudomonadota; class Betaproteobacteria; order Burkholderiales; family Burkholderiaceae; genus Cupriavidus; species Cupriavidus sp. 01L415. The sequence continues at coordinate 2,174 of NZ_JBFTSP010000049.1, read as the reverse complement.
CGAACCCCACCTTCCGCGCAATCCGCTTCGCCCGCATCAGATGAAAATCACTGGTCACCAGCACCAGCGGATCCCCAGCGCTCGCGCCCTGCTGCTCCAGCAACCGCCGGCTGAAGAGCAGGTTCTCCTCCGTGCTGGTACTCCGATCCTCCCGAATCAGGCGCTTCGGCGCCAGGCCGTGCGCGGTCAGGTAGTCCGCCATGATGTCCGCCTCGCGGCATTCCCGTAAGAAGTCCCGCCCACCACTCACCACCACCCACGCGGCAGGCCATTGCTGAGCCAGCGCCAGGCCTTCGTTCAGTCGCGCAACCAGCGTCGGCGACGCAACGCAATGCGGTGTGCCGGAGCCAAGGATGATGATGGCCCTGGCTGCCGTTGCCTCCGGCGCGGATTCGGCAATGCCGCGGTGGATGAGATAGAAGAACACCGTCACCGTCGCCAGCCATACCGCGAATGCAGTCCACGCTGCCCGCCAGATCCATCGGCGCCGCGCGCTGACCGCACGCCATCGCGCCACGGTTTCCCAGCGCCATGACAGCGCAAGGCATGCAGTGCCGATCGCGCCGGGCAGCGCCACGCCAAAATTGAACAGCCCCGTTAGCATCAGCGCGATGGTATCGCCCAGCAGCAAGGCGCCCGCCAATGCCAGGCCGATGCGCCGCCACGGGGTGCCGGCCTTCATGTCATGCGTTGTGGTTCGTGCCAACTTCGTCCTGTGTGTTGAACTCGTTGGCGTGAAGCATACCGCGCGTGATGGACCCCGCTCGTCTGTCAAGCAAGCAATCCTGCTACACCCGCTGACTCTCATAGATGGCCTGGTATCCGCCGTAAGCGTCGGCCTGCAGCGTACCGCTGAACGATTCGAGGTGCCGCCGAGGGTGCCCTCGCGCACTTTTTAGGCCACAGTCGCGAAGCCCTCCACGCCATGGGCGGTGAAGTAGACGGTCTGGTCCGGAGCAACCGGGGGCATTTGGCCGCCGACCGAGAGCAGGTAGCCGGCGCTCGTCCTGCCTGCTAGGCCGAGAACTAGCAGAGACGGAAGCCGCCCAAGCCGGCGTGCCGAGCTGGAAGATTCGTCAGCAGACCGGCCACAAGAGCGAAGCCATGCTGGCACGGTACATTTGCGATGACCGGCTGTTTGAGGGGAATGCGGCGACGGCGGTGCTTGGGAGACGCTAAGGTTTGTCGTCCACCGCCGGCAGTACCGACAACGCGACCGATCTTTGCTGCGGTGTAGCCCGGTGCCACCGCAGCAACATGTCCGCAAGCTCGTCGTTACCACAATAGAGGTATTCCACCGGGACACCGACCGCGCGGCCAAGTTGGACTGCGATTGAGTAGCGAGGCACGTGAACGCCCTTCTCATACTGGCTCATTCGAGCACTGGCCGAGAATTCGTCAAGTCCGGCGCGAGCCGCTAGTTCTTCTTGCGTCAGCCCGGCACGTTGCCGAGCAGCTTTCAGGCGCAAGCCGAACGGGGCAACAGTAGTGGTCAATTGACTCTCTCGGACGCGACGGCGATCCTAAGAGAGTCTTAGATTCGGCTATCATTTACCCTAAGTTTTACTTAGAATCTAAGTTTTCATTAGATTCGTCCGTGCGGCAACAACTGAGGAGGATTTATGCGTCATTGGTTATTGGCCGCCCGCGCGATGGGCGGCCGCCCTATATCGCCCCGCTCCGCCGTGAAGTGAACCTTTCAGGAGGCTACGACTATGATCCCACCCCTCATCACCGCAGAACAACGCGCGCAGTTGCTCGCAAACGGCCAGGCATACGCAGCCGGTCACGGAAGCGACCCGCTGCCCGTAGTGCGGCTGTTTACACCTGACGCGCATGCGATCTGGCTACTGGCCGCGCTCGACCCAGCCGATGGTGACACCGCCTACGGGCTGTGCGACGTGGGTATCGGCATGCCTGAAATGGGGCATGTGAGGCTGTCCGACCTGGCATCCATCGTTGGACCGCTCAAAAGGCCGGTTCTTCGCGACCTGTACTTCCGGCCTACGCGATCTCTATCTGCGTACGCGCAGCTGGCGCAGCTTGACGGTTCGATCCCCGACTGATCGAACGCGCCGGCCTTCTGCTAGCGGACCGGCCGCCCTCTGCTGCGCCTCATTGGTTGCAGCAGGGGCGTCGATTCCGCACAAGGCGACCAGCATGGAAAGACAGAC
>NZ_JBFTSP010000048.1:0-20939 GCF_056400065.1 Cupriavidus sp. 01L415 | reverse complement strand
GCGATGGAGAGCTTCTTCGGCACGCTCAAGTCAGAGTGCTTCCGGCTAGAGCGCTTTGCGGACATCGACCAACTGCGACGCAGCATTGCCGAATACATCCGGTATTACAATCACGACCGCATCAAGCTAAAGCTAAATGGGCTGAGCCCYGTGCAATACAGGACTCAGCCCTTGGCCGCATAACTTACCCGTCCAACTTTACGGGGTCAGTTCACAGCGCCCCTTTTTCGTTTGCGCGGATTCAGCGACCTGCCGCCACCGCGGTCATCGCGCGTGTTCTGGGCATGATCGCGGACACGATCACCGACACGACGATGTTCACCGCCAGAGCAAGCACGCCGATGTAGACCGGATACGTCACCCCGCCAAGCTGCAGCGGATAGACCGGTTTCAACCCCATCGAGATGGCCAGCGCCGTACCGGTCACGATGCCGATGAACCACCCGGCGAGCAGGCCGGCAGACGTCAGGCGACGCGTGTACAGCGAGAACACCACGGCAGGGAAGATTTGCAGGATCCACACGCCCCCAAGCAGTTGCAGGTCGATCGCGAACTGGGTCGGCAGCACGACGATGAACAGCAACGCGCCGAACTTGACGATCAACGAGAACAGCTTGGCGTTCCTGGCCTCCTTTTCCGGGGTCACGTCGGGTGCGATCAGCGGCTTATACAGGTTGCGCGTAAAGAGGTTGGCTGCTCCGATCGACATGATGGCTGCAGGTACCAGCGCGCTAATGGCGATGGCCGCCGCCGAAAAGCCTACGAACCACGAGGGGAACAGGCGCGACAGCAGCGCCATCACCACGTCGGAAGCGGACTTCACATGCACGTCGGCGGCGATGGCCATGTAGCCGAGCAGCGCGATCAGGCCCAGCAACAGCGTGTAGGCCGGCAGCGCGATGGCGTTCTTGCGCACCGTATTCGCCGAACCCGATGACAGCACGCCGGTCATCGTATGCGGATACATGAAAGCGGCCAGCGCCGATCCAAGCGCAAGCGTTGCGTACGCCGTGAACTGCGATGGTTTCAGCATGACACCAGCTGCACCACCCTTGGCCGCGAAGAACGTGTCGGCGGCATGGAACAGCGCGCCATAGCCACCAAGTTTGGCCGGAATCACGGACACCGCGACGATCACCACGATGTAGATCATGATGTCCTTTACGAACGCAATCATCGCGGGTGCGCGCAGGCCGCTAGAGTACGTGTACACGGCCAGGATGGCGAACGCGAGCATCAGCGGAATCTCGCCATCAACACCCAGCCCCTTGATTACGACCTGCATGCCGACAAGCTGCAATGCGATATAGGGCAGCGTGGCAACGATCCCGGTCACCGCTATCGCCGCTGGCAGCCATTTGCCGCCAAACTCGCCCTGCACATAGTCGGCTGCGGTGATGTGATTCTTGCGTTTGCACACCTCCCAGAGCTTTGGCATCACAGCAAACACGAACGGATACACGATGATCGTGTACGGCATCGCGAAGAACCCGTAGGCGCCCACCGAATACACGAGCGCGGGCACCGCGATCACGGTGTAGGCCGTGTAGAAGTCGCCGCCGACGAGGAACCACGAAATCAGCGTGCCAAACTGCCTGCCACCCAGCCCCCATTCATGAAGCTGCGACAGGTCCCCGCGTTTCCAGCGGGCGGCAACAAACCCGAGAACGGTGACCAGGGCGAAGAACGCGATGAAGACCGTCATCGCGACGCCGTCGATTTTTTGCGGATCGATCATCGCTGGCTCCGGTACACGATATACAGCAGAACTGACGTCAGCGGCACCCAGAGAAACTGGTACCAGTAGAAGAACGGAAAGCCAAACAGGGCGGGCTGCGCGTCGTTGTAGAACGGCAACCACAGCAGTGCGATATACGGGGCAAGCAACAGCGGCCATATCCGTGCGCGCCTTGCCTGGTTCGATGTCTCCATGTCCATTTCTCCGGTAGATGGTTTCAATCCGCGCGTGTCGTCGGTGTTTCGCTGCCGCACGGTTCGTGGGGACCGATTCTAGGAGTTGGCGCTGAGGGGAATGTGTCGCTGTGCGACGGAAACCGGCGTGCATGTATCGCTCTGCATCAGCATGCTTCCCGTACACACACCGATACAATGACGAGCCAGTGTAAGAAGGTTGCCCCCGACACACATGCCTTCGGAAACACAGCGCGCAGGTGGCGTCTCAAGCTCCCTGTGATCCCCGCTGACTAAGGCTTTGGGCGATGCGAATTAAAAGTGTCACCGGCGAGAGCCGGTCCGAGCGGATTCTGATGCTTTCCGTTGGCACGCCCGATCGCGCCACCGCGAGAGCCATATCACTGTCACGTGCTGCGCGGCAGCAACGTCTCAGTGCGGCCACAAGGCGACATCCGACATTCGCTTCTAAAAGGGCTGCTATCCAAGCCAATTCCGTCGTTCGCGACCACTTTTGCACAGTCACAAAGCCGCCCACAGGCAGTTTCCTGTCGTGAAATCAAGATGCGGAATTAGAAGGCGAACTCCCTGTGGCTACGCTTTTCATTTCCCGAACTTCTCGGCGAGCCATCGAACGATGAGCAAGTAGATGATTGCCAGACCAAGAAAGATAGGGCCACTGGTTAGGGCCTTAAGGGCCTCGTAGAAGAAGGCGAACGGTGCGATGCCAGCCATGTAGATCCAGATCTTTTTCATTTTTGCACGTAGAGTCGTTAGCACCAGCACCCGAACTAGATAATGAGACCTGCTGGATCCTGTGCAGGATGCCACACTCTCTGACCGTGCCGGCGACATCACGGATAGCTTCAGTGCCTCGTGCTCTCAGAAGGGGTGCGAACGACCGCTTAGCAGCAATGCTCAGTCATGTGCACGTGAACCGCTGAAGGGCGCAGATGGGTCGTAAGCGGAAATCCGTGATCGCGTCGAGCCTGGCGACCAGCGAACTTTCGTGTTCGGCCAGAAGCAGTCGTCCACGAATCTGGCTGCCGGCGTCAGCGGTCGGTTGAGACAAATGAGGGGGCCGGTCTACGCGACCGGCGTGGACTCCTACTCTGCCACGACGAGTGACTTGAACTCTGGTGACTTTACGACTTTTCCGATGAGATTCTGTACCGCAGGCAAATAGGCCTCGGCCGTTTGTTTGCAGGCAGTATCGGCGATAAAGCCGCTATTGAATTCGTAGTGTTCCGACGCGGACACTTTCTTGCCATTAGACGATGACACAACGAGTCCTATGTCCCATGATCCACCAGTCAGAGCACGGGACGATGAGAACTCAAGCTGTGTAAGAGCACCGGAAAGGGTAACCTTCGGGGTCTTGTCGTCGAACATGCCCGCGACCTTAAGTTCATCCGCCAATGCCTTTTGTACATAAGCCTCAAAGGAAATGCTGTCCGGCGGCGCAATAGGGCCAGCGCCACGGCACATGCCGTTGAAGTCCTTGACTCCGCTGAAGCTTCCAACGTTGATATTCCCCACTGAGAGAGATTTCAGCGCGACATTGTTGTCAGCGGAAATCGAGTAGCGCTGTGGCATGTATGTCGAGCACGCAGCTAGACACAAGGCGGAAACCGCGATCAGGACCCGTTTCATTCTTTTTTTCCAAGAGTTGATTATGGACGACTTGCTTCTTCGGCTCTCAGCTTGTGAGACTTGAGCACTTTTTCTCGACACCCCCAATGAGAGGGGCCACTCGCTACGTCCTGAACGCTCGCTAATGCTTTCGAATGGCGCATTTTAGTTGTGCATGGGACGGTCCCAGCTTCGCGATGAGCGTCCGTCGGAGGCCGGCCAGTAGCGGACCTACGGCGGGCGGCCTCACATTGACCTGCTTGGGCCACAAGCCGCCATGGCCGTTCGCACGACCCCTTCCGTGGTCGACCACACACTCCGGGGAGCGGCGAGAGACGGGATACAGTTCCTTGGCATTTTCCTTGGCGAGTCTGGGCGACCCCACCGCGCATTGGGAAGCGAGTGGAGCGAGGTCAAATTGTCGGCTATCTGAAGCAGCTTTCATTTTCAGCACCTATCACATGCGCCCTACTCGGATTGAGCTACACCGGCAGTGCTTACGCAGTTTTCAGTGCGTTACATCGACCGGTTTAATCCACAGCCACTTCGTGACGCCGAGGCAAAGCTCGCCCTTCTTTTCGGGATACTGGTGAATCTCTGCTTCTCCAGTCGACGAGCAACTCCGCAACGCGGTTGGATTGTGGACTTGCTTCCAGGCCCCCAATCGCAGCGACGCCCAGGTATGCCACGACAGACGATGCGCTGGCCCGTCCTGCCATGGCAAACACCTTGGGCAGATACGCTTGGTGCTCGTCGCGCGTCGGAGGACTGTACACAACTCAAATAGCGTCCCAAACGTAGTGCGGAACTTCATCCACGTTTTTGTGCAGATGGTCGTTGCATAGGTTCGCAGCACCGGTGCACCAGACACGCCTCCGGTGCACGCCATGCCCCGCCACGGGGCCAAGACCCCTCCCCGCCGTCAGCGCAGGTTGCGCGCAACCTCCTCCAGCCTTCCTCCCAATCGGCCCCGCAAGCCGGATTCCGGGCTTTTCGCCAATCAGGGTTTCCACTGGCATTGCTCTTGCTGGACCAATGCTGGAAGATATCCTAAATATATTAAGCAGATATCTACGCGCCTGGTGCCTCGCCGCGAGGACCATCGGGCGCTCCTTTCCAAACCGAGGAGTTCTCATGAGCAATCCCCGCTGGACCGGCATTTTCCCGGCCGTCACGACCAAATTCCACGCTGACGAGCGGATCGACGCGGAAGGCACAATCCGGCATATCGACTTCCAGATCCGCAACGGCATCAGCGGCCTGGTAACGTGCGGCTCGCTGGGCGAAGCCAGCACGCTGACGCTCGAGGAGAAGCTCGATGTCGCGCGCATCGCGCTGGAAGCGGCTGACGGCCGCATCCCGGTGCTGGCTAACGTTTCGGAGACCAGCACGCGCGAAGCGCTGCGCTATATCGACGGCGCGAACAAGCTCGGCGTGGCCGGCTTCATGGTGATGCCGTCGGTCATCTACGTTGCCGACGCCCGCGAGGCGATGCAGAACGTCCGCGCCATGGCGGAGGTCGCGCAGAAGCCGGTCATGGTCTACAACAACCCGGTCGCGTATCGCGTTGACCTCAAGCCCGAGCACATGGTCGAACTCGCCGACTGTAAATGGGTGGCGGCGATCAAGGAAAGCACCGGCGACATCCGTCGCGTAACCGACTTGCGCAACACATTGGGGGACCGCTATCAGATCTTCATGGGCGTAGACGACCTCGCCTATGAAGGGCTGGCGCTTGGCTGCGACGGCTTGCTCGCCGGCGTGGGCTGCGCATTCCCGCGTGAAACCGTCGCCCTGTTCGAGCTGATGAAGGCCGGCAACTTCGCCGAGGCGCTCAAGCTCTATCAATGGATGACGCCGATGCTGCATCTCGATGTGTCGAACAAGCTGGTGCAGAACCTGAAGCTGATCGACACCATCGTTGGCGTGGGCACCGAGTTCATGCGCCGCCCGCGTCTGCCGCTGGTAGGCGAGGAGCGCGCGTTCGTCGAGCGTGTGGTACGCCAGGCGCTGGCCACCCGGCCCGTGCAATACCAGTCGGTGGCATGACGCGCGCCTGCGGCGGCCTCGCTCGTGCAGTCCGGCGCCGCCGCAGGCCACCATCCTCCCGACTGGCATCCAAATTGCTCACGCCGTCGCGACAACGCGCGGGACATCCGCGCCCCGATCGCACCTTCGTCCTGGAGCCTTTCAGCAATGCCTGACCTTCCTTCCCTCACAGCGGCCGATGCGCCCGCCACGGCCACGGTCGCCCGGCCGGTACGCTGGGTGCTTCGATTTTCGGACGCCGTGCTCGCCGCCGAGCGCCATGTGCTCGGCGGATTCATGACGCTGCTCGTATTGCTGATCCTGCTCAACGTCGTGACGCGCTACGCGGGCCTGCCGCTCTACTGGGTGGACGAAGCATCCGTCTACGCGGTGGTCTGGCTGACGTTCGTCGGCGCCTCGATCATGACGCGGCTGCGGCTGGATTTCGCGGTCGGCCTGCTCACCGAGCACCTGTCGCCGAAGGCCGCCAGGATGGCCAAGGTCCTCTCCACCGCGGGCGTGCTCGTGTTCGGCCTGTCGATGCTGGCCATGTGCTGGAGCTGGATGGATCCGGTCGGCATCGCGCGCCACCACTTCGACGCCCGGGAATACGCGGCCGAGACGTTCAACTTCCTCTACACCGAACACACGCAGACGCTGGAATGGCCGGTCTGGGTGCTCCAGCTCATCATGCCGCTGTTCTCGTTCACCCTGAGCCTTCACGCGCTGGCCAACCTGCTTGAGGATCTTGAATTCGTGCCGCGCCGCACGTTCCCCGAATTCCATGTGGGCAACTCCGAGACGGTGAACTGACATGGCGACAACGTTCTTCTTCTGCGGCGTCATGCTGGTCGGCGTGCCGATCGGCATCTGCCTGTGCCTCTCGGGCCTGGCGTTCATCTTCAGCACCGGCAACACCGTGCTGTTGCAGTCGTTCCCCACGCAGATGTTCGCAGGCGTGGACAGCTACGGGCTGATCGCCATTCCCCTGTTCATCCTGATCGGCGAGATCATGAACAGCGGCGGCATCACGCGCCGGCTCGTGGACCTGTCGATGGCGTTCGTCGGATCGATCAAGGGTGGCCTTGCCTACGTCAACATCCTTGCCAACATGCTGGTGTCATCGATCATCGGCTCGGCCACCGCTCAGGTGGCCATCATGGCGCAGGTCATGGTCCCCGAGATGGAGAAGCAGGGTTACGACAAGACCTTTGCGGCCGGGCTGACCGTCTACGGCGGGATGTTGGGGCCGATCATCCCGCCTTCCGTGATGTTCGTGGTGTACAGCGTGCTCGCGCAGGTCGCCGTGGGCGACATGCTGATCGCGGGCATCCTGCCGGGCCTGCTGCTGACGGTGCTGTTCTTCATCATCATCGCGATCATGGGGCTGTTCTATAACTACCCCCGCAGCGAGCGCAAGTCGTTGCGCGAGCGCGTGCTGACCGTGATTCAGGCGAGTCCGACGCTGCTGATCCCGATGGTCATCGTCGGCTCGATCCTCGGCGGCGTGGCCAACCCCACCGAGGCGGCGGCCGTCGGCGCGCTGGCTGCGGCGCTCGTCGGGCGCTACGTCACGAAGGAGTTCGACCTGCGCACGCTGCCGGCGATCCTGCTGCGCTCCGCCATCTACTCGGGCATCGTGCTGTTCCTCGTGGCCGCGGCCGCCGTGTTCTCGTGGCTGCTGATCTACGGAAAGATCCCGCAGATGGTGGCGACATGGATCCAGACCGTCGCGCACAGCCCCATCGCGTTCCTGCTGCTGGCCAACGTGATCCTGCTGATCATCGGCACCGTGATCGATGGCATTCCCGGGCTGATCATGACCGTGCCAATTCTGCTGCCGGTGGCCACCGAGGTCTACCACATCGATCCGCGTCACTTCGGCGTGGTCATCGTCATCAACCTCGTGCTCGGCCTGATGTCGCCGCCGGTGGGACTGAGCTTCTTCGTGGCATCAGCCGTCACGGGCGCCAAGCCGGGCAAGATGTTCATGATCACCTTGCCGTTCTTCCTGGTCAGCTGCGTCGGCCTGGTGCTGCTTTCGCTGTACCCAAGCCTGTCCATCGGATTGCTGGACTAGCCCGGAACCATTCCACCCCACCCGCTTCACCGTCATCCACCCGAACGCACAGGAGCCGCCATGTCCCTCATTTCCCGCCGCCGCTTTCTCAAGACCACCGCGCTGGCCACCGTCGCCGCGCCAATGGTGATCACGTCCACGACGCGCGCCGCCACCACCAAGGAATTCCGGCTGGGCCTGATCACGCCCGCCGGCCATTCGTGGAACCGTGCAGCCGTGGCGTTCGGCGAGTCGCTCAAGAAGGAAACCGACGGTCGCCTGACCGTCACCGTGTTCCACTCTGGCCAGCTCGGCAACGAATCCGCGATGATGCAGCAGCTCCAGTCCGGCGCGCTGGACATGGGGTGGATACAGGCCGCCGAACTCGGCTCCCGCGTGTCGAGCGTTGCGGCCATCAATGCCCCCTACCTGGTGCGTTCCACGAGCAGCGTAGCCAAGCTCGTGCGCACGCCGGCGGCGCTGAAGCTGCTCGATGCCCTGCCGCGCGAGACCGGCACCATCGGGCTGGGCTGGGGCATCACGGGTATGCGCGTGGTCTTCGCCACGCGCGACATCAACTCGCCCGACGACCTCAAGGGCATGAAGCTGCGCATTAACCCCACGCCGGTGTATCGCGACTTCTACTCGATGCTGGGTGCCGCGCCGACGCCGATCCCCACCCCCGCCGTGTTCGATGCGATGACCAACGGTCAGGTGGATGGACTGGAGGCCGACATCGAGCTGTCCTGGAACCAGCGTTACGACAAGATCTCGAAGTCGCTGCTGCCGATGAACGCGCTGTTCATGCCGTTCGCCCCGCTGGTCTCGGGCCGCATCTGGCAAGGCCTGGACCCGAAGGACAAGGACCTCGTTCGCGCGCTGGTCACGCAATCGCTGACCGCGCAGATCAACGACATCGTCACCACGGAAGCGGGGCTGATCGAAAAGCTCAAGCAGTCGTCGGTGAGCTTCAAGAGCGCCTCCAGCTACGATCCGCAACCGGCTATCCAGAAGTTCGACGCCATGTGGCTGGCCAAGGCACCAGCAATCCCCGAACTGCGAAAGATCGGCGCCACGCTCTGAGCGCGAAGGTGCCAGCCGACGGCGGTCACGGCATAATGTCGTCCGCCGCCCTCGCTGGCGGCGCGTGCCCGCCCCTGCCCGCACGCGCACGCCACGTTGCCAATCCGACCGAGATGCCTACGCTTCCCAAGAACCAGAGCGCTACGGCGCGTCGCCCCGAAGACGACAAACGCGAGAAGCGGCGCGCCACCGATATCGCCTACGACAAGATCGAGACGCTGATCTCCAAGCTTGAGATCGCACCCGGCAGCCCCGTGGTGGAAGCCGATCTCGCCGAGATGACGGAGCTTGGCCGCACGCCTGTGCGCGAGGCGCTGGTGCGCATGGTGTCGATGGGACTCGTGATCCAGCAACCCCGGCGCGGCCTGATCGTGTCGACGATCGATGTGATGGACCACCTGGACGTCATTGCCACACGTCGCGTGCTGGAACGGCTCATCGCCGCCAACGCCGCGCGCCGCGCGACCGACGCCCAGCGCAAGGCGCTGATCGTCAGCGCGCAGAAGATGGTCAAGGCCGCCCAGCGCGGCAACCTCGACGACTACATGGCCGCCGACCAGGCGCTCGACCACGTCAACCACGCCGCCTGCCGCAACCGCTCGGCCGTCAAGGCAGTGATCCCGCTGATCGTGCAGTGCCGGCGCTTCTGGTACGCATACCAGCACGAAGGCGAGATCGCCGAAGGCGCCCAGGCCCACCTGGCCATGGCGCAGGCCATTGCCAGCGGCAATGAAAGCGAAGCCGCCAACGGGGCGGATTTGCTGATGGACTATCTGGAACGCTTCGCGCGGCGCGTGATCGACGCCTGAGTAGGGGGTGCGCGGCGAGCGCCTCCATCGCCGCATCGGCCTGCCTCCTTCTATCGGATCTTGATGACAACCTTACCCTTTGCACGTCCAGTTTCGACGTAAGCCAAGGCCTCGCTGGTTGATTCGAACGGGAAAATCCGATCGATCACGGGCCTTATCGCACCTGCGTCGATGAGTGTGGCGATCTGGCCTAGCTGGTCTCCATTGGCACGCATGAAGAGAAATGAGTAGCTCACGTCACGACGTTTCGCCGCTCTTCTGATGCGATAGCTCAGAAAGCGCATCGCCGCTTTCAGGAACCAAGAGGCACCCATCTCCTTCGCAAAATCGGGATCAGGCGGACCAGCAATCCCGATGAGTCTCCCCCCCGGCTTGAGCACTCGCAGCGACTTCTCGAGAGCATGTCCGCCCTGCGTATCCAGTACCAGGTCGTAGTCCTTCAGGATGGCCGCAAAGTCGTCTTTCCTGTAATCGATGACAACATCCGCGCCGAGACGCTTCACCAGTTCGAGATTCCGCTCGCTCGTTGTCGTCGCGACGGTCGCACCCACGTGCTTCGCCAGCTGAATGGCAAAGGTACCAACGCCACCCGAGCCGGCGTGTATGAGCACTTTCTGCCCTTTCCTGAGTTGCCCTTTTTCGATCAGCGCCTGCCAGGCGGTCAATCCCACCAACGGAATTGAAGCCGCTTCCTCCATCGTGAGTGCGGTGGGCTTGAGGGCCACGCCATCCTCTTTGACCGCCATGAATTCCGCGAAAGTGCCGATGCGATCCTTGTGCGGTCGCGCATACACTTCATCGCCCGGTTTGAATCGTCGTACGCGCGATCCGACGCGGACAACAACCCCTGCCAGATCATTGCCCAAAATCAGTGGCAAACGATAAGGCAAGATTAACTTGAACTCTCCGTCCCTGATTTTGGAATCGAGAGGGTTCACGCCGGCGGCGTGAATCTGGATCAGTAGATCGTCCTCGCCCAGCTCCGGGACCGGCATATTGGTAGCTCGTACGCCATTCTTGCGTCCATATCGATCAACGACGAATGCCTTCATCATGGTTCCTTGTCAGTTTCTCGTTTGTTACGTCAAGCTGTTTTGCAGGGATTGGAACGGATGTAGCGCCGCAGATCGGTCGCGGCACAGTCAGGCGTTGGTGTCGACAGCTATCCAGCACGTCCATGTCATCTGCCCCTTTGAACGGGGAGGAGACAATGGCGCCGTCTACGTTGCGAGCCGCAGATCTTTGCGAATACCGGCGTCTACCAGGCCCGCGGGCGCAAATCTGCGTAGCAAACGCAAACGGCGGGCGCGTCCACCGGCGGCATAGCGGAGTTTCGGATGAGCCGCGATGGCGGCCTGCAGTACGGTCTCGGCCACGATCTCAGGACCGTCGGCGCCTTCGACCACCTCCTTCACTCGCTTACCCACGGCCAAGCGCACCTCGCAGTACGCATCGAGGGCTGCATCAGGCGCCAGGAAATTCGCGTCGAAAGGCGTCTTGATATAGGCAGGCTCAATGACCGATACCCGGATGCCCATCGTGCGCAACTCATGGTCGAGCGACTCCGAATAGCCTGCGACTGCGTGCTTGGTGGCGGAATACAGCGCCATATAAGGCATAGGTAAGAAACCCAGCACAGAGCCGATGTTGATGATGCGGCCGCGGCCTTGTTGCCGCATATGGGGCAACACGGCGCGCGTCATGCGGACAATCCCGAAAAAGTTCGTATCGAAGATCGCGCGGGCCTGGTCAATCGAACTCTCTTCTGCAGCGGCGGGGGCGACGCCGAACCCAGCGTTGTTCACCAGTAGATCGATGCGACCGTGCAGGCGAAGCACTTCTTTGACGGCAGCCTCGACTGACTCTTCCCTGGTCACATCAAGTGGCAGCATCTCGAACGTGCGCTGGCCGGCTTGTGCACCGCCCCGGCTGGTGCCGTAGACCTTGTATCCGGCCTTCGTAAGCCGCTTTGCCGTGGCTTCGCCGATTCCTGATGAGGCGCCCGTAACGAGCGCTATCTTGGCTTCCATAATGTCCTTCCTATGTTGAGGAATGCTCTTTTACGGGGTTGGTCGGGCATCCAGCTTCCCACATTATGACGAACGTCATATTTTTGGCGCAGCGAGAACCGGCGCGGACTGCCGGATTTATGCATCAGTGGGCGCGAGTTTCTTCAGTGCTGCGTCAAGAAAATTTTCCGACAGCTTGGGGTCGTCAACGGCACGCGCCAGCACCATGGTGCCAACCATGGTGGCAACCGTCACAAGTGCCTGTTCGTGCGCGCCTGGCTGGCCCCAATCGGGCAATTGGCGCGCAACGACGTCGATCATTTCCTTGATGCGGCGGGTGGCCGCGCGCCGCACGGCCGGCGCCTGGCGCGGCATCTCTGAACCAAGGGCGGAAACCGGGCAGCCCGTCTCTATGCCTTCACAGTGCTCTTTCGACAGATAAGCGCGCACCATCGACGGCAATGCTTGCTCCGGCGGCACGGAAGCGGCGATATGTTCCGACAGCGCCACGGCTTCAGCACCGGCGCGATCGGCAGCTTCGGCAAGCAGCACCTCGCGTGATGGAAAGTGGGCATAGAAGCCGCCATGCGTCAGGCCGGCCTCCTTCATGATGTCGGCCACGCCCGTGCCGTCGTAGCCGCTGCGTCGGATCGCGCGTGCGGCAACTTCGACGATGCGCTCGTGCGTGATTTCCTTGCGGCTGACGGTTTTTCGATTGATTGGCGACTTCTTCATGATGATCATCATATCGCATGTCGGCGCAATTTGCTGCTCGGAGGCATGTGATGGAGATCGATCTGCGTCCCCAGGCAGCGCAACAAGCTCCACTTGTTATCCGGCTTATCCAGGCGTGACCGTTCATTGACTCCGGGCACGCCGAAGGATGCCCTCCTTGAAATCTTCCTTCCCTGGCGCTACCATTTGCAAATCATTTTTCAGAACCACGGTTCCGAAAAACGGAACCATGTGAAGCTGCAGCAAGAAAGCAAAGGAGTTGGCTTGAGCATTCTGGAAGGCGTGGAAAGCGTGCTGAACCTGTTCGATCACGGCCGGCACGAGATCACCTTCAACGACGTCATCGACGAACTTGGCCTCGCCAAGAGCTCGGCATCGCGCCTGCTCGCGCAGATGGTGCGCTACCGGCTGCTGGAATTGCAGCCGGCCACGCGGCGTTACCGGCCCGGCGCGCTGCTGATTCGCGCGGCACAGGCGGCAACGCAGGCGCATCCGTTTGACGAGCAGTGCCGGGAGATCCTGGTCGCGCTGTCGGATTCCACCGGTTTTACCACTTATTTGTCGATGCTCGACGGTACTGACACCGTGGTGCTGCAGCGCTTGAACGGCAGCAACCCGGTGCAGGTACTGTCGCCGCCGGGTACACGTCGCCCGGCATTTACCACCGCGATGGGCCGGGTGTTGCTTTCGCGCCTGCCGGAGGCGGAACTCAGCGCACGATATGGCAGCTCGGATGCCCGCAAGCTGCCGGAGCCCCCAGCCAACTGCCCCGCCACCGTCGGTGAGCTGCGGGAGCGCGTGGCGACGGCGCATCGCGAGCGCAGCGCCATGGCCATCAACGAGGGCATGCCCGGCATTGGCGCCGTGGCGACCACGCTGGCTGACCCGGTTTCCGGTGACGTGCGGGGCCTGTGCCTCTCGTTTACCGCGATGCAGGTGGGCCAGGCGCAGGCGCACGCACTGCGCGACACGCTGGTGCGTGCCGTGGCGCCGGTGGGACAGCGCATCGGCGATCCATTGTGGATCCGGCCCGCCGACGCAGCGGCCAGCCACTAGCAACTTTCATCGATCCCTCAGCGAACTCTTCATGGAACTTTTGTTACTGAGCAATTCCACCAGCGAGGCGGGCTACCTGGTCCACGCCCAGGGCGCCATTGCGGAACTCGCCGCGGGCTGCAAGACGGCCTGCTTCGTACCGTTCGCGGGCGTGACGCGCGACTGGGACGCGTACGAGGCCATGGTCAGCGAGGCTTTGCTGCCGGCTGGCCTCGCCGTGCAATCACTGCATCGCGCAACCGATCCGGTCGCGGCGGTAGAAGCCGCGGAACTGATCGTCGTTGGGGGTGGCAACACCTTCAGGTTGCTGCAGTGCCTGCGTGACCGCAAGCTGCTGGCGCCCATCGCGCGGCGCGTGCGGTCGGGCGGCGCGCGCTTCGTGGGTTGGAGTGCCGGCACCAATCTGGCCTGCCCGACGATCTGCACCACCAACGATATGCCGGTGGTAGATCCAGGCGGCCTGGACGCCCTGGCGCTGCTGCCCTTCCAGATCAATCCGCATTACCTCAATCTCATGGTGCCGGGCTTCCGTGGCGAGACGCGTGACCAGCGGCTGGCCGAGTTCACGACGCTGAAACCAGACGTACCCGTCCTGGGACTGCCGGAAGGCACCTGGCTGCGTGTATCCGGCGACCACATGAAATTGGGCGGCCCGCATGCCGCACGCTGGTTCAAGGGCACGCAGACGCTGGATCTGCCGCCCGAATCGCCGCTGCCTCGCTAAACGCCTCACAGGAATTGAAGCAAGATGTCCATCAAGCAGGTCATTGAATCGATCGAGTTGCTGTCTGCGGCCCATGTCGATGGCGAGACGGTTGCTACGCTGTTGCGTTCGCGCGGCGTCGCCGATGTGACGGTCACCCGCGTGGAGGAAAACGGTCTCCACACCGATTTCCTCGCCTGCACGCTGCCCGGCCGAAACCCCGAGGCCCCTGCCCTGGGCGTGGTGGGCCGGCTGGGCGGGGTTGGGGCGCGTCCGGCGGTGACCGGCCTGGTCTCCGATGCCGACGGCGCGATTGTCGCGGTAGCCACGGCGCTGAAACTGGCCGATATGGCCGCCTCGGGCGATGTGCTGGCTGGCCCGGTGCGCATCCACACGCATATCTGTCCACACGCCGCCACGCGGCCGCATCAGCCGGTGCCGATGATGAAGTCGCCGTTCGCGATGCGCAAGATGATGACGCACGAGGTACATCCGAAGATGGCGGCCATCCTGTCGGTGGACACATCGCGCGGCAACCGCTTCGTCAACCGGCGCGGCGTGGCGCTGACACCGGTGGCCAAGGAAGGCTGGCTGTTACGCCTGCCGGAGCGAATGCTGGACCTGATGGGCTGGGTGAGTGGCGAACTGCCGGTCGTGCTGCCGCTGACTACGCAGGACATCACGCCGTACGAGAACGGGCTGTGGCACGTCAACTCGATCATGCAGCCAACCATCGTGACCCCTGCCCCCGTCGTCGGCGTGGCACTGACCGCGCAAACCACGGTGCCGGGCTGCGCCACCGGCGCGACCAATGCATTCGATCTGGACGTGGCCACGCGATTCTGCATCGAGGTGGCCAAGCAGTTTGGCGCCGGCGAATGTGCGTTCCATGACGAGGCCGAGTGGGCGGCGCTGCAGCGACGCTACGGTTCGCTGGCTCATCTGCAGACTGTGGGGCACGAGGCATGAGCACGGCAACGGCTCGCCAGCCGCGCGTGGCGTTTGTCACCATCGGCCAGGCGCCGCGGGTGGATGTGGTGCCGCAGATGACCGCCGACCTTGGCCTGCCCGTGGCCGTGGAGGAATTCGGCATTCTGGATACGCTGACCGCAAAAGAGATCGCGGACCTTGCGCCCGCGCCGGGCGAGTACCGCTTTGCCAGCCGCCTGCGCGACGGCAGCCAGGTGGTGATGGGCAAGCCGGCGGCCGAAGCGATGCTGGCGCGGCTGATGACCTCGCTCGATGACGGCCGCTTCGACGTCCTGGTGCCGCTGTGCACCGGCACTGCCCTTCCCGCCCTGCGCACGCTGGTGATCGAGCCGCAACAGGTGGTCGACCACCTGACCATGGCGCTTGCGCAGGGATGCAAGCAACTGGGGATCGTGCTGCCACTCGAGGCCCAGGTGAAGGACTTCCACCTGATCCAATCCGTGCCATGCGCGCTGCGCGTCACGCATGCCTCACCCTACACCGATGCCGCCAGCGGCCGGTTCGCGCAGGCGGGCGAGGCGCTGCGCGGTTGTGACCTGATCGTGATGCACTGCATGGGCTTTACTGAAGCCATGCGCGCTGAAGTGGCTGCCCATGCGGGCGCGCCGGTGCTGCTCTCCAACCGCATGGTGGCGAAGTTGCTGGGGCAGGTCCTGGCCGGCACGGACGCCTGAAGCCTGAATCAAGGCGAGAACGAATCCTTTTATCGGGTAAGGGCAAGCCCGCTGACAGATTGCCCGCGACAACGCTGGAGTGGAAGTGAAGATGGTAACGACAATAGGCGTAGCGAAATGGGTGGCGAAGCGGATGGTACCGCTGGCGCGCGGTGCAATGATCATTGGCGTGGGGGCAGGCGTCAGCATGGCAACCACGGCGGCCGCACAGGCCGAGGAGTGGAAGCCGACAAAGCCGGTACGGCTGCTGGTGGGCTTTGCTCCCGGTGGCTCGGCTGATCTGCTGGCGCGATTGGTGCAAGCGCCGCTTTCGGAAAGCCTGGGGGTGCCGGTGGTGGTGGAAAACGTGCCCGGCGCGGGTGGCAACATCTCCGCCGACAAGCTGGCCAAGGCCCCGGCCGACGGCTACACGATCGGCATGGGCGCCGCCGGCGCGATGGCAGTGACCCATCTGCTCAATCCCAAGGGCACGCCGTACAAAGTCGATGACTTCACGCCCATCGCCATGCTGGCCACGCAGCCCAATGTGATCATCGTGACCCCTTCCCTACCGGTGAAGACCATGGCCGACTTCGTCGCCTATGTGAAAAAGACGCCTCAGGTCACCTATGGCACCGCCGGCGTCGGCACCTCCAACCACCTGATTGCCGAAACCATGCTGCACCGGCTCGGCATCGATATGGTTCACGCCCCGTACAAGGGTGCCACGCCGGTCATCACGGACCTGATGGGTGGCCATATCGCCATGACCGTGGACAACATCACCACGGCAGCCGCGCTGGCCAAGACGGGCAAGGTCAAGGCGCTGGCGGTCACCAGCACCAGGCGATCGCCGCTGTTGCCTGACGTGCCGACGCTTGCCGAGAGCGGCCTGAAAGATTTCAACATGCCGACCTGGCAAGGCATCTTCGGGCCGAAGGACCTGCCCAAAGCCATCGTGACCCGCTACAACCAGGCGCTGGTCAACGCGATGGCCAATCCGGAAGTTCGGAAGAAGATGGCCGAGTTCGGCTCCGAACCAGTGGGCGACACGCCCGAGCACTTCAGCAGCTTCCTGGCGCAAGACCGGAAGATGTGGGCCGACGTGATCAAGTCAGCAAAGATCTCGCTCGACTGATCGCGCTATCAGCGTGCTGCGTGCTGCGTGCCGCTGTCGGCAGGCGGCACGCGGTGGCCCCTCAATCCGGTGCCCACCACCGCTGCACACGCTGCGCGGCTCCCCAAACCATCCGCGGACCGCCAGTCCAGCAAGTAGGCGCTCCCGAGCCGGCCGTATCGCATATCCGACCTCCTCAATCGATGCGTGCGCCGGTCAGTTGCTCGCTGAGTTGCCAAAGGCGCCCGGCGGCCACCGGGTCCGTCGCTCGCGGACGTACGCCGTGCAGCTCCGTTGAATCGTCAGAAGGCAGTGCGCGGGCGATCTCGCAGTCGGCGCAGTAAACGCCACCCATGCCGTCAAGCTTCGGGCTCGTCGCACACCATACGGTCGTGGCAGCACCTTGTTGCGGCGTCTTCTTATTGTTCTGCGGATCAATGATCGGCCTGCCCTCCTTGTCGAGGATCTCGCTCGCATCGATCTGCGCTTGCGACATGTGCCGGACGAGTCCCGTCACGATGCCGCCCGGATGCACGGAGAAAGCGCGCACACCGTGGTGCTGCCCGATCGAATCCAGCGCGACCGCGAACAGCGCATTCGCGGTCTTTGATTGGCCGTAGGCAATCCACGGGTCGTACTCGCGGGCCTCGAAATTGGGATCGTGGAAGTCGACCCCCGCGCGCCGGTGCCCGTAGGAACTGAGTGCAATGACGCGAGCCCCGCTGGCACGGCGCAAGGCAGGCCAAAGCCGGCAGGTGAGCTGAAAATGGCCAAGATGGTTGGCGGCGAATTGCGATTCGTAACCACGCGCGTCGCGCGAGAGCGGCGGCGCCATAATGCCCGCGTTGTTGACCAGGATGTCGAGCGAATCCGTCGCTGCGAGCACACGTTCCGCAAGCCTGTCGATCGACGCCGGATCGAGCAGGTCCATATCCTCCAGAACCACGCCGGGAATGTCGCGAAGTGCTTCCTGAGCCTTGGCCACGTCGCGAACGGGCACGATAACCGTTGCGCCGGCCGAGCGGAAAGCCCGGACGGTTTCAACACCGATTCCGGAATACCCGCCTGTCACGACGACATTCTTGCCCGTGAGGTCGATGCCTGCAATGACTTCTGCGGCGGTGGTGGCCGGACCGAACCCGGATCCAATGGGGGCTTGCAAAGTGGGCATGGAATCTCTCCATTTGAAGGACGGAGGCACTTTAGCCCGCCCTGCCCGTACTTAGAATGCTTGATAGGCCGCGCTTTATGCGTGATAGTTCGAAAATGGCCACCGACCTTCTCTCGGATCTGCTCAACCTCGTTCGTGCCCGATGCCGTCTCTCCGGGCGGCTCGTCGCCGGTGGAAGCTGGGGGCGCCGCTTTGCCAATCTCGATGCGGTGAAATTCAGTGCAGCTGTCGAGGGGGCTTGCTGGTATTTCATGGAGGGGATGGCGAGCCCTGCGCAGTTCGAGCGCGGAGACATTCTGGTCACGAACGGCTCCCGTCCCCTGGTTCTGGCCAGCGCACCACATCTCATTGCAGACGCCGTCACGACACCGCTTGCCCAGGACGAAAATGGCGATTACCGCCTGGGGCACGGTGAAGATTTCGTGATGCTGGGCGGGATGGTAGAGATCGACGACCGGCATCAGCCTCTGCTCCTTGGTGGTCTCCCGCCACTCATTCAAGTCAGCGGCGCTCATCGCGAAGCAGAAAGCCTTGGTTGGCTGCTCGAACAAATCGTCCGTGAAATGAAGCCCCCGACGCGTCCCGGATGGACCATTGTGCTGGCAGAACTGGCTCAGCTTCTTTTTGTGCAAACGCTCAGGGCCTACGTCATGCAGTCACCGAAAAGCGACGGTGGCTGGCTCAGGGCCTTGGGTGACAGACGTCTGGCTCCCAGCCTCGCGGCGATGCACGCGAACCCCAGGCGCGCCTGGAGTCTGGAAGGTCTCGCACAGGAAGCCGGCATGTCCCGCACCTCCTTCGTCGTGCACTTTCGCGAAGTGATGGGCGTGCCCCCGCTCACCTACCTGACGAACTGGCGCATGCATCTCGCGAAGCGAGAACTGCGCGCAGGCACACCAGTCGCGGAAGTCGCAGAAGCGATCGGCTATACGTCGGAAAGTGCCTTCAGTCACGCATTCAAGCGCGTGACTGGGACAGCACCGGGGCGATATCGAAAGACGCTCGAAGAGGAGCCTTCGGCGCGCAAGCGCGGCACATCCGAAAACGAGGCAAGCGCCGCTTTCTAAAGGCTGCTCTCTCGTGAGGGAGCACAGGGCATGTCAGGTGGGTCTTCCGCTGTCAGGGACTTTCACGCTTTACTCCTTGCCGGTTAGTCGGCGACTACTGTATATTTATACAGTAGTCGCCGAATCCCGGAAAAGCTGGCTCCAGTAGTCAAGCCCGTGCGTCGCCTGCGCTTTCTCTCCCTCACCTCGAAAGGCAATCATGTTCGTGGACCGCACCGAAATCATCAACGCCGCCAAGGCACTGCGCGCCAGCCAGGAAGAATCCAGGTACAGCAAGCTCGTCGCGCTCGCGAACAAGCAACTCAAGGCAATGCAAACGGCAATCCAGAGGGGCAAGGAAGAATTCGAGACCAGCCTGGTACTCGACATCAACGAAGACAATCCGCAAGCAGCGCTGGAATCGCGCGCGCAACGGCTAGCCGACGACCTCAGAGCGCAGGGCTACACCGCAACGGTGACCACGTTTGCCGAGGTCAGCACCGACCGCAAGAACTGGACGCCGAATATCACGGTCGCCATCGGCCTGGGCGACATGGTTTCCCAAGTCGACAACGCGATAGCGGAAAGCACGCTGACCGATGAGACGGAAGCCGCGCTGGCTGGCGAACCTGCCAGTGAAATGGCCTGACAGCAGGCGGGCAATCCGAGATAAGGCACGGCATCACGAGGCTTCGCGCACGGTCGCGTGCGTGATGGCTGTTCCTACAAGGGAAATCTGCACGCGATCTACCAGTGGCGCCCGATGTAGGAAACCATGGCATATAAGGACGCAATGCCTGCATCTTGATCGAACGAGAATGGTCACCACGCATGGCGGACCTCACTGGAAGTGATCATGCTCGCGCCGTGAGCCCGTGCGCGGCTATCCTTGCTGGCTTCATCGAGGTCGGCGATCGGGCCACTAGCGGTCATTCGCCATAGCCTTCACCTAGCCATTCCAGCGGCGGCTTCACTTAAACAACGGACCTTCACCTTCGAATCGGCCATTGCGAAGGTGACAGTTCCGACTTCTCTTTGGGAGCGCCCCGGACCGGATGAGAGACCCGATGTCGAGGCGATCCACAACCGCGCAAGCCCAGCCCTGCAAATCAACGACGCGCGTGCCGAGTGAATCCGACTTGGCCAGGCTTGCGGTTTGGCGCGAAGCCATTCTCCGCCAGAGTCTCGTCGGTGCTGTCGTAGAACGTACCGATCTTGTAGATTTCCCTTGCTTCCTTCGCGCTGGCGACGTCCCGACCGAATTCGCGCGAGATCCGTACGAGTTGCTCGATCTGTTCGACCGTGCCCATCTTGCGGTCCCGTCGCTGCGTCCAGATGTTGTCTTCGATCCCGCAACGCACATGCAGTCCCATGGCGATGGCCATCATGTTGAGCGGCAGCACGTGGTGTTTATGGCGATTGTCACCCGGTCCGGCGTCGGCTTCAGTTCCGCCAGCATGTGGCGGGTGTCGTCCGACAGGCACTTGGCCGCATCGCCTTCGCAAGCCTCGCCAAGAAGGCAGCGTCAGCGGTACTCATCGGACCGTTGGCCCAGAAGGACGGTAACCGCCGACTGATTCCGAGCTCGCCCTGGGGCGGCACTCGCGAGTCACGCCTCGATCCATTGATCCATGTCATGGCAGTCTCTGGATCGAGAAATACTGTAGTAAGTAAGTTGCTTCGATTTGATCTTGTGTCGAAGGCGACGTGAGCATAGTCCGTTTCCAAGGAGCGCGCGGTGACCACCCCACTTTCGATTTGGCACGAAGATCACATTCATTTCGCCCGACTGAACCGCCCCGGGTACCGTGGAGGCTGGTTGGTTTAAGTTAATAGCGTTTCAGCGGCAGGCATTTGAAGCTGCTGATAGTAGTTTGCCTCAGCTTCGGCGGGCGGGATATAGCCAAGGGGTTCCATCAGCCGGTGGTGATTGAACC
>NZ_JBFTSP010000047.1:0-21035 GCF_056400065.1 Cupriavidus sp. 01L415 | reverse complement strand
GCGCCGTGAGCTGCTCGCGCTCCGCCTCGCTCAATATGAGTTCCGCCTTGGGTCTTCCGCGCATCGTCGCCACCTCGGGTCCGTGGTATCGACTTGCACGGTACTACAGGTGGGATTTTATTCAATGAATTTCTAACTCACGACACTAGCGGATCAGATGATGGTGTCCACCACGCCGCCATCCACGCGCAGCGCCGCGCCCGTCGTGGCCGATGCCTGCTTCGAGCACGCGTAGACGACCATATTGGCGACTTCCTCCACCGTCGCCGCGCGCTGGATGAGCGACGAGCTGCGATGCGCCTTGACGAAGTCGGCGGCCACGTCTTCCGCGCTCTTGCCCGTCTTCGCAATCTCGTCCTTTAGCATGGCCTCCACGCCTTCGGACAGCGTCGGGCCCGGCAATACCGCATTCACCGTGACCCCCGTGCCCGCCAGTCGCTTGGCCAGCCCGCGCGAGACCGCCAGTTGCGCGGTCTTGCTGAAGCCGTAGTGGATCATCTCCACCGGGATGTTGATGGCGGACTCGGAGGCGATGAACACGATGCGTCCCCATTTGCGGTCGACCATGCCCTTTGCATAGTCGCGGGACAGCCGCACGCCGGTCAGCACATTGGTTTCAAAGAAGCGCGTCCACTCGCTGTCCGGCGTATCGAAGAAGTCCTGCGGCTGAAAGATGCCAAGGTTGTTGACAAGGATGTCGATGGCCGGATGGGCCTTGATCAACTGGGCGCAGACGGCCGCGTCGACGAGGTCGCCGGCAAAGCCCTCTACCTGTGCGGCAGGCACCGCCGATTTCAGCGCGGCCACGGCCTTTTCCACGCTCGCCGTGCTACGGCCGTTGACGATGACGCGGGCGCCGGATTCGGCCAGGCCCTTGGCCGTGGCAAAGCCGATGCCGGCGGTGGAACCGGTGACAAGCGCAGCCTTGCCGGACAGATCAATCTTCATGATGACTCCAGGATGGACAGGGAATGCCCCACAGGGCAACCCGTCAAGTGTATGAACTGCCCGGCGATGCGCCAAGTCGCGCGCATGAAATGATGTATTCGGGAATTTTGATGAATTTGTCTCGCCTCAGTCACGTCCGCCGTGTTTCGTCGGCGGGAGCGCCGAATCGCCCATGCCGCCCGTGCCGCCCGTGCCGATGAACTTGGCACGCGGACGCATCATGAACCCCTGCGTGCGCTGCTCCAGCGCGTGCGCGACCCATCCAGCCGATCGGCTCAGGATCCAGAGTGCGGATGCACCACCAGCGGGCAGCCCGAGCGCACGGGCTAGCACCGCCAGGGCGACCGCGATGCCGGGCATGACGCCATCCTCGCGTGCCAGGCGCAGGAATGCGAGCAGCTCGGGCGTCTTGGGGTCGGTCGGCGGCAGGTCGGCCGCGAGCGCCAGCAGGTAGTCCGCGCGCGGATCGCCGCGCGGATAGAGCGGATGGTTGAAGCCAAACAACGTAGTGCCCCGATGACGCACAAGCGCCAGCATGTCCTTCTGGTTGCGGCGCGTGAGTGGCGTGAAGACCTTGTCATCGATGGCTGCCGTCGCGGCGACGGTGGTCGATCCCGCATGGGCGCACAGCGCCGCGGCCACGCAGCAGAAGAGGTCGCTTTCGGTGGAGGCCGTGATCCGCGAGACAAACGACGCGGCGGCCAGTTCGTGGTCGGCCAGCACGATCAGGGTCTGGTTCACGGTGGACAACGCCTGGGCCGATGCGTCGATGCGCGCGGCCCGAAGCACCAGCGCGGCGATGGACTCATCGTCCTTGCGCGCGATGAACTTCCGCTGCGGGCCCAGCCCGCCAAAGCAACCCGCCAGCGTCTGCACGATGCGCCGCGCGTGCTCGCCGCTGGCGGCGCTGAGCTCATCCTGCCCGCGCGATTGCATGCCGAGCCAGAGCACGGCTGTTGCCAGCACCTTGCTGAGGTCGGCCGCCTCCAGCGTCCTGCATTCGGCATCCAGGCGTCGCTTCACGTCCGCCGGGGTGTCGATGGGCGGCCATGCATCCATCGCCGGTTGCCAGCCACCGGTCATCAGCAGATGGACGACGGCTTCGAACGACACGCCGGACCGCGCCAGGTCGAGGGCGCTGCGATGCCGATACGTGGGACCGTTCGCGTCGATGTAGGTGATACCGGTGCTGATCACGGGCATCCCCCAGCGCATCGATCCGGCCGCGGCGTCCTCGCGCTTGAGCAGGCCGCGATGGCGGGTGGAGAGCCGCTCCACGTCCTCGCGCAGGTACAGACTGTTTCGGCCATCGGGACTGCGCACGCGCCGCAGCAGGCCGCGGCTGACGTAGGCGTACAGCGTGGCCGGCTTGATGCCGAGTGCCTCGACAACCGCCTTGCGGTCGAGATAGTCAGGGAAAGTCATGAGGAGATTGATCCTGTAAATCAATATTGCGCAACATCCATGGCCATCATAGAGTCAATCCACCCCCTCGCAAACCGATGTCGGAGAAACGCACCATGCTTCGCTTTACCGGGCCATGCAGTTGGCCGCGCCGGCTGGCGCTGATGTGGATGGTGGGTGCCGCGCTGGCAACAGCCGTCACCCGCATGGCGCACGCCGCGGACAGCACCGCCGACTATCCAAACCGTCCGGTGATGATCGTGGTGCCGTTTCCGCCGGGCGGCAGCCCGGACCAGCTGGCGCGCATCCTGAGCCAGCAACTGGGCACGCTCTGGGGCAAGCCGGTAGTGGTGGAAAACCGTCCCGGCGCGGGCGGCAACATCGCCGGCGGCGTGGTGGCGAGGGCCAGGCCGGACGGCTACACGTTGCTTATGGGCACCGACGGTCCGCTGGCGATCAATCCGTCGCTCTATGCGCACATGCCCTACGACGCGCAGCGGGATTTCGTGCCGCTCGGCATGGCAGCCACGGTGGATTTCGTGCTGGTGGCGGACCCGGCATTACCGGCGCGCAACATCGGTGACTTCATCCGGCTGGCGCGCACGCAGCAGCCGGCCATGACCTACGGGTCCAGCGGTATCGGCAGCCAGCATCACCTGGGCATGGAACTGTTCCGGACCGACGCTCGGTTGGAGATGAAGCACGTGCCGTACAAGGGCGTGTCCCAGGCGTTGGCGGATGTGATGGGCGGGCACGTGTCGGTGATGTTCGCGGCAGTGCCGGCCGCCGCGCCCCTGATGCGCACGCAGAAGGTGCGTGCCATTGCGGTGACCGGGCCGCAGCGTTCGGCGATGCTGCCGGATGTCCCGACGGTCCGGGAATCCGGCATCGCCAGCCTGAAGGACTTTGAGCTGCGTGCGTGGTTCGGGCTGCTGGCACCTGCGCAGACGCCGGCACCGCTGGTCGCCAGGCTGAACGCCGATCTCAACAAGGTCCTGGCAAAGCCGGAGGTTCGTGCGCTGCTGGAAAAGAATGGATTTGGCGTCGTACAGGGCTCGCCAGAGACATTCGGGCGCTTCATCCAATCGGAACAGTTGCGCTGGGCGACTGTCGTGCACGCCAGTGGCGCGCGGGCCGAATAACATGCTCGGAGACGATATGCATCAGGTAGTGGAAGGGACGGCAAACACCAACATCGCCAATGCGTCGGCCAATGAGGTGACCTGGCACGTGGACGACGTGCCGTGGACGCCGTTGACGGGGCTGTTCATCCAGAAGGCTGGCTACAAGACGGTGATTCCGCCGGAGTTCACCAGCAACGCATACAGCATCGAGCTGACCACCGTGGGCCCGGGCGGCTCGTCGCCGACGCATGTGGAACCGTGGGCGCATGTGTTCTACGTGCTGTCCGGATACGGCGAGGTTACGGTCGGAGACGAGGTCAAGCCGGTGCGCGCGGGTTCCGTCAGCCCGATCTCGGCGGGTCAGCCGCATTCGTTCCGGACGCTCGGCGACACGCCGCTGGAAATGCTAGTCATCTACCATCCGCCGCGCAAGCGCGTGCCACCGGCCGACAAGCTGCGCGTGCGCGTGCACGCATTGCGCGAGGAAGCGGAAGGCGTGGTCAGCGTGGAACTGAGATCGCCGGATGGCGCCGACCTGCCACCGTTCGAGCCGGGCGCGCATATCGACCTGCACCTGCCGAACGGCCTGGTGCGCAGCTATTCGCTGTGCGGGACGACACCGGGCCACTATCGCATCGGCGTGCTGAAGGACCGCGCCAGCCGGGGTGGATCGGCCTACGTGCACGAGCAAATGCGTGTTGGCACGTCGATCGAGATCTCGCGTCCGCGCAACCACTTTCCGTTGCAGGAAGCGGCGGCGCATTCCGTGTTGATCGCAGGCGGGATCGGTATCACGCCGATCCTGAGCATGCTGCGGCGGCTGCGCCAGCTCGGCCGGTCCGCGGAGTTGATCTATGCGGCGAGATCGCGGGCGGAAGCGGCATTTGTGGCCGAAGTCGAAGCCATCGGCGTGCCCGTGACGTGGCACTTCGATGACGAGCAAGGCGGTGCGCCCGACCTGCGGCAGATGTTGCAGGCGCGGCCAGCCGATGCGCACTTCTATGCGTGCGGCCCGGCGCCGATGCTGGATGCCTTCGAATCGCACTGCGCGGCGCTGGCGTACTCCCATGTCCATGTCGAGCGGTTCTCGGCGCCCGGCCAGCCCGCCGCCGATGCGCGGCAATCGTTTCAGGTCACGCTGGCGCGCTCGGGGCGGACCATCGACATCCGGCCTGAGCGCTCGATCCTCGATACGCTGCTCGATGCCGGCATCGAAGTTCCGTACGGATGCAAGGCCGGCAACTGTGGCGCATGCAGGACGCGGGTACTGCGCGGCGATCCGGACCACCGCGATACCGTGCTGACCCCCGCCGAGCGCGCCGCCGGCAACGTCATGACGTTGTGCGTGTCCGGTTGCCGAAGCGAGGCGCTGGTGCTGGACCTGTAAGGGCGGAGCGCATGCCGTACATCAGGCACCACGCGTGCGTGCGATGTGCCTGAAAGGAAGCCGGTTGATCCATCGTTAATCTCCCGCAGCGTCAACGCCACGGCCGTATGAAGCCGCATGACATACAGCCCTTACACATTCTTACAGCAAGTCAAGGGCAACTTGTCTAGCCTTGAAACCACTCCGGATCGCAGTGCAACATGATGCGTGCCGGGGTTTCAATGGCGTTCGCGCCTCGCTGTACCCGTCCGCGTGCCTTTGCCTCGG
Source organism: Cupriavidus sp. 01L415 (assembly GCF_056400065.1). NCBI lineage: Bacteria > Pseudomonadati > Pseudomonadota > Betaproteobacteria > Burkholderiales > Burkholderiaceae > Cupriavidus > Cupriavidus sp. 01L415. The sequence continues at coordinate 15,905 of NZ_JBFTSP010000047.1, read as the reverse complement.
CAAGGCGCGCTGGCAACTCAAAGGACCGGTTTGCCCGGCCCACACAAGCCTGTCCTGGCGCGCCTGAACGGCCTGGGACAACGGCTCATAAGAAATAGCTTGGGGGACGATGACTCTGCGCGTCTGTGCGGGCCTGCGCTCGCGCAGCGGGGAGAGCCTTTGTCTTCGCAACCGCGTTTCGCCGTGGCGATCGTGACCGACACACCTTGATGGCGGGAGGATGTCATGAACAACAAGCTCGACAACAAGCCCTCGTTACCTGGGCCGACGCATCGGCCCAGGCAGGACGAGCCGCTGGTGCGGCAACGCCGTGAACTCAGCCTGCGCCCGCTGTGGCAGATTGCCCCGCGTCTGGTCAGTTACGGCATGGTGGCCTTCATCATCTGGGTCATCCTGTCCGTGATGTTCCCGCCCGTGTTCACGCGGTCGTCCGAACGTGCCGTCGTCAACAGTCCTGTCAACCTCGTCACCACGCCGGTCGAGGGCATCGTCATGAAGCAGGTGGTGGCTGTGGGCGCCGCGTTCAAGACGGGCCAGCCGCTGATGGCGCTACAGAACCCCAACATCGATCGTGCGCTGCTGATGGAGCTGACCGGCAAGCAGCTCGACAACCAGAAGCGCTACGAGGCCGCCAAGGCCAAGCTGGAAGGCAGCCAGGCGCGGCTGGCGTCCACCAATGAAGACATCAGGCGCTACCAGGCCGCCGCACAGCGCGAGCATGCCGTCAAGGTCAAGGGCATCGAGGCGCGACTCGCCGTGGCCAGGCAGCAGATCGACCAGCAGGAAGACGTGGTCAACCGCAACCAGGCGATGCAATGGGCCGGCGCGGTCAGCGAGGCCTATACGGAAGCCTCGCGCAACCAGCTGACAGTGCTGTCAGGTGCGCGCGATGCCATCCAGGCGGAACTCGACGGCGCCCGCGGCAGCAGCGAGGCGGCACGCAGCAAGGTGTACATGTCCAGCACCGACGGTGCGGTCGGCGCTCTCACGCAGCGGCAGGAAGAGCTGCGCGCGGAGATCGTCCAGCTGCAGGCCGAACTGACGCAGTTGGAGGAATACGGCCGCGAGGTGGACAAGATGGTGGCGACCGAGCAGGAACGTCTCGACCGCGTCTCGAACCTCGACATCAAGGCATACAGCGGCGGCATCGTCGAAGACGTGCTGGCCCCGCCGGGCACGCGCGTGGCCGCCGGCGCCACCCTGATGCGCACCACCAACTGCAGCCAGCCGCGTGTGGTGGCGGTATTCCCGCGCAGCCTGAGCAAGGACCTGTTGCCGGGCGCGAAGGTAAAGGTGAACGTCGATGGCGTGCCGGCACCGGTGGCCGGCGCAGTGGCCGAGATCCTGCCGCGAGCGCCCGACGGCGACCAGGCGCGCTACTTCGTGCCCTTTCCTCCCATCGAGAAGAACGAGATCTACCTGATCGCCAGGCTCGACAAGCCGCTGCCCGACCTGCCCGGCGCGGGCAAGACCGACCGGTGCGCCCTCGGCCACTGGGCCACGGTCAGCCTGGATCGCCCCTGGTACCGCGGACTGATCTGACCGCGCGGACTCACCAGGCATGTCAACGCCCGCAGGAAGGAGACCACCGTGCAGCGTTTTCCGACAACACGTAAGGTGAATCCGCGGCGCGCACGCCTCGTGCGCCGCGTGTGGCTGGCCATCGGCGCCCTGTGCGCGCCCTATGCCATGGCCACTGCGCCGGCCGCGCCCGCGGCGGGCACGCCGGCGCGCGAGCAGGAGGTGCGCGAACAGCAGGTGCGTGAACACGTGCGCCAGACCGGCTGCCAGGCCTTGTCGGGCCGCGTGGGCGCCATGCCGGGCAAGGGCCCGGTCATGCTTGGCAGCTACGAAGCCGCGCCCGGCGGCGAGCCATTGCCGCCACCGCTCCAGCAATCCGCCTTTGTCTATGACAACGCGCTGGCCGGCATCGCCCTGATCGCATGCGGTCAGCCGGAGGCCGCGCGGCGCATCGCCGATGGCATGGTGGCGGCCACCACGCGCGACCGGCACTACCACGATGGTCGCGTGCGCAATGCCTATCGCGCGGGGCCGGTGCCCGAAGGCCCGGTGCCGCTGCCCGGCTGGTGGGATGCCCCCAGCAAACGCTGGTTCGAGGACAACTACCAGGTGGGCACCGCCACGGGCAACGTCGCCTGGGCCGCACTGATGCTGCTGGCCATCTATGAGTCCACGCGCGACCGTCGCTACCTGGATACGGCCGCCACGCTGATGGGCTGGGTCGACAAGGCGACCTACGGCAGCGAGAGCCCTGGCGCCTTCATCGGCGGATACTTCGGCGAGGAGCCTTCGCCGCGCCGGCAGGGCTGGAAGTCCACCGAGCACAATGTCGATGCCTATGCCGCGTTCCGCTGGCTGGCCCGGTACAGCAGCGATCCGCGCTGGCAAACCGGGGCCGACCGTGCGCGGCGCTTTGTCGAGGCCATGTGGCAGCCCGGCGAAGGGCGCTTCGCCATCGGCACGCGCGACGATGGCCGCACGCTCAACGGCGCGCCGTCGGCGCTCGATGCGTCGCTCTGGCCGCTGATTGCCATCCCCGATGCCGCCGGCGGCTGGTCGCGCGCGCTGGACTGGACGCGCGCCCGCCACATGGTGGGCGGCGGCTACGGCTTCAACGCCAATCCCGATGGCGTGTGGACGGAAGGCACCGGCCAGGCCGCGCTGGTGCTGCGCGCCACGGGCCGCGAAGACCAGACCCGCGACCTGTGGCCGCTGCTGCTGTCCCAGCGCGCACCATCCGGCATGCTCTACGCCACGCCCGAGCGGCGCATCCGCACCGGCCTGTCGATCGGCCCGGATTCCACGACGGAAGACTTCTACTACTACCACTTGCCCCACCTGGGGGCCACCGCGTGGGCCGTGCTTGCGGCGGCGGGGTGGAATCCGTTCCAGCCCGGCGGCGCCACCGACGCCGCCGGCAAACGTGCCGACATAGCGAAGGAGTAAGGATGTTCGCCTACTTTCTGGAGAACCGCATGCTGGTGGAGATCAACGCCGGCGCGTTCCTGATTGCCGTGCTCTGCCTGCGTGCCGACCGCCACCGCGCGGCGGACCGGTGGCTCTTCGGCGCTGCGGCGGCCGTGCTGCTGATGATCTACTACGTCTGGCGCTTCACGCAGACGCTGCCGGAATGGCGCATGGACTTTCCGAGCATCTGGGCCTACGGGTTCTTCGGCTTCGAGAGCATCACCATCGCCTACACGCTGATCTCGATCGTCACGCTGACGCGCAGTTCGGACCACAGCATCGCGGCCGATGCCGGCGAAGCCAGGCTGCGTCGCAACCGGGCCGCCCCGTCGGTGGACATCTTCATCGCCACCTACAACGAAGGGCTGGAGGTGCTGGAGAAGACGATTGTTTCCGCGCTGGCCATTGACTATCCGGACTTCCGCGTGTGGGTGCTTGATGACACGCGGCGCGGCTGGCTCAAGGAATTCTGCGACCGCGTCGGTGCCCACTACGTGACGCGGCCCGATAACACCCACGCCAAGGCAGGCAACCTCAACAACGGGCTGCAGCACAGCGCCGACGAGCGGCTTGGCGGCGGCGCACCCTACATCATGGTGCTGGACGCCGATTTCGCGCCCAACCGGAGTATCCTGCTGCGCACCATCGGCCTGTTCGACGACCCCAGCGTAGGCGTGGTGCAGACGCCGCAGTTCTACTACAACGCCGATCCCATTCAGTACAACCTGCGGTCGTCGGAATGCTGGGTGGACGAGCAGCGCGCGTTCTTCGACGTCATGCAGCCGGCCAAGGATGCCTGGGGCACGGCGTTCTGCATCGGCACCTCGTTTGTGGTGCGCCGGGATGCGCTGGCGCGGATTGGCGGCTTTCCCACCGGCACGGTGACCGAGGACATCCACCTGACGTATCGTCTGATGCCGCACGGCTACGTCACGCGCTGGCTGAACGAGCGGCTGAGCGTGGGCTTGTCCGCCGAGGGCTTGCCCGAGTACATCAGCCAGCGCAGCCGCTGGGGGCTGGGCACCATCCAGGTGGCGCTGACCGCCGACGGGCCGCTGCGCGGGCGTGGCTACACCGTCCGGCAGCGGCTGCACTACATCCACGGCCTGCTGCACTGGATCAGCCGCCCATTCACGCTGATGCTGCTGGCGGGGCCGCTGCTGTACTGGTATTTCGGCGTGCCCACGCTGTATGGGGATCCGATGCAGTTCCTGGCCTATGGCGTGCCGGCGCTGCTGCTCTACTGGGCCTACAGCATCTGGGTAACCGGGTCCCGGGCGATGCCGATCTTCACCGAGGTCACGCAGATCGTGGCGGCGATGGCGGTCTCGGCGAGCCTGGTGAGCGCCGTGTTCAAGCCGTTCGGGCGTCCGTTCAAGGTGACCAACAAGGGGCTCGACCGCTCCCGGCTGGTGGTCCACGGCAAGTTCGCGGCGCTGTATGGCGCGCTGTTCCTGCTCGCAGCCATGGGCCTCGCGCGTGCGGTGGCCGCCGATGGCTCGGCGCCCGGCATCGGGTTCAACATCGGCTGGACGCTGGTGTCGATGGTGCTCTACCTCGCCTCCATGCTGGTGTGCTTCGAATTGCCGCGCCCACGCAAGGAGGAGCGCTTTCCATTTGAGGAGAGGGCGCTGCTACGCGTGCATGGCGCCGACGGCACGCTGCGCGAGTTTTCCGGCGTGACCAGCGACCTGTCGTGCAATGGCGCCGCACTGCGCTGCGATGCGGCGTCGTCGGCCGAAGTGGGCGCGCGAGGTGCCTTCTGGATGGCGTCGCTGGGGTGGGTGCCGTGCCAGGTCGCCCGCACGCACCAGGACCTCGTGGGCGTCGCACTGCTGCCCGACATGGCGGTGCGGCATCGCCTCATCCGGCTTCTGTTCAGTGCGCCACCTCACAACATCGCAGACCGCGGCAAGCCGAGCGAGGCCCTCGCCCAGTTGCTCCGACGCGCATTTTCCGGCTGAACAATACGATGAAGACAACACACACACGCCCCCTCATTCCTTTACTGCGCGGCACGGCGGTGACGCTGCCGCTGCTGCTGGCGGCATGCACGCTGGAGCCGGCCTATCAGCGCCCCGAGGCTCCCGTGCCGCAGGCATGGCCCGCCGGCCCCGCCTATGTCGGCAGCGCCACGGGCCAGCCGCCAGCACAGACCGCCGCCGCGAACCTTGGCTGGGAGGATTTCTTCACCGATCCGCGCCTGCGCCGGCTGATCGAACTGGCATTGGCCAACAACCGCGATCTGCGCATCGCCACGCTTTCCATCGACCAGGCCCGCGCGCAATATCGCATCCAGCGCGCCGCACAGTTTCCGGCCATCGACGCCAACGCCGGGATGGTCAGCTCGCGCGTGCCGAGTGGCCTGCGTGCGCCGGGTCAGCCGTCGGTCATCAACGCGTTCTCGGCCGGGGTTGGCTTCAACGCGTTTGAAATCGACGTCTTTGGCCGCGTACGCAGCCTGAAGCACGAGGCCCTGGAGCAGTACCTTGCGATCGAAGAGGTGCGCCGCAGCGCGCAGATCAGCCTGGTGGCCGAGGTGGCCACCGCCTACCTGACGCTGCAGGCCGACCAGACGCTGCTGAAGATCTCGCAGGACACGCTCAATGTGCAGCAGTCGGCCGTGGAAATGATCACCCGCAGCAAGCGGGCCGGCGGCATGGCGCAGATCGACATGCATCGCGCCCAGACGCAGCTGGAGACCGCGCGCGTGGGCGCGGAGCAGTACACCCGCCAGGTGGCGCAGGACGAGAACGCCCTGGCCTTGCTGATCGGCGGCCCGCTGCCCGGCGACCTGCCGGCCCCGCAGCCGTTCGAGAACACTTCGTTCGTGGCGGAGTTGCCGGCTGGCCTGCCGTCCTCGCTGCTGGAGCAGCGGCCCGACATCATGGCTGCCGAGCACCGTCTGAAAGCAGCCAATGCGAATATTGGCGCGGCGCGCGCGGCGTTCTTCCCGTCCATCTCGCTGACCGGGGCCGTGGGGGTGGCCAGCACCACGCTGGCGGGGCTGTTCACCGGCGGCATGGCGTGGGCATTCGCCCCGCAGATCACGCTGCCAATTTTCAACGCCGGCGCCAACCAGGCCAGGCTCGATGCGTCCGAGGTGCAGAAGGACATCAACGTGGCGGCCTACGAGAAGACCATCCAGGGTGCTTTTCGCGAAGTGGCCGATGGCCTTGCGGCGCGCGGCACGTACGACCGCCAGGCCGCCGCGCAGGAGTCGCTGGAGAAGGAGATCACCGAGACCCGGCGGTTGTCGGAGATGCGCTTCAAGAACGGGGTGGACGACTACTTCGCAGTGTTCGACGCCCAGCGCCAGCTCTATTCCGCGCAGCAGTCGCTGGCGACGATCCGGCTGGCGCGCCTGACCAGCCGAGTGGGCCTGTACAAGGCGCTCGGCGGCGGATGGTCGCGCAACACGGTGGCAACCAGCCCCGCGCCGCAAGCGGCATCGGCGCCGGCCCCCAAATCGGCTGCCGCTGCGGCGTCGTCATCGGCACCAGCCCCATACGCCGATCGCCGGATGTAGGTAAGCAGTCACAAAACGGACATGGCCACGCGCGGCATACGCGTGGCGCTCAAGCTTTTGCTGCGCCGCACCGTTAGCCGGGCGGTGTTTGTCCGCTGTCCAACTGTTTTGCCCCTCCTTATGCCCAAGACCCTGACTATCCGGACACGCCTGATCTTGACGGTGTCCGTGCTGTTCCTGCTTGCGCTGGGCGTCGGCATTGCCGGTCTGCTTGGCCTGCGCGCTGCCACCCAGGCGCACGAATCCACCTATTCGAATCAACTGGCGTCCGCGCTGGCGCTGGCCGAGGCGGACCTCAGCATGACCCGCGCCCGCACCGCGCTGGACCGGGCGATGCTCTATCCGGACACCCCGGAGTTTCCCAAGCTGCTGACGCGGACCGAGGAACTGATGAAGCGGTCCGACGACGCCTGGAAGCGCTACCTGACGCTGCCGCGCGATGCGGAGGAAGAGGCGCTGGCCCGCGAGGTCGGCATCAAGCGCGAGACCGCGTCACGCGATGGCCTGGGCGCCATCATCGTGGCGTTGCGTGCGGGAGACCGCGCACTGGCGGACAAGATCATGGACGGCAAGGTCTCCGCGCTGTTCCGCGATGCCAACGATACGGGCGCGAAGCTCGGCAAGTTCCAGGCCAAGCTTGCCGGCGACAACTTCGAGGCGTCGCAGGGCGCGTATCAAAGCTTCCGCAACGGCATGATCGTGGCCATCGTCGTGGCCCTCGCGATTGCGCTTGGCTGCGCGGTGTCCCTGCTGCGCGCCATCATCGTCCCGCTGGAGGACGCGTTGTCCCAGTTCGACCGCATTGCCGCCGGCGACCTGACGCATGTGGCGCGCGTGACGCGCCGTGACGAGATGGGCCGCCTGCTGGATGGCCTGGCCACGATGCGGCAAAGCCTGGCCGAGACGGTCGGCCGGGTACGCCAGGGCTCGGAGGCCATCACGGCGGCCACGCGCCAGATTGCGGTCGGCAACGCCGACCTGTCGGCGCGTACCGGGTCGCAGGCCGCATCGCTGCAGGAGACGGCGGCCAGCATGGAGCAGATGACCTCCACGGTGCGGCAGAATGCCGACAACGCGCGCCAGGCCAGCCAGCTGGCCATCAATGCGGTAGACGTGGCGCAGCAGGGCGGCGCCGTGGTCAGCGAGGTCATGACCACGATGGCCGATATCAGCAGCGCGGCGAAGACGGTGGCCGAAGTCATCGGCGTGATCGACGGCATCGCGTTCCAGACCAATATCCTGGCGCTCAACGCCGCCGTGGAAGCGGCCCGCGCCGGCGAGCAGGGCCGCGGGTTTGCCGTGGTGGCGGGCGAGGTGCGCAGCTTGGCCCAGCGCAGCGCCAACGCCGCGCGGGAAATCAAGGCGATGATCGAAACGTCGCTGGGGCACGTGGAGACCGGCAGCGGGCTGGTCAACAACGCCGCCAGCACGATGGAGGATGTGGTGCGCGCCATTCGCCGCGTGACTGACATCATGGGCGAGATTGCCGCCGCATCCAGCGAGCAAAGCAGCGGCATCGAGCAGGTGAACCGCGCCGTGGCGTCGATGGACGAATCCACGCAGCAGAATGCGGCACTGGTGGAAGAGGCCGCGGCTGCCGCGGCATCGCTGGAAGATCAGGCGCGGCAACTGGACCTGGCGACGGCCGCGTTCAGCGTCTGAGCCTGCGGCACGGACATCGGCCGGACAAAGGGCAGGTGCAAGAACAAAGGGCCACGGTGATGAACCGTGGCCCTTTGTCATGGTGGCGGCAGTGCGCTTACTGGAACAGCTTCAGCGCCTGCGTGATCGTGTTGGACACGCCCCAGACCAGCGGCACCAGCACATAGAGCCAGAAGATGGCCAACAAGCCCTTGTTGGTGGGGTGAGCGTCGAGGTTGTGGTTTTCCATTTGCAGACTCCGTTCCGTTCAGTGGGCGCCACCGGCCACGCCGGCAACACCGGCTACGTCGGCGTCGCTCATGTGGTGCTTTTCATTGACGCGCGACACCAGCAGGTTGCAGATGAAGCCAACCACCAGCAGCGCGGCCATGATGTGCAGCGTCATGGTGTAGGCGGCACCACCGGTCACGCCGTGGGCGACCTGGTATTCGCGGATGTAGTTCACCAGCACGGGGCCGGCGATGCCCGCGGCGGCCCAGGCGGTCAGCAGGCGGCCGTGAATGCCGCCGACATAGGCCGTGCCGAACATGTCGGCCAGATAGGCCGGGATGGTGGCGAAGCCGCCGCCGTACATCGACATGATCACGCAGTAGGCCAGCACGAACAGCGCGATGCTGCCGGCGCCGCCCAGTTGCGGCACCAGCCAGTACAGCACGGCGCCCAGGGCGAAGAACACGAAGTAGGTGTTCTTGCGGCCGAGCCAGTCCGACGACGAGGCCCAGAAGAAGCGGCCACCCATGTTGAACAGCGACAGCAGGCCCACGAAGCCGGCTGCGGCAGCGGCGGACACCGACCCCTTGAAGCTTTCCTGGATCATCAGCGACGCCTGGCCCAGCACGCCGATGCCGGCGGTCACGTTAAGGAACAGGACCAGCCACAGCAGGTAGAACTGGGGCGTCTTCAGGGCCTGGTCGATGTGCACGTGGTTGCGCGTGATCATCTTGTTGGTGGTGGCGGGCGGCGTCCAGCCAGCCGGTGCCCAGCCGGGCGGCGGCACGCGGATGGCCAGCGAGCCGATGGCCATCGAGATGAAGTAGCCCACGCCCATGACCAGGAAGGTCTGCGCCACGCCGACCGAGGTGGCGCTCTTGAAGGTGTTCATCAGCGCGACGGACAGCGGTGCGGCGATCATCGCGCCGCCGCCAAAGCCCATGATGGCCATGCCGGTGGCCATGCCCCGGCGGTCCGGGAACCAGCGGATCAGCGTGGAGACCGGCGAGACGTAGCCCAGGCCCAGCCCGATGCCGCCGAGCACGCCATAGCCGAGGTAGAGCAGCACGATCTGGTGCGTGTAGACGCCCAGCGCGGAAATCAGGAAGCCGCCGCCAAAGCAGCAGGCCGCCGTGAACATGGTCTTTCGCGGGCCCACGCGTTCCAGCCACTTGCCGGCGAATGCGGCGGAAATGCCCAGGAAGAAGATGGCCAGCGAGAAGATCCAGCCCAGCGTGGTCAGCTTCCAGTCATCGGGGCCGGATTCCGTAATGCCGATGACTTTGGAAAGCGGGGCATTGAAAACCGAAAATGCATAGGCCTGGCCGATGCAAAGGTGTACCGCCAGTGCGGCGGGCGGGACCATCCAGCGGGAAAATCCCGGTTTGGCATAGGTCGCCTCTTTTGAAAAGAACGGCGCCGGCGATTGAGCCGGGCTGCCACCATCGTTTATCACGCTGCTCATGGAATGTTCTCCAGACATGGGTCCTGGGCAATCCGTCCACGCTTCATGGCGCGCCCGGCAGGTCTGGCAGGCCAGCCGGTTGACCCCGTCACGCCGTGGTCGGATTACCCCCAGAGGTGTCGGCGCGCCCGGACTTTAAGAGGGTTTTTGGCCCGGGCGAATCGACGGTTGCTACAGGCGGTTGCTACAAGGTGAGGGGGCGCGTCGCACCTGCTGGAGGCGTTGCGCGGGCGGACCTGCAAGGTCCGGAATAGAGGGCGGCTGGAGACGCGCGGCGTCCCGTTGCAATAAGGGTCATTATTTTTCCGGAAGGGGGCGCGCAATATATGCTTGGATTTACATATATTGCCGTGGAAAATATTTATCGCAGAACCATAGCCGCCCGCATAGACGACTTCAATAGGCTAAAGATGACATATTCCCGATTTGCCTGAATCTCCGTGCCTTATCCGGGAATGCACTGGGTGGTTTTTCGGCGCCGTATGATTTTTGCCACACGCAGGTAACCGGTTGCGCGAATACGGATGGCCTGCCACATGACTGTGATGCGTGCCGCGAGGGCGAATGCGATACCCTCTGCGCAGTGAAATCAGGGACATTGCATATGGCGCTGGATCGCATCGATCGGGAAATCCTGCTGGCGGTACAGAAAGACGGGCGCATCACCAATGCGAGCCTGGCCGAATCCGTTGGCCTGAGCGAAACGCCGTGCGCGCGGCGGCTGAAGCGGCTGGAAGCGGAGGGCTATATCGAGGGCTATCGGGCGACGCTGTCGCGCGGCAAGCTCGAACTGGGCTTGCTGGCCTTCACGCAGGTCCGGTTTGGCGTGCACGACCGCGAGTTGTCGGATCGTTTCGAACGCGAAATCCAGGCCATTCCACGGATTGTGTCGTGCCATAACGTGACCGGTACGGCCGACTACGTGCTGACCATCGTGGCGCGGGATCTTGAAGACTACGGCACGTTCATGCGCGATGTCCTGCGGACCTTGCCGGGCGTGACGTCCGTGGAATCGGTGCTCAGCCTGCGGGAGGTCAAGCCCGACACCGGATTGCCGCTGCTCTGAGGGGAATCCGCCAGCCACCGCCGCTGGCGTCCCCGATTTCGCCGGAAAACGCTCCGGCGCCTGCACGATCATGGAAGTCTCGATGATGTCGATGACGACGAGGCTACCTGTGGTTTCCATTCACCTTCTGATCACGTTTATCGGCGCGCTGGCCGTGGTGTATGCCCTGCCGGGGCCGGACATGGCCCTGGTGCTGCAGACCAGCACCGCGCATGGCACGCGGCACGGCGTGGCGACGGCCATCGGGCTGGCGCTGGCGCGCACGGCGCATGTCACCTTGTCCGCTTGCGGCGTGGCGGCGCTCCTGAAGGCCGCGCCCTGGCTGTATCACGGCATTCGCATCGGCGGCGCGCTGTACCTGGCCTATGTGGCCATCCAGATCCTGCGCAGTCCCGGCTTCGGGCTGGCTGCCGGCGATGGTCAGGCGGGCGCCGCGCCGCCGCTGCGTATGTCGGCGGCCAAGGGCGTGCTCAGCAGCGTCCTCAATCCCAAGGCGCTGCTGTTCTGTTCCGTGCTGCTGCCGCAGTTCATCGATCCGCACGCCGGCGCCGTCTGGTTGCAGGTGCTGGAACTGGGTGTGGTGCTGGTGGCGATGGGTCTGGCCTTCGACCTGGCCTGCGTGTTCGGCGCCGTGCGGTTGTCGTCGTGGCTGCGCGGCCATCCCCGCGCGCAGGCGGTGCAGCGGTGGTCGTTCTCGGCCGTGCTGCTCGGATTTGCCGCGCGGATTTCGATGGAGTGACGGACGCCGGTGGCAGGAACCCGCCGCAACCAGCCATCCTGACACCGCACGGTCATCTTTTGCGCTGACACTTGCGCACCCGCATGACGCCAGCACGCGCGGCGCATGCGCGTTGAAATGTCTTCCATCCATCTGCGATTTCAATGTTTCTTCATCCGTACAGGATGTAACGAAACCGTCATGTGATCTCTCTAGTATCTGGGCCGGCAAGTGCACCACCGACGTCGTCAACAAACGGTGGCTCCCCATAACTGGAGGTCTCTACTCATGTCGTACATCACAGATAAGCTTCGCGCCCCGCGCCGCGAGGCACAGGGCGTCGTCACCGTTCCGGGTCAGACGCTGGAGGAAATCGTCGCGGCCAATCCGGCCCGCCGCAGCGTGCTGCGCGGCGGCCTGGGCCTGTCCCTGCTGTCGGCGTTTGGCGGCGGCATGCTGGCCGCCTGCGGTGGTGGCGACGACAACACGCCGTCCACCACGCCCGGCACGACGCCTGGCACCACGCCGGCCCAGCCGCTGAACTACAGCGTCGGCTTCACGCCCGTGGCGGACAAGGTCACCGCCGACACCGTGACGCTGCCGGCCAACTATTCGTACGACGTGCTGTTCTCCGCGGGCGATCCGGTGGAAGCCGGTTCCGCCGGCTACAAGGGCGCGTTCCAGTCGTCGGCCGAGACCGAGCGCCAGGCCGGCGGCAACCACGACGGCATGCACTACTTCGAGATTCCGGGCGTGGATCCGCAGAAGGGCGGCCTGCTGGTCATGAACCATGAAGCCATGGACGGCGCGATCCTGTTCCCGGGCGGCACCTATGACGCCGCCACCGCCACGGCCGAGCAAAAGCGCATCGCGCTGTCGTCGGTGGGCGTGTCGGTGATCGAGATCGAACTGACCGCCGGCAAGTGGCAGGTCAAGAAGAACTCCACCTACAACAAGCGCTACACCGGCAATACGCTGTACCGCGTGTCCGGCCCGGCGGCCAGCGCGGTCGGCGCCACCGTTGTCGGCACGCTCAACAACTGCTCCAGCGGCTATACGCCGTGGGGCACGTACCTGACCTGCGAAGAAACGACGGACAACTACCTGGACCCGACCAACGCCGACGAAGGCTACGGCTGGGTGGTAGAAATCGACCCGTTCCAGCAGACCGGCACGCCGGTCAAGCGCACCGCGATGGGCCGCTTCGACCACGAGAACACCGCGTTCATGACCGACGCCAGCAATCGCGTGGCCTTCTACATGGGCGACGACGGCACGCCGGGCTGCATCTACAAGTTCATCCCCAGCGCCGCGTTCGATGCCACCAATCGCATGAACAACGCCAACCTGCTGGACACCGGCACGCTGTACGTGGCGAAGTTCAATGCCGACGGCAGCGGCAACTGGGTGGAGCTGACGCAGGGCAAGAATGGCCTGACGCCGACGGCCACGGACCCGGGCAACTACACGCAAGGCGCGACGGCGCCGGTCGCCATCGCGTTCAACACGCAGGCCGATGTGCTGGTCAACACCAAGGCCGCCGCGCGCGTGGCCGGCGGTACGCTGATGGATCGCCCGGAGTGGATCACGGTGGGCGTGGACAAGCGCATCTATTGCACGCTGACCAACAACGGCGGCCGCGCTGTGACCGATGCCGCCAACCCGCGCGTGAACAACTCGCACGGCCACATCGTCCGCTGGGTGGAAGACGGCAATTCGCCGCTGGCCATGAGCTTCAAGTGGGAAATCCTGCTGCTGGCCGGTGACCCGTCCATCGCGGCGGCCAACTTGAAGGGCAACATGGTGGGCGACACGTTCTCCAGCCCGGACGGCATTCGCGTGGACCCGAAGGGCCGCCTGTGGGTGCAGACGGACGCCGGCACGGGCACCAGCGTCACCAACATCTTCGGCGCCAACTCGATGCACTACGTGGATCAGGAAACGCGCGAGGTCAAGCGCTTCCTGGTGGGGCCGCACGGTTGCGAGATCACCGGGATCGCCTACACGCCGGACCTGACGACGTTCTTCGTGAACATCCAGCATCCGAACGACAAATGGCCGAGTGCCGACCTGCCGGCGCGCTCGTCGACGGTCGTCATCCGCCACAAGGAAGGCAAGCCGATCGGAGCCTGAAGTGGGTGCATGAGGCGGCATGTGGGTGCCGCCTGAGATCGGCAAATTGATACGCCGCAGCCAGATGGCCGCGGCGTTTTTTTTGCGGAAGGGCGATGGGTGTCAGAGGCGCCGGGCGGCCGGACGTCGCGGATCAACCCTTTCCCGCCAGGTCCGACACGCCGGTGTTATCGCGCGAGCAATGCCATGCCCGTCGGGGAGATGCCCAGCGGAAACGGGGATCCCGCGATCTGGGACAGCGCGCCGGTAGCCGGGTCGTAGGTCAGGATCGACAGAAACTGGTTCGTGAAGTCGGTCACGTACAGCGCATCCGCGCCGGGATCGGCCACAACGCATACGGAGCCGATGCCGCTTCCTTGACTTCCTCCCCGGCCTAAAGGCAGCCTAAAGGCCGGGGATTCCTTCTGCAAGCGCCTGAAGTCCCAGGCGGACAATGTTTCGAGCGGCGTTCGTGTCGCGGTCGTGTACCGCCCCGCACGAACAGCACGACCACTGCCTTATTCCAAGTCCGGCCCTACCTTTCGGACTGCTGGGCGAGAGAACACCACAGCGCGAGCACGTTTGGGTTGAAAACGCTTCGTTGACCTCTGCGAACACAACGCACTGCCTGATGGCCTTGTACTTGAGTTGGTTCCTGAACGTCGACCACGCGGCATCGAGCACTGACTTTGCCATACTCGTTTGTGCCAACGCCTTCGCGTTCACGTTGCCTACGAAGATGGCTGCATGCTTCTTGACCAGTGCCGACGTTTCCTTGTGGATGGCGTCCTTGCGTTGATTAGCGATTTTGGCGTGGATCGCCTTCACTCGCCGCTTCTTGCGAGCCCGCTGCGCGATACCCAGCGCGGCTTCCGATGCGCGATAGAACCTCTTCGGGCTGAAGTCCGTGCCGTCGCTGTACATGGCGAGCGTCTTTAATCCCAGGTCGATGCCGATGGACGTCGTGCCGTCCGGCACGCGCTTCTCGACGACCTGAGTTTTCACTGCGATGTTGATATACCAACGCCCCCGAGCGTCCTCATTGAAGCTGCCGCCACAGAGCTCGTACTTCGAGAGGCCATACGAGTCCCAAAGGCTAATTGTGAGCCCGTTGAAGCGGAGTTGGCCGCCGATGTACTTTATGCCTTCCCCCTTAAACGGGACCCATCCCAGTGAGTATTTCGGGGACTTGCGGTCGCTCACTCGCCAGTTGAGGCGCTGACGCCTGAACTGCTTCAGGCGCGTCGCAAATTCCTTGCAGGTTTCCTGGACCGTGCGGGAATCGACATGGACGCCTTCGCACCTGCTGAAGCCCGCAGTGAGCTTCTGAAGATCAAAACCGGACAGCCAAACCTTCGGTCGGTTGCAGTAGCGTTTGAGACTGCGGTACTGGGTCTCGTCGCAGAAATTCCAGACCGTATTGACGTCGCGAGCCATCGCAAGCATCGACTTCGTGTGCTTGTCCTTGATGCGCAGCTTCAATGTCTTTACGGTGTCCATGAGACCATAGTACATTTGGTCTTCACAATTACGCAAGACGCATAATGGGACGCCCTCGCAAGACAGATAGCGATCTGAGGCACGGACGACACTGCGTCTTCGCGTTACACGTTCATTTGGTATTCGTAACGAAGTATCGACGCAATGTGTTTAAGAAGGAACACCTGGACGCCATGCAACAGATACTCACGCGCGTGTGCCGGGACTTCGACGCCGAGATGGTGGAATTTAACGGCGCGCACGACCACGTCCACCTTCTCGTGAACTATCCGCCGAAGGTCGCGCTATCGACGCTCGTGGCGTCGCTCAAGGGTGTCTCGTCGCGCATGTTGCGGCAAGAGTTCGGTGACTTCCATCCGTGGCTCAAGCGACGCGGCGTGCTGTGGTCCCCGTCCTATTTCGCCGCGTCGTGCGGTGGCGCCCCACTGGACATCCTGCGCCAGTACATCGAGCAACAACAGGCCCCACACTAAACAGCAAATACCCTGCTTACCCCGGACTTAACTCCTGAGGATTACCCACAAATCCGGTTGTAAACCTCGGCAGACGGTGTTAACTTGCGCGCATCCTGTTCATTTTGCGGCAGCGGGTTGGCAATCGAGGACGACACGACAGACTGGGCGAGCGAGGAATTCGCGCAAGCGAATTTCGGAGA
>NZ_JBFTSP010000046.1:0-21440 GCF_056400065.1 Cupriavidus sp. 01L415 | reverse complement strand
GTCGGAACCACCCCTTCCCATCCCGAACAGGACCGTGAAACGACTTTGCGCCGATGATAGTGCGGACTACCCGTGTGAAAGTAGGTCATCGCCAGGCTCTTATACCCAAAACCCCCAGCCCTCAAAAGCTGGGGGTTTTGCTTTGCGGCCGCAGCTTTTGCGTCGGCTTCTTGGTCTCGATTATCGGCAACGCATATGCGCGGGCCTTTACAGTCATCATTCAACGCCAGCGCGCTGACGGTATTGCCTTGGCCCTAAAAGCACTCGCCAGCAATCAAAACCATCTTCAAACAAAAGCCCCGTGGTGACGCCACGGGGCTTTTGCTTTCTCCGAAGTCAAATTGCGCGTCAGCAAACGGCGTTGGCAATCGGGATCGTCCGGCGTGCAGCGCGGGCCGCCGTGGCCGGCGACGCCGGGTTGCTCATCAAGCCACGGTACCAACCGTGAAAATGCCGCATCCCGTCCTCCAGCGGCGACTGATACGGGCCCGCATCTGATTTTCCGGATCGATACAGTACGCGGCGACCGGCATCCACCCGCTCCGCAATCTCATCGTCTTCGATCGCTGTTTCCATGTATGCCGCACGATGTGCTTCCACAAGTTCGCGGTCGAAGGCGGCCAGTTCCTCGGGATAATAGAACTCGATCACGTTCATCGTTTCGTGCACGCTCTTCGGATATAGCGTCGAAACAACCAGTGCGTATGGGAACACCTCAATCATGTGCGTCGGGTAGTAAGTTGCCCAGATGGCGCCGAACGACGGCACCTCACCGGCGCCGTAGGCGAGCAGTCGCTCATGCCAGGCGCGGTAAGTCTCGGTGCCTGCGATTTCCAGCGTCGGATGCACGTTGATTCGCTGCACGCTGTACCAGTCTCCATATTCCCAGCTCAGTCCCTCGCTATGGACGTAGCGTCCCAGCCCAGGGTGAAAGGGCCCGATGTGGTAGTCATCGTTGTAGATTTCCACGAACGTCTTCCAGTTGCAGTCGCAGCGATGCATCTCGACGTGGTCCAGTACGTAATCACCGAAATCCAGTTCCGGCCGATCGAACAGCCCTCGCAGATCCGCGCCGGCATCGCGCTTTCCTTCGAACAGAAAGCCATTCACATTCTGTAGCGGAAAGCGGTCGAGATTGCGGCAAGGCTTTTCGGGGAACTGTGGTGCTCCCACCAACTGACCGTTGCTGTCGTAGGTCCAGCCGTGTAGCGGGCAGACGATATTGCCTGCCCGCTCGCGGAGGTTGCCGCTACAGTTGCCACCCTTGGGCGCATCGGGGCCGAACTGCCCCAGCATCAGTGCCTGACGATGTCGGCACACGTTGGAAATCAGCTCTACGCCATTGCCATTTCGCACCAGCACGCGTCCGTTGTCTTCATGGCCCAGGGCTCGCCAGTCGCCGAGATCCGGCACCATTTTTTCGTGGCCAACGTAGAGGGAGCTGTGCGCGAAGATGCGTTCCATCTCGAGCGCGAAGACTTCGTCATCGCAGTAACTTGCGACGGGTAGCTGAAGTGCCTCTGTTTCAAAGTGCGTCAATTCGCTCAGATCGGACATGAGAATTCTCCTTGCGCGAGTGCGCGCCGCCGCGTATCGCAGGGCGCATACGAGGAAAGAAACAAAAGGGAGTGAATGAACTGCGATGCGGCCGCTTACGGTCCGTCGCGTGCTGCCAGCCGTGCCAGGCGCTCAGGCAGTTTCTGACGCGGGCAGGTCACGCACATCTCGCCGTCGCTGCGGCGGTAATGAAGACAACAGCCCTTGCGAGCTAGCGCCATCCGTGCTGCGCCAGCTTGGTCGTGGTAGGTCAGGAAGCCGCTCTCGCCCGCAAGATCCAGTGCGTCCAGCCAGTGGCGGCCGGCTGCGTGCATGCGCGATTCATCCCAGTCCGAGCGGTGTCGCTGCACCGCAAGCAGCGCGCCGAGGACGCAATCGGCCAGAAGGCGTTGGGCGGCCTTCAGCGGTAACGGGCCGACATCACACCATTCCGCAAACAACCGCGTCCAGCCTTCCGAGAGTTGCCGCGCGGTACGCGCGAGACTGCCCTCTTCACTATCGTGTGCAGGCGCGTGTGGAACCAGGCGGAAGCCGCTGATGCAGCCGGCCTCCACCCGTTGCGAGAGCGTCGACAAATCCGCGGCAAATCGGCAGAGATGTGTGCCGATCACGCCGACGTAGATTGGCTGCCAGATATGCAGCCCCCACGCCCGCAGCGCCCAATAGTGCGCGCCGGCCTCGGGATGCAGCGCACCCAGATGCCGGACCATCGGCACGATGTCCTCGGCACGCGCCAGGCTCCAGGCCCGCCCGTCGCCGATCGTGCCGTCGAGTCCCGGCACGACACGCGCGGCCGTCGCCAGCAACATGTCGAGCCGGTCCGGCGGATTCGCCAGCATCAGGCGGCGAACTTCGCGTTCATGGATCGCGCCCGGCCTGCAACGGGATTTGGCAGCGATCCGGCCATGGTGAGGCTGGATGCCGGATCGGCCAGATTTACCATCTGCAGGTTGTTCTTCAGTTGCAGGCGATTCAGGCAGGAGTGCAGGAAGTCCGGTGCGAAGAAGTCGTAGCGCGCGAACTTGTCCTTCAGCTCCGGATGTGCGGCCTGGTAGTCGTGGGCGCTGTCAGCCACCACCTGCCAGAAGTCGTCCTCGCTGCAGGTACCGGAGTCGACCAGGATCTGCGCCATATGCCGGAACACGCCATCGAACACGTCGATGAAAATCGCCAGCAGCTTGTAGTCTTCAGGCACGTCGACGGCCAGCCTCTGGATTCCCTCCGGCAACACGGCGTCCTTGTTCAGGATTGCCGATTCCTCGGCAATGTCCTTCATGAACACGCGTGTCACGGTGTGTCCCCCGAGCACAAGGATCAGGTTCTCGCAGTGAGGCATGAACACCAGATCGTGCGCGTAGAAGCAGTGCATCAGCGGCTCGAGGTAGGCCCGCAGGTATTGGCGCAGCCAGGCCTTCGCGGCAAGACCGGAGCGCTGAATCAGCGCCAACAGCAGTGCGTTGCCTTCCGTGTCGGTATGCAGCAGCGCAGCCATCGTCATCAGCCGCTCTCCGTCGCGAATCTTGAGGAGCGGGCTCTCGCGCCACAGTGCGGACAGCATCTTCTTGTAAGGGCTATCTGTCACCAGGGCCGCCTCGTAGTAACGGTTGCGATAGCCCACGGAAGCCACTTCACGCAGGATGCTGAAGCCGTATGCCTGCAGGGTGGTATCGCTGTTGATGAGTGTATCGAGGTAGGCGTTGATCGCTGGCGTGCCGGCCATGTAATACGGCGACAGTCCGCGCATGAACCCCATGTTCAACACCGACAGCGACGTCTTCACATAGCATTTCTCGGGTTGCGACGCATTGAAGTACGTACGCACCGATTGCTGTGCGGTGTACAGATCGTCGCTGTAGCCGAGCGCGATGATCTTGCGATTGGCCACGTCCGCGGCAAATGCGATGCTGAGCTTGTTGAACCATTGCCACGGGTGCGCGGGCATGAACAGGTAGTCCGACGGCTCGACACCGAGCTCCGCGAGCGTCTGCCGGAACGTGTCAAGTCGCTCGACGCCGATCTCGCGCGCCATCAGCGCCTCATAGTTCAGCTCCGGAATGCAGGCGAAATGCGCGTTGTCACGATGCACGGCCAGCCAGACGATGGCGAATCGCGAGCCCGTTTCCGGTGCATAGGAACGATAGTCTTCCGCGTCGAATCCCAGGCGGCCGTTGTTGGCCACAAAGCCTGGGTGGCCTTCAGTCATCGCGGCCTCATAGGTCTGAAAGTCGGCATCGACAAGTTCCGCCGAACTTGCAGCCTTGCGGTTGTGCTTGTACGCGGCGCCGAACAACGTGCTGCTGATTTCGTCCAGGTAGATTGGCAGTTTGTCGGCGGGGATGCCCAGCGTCGTCTTGAAATCGTTAATGAACGTCAGTGCGTCGAGAGGCTGGCGCTCGCCTTGCAGCACGCGCTCGATGGAGGCGGGATCGATCCGCCAGTGGCGCAAGGCCATCGGCTGGCCGTCGAATGTGTAGTGGCAATCGGGCGTATCGGCGTCGATCCGGTAGCGAATCCAGCCAGCAGCATCCGGCGTGCCTTGTGGGGCCGGCGTGATCACGACTTCGTGCGCATACTCGGCAATCGCCTTACGTACCAGCAGGCGGTTGACCTTGGCCCAAACGGTCGGATCCAGATGGCCGACGACGTATTGGGGCTGGCGCGAAAGCTGGGCATGAAGGGTAGCGTCAAGCGGGGCGTTCATCGTTGAAATCTCCTCGAATGGATCGTTCAAAATCAGGGCGGGTGCAGAAGGCCAGCCAGGCGGTCTTCTGCGGCAGGGTGATCTGGCGGTCGTAGACAAAGCCCACGGCGCGGTTTAACGCATGGACCTTGTCGTTACGCGCATCAGGCTCCACGACGACGCGCCGGGCGCCGAGCGTGTAGAACGAAAAAGCCATCACATGGCACAGTACATCGCGCGTGAAGTGGCGAACGGGGGTGTCGGCAGGTCCGACGAAGAAGTGCATGCCGATATCGTCGCCGCGCGTGCTGTAATGCGTGCCGACCGGTTCGTGCGCGGGGTCGTAGCACTCCACGACAAACGCTGGCGCGCCGTCGCAGAGGCCGAGATAGGCGCCGCCGTGGCCCCCTGCCAGCAGATCGGCGTAGAAACGGCGTGTCTCATCCAGCGACAGGTCCTGCATGTTCCAGAAACGCGCATAGTCCATCGTGAACCAGCGATGCAGCGTCGCGATATCGTGACTGACCGACAGCGGCCGGATCGTCATGCGTGGATGCAGCGCGGCACGCAGCGCTGCGGGCACGGCCTCGGATGGCCCGGTGGTGATATCCCATCGCTCAACTGGCATGTGGCGCTCCTGCGAGGGTGGTCTCTGCGGCGCTGGTCGCATCGGCCGGGGCTGCGGGCTGCGCATGCCGGCGATCGACGCCAAAGCTCCATCGGTCGAGTACTGCGGTGAGCAGCAGGCCGACGGCCGCGAGCACGAACGTGACCTCCATGCCGAAACGGCTGACGATGACGCCCGCACCGAACGACGAAAGCAGCACGCCCAGATTCTGGAAGAAGTTGGCGATGCTGAAGTCCTTAGCGTAGGCATCCGGCGTGCTGACCTTGAACAGCGTCACCTCGAGCTTGACGATCACCTGGAACAGCGACCATCCGTAGAGGCAGCGTCCGATCAGGACCAGCGGCACCGACGGTGACGCCTGCAGCAGCAAACCGACTGCGCCCAGCAGCAGGTTGCCCAGCGTGTGGTCGAGCAACCTTCTGCCTTCGCGCGTAGCGCGCTTGTTGATGAGCAACGCCGCGAGTGCCACGACGCCCGGAATCGCAAACACCAGCCCGGTCAGCATCTGGTTGCGCATGCCGCTGATGTCCTCCCAGTAGACGGAGAAGAACGGCCGCACGAGGTAGGCGCTGAAGTCGAACAACAGCATCAGCAGGCTGAGGCGCAGGATCAGGCCAAGCGTGCCATGCCGCGCCGCAGGCACGGCAGCGGATCGTTGCGTGGCCTGTGCCGTGCCTAGTACCTTGACGACACGGCCGGTGCGGATCAGGTACAGGCACAGGCCCATCTGCACGAAGTCGCCGGCCGCCATCATCCACAGGCAGGTGCGTGGGCCGAACTGCTGCAGCGCCAGCCCTCCCGCCATGGCGCCGAAGATGCCGCCGATGTGCACGACAACGGAGAGCAACCCGATCGTGGCCGCGTGCGTTTCTGCTTTCTCCAGTCGCATCAGGTACGGGAACATCAGCAGGTAGCTGCTCTTGGTCATGAACATCAACATGGTCAGGACCCAGAAACCAGTGACGGTGTCCGCCCAGGCGCTCAGCGCGCCGAACGTGCCCGCCACCAACTGGGTGTAGACCAGCAGATGCATCGTCTCTACGTGCCTGGCCACACGCGCCCAAAGTGGCAGCGTGCACATGACTGCAATCGAGATCGCGGCGATGTACGCGCCAACATGGACGGGACTGGTGATGCCGTAGCGCACCTCGAAGAACTGCGGATAGAACGCGATCAGGATGGCATCGCTGATGACGCCAAACGCGGACATGATGACAATGGTCAGTCGCAAACTCATGGTCTAGCCCACCGCCGATGTCAGGTGCGCCACGGTGGCCGGCGTCGTCCACGGCTGCGGAACGGCGGGGTCAGGCTGCGAGATTCGCACGAAACCACTGTCCGCCTTTGGAGAGAAGTCCTGGAACGTCGTACGCGCTTCCGCTCGATAGTGGTCCACGCCGGTCAGCGCATGCAGCAGCCGCGCATTGCGGTGACATGCCATGCCGAGGTCCGGATTCGTCAGGCCGTGGCTGTGGAAGCCCGCGTTCTGGACAAAGATCTCGTTGCCGTGGATATCGACGGAGTAGTTGCGGGCCTGCTGGTAGCGTCCTTGCGCATCCCAGCGGATGCGCTCGCGAATCCCCTGCACGAATGCTGGCGAACGGTGACTGTAGCCGGTGGCCAGTACCACACCATCGGCCGCATGGCGATACTGCTCGCCGAGTTCGGTATGGCGGAACGTGAGGTTGTAGCCCCGCGTGGCGGCATCGAAGCGCATGTCGGTCAGTGCCAGATTGGTCAGCAGCTGCGTGCGCGTGCCGGGGCAATGGCGCTTCTCGTCGAGCGTGTCGTAGATCTGGTCGATCAGCGTCTTGTTGATGCCGTTGTAGATGCTGCGCTGGTCCTCCAGCACGCGGGCCTTCACGCTATCGCGCAAGTCGTAGAAGTGGTCGATGTATGCCGGCGAGATCAGCTCCAGCGTCAGCTTGGCGTTCTCCATCTGGAAGAAGCGTGGCGAACGCGTGACCCAATTGAGCGTGTAGCCGTACGTGTCGCAGTCCTTGAGCAGGTCGTGATAGACCTCGGCACCGCTCTGGCCGCTACCGATGACCGTGATCGTGCGGCGCTGCTGCAGCCATGCCTTGTTCGCCAGGTACGCGGAGGTATGGATTGGTGCGCACTCGCCATCGCCATCGGTTGGCAGGCAGGACGGGAGGTTGGGTGTGCTGCCGATGCCGAGCACCAGTCGTCTGGCGAGATGGCGAAACGGCGTGCCCGTATGCGTGTCCACGCCGCTGACTACATAGCCGGGTAGCGCGGCATCGTAGCGAATGTCCAGCACGTCCTGGTGATAACGGATATTACGCAGCTGCGACGCAGCCCACTTGCAGTAGCGGTCGTATTCCTGGCGCGTGAGGTAGAAGTTCTCGCGCACGTAGTAGTTGTAGATGCGGCCCTGTTGCTTGCAATAGTTGAGGTAGCTGAAGCGGCTGGTCGGGTCTGCCATCGACACCAGGTCCGCCAGGAACGGGTTCTGCAACGTCGTGCCATCGACGAGCATGCCGGTGTGCCAGCCAAAGCTCTCCTTCTTTTCAAGGAAGAGACTGCGCAGCCCGGGCAGCGGGTCGGCGAGGCAAGCCAGGCTCAGATTGAATGGGCCCAGACCGATGCCGATAAAGTCATAAGGATCTTCATTGCTCATGTTTAGCCCTGGTGGTTCGCGAAGGTGCTCCGCTTCCGCTTGCGGAAGGGGATACTCATCAAGACGAATGAGCCGGGATTACGTTTAGTGACATTGCGCAATTGACCTTTTCCGGGAAGGGGCGTGCGTGCGGCTGTCACACACGGTGTGCTACACGCGTGGGCCTGCGCGCGATAGCGCTAGTGGTGTCGATGGCGTCGACGGATTCGAAGGCGCGTGTGCCCCTGCGCATGGACGCGCACGGGCGAGAAGCGGATAGAGGAGGTCCGCGCGGCGATTGCCGCGCGGCCGATCAGACCGATCAGAGAGCGATCGTCACTGCGTGATGGTCAACGCATGAACGCGAACGCATGGGCGTCAGCGTACGAGTGTCATGGCGCCCAGCGCGCTGCGGGCATCCTGCAGAATGAAATTGACCATCGCCGCTGAAATGCCGAGCCGTTCGGCGATGCGCTTCTGGCTCTGCTCTTCGAAGTAGTACTGCATGACCGCATCGCGCGTGCGCGATGGCAATCGGCGCATGGCGTCGCGCAGGCAGTTCGCCCGCTCCTGCGCAATCGCGATGCGGTCCGGCGAGTTCGTGTCGAGCGGCGCGTCTTGCTCGCCGGCCTCGGCGGTAAAGAGACGTTTCTCGAATTGCTGGCGCCGGTAGCTGTCCAGCGCGAGGTTGCGCACCACGCGGCTGACGTAGCTCGCCTCGCAACGCAGCACGTCGGTGCACGGATCCTGGCAAAGCTTGAGGAACGCATCGTGCACCACGTCCTCGGCCTGACAAGGACAGCCCAGGATTCGTACGGCAACGCCAAGCAGGTTGCGCCGCTGGTTGATGAAGACGCGAGACACCGCGGCGGAGGACGCTTGCTGGGGGCTGGCTGGGGGCGTGCGATCGTCGATCACTGTCATGTGAACTCCATGGATACGGCCATGCGTCCACCGACACCGCAGGTGGATCGTTCGTCAACGAGCGGCTAATGCTAATGCAAATGCGAATCGTTCGTAATAAAACCTTCCGGCAGGCAGGGTCACAGCCGGTGAATTTTCAATACAGGGTTAAACGATGCGATATCCGCGGCTTGACGGGATTCCGGTGATTCCGGGCATTTCCACGCCGGCACGGTCAATGACTGGCCAGGCAAAGGCTTCGCGTGCATGCCTTACGCATGGTTTGTAAAAGCTTGCGCGGACATGTCATATCGTCTCGGCGATTGCGCCGCTTACGGGAGTTGATTTGCACGCCGCAGCGCGCTCGCGTCACAAGATGCCATCGGCACGGCTTTCGCTAGACAGTCCCTGGGCAGACCGTCTTTGGACCGTCCTTGCAGGTCGGCGTCGATGCCGTCGCCGGCTGATCGCATCCGCTGTATGGCATCAGGAGGCAGATCATGAAATCGATTCGAATGTTGAGCGTTCTCGCGGCCGGCGCACTGACGGTGATATCGCTGTCGGCAGTGGCGCAGACGACCCCGGGCCCGCGCGATCCCTACACGCAGGGCGGTGCAACGGGCGTCACGACGACCAATCCGAACGCTGGCAGTGCGCGTTCGGGCGACAAGTTCGATCCCTACACGCAGGGCGCCGCGCAACCCGCAACGCGGCAGGACCTCGCGCCGCAGTCGCAATCCTATGAGCTGGTGCCGCCAACGCAGCAACCGGGCCCGGGATCGACAATGGGCCAGCCGATGAGCGGCCGTGCGGACGGCACGATGATCTATCGCGGTGACATGCGATGGAGTGGCCCGAATCTCGGCCAGCGGGTGGGCACCCCCAACCGGTTCCTCGACGGCGCCTGACGTTGATGTGCCGAGTTGGCTTACCGCAGCGTGCGCCGCGTGTGAGCACCTTGATGGGGGCGCTCAACACGGGCACGGGTAGCCCACGACGCCCCGCGTTGCCACGTGCAAGGCGGGGCTTTCTGTTTGACTCATTGCTTTGAGCCGACGGAGCGGTTTCCGTCTTGGGCGAAACGGCCGAAACGGGCAGAGCGTCGGCGCCATTGGCGCAGTGAGATGCGCAGCGGGATCAGGGCGCCTTGCTCGTTGCGCGAAGCTCATCGGATACGGCCGTCACGCCACGGACGTTCTTTGCCGTTTGCAATGCCAGCGCACGCTGCGACTCATTGCGCACCATCCCTTCCAGGTGCACCACGCCGTCGATGGTCTTGACGCTGATACGGTCGGCCTCAAGACCCTTGGTGGTCGCCAAGGTTGCCTTCACGGTCGTCGTAATGGAATTGTCTGATGCCGCGGCGGTGTCGCGCGGCGCCTGGGTCCGGCCCGTCGATGAGGGGGTATCGGCATCGGCGCCGGTCGCGGACACCAGTACCGGCGTCGCGAGAACGGAGATGGTCAGCGCCGTGGCCACGACCACCACACCAGGTAGCGTTGGGACTTTCGCTTTCATGATGACGTCCTCCAGGAATTCGGCACGACGTCGGCCTGCGGGCCATCTCGTGCGCGCATGTGCCTGTACTGCAGCAATTAATGTTCCATTGGGTGTTCGTCCTACACGGCTGCGCGTCGGTCCGGGGCCGCTCGTGGCGAAAACGCCACATCATGCCTGCCTCACTGACCGCACGTGCATGCTTCGCGGATGTCGTGCGTCGAGCATGTCCGGTGCACTGGAAACACTGTTCGGGCAGATGCCTTCGCCCGTGCGGCGCCGCCGCTAATATGCGGTTCTCGCGGATGTATATGCGTTAATGCGGCGAAGTATTTCGCTTGATTACACGGCAATTCCGTACATCCCGATTCTTCTCCAAACTGGTAGCATGACGCGCAGGCGGTGTTGCGGCCATTGAACTGTTACGGCAGGGCTGGCATCCAATGCTGCATTGCCGCAGAACGGCAACGGCTTTCCCGGAGGAGGAAGCTGTGTGCGCGCGCCGATGTTCCTGCTCACAAACATCGGCGCCGTCCTGGCTGCAAACATTACCGTGCAGGCCGTCGTCAGCAAGATTCGGGGAAACCGATTATTGTGGCGACCGGCGAGACGATGCCCACACCAGATCGGTGCACGTGCTCGCGCGGAGAACGGTAACACCCAGAATTTATGATCGTGCAGGACATTTCATACAACGGGGAGCAGGGGGTGTCCATCGGCCACCCTGCGGCCGGACGCGCGCGCGGCGCGGCTGGCAATGCGTTTCCTCCAGGCCAGTTGACTGGCGAAAGCAGGGGCTCATGGCGACAATCCGCTGACACCCAATGACCGATTTGTGCCGGGAACCAGGCACGCCAATTGCGTCCACGCGCTTTCGCCGTGGCGCCCTCCTGACGACTGCGCGTCAGGACACTCCATTCCGTCTCACCCTCGAGGAAATCGCTATGCAACCAACGCGCGCCAGACGTGCTTTGCTTCCAGGCATGCTGGCCATTGCCGTGGTACTCGCCGCCTGCGGCAAGGACAACAAGCCGCCCGCGGCCCAGACGCCCGAAGTCAAGGTCGTGACATTGAAGGACGAAACGGTCACGCTGGACACCTCCCTGCCGGGCCGGACCTCGCCATACCGGATTGCCGAGGTTCGTCCGCAGGTGGACGGCATCATCCTGAAGCGCCTGTTCGTGGAAGGCAGCGATGTCAGGCAAGGGCAGCAGCTCTACCAGATCGATCCCTCCACCTATGAAGCCACGGCCAAGAGCGCAGAAGCCACGCTGGAGTCCTCGCGCCTGCTGGCGCAGCGCTACGGCAAGCTGGTGGGCGAGGAAGCGGTCAGCAAGCAGCAGCATGACGAAGCCAAGGCTGCCTTCCTGCAGGCCCAGGCCGCGGTGGATCGCGCCCGGATCAATCTGCGCTACACCAAGGTGCTGTCGCCGATCTCGGGCCGCATCGGTCGCTCGCTGGTGACCGAAGGTGCGCTGGCGACCAATGGCCAGGCCACCGCGCTGGCCACGGTGCAGCAGCTGGACCCGATCTACGTGGATGTGACGCAGCCTTCCACGGCCATCCTCCGCCTGCGCCGCGAACTGGCCAACGGCCAGTTGCAGAGCGCGGGCGCCAATGCGGCCCGGGTCAGCCTGGTGCTGGAAGACGGCAGCACGTACGCGGAGGCCGGCCGCCTCGAGTTCTCGGAAGTGGCCGTCGACCAGGGCACCGGGTCCGTGACGCTGCGCGCCGTGTTTCCCAACCCGCGCCATGAGCTGCTGCCGGGGATGTTCGTTCACGCGCGCCTGGCCGAAGGCGTCAAGACGTCGGCCATCCTGGCCCCGCAGCGCGGCGTGACGCGCGACCTGAAGGGCCAGGCCACGGCGCTGGTGGTCAATGGCGGCAATGAAGTCGAACTGCGCGTCATCAAGACCGACCGCACGGTCGGCGACAAGTGGCTCGTGACCGACGGCCTCAAGGCCGGCGACCGCGTGATCATCGAGGGACTCCAGTTCGTCCGCCCGGGCGCCAAGGTGAAGGCTACCGAAGCCACCACCACCGCTGCCGCGCCGGCCCCCGCTTCGGCACCCGCCGCCGCTTCCGCGCCTGCCGCGGCCAAGTCCTGACCGGGACCGACGCATGAGGTATTGCCATGTCTAACTTCTTCATCGACCGGCCGATCTTCGCCTGGGTGATTGCGCTGGTCATCATGCTGGCCGGCGCGCTGTCCATCCGGTCGCTGCCGGTCAACCAGTACCCGGCCATCGCGCCGCCGACCATCGCCATCTCCGTGACCTATCCCGGTGCCTCCGCGCAAACGGTGCAGGACACGGTGGTGCAGGTCATCGAGCAACAGCTCAACGGCCTGGACCGGCTGCGCTACATTTCGTCGGAGTCCAACTCCGACGGCACCATGACCATCACCGTGACGTTCGAGCAGGGCACCAGCCCGGACATCGCCCAGGTGCAGGTCCAGAACAAGCTCGCGCTGGCCACGCCACTGCTGCCGCAGGAAGTCCAGCAGCAGGGCATTCGCGTGACCAAGTCCGTGCGTAACTTCCTGGTCATCGTCGGCCTGGTCTCGACCGACCCCAACATGACCCGGGAGGACTTGTCGAACTACATCGTCTCCAACATCCAGGATCCGCTCTCCCGTACCGCGGGCGTGGGCGACTTCCAGGTGTTCGGTTCGCAATACGCGATGCGGATCTGGCTCGATCCGGCCAGGCTCAACAGCTTCCAGCTCGCGCCGCTCGACGTGAGCAATGCGATCAAGGCGCAGAACGTGCAGGTGGCTTCCGGCCAGCTGGGTGGCCTGCCGGCCGTGCGCGGGCAGCAGCTCAATGCAACCGTGATCGGCAAGACCCGGCTCCAGACGGCCGAGCAGTTCGGCAACATCCTGCTGAAGGTCAATCCGGACGGCTCGCAGGTGCGCCTGAAGGATGTGGCCGATGTGGGGCTGGGCGGGCAGGACTACAACATCAACGCCCAGTACAACGGCCGTCCGGCATCCGGTATCGCCATCCGCCTGGCCTCCGGCGCCAACGCGCTGGATACGGTCAGGAACATCCGCAACACGCTGTCGCAGCTGGAGCCGACATTCCCGGCCGGCGTGCAGGCGGTCTTCCCGTATGACACCACGCCGGTGATCGCCGACTCCATCCAGGAGGTGGTGAAGACGCTGCTGGAAGCCATCGTGCTGGTGTTCCTGGTGATGTACCTCTTCCTGCAGAACTTCCGTGCCACGCTGATCCCGACGATCGCCGTGCCGGTGGTGCTGCTGGGCACCTTCGGCGTGCTGGCCGCGTTTGGCTACTCGATCAACACGCTGACGATGTTCGGGATGGTGCTGGCCATCGGCCTGCTGGTGGACGACGCCATCGTGGTGGTGGAAAACGTCGAGCGGGTGATGGCGGAGGAGGGGCTGGGGCCCAGGGAGGCCGCCCGGAAATCCATGGGGCAGATCCAGGGCGCACTGGTTGGCATCGCGCTGGTGCTGTCCGCCGTGTTCCTGCCGATGGCCTTCTTCGGGGGTTCCACCGGCGTGATCTACCGGCAGTTCTCGATCACGATCGTCTCCGCCATGGTGCTGTCCGTGCTGGTGGCCCTGATCCTGACCCCGGCGCTGTGCGCGACGATGCTCAAGCCGATCGAGAAGGGCGACCACGGCGAACACAAGCAGGGCTTCTTCGGCTGGTTCAACCGCGGCTTCATCCGCTCCACCCAGCGCTATGAAAAGAGCGTGGTGGGCATCCTGAAGCGCCGCTCGCCGTTCCTGATCCTCTATGTGCTGATCGTCGTGGCGATGGGCTTCCTGTTCACGCGGATCCCCACCTCGTTCCTGCCGGAAGAAGACCAGGGCGTGCTGTATGCCCAGGTGCAGACCCCGGCGGGATCGTCTGCGGAGCGGACGCAGGCCGTGCTCGACCAGATGCGCAACTACCTGCTGAACGACGAAGGCAAGATCGTCAGCTCGCTCTTTACCGTGAACGGCTTCAACTTTGCCGGCCGCGGGCAGAGCTCGGGTCTCGCGTTCATCCTGCTCAGGCCGTTCAAGGATCGCGAGGGCGATGCGACCAGCGTGTTTGACCTGACCAAGCGGGCGCAGGCCAAGTTCAGCACGTTCCGGGACTCGCTGGCGTTCGCGTTCGCACCGCCCGCCGTGCAGGAACTCGGCAATGCCACCGGCTTCGATTTCTACATGCAGGACCAGGCCGGCCTGGGGCATGACGCATTGATGGAAGCGCGCAACAAGTTCCTGCAGCTTGCGGCCAAGGACCCCGTGCTGCAACGCGTGCGGCCCAACGGCCTGAACGACGAACCCCAGTACCTGCTGGATATCGACGACGAGCGCGCGCGTGCGCTGGGCATCTCGCTGGCGGACATCAACAGCACGGTGTCGATCGCCTGGGGTTCCAGCTACGTGAACGACTTCATCGACCGCGGCCGCGTGAAGCGGGTCTACCTGCAAGGCCGGCCGAATGCGCGCATGAGCCCGGAGGATCTCAACAAGTGGTTCGTGCGGAACGGCAAGGGCGAGATGGTGCCGTTCTCCACGTTCGCGACCGGCAAGTGGAGCTATGGCTCGCCCAAGCTCCAGCGCTACAACGGCGTGCCGGCGGTGGAAATCCTCGGTGAACCGGCCCCTGGCCGCAGCTCGGGCGAGGCCATGCGCGCGGTGGAGGAGATCATGAAGCAGATGCCGCCGGGTATTGCGTACTCCTGGACCGGGCTGTCGTTTGAAGAACGGCTGTCCGGCTCGCAGGCGCCGGCGCTCTACGCGCTGTCGCTGCTGGTGGTGTTCCTCTGCCTGGCCGCGCTCTACGAGAGCTGGTCGATTCCGTTCTCCGTGATGCTGGTGGTGCCGCTCGGCGTGATCGGCGCGCTGCTGGCGACGATCGCGCGCGGGCTGTCCAATGACGTGTTCTTCCAGGTGGGTCTGCTGACGACGGTCGGCTTGTCGGCAAAGAACGCCATCCTGATCGTGGAGTTCGCCAAGGACCTGCACGAGCAAGGCAAGAGCCTGGTCGACGCGGCAGTGGAAGCGTGCCGCATGCGCTTGCGGCCGATCATCATGACGTCGCTCGCGTTCATGCTCGGCGTGTTCCCGCTGGCCGTGTCGCAGGGCGCTGGTGCGGGTAGCCAGCACGCGATCGGCACAGGCGTGATCGGCGGCATGATCACGGCGACGGTGCTCGCCATTTTCTGGGTGCCGCTGTTCTTCGTGGTGGTGAACGCGATCAAGGAGCGGCGCCACAAGCCGGATTCGTCCTCCCTCGAAACGGGAGCACAAACATGAGAAAAACCATCCTTTGCCTAGCCGCAGCCACCGCGTTGACGGGCTGCAGCCTGATTCCGAACTACGAGCGGCCGGCTGCGCCCGTGGATGCCGCCTACCCGCAAGGCGATGCCTATCCGGTGGCCACGGCCGACGGGCAGGCATTGTCGGCGGTGGAACTGGGATGGCGCGATTACTTTGCCGATCCGCGCCTGCGCCGCCTGATCGAGCTGGCGCTGGAGAACAATCGGGACCTGCGCGTGGCCGTGCTGAACATGGACGCCTATCGCGCCCAGTACCGTATCCAGCGCGCGGACCTGTTCCCCGATGTGGGCGTGGCGGCGGCGGGCACGCGCCAGCGTGTGCCTGCGGACCTGTCGACGACGGGCCAGCGCCTGATCAGCAGCCAGTACGGCATCTCGCTGGGCACCACGGCGTGGGAGATCGACCTGTTCGGCCGCCTGCGCAGCCTGAGCGAAGCCGCGCTGGAACAGTACTTCGCCAGCACTGAAGCGCAACGCAGTACGCATATCGCGCTGGTCGCCAGCGTCGCCAATGCCTACCTGACGCTGCGCGCGGACCAGGCGCAGCTGACGCTGACACGCGAAACGCTTGGCACATATGAGCGCACATACAACCTGACGCGACGCAGCTACGAGGAAGGCATCGCTTCGCGGCTGGATCTGCGCCAGTCGCAGACGCAGGTCGAGAACGCGCGGGCGTCGCTGTCGCGTTACACGCGTCTGGCGGCGCAGGACGTCAATGCGCTGACGCTGCTGTTGGGTACGGGGATACCGGCGGATCTGCCGGAAGGTCTGGCCCTCGATCAGAAGATCGTGGCTGACGTGCCGGCTGGCATGCCGTCGGATCTGCTCCAGAACCGGCCGGACATCCTGGCGGCGGAACATCGGCTGAAGTCGGCCAATGCCGATATCGGTGCGGCGCGCGCGGCGTTCTTTCCGCGCATCACGCTGACCGCGTCGGCGGGCACGGCCAGCCGCCAGTTGTCGGGTTTGTTCGACGCGGGGTCGGGGACGTGGCTGTTCTCGCCGCAGATCAACCTGCCAATCTTCACCGCGGGCAGCCTGCGTGCAAGCCTGGACTACGCCAGGATCCAGAAGGACATCAACGTGGCCACGTACGAGCGCACGGTCCAGTCGGCGTTTCGCGAAGTGGCCGACGGCCTGGCCGCGCGCGGGACATACACGGATCAGCTGCAGGCGCAGTTGCGTTTGGTCGAAGCCAGCCAGGATTACTTCAGGCTGGCCGAGGGTCGATACCGCACCGGCGTGGACAATTACCTGACGTTGCTCGATGCCCAACGTCAGCTGTATGCCCAGCAGCAGGTGTTGATCGACAGTCGGCTCAACCAGCTGACCAGCGAGGTCAACCTGTATAAGGCGCTGGGTGGCGGCTGGAATGACGTCTCGGGCGCGGCGGGGACCCCTGGCGAACCCAACGACGCCGCCGGCAACCGCACCAGTGGCATGGGTAACAAGGGCGCCACCCCAGCGTCCTGATGGGGGGATTGCTCCGATTGCATCGATTGGCCGGATGGTCGAGATGATGTGAGAAGAGGGAAGCGAATGAAACGGAGGCCGCGGTATGTGGCCTCCGTTTTTTTTGCCCGCGCCCACACGGCCGGCAGCCCTTGGGGGCCACTACCGCGAAGGCGGCGTCTGATGATGCGGATGCGTGCGCTATCGTCTCAACGTACGGCGGTCGTCAAAACTGATGCCGCATGCCGAGCATGACGCCGACGCGTGTGGTGGAGTCGTCTGCAAGCAGGCTTCCGCTGGCAGACTTCTTCATAAAACATTCCTCCGGAAAAACAAATCCGCCGGCGTGCGCGGGCGGCGTGGGCTCAGGCAAGCGCCTGAGTAACTCAAGGCCTGCGCGGATGCCTCGAAAAGGTCGCGCAGGCCGTTGCCCGGGGCGCACGCCGAAAGCGGCGCAGGCCCTGAACGAGCGGCGAAGCTGGCGGGGGTGTTCAGCTTGGGAGGAAGGGCCCCACGGCGCTCCATGAGTCCGATATGGAGGGAAGGGCGGAGATGCGATATGGGGGCGATGACCACTGGCGGGTGTCAGCAGACGCCCTCCGCGCCATGGCGAAGGTGGTCGGCGTCACGTTCAGGGCAGGCAACTGGCCGAATCCGGCGCAGCGGACCGGCATGATCTGCTCCAGCGGTGCACAGTCTGAGGCTGTGCGTGGGGTTGATGAGTCAGCGCTTTATTCAGGATGGGGAGCGAGTCGAGTGCCCTCTGCGCCATCCGAAAGCTAGCTCTCACTATCCACGTCTCCCGCTTTCCAGCGCTTTGCCGACCGTCAAAAAACTCCGGCAATCCGCTGCCTCTCGCCTATAATCATTGACTGCGCAACTATTGATCGGACAATAAGATGCCTTCCGATTCGCACGAAGAGCCGAGCGCGACACCAGGTGTCCGGAGCGGACAAGTCCTGCCGTTTCGCGAATCCTTGCTGGCGATGTTGGGTATTGCCTTTGTCGTGATGCTGGTCGCGCTGGACCAGACTGTCGTCGGCACTGCGCTGCCGACTGTCGTGGCGGAACTTCAGGGCTTCGAGTACTACGCATGGGTGGCCACCGCCTATCTGCTGACCTCCGTCATCACGGTGCCGATCTTCGGGCGCCTGGGTGACTACTACGGGCGCAAGCCCTTCGTGCTGGCGTCAATCATTGTTTTCATCACCGCTTCCGCGCTATGCGGGATGGCGAACAGCATGCCTTTCCTGGTCGCGGCGCGCGCGTTGCAGGGTATTGGCGGCGGCATGCTGGTAGGTACGGCCTTTGCCTGCATTCCCGACCTGTTTCCTGATGCCCACGTCCGCCTTCGCTGGCAGGTGATGATGAGCACGGCGTTCGGGCTGGCCAATGCGGTGGGGCCTTCCCTCGGTGGCGTGCTGACCGAATGGTATGGCTGGCGCGCGGTGTTCTATGTCAACCTGCCCGTCGGCATGCTTGGTCTCTGGTTTGCCTGGCGCTACCTGCCGCATCTGCGCCAGCAGACTCATACCGGGCGGGCCCGCGTGGACTGGCTGGGTGCGCTGCTGATCGCGCTGGGCCTGGGCAGCCTGCAGCTTTCTGTCGAATGGTTGCCGGACCGCGGGCTCGGCGTCGTCACGATCGGCCTGCTCATTCTGTCCGTGGCCGCGTTCGTGGCACTGTGGCAATGGTCGCGCCGATCGGCCAATCCGATCCTGCCGCTCGACATGTTCCGCAATCCGGGTCTGGCACCGCTGTTCGTGCTGGCGGTGCTGGCGGGTTTTGCGATGTTCGCGTTGCTGCTCTACGCGCCGCTGCTGTTCCAGGGCGGGTTTGGCTATTCGCCGAAGGAGGCCGGATTGCTGGTGACGCCGCTGGTGGTGTGTATTACGGTGGGCAGCATTCTCAATGGCCGCATCATCACGCGCATTCCACAGCCAAACAGCATGCTCTACGCCGGGTTTGCCTTGCTGGCACTGGCATGCCTCGGCTTGTCGCAAGCCACGCGTGGCATGCATCACAACCTGCTGCTGGGCATCATGCTGCTGGGCGGCCTGGGGCTTGGGTTCATCATGCCCAACCTCACGGTGTTCGCGCAGCAGACCGCGGGCCGCGCTCACCTTGGCATCGCCACGGCCATGCTGCAATCGCTGCGGATGGTCGGCGGGATGGTGGGGACTGCGCTGGTCGGCACACTGGTGACCCGTAGCTACACGACGGGCGTGGAGGCGTCACTCGCTGCGGCTCATGCGAGCGAATGGGCGAGCAAGATGACCGACCCGCAAATTCTGATTGATAAGGCGGCGCAGGCCGAATTGCTGACTAACCTGCAGCAGGCAGGGCACAATGGAGCCCTGCTGCTGGAACAGGCGCGAGTGTCGCTGGTGGGTGCCATCCACATCGGCCTGGTGCTGGCAGCGATGGCGGCCCTGCTGGGCATCTGGCGCGCACGCCGCGTGCCGCCGGTGAAACTGGTGCGGGTCCATGAGCCCGTGATGGCCGCAGACTGACGACTGCCGCGCGGATGGTGGCATCCGCCTACAGGAGATTGAAGTGGAACTGGAGCGACAAAGCCTGGCCGTACTGCAACAGTTTGGACGGACCTACCGGGCCTATGCGTCCGCCTTCGAACAACGCATCGGTCATCCGCTGCCGCGCTGGCGGATCCTGTTCGCCTTGTATGGCCACGAAGGCCCCATCGCGCAGAAGCCACTGGCAGATCGTGTCGGGATGGACCCGGGCGCGCTCACGCGACAACTGAAGTCGCTGCAGGAACTTGGCTGGATCGAACGCACGACCAGTGAGCGCGACAACCGCATGACCAATGTCACGTTGACCGCGCTCGGCCGCGAGATCGTCGACCAGGCCATGCCGCGCCGCTCGGCATTTCTTCAGGACGTGCTGGCCAATGTGTCGGAGACGACCATGCACAATCTGTCCAAGGGCCTCGCGCAGCTCGAAACCGGCATTGCCGACGCGGCCGCCCGCACGCTGGCGGAACGCGACGCCGCCTGAGCGTCGCCTGCTCCGCTGGCCAGGACCGCTTCGCTTCTTTCTGAAACAACCTCCAGGTGGCATCGTAAGCTGCCACTTGGGTTGCCCCCTGAAGTTGTCCCGGAAATTCCCCTTGGCTTCCCCCCCGAGGCTGCACCAACCCCGCTACGCACTCGG
This sequence comes from Cupriavidus sp. 01L415, assembly GCF_056400065.1. Taxonomy (NCBI): domain Bacteria; kingdom Pseudomonadati; phylum Pseudomonadota; class Betaproteobacteria; order Burkholderiales; family Burkholderiaceae; genus Cupriavidus; species Cupriavidus sp. 01L415. Next base: position 1,622 of record NZ_JBFTSP010000046.1, on the reverse strand, counting down.
CCCGCCAAGCAGTGCCGCAATGGCCTGCGGGTTCGACGGAAAGTACAGGTGCACGTAGGATGCCGTAAGCATCCCCACCCGGTAGATCGCTTCGCCCTGGCCGCCATCGCGCGGCGATACGGCATGCGCGGTCGGCATCAGTGAAGACTGCGTTTGCGAGTAGTGGAACGTGTGGCCGCGGATTGCGTCGCCGGGCAGACCCGGCAGCGTGACTGCCTGATGCCCGATCGCGGCCAGCCGGCGCTGCATCGTCACCGTCCCCGGCAGCAGGCCCGCCATGTCATGGGCAACACCGTCCTTGTCGACCAACGTGTCGAACAGCGCCATCATGCCGCCGCATTCCGCCAGGATCGGCAGGCCTCGGGCATGGGCCTCGCGCAGGGCGCCGAGCATGGCGACGTTTGCCGCCAGCGTGGTGCCATGCAGCTCAGGATAGCCGCCAGGCAGCCACAGCGCGTCGCAGGCCGGCAGCGCGGCGTCGCGCAACGGTGAAAACCAGGCGATTTGCGCGCCGAGTGCCGACAGCATTTCCACATTGGCCGGATAGATGAAGCGGAATGCGTCATCCCGGGCTATCGCGATGATCTTGCCGGCCAGCAGGCGAGGTGGCGCAGGCATAGACACGGGTTGGCCAAACGCTACCGGCGGCGGCAATTGCGATACAGGCAGTTCGGCCAGCGCATCGGCAAGTCGATCGAGCCGCGTCATCAGGTCCGGCAGTTCATCGGCGCTAAACAGTCCCAGGTGCCGCTCGGGCAGGGCGGCGGAGGCATCCCGCGGCAACGCACCGCTCCACGCGATATCCGGCGGCAGGCTGCCGCGCAACATGTCGGCATGACGCACGGTGCCCACGCCGTTGGCCAGGACCTGCATGGCGCGGAACGGCTGGCCGTAGTGCGCCAGGCCATAGGCCAGCGCGCCAAACGTCTGGGCCATCGCCCCGGCCTGGATCACCGCCAGCACCGGGAGCCCGAACAACCGGGCCACGTCGGCACTGCTCGGCGTGCCGTCGTGCAGTCCCATCACGCCTTCCACCAGGATCAAGTCGGCCGATTGCGCGGCGGCGGCCAGCCTGGCGCGGGCGTCGGCCTCGCCGGTCATCCAGAGGTCGATCGAGTCGACTGGCGCCCCGCTGGCGGCCGCGAGCAGCGTCGGATCGAGGAAATCGGGCCCGGTCTTGAAGACCCGCACGACGCGCCCCTGACGGGCGTGAAGTCTGGCCAACGCGGCCGTCACGGTGGTCTTGCCCTGGCCCGAGGCGGGCGCGGCCACGAGCAGCGCGGGCACGCCGCGGCCCTCGGGCATCGAGTCGGCGGAAGTGAGAGGAAGGTCTGCAGGCATGTCGGAATTCGTTCCGGGTGGCCGGGTGGCCAGCCGGCGCGGACGATTATAGCGATCGCGGGACATCGCGTTCAGCCCAGTGGCAGCACCACGCCTTGCAGCGTGGCACGCGCGAACAACTCGCGATCGTTGCTGACCAGAGTGCGCGGCAAGCCTCGGCCTTCAGGCCGGGGAAGGATAGCGCGGACGCCGCAGGCGTCCTTTGGGGCGGTCAGTGTGGCGTTTGCTGTTGCTCAATGTACTGGCGGATGATTTCAATGGGTGCACCACCACAGCTACCG
>NZ_JBFTSP010000045.1:0-23998 GCF_056400065.1 Cupriavidus sp. 01L415 | reverse complement strand
ACCTGAAATACGTTCTTTGCCAGATCGATGCCAATCGTCGTAAGCTGCATGATGACGCTCCCTTCGTTCAAGTGGTTGCTCGACACTTCCACTTTGGCACATCGATGCCGTTACGAGTGGGGGCGTCCATCCCATTGGGTATGACGCACTCACCTTCACGCTTATGCCTGTCGGATATACGCCGCATCGTTCCGTGCAAGTATTGGGCTTTGGCTCTTTGTGCCGCCTCACCCCAATGCGTCGCCTCGTATCCGCTTCCTGTTCGTCAGGCCAGCGCTTTGCTTCCAGCTTCCTTCAGACTCCCGGTCGCCCGGGAAACCCTTGCCTTCCGCTAACACTTCCCCTTGCCGGGTGTGTAGGGAACTTGCACCCCCAAGTAAGTGCGCCCTGCCGGGCGCACACAAAGAAAAAGGGCTTCCGTTTCCGGAAGCCCTTTCCCTTTTTATAGATGGCGCGGCTGGCAGGATTCGAACCCACGACCCCTTGGTTCGTAGCCAAGTACTCTATCCAACTGAGCTACAGCCGCACGCGAGGCCGCAATTGTATCGCAATTCGCCTCGCGTGCAAGCGTTTCGTGAAAATTCTTCCCCTCTGTGCGCCGCAGCCCCGCCAGCGCTACCACCGGTAGCGCGCGCCCAGCGTACCGCCCGCATTTTTCCCGCCTCGCGCCTTGACCCACAACTTCAGGCCGGTCGTCGAATTGCTGTGCGCGCCGATGTTGAACGACAGCAGGCCGCGCAGCACGTCGGTATCGATCCGGGTGCCATTGATATTGATCGTCCGCGCGCGATTGTCCTGCCACCAGTCGGCCTCGACGAACGGATACACCCCGTTCAGCCGCGTTGGCTTGGAGCCGTACAACCGCACCGCCAGGCCGGTGGCATTGGCCTCTCCGGGCGGCGCATCCCAGTTGCCCGGCACCGGTGACAGTCCGGGGCGATACGCCATTTCCACGCGCGACTGCAAAGTCAGCCCATTGGCATTGCGCGACAGGGGCGTGTCCAGCGCCAGCGCCATGCTGCGCACACGGCTATCGACAAATCCGGTGGCCGTGGCGACATCGTCGAGATGTAGCAATGGGCGCCGCGGGCCTTCGCGGAATGAGACGACCTCACGGTCGATGCCGCTCAGTGGGTGCGTGTCATGGTCGGCGTCCGGCGCCGATCTCGGCGGCAGCGATGCGTGCACGGGGACGGGCAGATCCGGGTTTTCGTCCTCGCTGATCATGCGTGGCGGCACCATCGATGGCGTCTCGGGAATCGCGGATGGAGTCGGGGATGTGGCGGACACCGGGGGCACTTCGGATACCGTGGGCGTTGCGGACACCGGGGGCTCTGCGGCCACCGGCGGCGCTGCGGGCTCCTCGGGTTCCACGGTTACCCAGACTCGCGGCCCTTCGTCGCCGGGTGGCCCGCTCGCAAAGTCCGCGTGAGCGGCGGCGCTGGCCAGCAGCGCAAGCAGAAAACACCAGTGGAGAACAGGATGGTGGCCTGGGTCGGCGGCAACACAGCGTCCCCATCCGGGATGGCTCCCGGCCTCCTCCTCTCTCCCGTACAGCTTCAGCACGGACATGGCAACCACCTCGTCGGGCGTTCTAAACCTTGCCCGATCAGTTTGAGGATAGGTCAAACACCGGTCGATGGTTACCTGGAATGTGAGGTCTCGCGCAGGACGAAACCCGCAGAGATCGTACAAGCAAGCAGACAATTTAGGCATGCGCGCAACGGCAATTGTCTGACTATGCAAAGCGTTGCTGCTTCGTTAGGATCCGCCCCGAGACATTTCTACCTGGAGATCCCGATGCCCGGCTGGCCGACCCTGCGGCGGCGCGCAGCAAGACACGGTTTGCCGGGCCAGTTTGGCCCGAGCCTGCGCCGCAAGCTGGGCGCGGGCGCCGCCGTGGCCGCATTCTGCGCGACTGGCCTGGCCGGCATGCTGATGGCGCGCTCCTATAGCGATTTCGCCACGGCCCGCCAGAACTTGTACGACATCGCCGGATACCGTGAATTGCTGGACGCCGCCAACGTGCTGTCCGCCGAGCGGGGTCCCGCCAACAGCGTCATGGGCGAGGGCTTGTCGCCGGACAGCCCGGCCCGCGAGCGGCTGAACCGGTTCCGCGCGCGCAGTGACGCCGCCCTGGCCCGCCTGACCGATCCGCCCCCGGCACCGTTCTGGCTGCACGCGCACCCGGTGCCCCCGCTGATGATCGACCGCGTGCGCGAGCGGCTGACGCGCGCCCGCGCCGAGATCGACCGCCTGAGCGCCCTGCCCCTCCCCCAGCGCCAGCTCGAAGACATCCAGCACGCCATCGAAGGCATGTTCGAGGTCGTGGATACCTTGCAACCTGCAATCAGCTGGCAGGTGAAGAAGCTTTCCAGCTGCAACGCCGGACTGGCCGCGCCAGCCATCACGGGCCGCATGCTGGGAGACCTGCGCGAATACGGCGGCCGCATCGCCTCCAACATCATCGCGCCGATTGCCGCGCGGCAGTCGTTGCCGCTCGGTACCCTCGTCGACTTCAACCGTACGCGCGGCCGGCTGCTGGAGCTCTGGCAACTGACGGGCGCCACCTACAGCCTCTACGGCGACGCGCCCGCGCTGCGCGAAGCCTACGCCGATGCCGATCGCCGCTTCTTCGGCCAGGGGCTGCAGATGGTCGACAGCCTGGTCGCCCAGGGCCGCGTCGGCGGGCACTATTCGATGACCCCCACGGAACTGACCAACCGTTACGTGCCGACGCTGGAACCGCTGGAACGTCTGCGCAAGACCTTCCTGGACGATGTGATCCGGCATTTCGATGCCAGCCGCGACAGCGCATTGCGCGTGCTGCTGGCGGCCGGCGGTGCGGCAGCGCTGATCCTCGCGGTGCTGGCGCAATTGATGCTGTTTGCCCAGCGATCGCTGTTCCGCCCGCTGCTGGCGGCGCGCGACGAGGTGATTGCGCTGGCCGAGGAACGCGCCCCGCCGGCCTTTGCCGCAATGCCCGAAAACGCACGCCAGGCCGGCGAGCTGCGCCGGCTCTTCGATGCACTCGACATCCTGCGCCGCAAGCTGCGCGAGCGCGCCACGATGACGGAGGAGCTGGAACACCAGGCGCGCACGGACGGCCTGACTGGCCTGCTGAACCGCCGTGCGCTGGAACTCATGGCGGGACACCTGCGTGACGCACCGACCACGATGCTGAACGCGAGCTATGCGGGATTCGGCCAGATCGACGACGCGGACGACCTGTTTGCGGACGAGGCGAATGCCCAGCGCGTGCGTGAGTCGGTCTGCCTGATCCTGATGGATCTGGATCACTTCAAGCGGATCAATGACCGGTTCGGCCATCCGGCGGGTGACGCCGTGCTGCGCGACATCGCGGACCTGATCCGCTCGCACGTCTCCGCACCGGACGTGCCTGCCCGTTTCGGCGGCGAGGAGTTCGCGATCCTGATGCCGGCGACGCACGGCGCGCGCGCGCTGGCGCTGGCGGAGACACTGAGACTGACCATTGCCGCGCACACGATCCGGCTGTCTGGCGGCGCGAGGCTCGAGGCCACGGCAAGCTTTGGCGTGGCGATGGGCCCGCGAGGGCAACGGCACTGGGACGCGCTGTTTGCCGCAGCCGATGCAGCGCTGTACCAGGCGAAGTCGGATGGACGCAATTGCGTCCGGCACGCACCGGGCATGGCGGGCGAAGTCACGTCGGGCACGATGCCCGCGGCAGCGGCGACCTGAAAGAGCGGGGGCGCTCCTGTCCGTCGGCAAGCAGAAATGAAAAGGCCCCGCTTGCGCGGGGCCTCGAATATGGTGCCCAGAAGAGGACTCGAACCTCCACAGTGTTGCCACCGCTAGGACCTGAACCTAGTGCGTCTACCAATTCCGCCATCTGGGCTTCGTCTCGCTGCATTGCTGCTGCGATGCGAAGAACGCAATTATGCTGACACGCTCGATGGCTGTCAACACCCTGCCCTAAAAAATCCGGACGCCACGCGCGCTCCGCGCTCGTCACCCACCGCGACGCAACTGGAAATCCACTTGCGATGGCCGCCCCTCCAGCGACAGCACCGCAGTCGTCGCGGGCGTGCGTGCCACGACCTTGCCCGCGCGCAGCACCATCAAGCGCGTCGCCCGCAGACGGATCGCCTCCACCGGATCGCGCGCCTGCAGCAGCACCAGGTCGGCCCGGCAGCCCGGTGCCACGCCATACCCCTCCAGCCCGAGAATCGCCGCCGGCGTCTCCGTCACTGCTGCAAAGCACGCACGCATCGCGTCCTGCCCCGTCATCTGGCCGACGTGCAGGCCCATGTGCGCCACCTCGAGCATGTCCCCCGTGCCCAGGCTGTACCACGGGTCCATCACGCAGTCATGCCCGAACGCCACCGGAATGCCCGCCGCCAGCATCTCCGGCACACGCGTCATGCCGCGCCGCCTGGGATACGTATCGTGCCGCCCCTGCAGCGTGATGTTGATCAGCGGATTGGCGATGGCCGCCACCCCGGCCTCACGCATCAGCGGCAGCAGCTTGGACACGTAGTAGTTGTCCATCGAATGCATCGATGTCAGGTGAGACCCCGTCACGCGGCCTTGCAGCCCCAGCCGCACCGATTCACTCGCCAGCGTCTCGATGTGCCGCGACATCGGATCGTCGCTCTCGTCGCAATGCATATCCACGCGAAGGCCGCGCGCGGCCGCTTCCTCGCAGAGCAGCTTCACCGACGCCGCACCGTCCGCCATCGTCCGCTCGAAGTGCGGAATCCCGCCGATCACGTCGACGCCCATATCGAGCGCCCGGCGCAGGTTCTCCAGCGCGCCCGGGGATCGCAGCACCCCGTCCTGCGGAAACGCCACCAGTTGCAAGTCCAGATACGGCTTCACACGCTCTCGGACATGCAGCAGCGCTTCGGTGGCCAGCAGGCGCGGATCGCAGATATCCACGTGCGACCGGATCGCCAGCAGCCCCTTGGCCACCGCCCAGTCGCAATAGGCCAGCGCGCGCTCCACCAGTGCGTCCTGTGTCAGCAACGGCTTGAGCTCGCCCCACAGCGCAATGCCCTCCAGCAGCGTCCCCGACTGGTTCACGCGCGGCAGGCCGTATGACAGCGTGGAGTCCATGTGAAAGTGCGCATCGACAAACGGCGGCGTCACCAGTTGGCCAGCGGCGTCAATCTCCTCGCCGCCGGTGGCAGCCAGCCGTCGCTCCAGCGCGGCGATCCTGCCGTCGGCAATGCCGATGTCGATGTCGGTGCGTCCGTCGGGCAATGTGCAGTGGCGCAGGATAAGGTCGAACATGAGAGTCTCGGAAAGTAAAGGAATCAGCGCTCGCCCTTGCGGTAGGGCTTCATCAGCGCCTGCGGATACGCCGCGCGGCGCGCCACCAGCACCAGCGCTAGGATCGACAGCACATAGGGCAGCATCAGGTAGACCTGATAGGGCAGCGCCGGAAGGCCGGGCAAGCTGACGCCGCCCTGCTGGAGCCGCAACTGCAAGGCGTCGAATGCGGCAAACAGCAGCGCGCCCAGCAACGCGCGCCCCGGCCGCCAGGACGCAAAGACGACCAGCGCCACGCAGATCCAGCCCCGGCCGTTGATCATGTTGAAGAAGAACGCGTTGAACGCGGACAACGTCAGGAAGGCGCCGCCAACCGCCATCAAGGCGGAGCCGGCCATGATCGCCCCGATGCGAATGGCACCCACGCGAATGCCCTGCCCTTCGGCCGCCGCCGGATTCTCGCCGACCATGCGCACGGCCAGCCCCAGCGGGGTGCGATAGAGCAGCCAGGCGATGATCGGCGCCATCAGCAACGCCAGCAGCGTCAGCGCGGTTTCGCCCGCCATCACGGGGCCGATCAGCGGCACGTGCTGCCACGCTGTCATCGGCGCGAACGGCGTGATCGTCGGCGGCGTCGAGACCTGTGAGAAGCCAAGACGGTACGCATAGTAGGAGAGGCTCGTCGCCAGCATCGTCACGCCAAGCCCCGCCACGTGCTGCGACAGCGCCATCGACACCGTCAGCCATCCGTGCAGCAGGCCGAAGGCCAGGCCCACCGCCGCCGCCACGCCCACGCCGCCCCACAGCGGCGCACCGTGGTAGACGGCCAGCCAGCCGGAAAACGCGCCGGCCACCATGATCCCTTCGATGCCGAGGTTGAGCACGCCCGCACGTTCGCACAGCAGCACGCCCAGCGTGCCGAAGATCAGCGGCGTGGCCACGCGCAGCACCGCAATCCAGAACGGCGCCCCGGCGAGGATATCGAGAAGCTCCATTACGCGGCCCTCCCGATGCGATCGAAACGCACGCGGTAGCGCGTCAGCATCGTCGCCACCAGCATGGTCAAGAGCGCCACGGCCACGATGACGTCGGCGATGGCGTTGGGCACACCCACCGCGCGGCTCATGCCGTCCGCCCCCACCAGCACCCCGGCCACGAAGACCGACGCGGCCACCACGCCAATCGGATGCAGCCCGGCCAGCATGGCGATGACCACGCCCGCATAGCCATAGCCGGGCGAAATATCGAGCGTCAGATAGCCGGTGCGGCCGGCCACTTCCACCACCCCGGCCAGCCCCGCCAGCGCGCCGGACAGTAGCGCCGCAAGCAGCGTGACGCGCGCCACCGGCATGCCGGCGAATGCGGCCGCGCGGGCATTGGCACCCACCGCGCGCATCTGCAGGCCGAACACGGTAAAGCGGTTGACGGCCCAGATCGCCACCGCCAGCGCCATCGCGATCAGCAGCCCGCTATGCACGCGCGAGCGCTCAAGCAGCCGCGTCAGCTCCAGTTCGGGCACCAGCGCCACCGATTGTGGCCAGCCCATCGCCAGCGGATCTTTCATCGGCCCGTCCAGCATCATCGATACACCCAGCAAGACCACGAAATTGAGCAGCAGCGTGGTGACCACCTCGTCCACGCCCAGCCGCAGCTTGAGCACGGCCGGCAGCAGCAACAGCAGCGCGCCGGCCAGCATCCCGGCCGCCACCATCAGGCCGAACAGCACGCCGTTGGGCAGCGCTGCCGCCCAGGGGGCCGCCGCGCCATCCACCTGGCCGCCCACCGCCACGGCGGCCAGCGCGCCAAGGTATAGCTGCCCCTCGGCGCCGATGTTGAACAGCCGCGTGCGGAACGCCACGGCGACGGCGAGTCCCGTCAGCATCAGGGGCGTGGCGCGGGTCAGCGTTTCAGACCACGCAAAGCGCGACCCGAATCCGCCTTCCAGCAGCAACAGGTAGGCCTTGCCGACCGGCGCGCCGGCCCAGGCCACCAGCAGCGCGCAGATCAGCAGCGTGGCGACGATGGCGCCGAACGGCGCCGCCACCAGCGCCGTGCGGGACACTGTGGTACGTGCTTCAAGCCGCATGGACCACCTCCGCCTCGGGCATGCCGTGTGTAGCGTCGGCGCCGGCCATGGCCAGGCCGAGCGTACCGATGGTCCACGCCGAGGCCGGCCGCGCCGGCGTCACGCGTCCGCCGTGGATCACCGCGATGCGGTCCGCCAGCGACAGCAGCTCATCCAGATCCTCCGAGATCAGCAACACCGCCGCGCCGCCGCTTGCGGCTTCCAGCAACTGCCGGTGGACGTAGGCGACCGCGCCAATATCCAGTCCCCAGGTCGGCTGGCTGGCGATCACCAGTTGCGGCGTGCCGGAACCGCGCACGGAGAGCGCGCGCCCGAGGATCAGCTTCTGCATATTGCCGCCGGAAAGCGTGCGAGTGGGCACGTCGATGCCGCCGCCACGCACGTCGAACGCCTGCACGAGCGCTGCGGCGAAGCGCCGCGCGGCGCCACCGCGAATGCATCCCGCGCGGACAAACGCCGGGTTGACCAGTTGCTCGGCGATGGCGTTCTCCCAGACGGCCAGGTCACCCACCACGCCCTCAGCGTGCCGGTCTTCGGGCACCCGGGCCACGCCCGCGGCAATCCAGCGCCGTGGCTCGGCCGGCAGGTGCGCCCCTGCGATCGCAAGCCGGCCCGACGACGGCGCCAGCATGCCGCTCATCAGCTCCGCCAGCGTCACCTGCCCGTTGCCGGACACGCCGGCGATGCCAACGATCTCGCCCGCGTGCAGCGCCAGCGTGACGTCGTGCAGGCCGACGCGGCCTTCGGCCGGCGGCACGCTGGCGCGATCCAGGGTGGCGATCAGCGCGCCGGGCGTCGCTGCCGCATCGCGCGTGGGCATCTCCACACGCCGGCCCACCATCAGTTCGGCAAGTTCTGGCTTGCTGGTCTCCGCCACCGCGCGCGTCGCCACCATCTTGCCGCCGCGCAGCACGGCCACGCGATGCGAGACGCGCAGCACCTCATCCAGCTTGTGGCTGATGAAAATGACGGAAAGCCCTTCGGCAATCAGTTGCGCAAGCGTGCTGAAGAGGCTGTTGACCTCCTGCGGCGTCAGCACGGCGGTCGGCTCATCGAGGATCAGCACGCGTGCGCCGCGATAGAGCGCCTTGATGATTTCCACGCGCTGCCGTTCACCGACCGACAGCGCCCCGACGCGGGCCTGCGGCTGCACAGCCAGGCCGAATTTCGTGGCCAGTTCCTGCACGCGCGCCCGCGCGGCGCCGCGCTGCTGGCGCCAGCGCCAGAGCGGTTCCGTGCCGATCAGGATGTTGTCCAGCACGGACAGGTTATCCGCCAGGGTGAAATGCTGGTGCACCATGCCGACCCCGGCCGCCAGCGCGGCGCGTGGATTGCCCGGCGGCAGGGGCACGCCGTCGACCTCCACGGTGCCGGCATCCGCCACGTAGTGGCCAAACAGGATGTTGACGAGCGTGCTTTTGCCCGCGCCGTTTTCGCCGAGCAACGCCAGCACCTCGCCGCGATGGAGTGCGAGCGAGACATCGTCATTGGCGGTCAGCGGGCCAAAACGCTTGGTGATATGAGCAAGCCGGAGGACGGGGGGAGCGTTCGACATCGATCAGTTTCTAGGTATGGGGTCTCCCCTCTCCGCCAGGCGCGAGAGGGGAGAAGCGGCCTGCCCGGGTGCTGAATACCGCATCAGTACCGGGTTGGCATGCCGTCGTCAGGCCGTCATCAAGGTGTCGACTTCGGCTCCGTCTCCACCACCTTGACCGTGGTTTTGCCGTCCAGGATGGCCTTTTCCTTCGCCTTGACCTTGGCCACCAGGTCGGCCGGCACCTTGCCCTCGAACGTCCCCAGCGGCGCCAGTTCCGCGCCCTTGTACTTCATCAGCGAATACTGGCCGTAGTCCTCGTTCTTGAACTGCCCGGCCTTGACCTTGGCCAGCGCGGCACCGATGGTCGGCTCCATGTTCCACAGTGCGGACGCCACCACCGTCGACGGATATTGCGGCTGCGTGTTGATCACGTTGCCGATGGCCAGCTTGCCGCGCTCCTTGGCCGCGTCGGACACGCCAAAGCGCTCGGCGTAGAGCACGTCGGCGCCCTTGTCGACCATGGCGAACGCCGCCTCCTTGGCCTTGGGCGGATCGAACCAGGACCCGATAAAGCTCACCGTGAACTTCACCTTCGGATTGACCTCGCGCGCGCCTTCCATGAACGCGTGCATCAGCCGGTTGACTTCGGGGATCGCATAGCCGCCGACCATGCCGATGTGGTTGGTCTTGGTCATGCCGCCCGCGATCATGCCGGTCAGGTACGAAGGCTCCTGGATGTAGTTATCGAACACGGAAAAATTGGGCGCCTGCGGTTTGCCCGAGGACCCCATCAGGAACGCGATCTTCGGGTAGTCCTTGGCCACCTTGCGCGCTGCGGCTTCCACGGCAAACGATTCGCCGACGATCAGGCCGGAGCCCTGCTCCGCGTATTGCCGCAGCACGCGCTCGTAGTCCGCATTGGAGACGCTTTCCGAAAACACATAGTCGATCTCGCCACGGGACTTGGCCTCGTTCAATGCCTTGTGGATGCGGGACACCCACTGCTGCTCCACCGGCACCGTGTACACCGCGGCCACCTTGACCTTGGCCTGCGCGTGGGCCAGCGGCGTGACGCCGATGGCGGCCAGCGCGGCGCCTGCGGCGGCAGCCTTCAGCCAGGTGCGGCGATAGCGTTCCATGTTCATGACTTCACTCCCCTTTCGCGTCGAGCGCGTATCGAGTACTGCGTTGGAATTCTTGTTGTGCCGCCCGGCTCAGGCGATATCCGGCGCGCGCCGCGAGAAGGCCGAGGCCATCACCGTTATGTCGGCGATGTCCCCGATGCCCGCCGGACCCGATGTCATCGACGATTCCGTCGAGTCGCTCGTGTCGGCCGAGTCGCCCGGGTCGCCCGGGTCGGGATCGAGCCCGCAACCGCGCAGCAGCAATGCCACCAGGTGCTCCGTGGCCTGCGCGAAGTCCTGCGCGTCCAGCTGGCTCACGCCCAGCACCGCGCACACCTGCGTCTCGAAGTCAGCATAGGTCTGCGTGGCCGCCCAGATCGTGAAAAACAGGTGGCGCGGGTCCACCGGCGCCATCTGCCCGCTGGCAATCCACGCGCGGATCACCACCGCCTTGCGCGCCACCAGCTCGCGCAACGCCTCCCGCAGCACGCCGCCGATCTCGGGTGCGCCGTGCAGCAGCTCGTTCGCAAACACGCGCGACGCGTCGGGATGGCTCGCGGAGAGCCGCATCTTGGCCCGGATGTACTGCTCCAGCGCCGTGCGCGGCGCGTAGTCGGCGCTGATGATGTCGGTTTCCGATAGCCAGAGTTGCAGCGTGTGCGCCAGCACCGCGCGGTACAGCGCCTGCTTGGTGCGGAAGTAGTAGTGAAGGTTGGACTTGGGCACGCCGGCGCGCATCGCGATGTCCGCCATGGTCGCGCCAGCAAAGCCGGCGCGGGCAAAGACGTACTCCGCCGCGCGCAGGATCAGCGCCTCGTTCTCCTGGCGGATGCGGCCGCCGGGCTCCCGCGACGCGGCGACGCCCGTGTGGGCGGCGGCCAGCGCGTCCATCATTTCGTGCCGTACAACCGGTCGCCGGCATCGCCGAGACCGGGCACGATATAGCCGTGGTCGTTGAGCTGCTCGTCGATCGCGGCGGTGACGATCGCCACATCCGGATGCGCGGCCTGCAGCGCGCGCAGTCCGGGACGCGAGGCGATCAGGCAGACGTACTTCATGGTGGTGACGCCGGCCTCCTTGAGCCGGTTCAGGGCGGCAATGGCTGAATTGCCCGTGGCCAGCATCGGGTCCACCACGATCACCAGGCGATCGTGGATGTCCTCCGGCATCTTGAAGTAGTACTCGATGGGCTCCAGCGTCTCCGGGTCGCGGTACAGGCCGATATGGCCCACGCGCGCGGCCGGCAGCAGCTCCAGCATGCCGTCCAGGAAACCATTGCCCGCGCGCAGGATCGACACCAGGCAGAGTTTCTTGCCCGACAGGATCGGCGACTGCATCGGCGCGATCGGCGTCTTGATGGCGATGGTCTCCATCGCCAGGTCGCGCGTGGCCTCATAGGTCAGCAACTGGCTGATCTCGCGCACCAGCCGGCGAAAATTATCGGTGGTGGTTTCCTCGCTGCGCGCCAGCGTGACCTTGTGCTGTACCAGCGGATGATTGACCACCATCAGCGAGGGCGACGCCGCCGCTTCAGTCTCGGCAAAGGTCTCCGCTGCAGTGGGCACGGCGGACAGGTCGTTCATGGTGCGCTCCTAGGGTGGAAGACTCGCTGGATTCGGGGCGCGACGGGCCATCGGCCCGCCGCCTGGCTGCCTGCAGGGAAAAAAATCTCGCGTCAGAACACCGTGCCGTCGCTCTGGATCGCAAAGGGCGGCGGGCCGCCTTCGCGGCGCTGTGCCGCGATGCGTCGCCCCGCGGCCCACGTGCCGCCTTCCAGCACACGTGCCAGCGGGAAGTCTGCCTCGGAGACGCCCAGCGCCTGGCGCACGGCATCCGCCACGAGATCCAGGCCCGTCACCGTCAACGCGCGCCATTCGACGATGACGGGTTCATCCACGGTATGGGTCACCTTGGCAAACTCCGGATCGCGCGGCACCATCAGTTCGAAGTCATACAGCAGCCCGCCGTTGCGGTATTCAGGCAGGCCGGTCAGCGCATCGAGCCCCGTCACGGTCAGGCCGGCGTCTTCCAGCGGCTCCAGCAGCGAGTACGTCAGCCACTGCGTGAGCTTGTGGAACGGAACCAGCCCCCCCGGCGCGGCCGGATGGCGCCAGCAGTCGCCCAGCGAAATCCCTTCGATCTGCACACGGCCCGGCCAGACCGGCCCCAGCGCCACCAGCAAGGTGCGCAGCACGAAGCTGGCCTCGATGCGATCGTCGCGCGCATGCGCGGCGATGTAGTCATACAGGTTGCCCAGCCGGGCCGGCTTGCCGAAGACAGCGGGCGTGGCCTGGACCACCTCGCCCAGCCGGCGCAGCAATCCGGCGCGGCCCTCGAGGCCGACCAGCGGATTGTGCTGCGCCACCTGGAATGCGGTGGCGATTGTCGAGGCATCGATGCGGGCCAGCCGCTCGCCGTCCGCCCGCAGCGGGTCGCCGTGCTCGGCGGAGAAGCCGCCGCGCGCGAACAGGTCGAAGCTGGCCACGCCAAGGCCTTCGGATCGCGTCAGCATCAGGTCGCTGGCCGGATCGCGATAGCGCCAGTCCGGCCCCGCGCCGGCATCGAGCAGCACGCTCGGGATCACCAGGTCGATGCCGATGCGCGCGCGTTCCGCACAATGGTCGACGCCCGACATGCCGGCACGCTCGCACAGGATCTGCCAGCGGTCGAGCTTCTCTTCCCCCGGGCCGCCGCTCTCGAAATGGCGCCAGCGGCTGTGGTAGGGCACCTGAAGGGTCGGATAGCGGCGCCGGATGGTGGCGGCCACGTAATCGGCAATCGCGTGGACCCGGTCCGGATTCCAGGTGAAGTGCTCTGACTCACCGGACGCCACGTGCCCGGTCACGATTGCGCAATGCGTGCGCACCGCCTCCGCGCTCAACAGCGCGGACGCGGGATGGTCGGCCGGGACGGGGCTATGCCAGCCGCTGCCGGTGCCATCGTCGTGTCCGGACGTGCCCCCGTCGGGATATTGGTTCATTCCTTCAACCCCCTGCCCTTTGCCAGGGCGAGTTCGTCAGCATCGGGCGGCGCATACCGTGTGAAGTATCCCGCCGCCACCTTGGCATCGATTTCCACGCGCGCGTCGGCAGGGATCAGCGCCTCGGGGATCGCCACCTGCTCGACCACCTCGATGCCCTGCGCCGTCAGCGCGCCGTGTTTCATGTTGCTCATGGAAGCCCAGCGATCGATCCGCCTGATCCCGAGCCAATGGAAAACATCCGGCATCAGTTCCTGGAAGCGCATGTCCTGCACGCCCGCCACGCATTCCGTCCGCGCGAAATAGGTCTCGGCGCGGTCGCCGCCCACCTGGCGCTTGCGCGCGTTGTAGACCAGGAACTTCGTCACCTCGCCCAGCGCGCGGCCTTCCTTGCGGTTGTAGACCACCAGGCCCACGCCGCCTTCCTGCGCCATCTCGATGCAGACCTCGATGCCATGCGCCAGATACGGCCGGCAGGTGCAGATGTCCGAACCGAACACATCGGAGCCATTGCATTCGTCGTGCACGCGGCAGGCCACGCGTGTTTCCGGATGGCCAAGCTTGGCCACGTCCCCGACGAAGTAGAGCGTCATGCCGCCGATGGGCGGCAGGAAGACCTTCAGGTCCGGGCGCGTCACGAGTTCCGGGAACATGCCCCCGGTCTGCTCGAACAGGCTGCGGCGCAGGTTGCTTTCCTTGATGTTGAAGCGGCGCGCGATGCCGGGCAGGTACCACACCGGATCGACGGCGGCCTTGGTCACGCGCACATCGCCATTCGGAAACAGGATCTCGCCATCGGGTTTCAGCCGGCCCGCGGCGATGGCGGCGGTCAGCTCCGGCATATTGATATGGGCGCGCGTCACGGCAATCGTCGGGCGGATATCCACCCCGGCCGCGATGCGATCGGCAAACACGGTGGAAACCAGGTGGCCCCACGGATCGAGCGAAACGATCTTGTCCGGGTCGCCCCATTGCGGATGCGGGCCGATGGCTTCGGCCGGCGCCGTGTCGGTCAGGTCCGGACGATGCGCGCGCTGCAGGCTGCCAGACGCCACGGCCAGCGCGCGATAGATCGCGTAGGCGCCGGCATGGGTGCCGATGACATTGCGCTGCGCCGGATCGGTCAGGCTGGCAATCACGGGCCCCCGCTCGGCCGCCGTGGGGGCGCCCCAGTGGATCGGCTCGGCCGGCTTGCCGTGGCGTGCGTGCGAAGTCAGGACGATATGGTCGGACATGGCAGCCTCGTCTCCCGGACGTTCCCCGGGATCAGGAATCCTGACCAAATGGTCAGGTTTATAGCTTCATAGTAGGCAACGTTCGTGCCATCGCCCAACTGGGGTTGTTACGGTGCGTGACATGACGCACGCACCGCCGCTGTGCCGCCCGCGCGCCGCCCCGGTATCTCGCACGGTACATCTGGGTGCATGCGCACCACGACGCTTCGCGCAAGACCAGGACCGGTCCGCGCGCCCCAAAGCAAAACGGCACGCAACCGTGAAGTTGCGTGCCGTTCTTGTCGAACAATGATTGCGGTTCAGGCCTTGGAAGTCGCCCGGTCCTCGCGCGGCGGCCAGACGGCCATGCGCAGCGTCCGCAGCGGGTTGGCGGCCTCCACATAGCGATGGAAGATCGCGCCAGCCATGTTGCTGGCCACCCAGGCCAGGCCCATGCCGAGTGCATTGATCACCGGCTGTCCGGGCGCCAGATGCGAAACCACCGCATTGACCACCAGGCACACCGGAAAGTGCACGAGGAATACCGAATAGGAAATCTTGCCGAAATAGGCGGACATCGCCCCGCCCGGCCAGCGCTCCAGCCACTCGCCCCGGCGGGCGATCGCCAGCAGCAGTGCCGTGGCCAGCGCCACCGCGATGCGCAGCCGGAAATCCACCACCAGCGCCGCCGCCCCGATGGCGGCCAGCGTGATCAGCGCCATCGGCGAGCGCTCCGGGTTCGAGGCCCAGAACGCCAGCGCGCCCATGCCATAGGCGCCGAAGAAGTAGATCGCCCAGACGTCCCAGCTGGCATCGCGGTTGAACCAGAACAGCGATGCCACGGCCAGCGCGGCCACCAGCGGCACGCCCAGCGGCAGGCTGTGGCGCGACACCCCGCGCGCCAGCCACAAGGTCAACACCAGCAACGCGAAGAGCTGGAGGTCGATGGCGATGTACCAGACCCCCGCGGACAAGGCATCCACGTCCAGGATGTTGTGCAACAGCAGCAGATGCGCGACAACCTGCATCAGGTGCGGCGCTGCCGGGATCGAGTCGTGCGTCATCCAGGTCCGCGCGATGGCGGCACCGGCAATCGCCACGAGGATGGCGACGGTGAAGGGCACCACCAGCTTCTGGTAGCGGCGCCAGAGCGTGGCCATCGGGCTCGCCACGGTCAGGTAGCCGCCGGGGGCCAGGCTGCGGGCGGCCAGGAAGCCACTGATGACAAGGAAAACCTGCACCGCGATACGGGCATAGTCGGCCAGCCAGCCGATCAGGCCGGGAGCCAACGCTTGGGCGGCATCGGACATCGGGCCGTAGAAGGCCAGATGGTGGAGCACGATCAGCTGCGAGCTGACCGCCTTCAGCGCGTCCACACACGCCAGACGAGAAGGACGGGGGCTCATTTGTTATAGAGACAATACAAAAGTGGGCGCATTGTACCCGCACTGGTGCGTTCCGAAAATGTGCCCGGCGCGTAACTTGATGTAACACGCGCCTGAAGTGTGCCGCCCGCCCCATCGCGGGGGCCATTCCTGCCCGTCGTTGATCCTTTTTCGACGCTTTTCCCTGCCAACGCCGTAGAGGCAAGGTTGCGAGGGCGCGAAATTAGCTTATGAGAAAGTTGTCCTTCGCGTGCCGGCGGTGCGGGTATACCCTTCGTTTCTTTTGCCGGATTCGCGTTTCATGTCCTCCTTCGCGTCGTTCTCGTCCTGGTCTTCCGCCTGGTCCGCTTTCTGGTCCTCGTCCCGCTCACCCCGTCGTCTGCTGGCCGCCATTGCGCTCGGCAGCGCCGTGCTGGCACCTGCCGCCGCCCATGCCCAGAGCCCCGTGCTGGACAAGATCCGCGAAACCGGCACGATCACCCTGGGCTATCGTGAATCCGCCCTGCCGTTTGCATTTGCCGACGACAAGGGCCAGCCGGCCGGGTATGCCGTCGACCTGTGCCTGCGCGCCGCCGAGGCCGCGCGGGTGAAGCTGGGCCTGAAGGACATCAAGGTGCGCTGGCTGCCGCTGACGCCGCAGAACCGTGTGCCGGCCGTGGTCAACGGACTGGTCGACCTGGATTGCGCACCCAACACCAATACGCTGGAGCGCCAGAAACAGGTGGCCTTCAGCGTGTCGCACTATGTATCCACCGTGCGCATGCTGGTGCGCGCGGATTCGGGCATCCGTTCGTTCGAGGATCTGCGTGGCAAGACCGTGGTCACCAGTGCCGGCTCCACCGGCGACCGCCACGTGCGCCGCCTGAAGGCCGAGTATGGCTACCGGGACGTCTACGCCAAGGACCACGGTGAATCGTTCCTGCTGCTGGAAACCGGCCGCGCCCAGGCATTTGTCATGGACGACGTGCTGCTGGCCGGGCTGCGCGCCAAGTCCAAGGACCCGTCGCAGTACGTGATCGTCGGCCCCGCCCTGTCCGTGGAGCAGAACGCGCTGATGATGTCCAAGGCCGACCCGGAATGGAAGCGCCTGGTGGACCAGACCCTGGCCACGACGTTTGCCGGCCCCGATGCCAACGCGCTGCAGAAACGCTGGTTCCAGCAGCCGATTGGCGCACGGGGCACCAACCTGGCCCTGGCGCCCTCCGGCGAGGTCCTACAGGCCTGGAAGCACCCGTCCGACGTTGTGACGGAATAGGCGCCCGGCATCGTTCCGGCGGGGCAACATTGGCGTGTTGCCCCCGGACAACCCCTGAGTTGACGGCCTTCGCGGGCTTGGCGACACTGGCCTGAGCGGGACTTACCGGCCGGTAGCCCTGCAAAACGCGAACCGCCGCCAGGCGGCATCCATCAGGAGAACACATGAACAAGTTCATCGCCACCGCCATCGCGCTTGGCCTCGCCACCGCCTCGGTTGCCGCCGTGGCGCAAGACAAGAAGAATTTCGACCCGTATTCCCAGGGCGCCAAGTCCGGCGAGAAATTTGACACCTACAGCCAGGGTGCCAAGTCAGGCGACAAGTTCGATCCATACAGCCAGGGCGCGAACAAGAGCACGCGCGCCGACCTGGTCGACCAGTCGACCGCGCCGAAGAAGTCCAAGACGAAGAAGACCAAAAAGGCTGCACAAGGCAACTGATTGGTCGCTGATCGCTGCTCAGAAAAAACCCCGKGGTCCCACCCGGGGTTTTTTGTTTGCCGCCCACGCGGTCGCCAGTTTCAGCGTGACGCCTTCAGCGCGACTCCGGCTCGGTGTCCACCATCTCCAGCGCGGTCACATCCACGCGCTGCACCTTGTTGTTCTGCCGGATCTCGGTGCGCAACACGAAGGCTTCGGCCGGGCAGTACCAGTCGGTCACGTACAGGACGCTGGGTTCCAGTTGCAGGATCTCGTCTCCCACCATCAGCGGGCCCAGCGAGGTGCGCTTCTCGTACGTGATCGGCATGCACTGCTTGCGCCCCATGACCGTGTCGATCATCTGGCGCCGGCCCACATGGCGCGAGCCAACGATGATCGACGCGTGCAGCGCCTGCATGGTGCCCACCACGGTATCCGACCCGAGCGGGTAGATTTTCAGCGCCACGCTCGACTGGAAGGTCTCGCCGTCGAGCATCGCGCCTTCCTTGATCTCCAGGCCGGCATAGTTGAATACGCCGCTGCCGCTGAACGAGGCTTCCCCGAACATGCGCGCATAGCGGGCGCGGGCGTTGATGACGGCATTGCGGCTGTCGATGCGGGTCCGGGCCGTCGCGCTGTTGCGGTCGATATTGATCTCGTGGACCTGATCCATGACCACCGGTGGCCCCATCAGCGCGGACAGCGCCGATTTGGAGCGGACTTCCAACTGCGCGCTGCAGCCCCGCGCGGTCCGCATCACGTCCCGCAACGTCATGGTGATGGACACCGGCAAGTCGCCGTCGCCCTCCATCTGCACGCGGGAACCGGAGCGGAACCACGGCGCATCGCACAGCACGGCGCCAACCGGCATCGGGACCGGCGAGACGCCCGCCACCGGTGCGGCATCCGGCATCGGCGCCGAGGCTTGTGCAAATGCCTTAATCGCCACACCACACAGCAAGGCGCACATCAGGGCGGTTTTCATCACTGGGTACCCGATTTCCGTGGCGCGTCGTTGCGGGCGGCGACGCGAAGCCGGCCAGCCAGAAGTATTGCGCGAAATCGGCGTGCCGGAAATGGCTGTGTGGAAGGGGACAGCGAAATCGGGGCCGGATCCGGGGGAAGGAAGTCGGGCCAGAGGTGGGGCCAAAAGCGGCGCCAGATAGGGGGCCAGAAAAGGGCCGCCCGATACGCTCGTGCTACCATTGCGCGCCCGCGCCACGGTGGACGGCCCGGGGTTCCCGCCCGGCGCCCGGGAACCATGCCGCGACGCCCGGCTCCCATCGCTGCGGCGCCAGCTGTTGTCCACCGAATTCGCTCGTGCCGCGTTTTGTGGTGTCCGCCGCACGGCCAGGCCTCCAAGACCGCCCCCGGTATCCGGCCCTTTCAGGAGATTTATGCGTAGTTCATCGCCCTCGCGCAATGACGGGCTGCCCGTTGGCATGATCGCTCTGGTCGTCGTCGCAGTCCTGCTGGTGTGGTTCGGCACGCTCGACGCCCGCCATCTGCTGCGCCCCGACGAAGGCCGCTACGCCGAGATCTCGCGCGAAATGTTCGCCTCCGGCGACTGGGTGACGATCCGCTACAACGCCCTGAAGTACTTCGAGAAGCCGCCCTTCCATATGTGGGTGACAACGATCGCCTACGAGCTGTTCGGCGTGGGCGACTGGCAGGCGCGCCTGTGCGTGGCCCTGTCCGGCGTCGTCGGCCTGGCCGCCACCGTGCTGGCGGCCGCACGCTGGTTTGGCACCCGCGCGGCCCTGCTGGCCGGCCTGGCCCTGGTGGCGGCGCCGATGTGGAGCGTGGCGGGCCACTTCAACTCGCTCGACATGACGCTGTCCGGCGCGCTGGCCTGCGTACTGGCATTCATGATGCTGGCCCAGCACCCGGAGGCAACGCCTGCCGCCCGGCGCGGCTGGATGCTGGCGTGCTGGGTGGCGATGGGCGTGGCCATCCTGACCAAGGGGCTGGTCGGCATCGCCCTGCCCGGCCTGGTGCTGGTGGTCTACACGCTGACTACGCGCGACTTCGGCCTGTGGCGCCGACTGCATCTGCCCACCGGCATCGTCGTCCTGCTGGCGGTCACCGTACCGTGGTTCTGGCTGATCTCCAGGACCAATCCCGATTTCCCGCATTTCTTCTTTATCCACGAGCACTGGGACCGCTATACCTCCACGGTGCACTCGCGCAAGGGCTCCGTCTGGTACTTCGTGCCGCTGCTTGTGGCGGGCTTCCTGCCCTGGCTGGGCCTGACCCCGCGGATGTGGGATACCGTGCGAGAGCGCGCCGGCACCGTGCTTGGCGCCAGCGGCAAGCCATTCCAGCCGGCGCTGATGGCCTTCCTGTGGTTCATTGCCATCTTTGCCTTCTTCAGCCTGTCGGGGTCCAAGCTGCCAGGCTATATCGTGCCGGTCTTCCCGGCCCTGGCCATGCTGGCCGGCGTGGCACTGGACCAGATCAACGAGCGTTCATGGAAGCGCCAGATCAACGCGCTGCTGGCGCTGGCGGTGGTCGGGCTGATCGCCGCGCCGGTGGTGGCCACGCTGGACCGCCCGACCAACCCCAACGAAGTCTTCCGGGCGTTTGCCGTCTACATCGGCGCCGCCTTCGCGGCGCTGCTGGCCGGCATGCTGCTGGCGCGGCGCCTGCTGCGCACGCGCGGCTTGCTCCCGAGCATCACGGCTTTCGCGCTGGCCATGTACCTGACCTGCACCATCGGCCTGATGGGCCACGAGGTCATGGGCCGGCGCGCGTCCGGTGTCGATATGGTGCCGGCCATCCAGGCAGTGCTGAAACCCGACATGCCGCTCTACGGCGTGGGCGTGCTGGATCACACCCTGCCGTTCTACCTTGGCCACACGCTGACCATGGTGGAGCACCCTGACGAGCTGGAATTCGGCGTCCAGCAGGAGCCGGCCAAGTGGATTCCCACCGTGGACCAGTTCCTCGCCCGCTGGCGCGACGGCCAGCCCGCGATGGGTATCATGTCGCCGGACACCTACGACAGCCTGGCGGCCCGCCAGATCCCGATGTATGTAGTGGCACGCGACGTACGCCGCGTCGTCATCAGCAATTTCCCGCCGCCGGGCACGCCCGCGCCGGCCCAGCCCCAGGAGCCCCGATCCGCGCCATGACGCTATCGACCTTTGCCTTCATTTTTGCCGGCGTGCTGCTCAATGCGTGCGCGCAATTGCTGCTCAAGGCCGGCGTCAACACCATCGGCGCGATCACCATCGACCGCGCCACGCTGCTGACCACGGCCTTCCGCGTGCTGACGCAGTGGCCGGTGATCGGCGGCCTGACGCTGTATGTCATCAGCGTGGGCGTCTGGATCGTGGGCTTGTCGCGCGTGGACGTGTCGATCGCCTACCCCATGCTGTCGCTCGGCTACGTCGTCAATGCCCTGGCCGCCTGGTGGCTGTTCGGCGAGATCATCGGTCCCTTGCGCGTGGCCGGCATCCTGCTGATACTGGCTGGCGTTTTCCTCATTGCCCGTTCCTAGGACCATGACCGCTACCGCTCCGCAGGATTTCCTGCCGTTCGTCCGCCCCGAAATCGACGCCGCCACCATTGCGGAAGTGGGCAAGGTGCTGGCCTCCGGCTGGATCACATCCGGCCCGAAAATGCAGGCGTTCGAAGCCGCGCTGTCGGAACTCTTCGGCGGCCGCCCCGTGCGTACCTTCGCCAACGGCTCCGCCACGATGGAGATCGCGCTGCGCATCGCCGACATCGGCCCCGGCGACGAAGTCATCACCACCTCGATCACCTGGGTGGCCACGGCCAACGTCGTGTTGACCGTGGGCGCCAGGCCGGTCTTCGTCGACATCGACCCGCGCACGCGCAACATCGACCTCGACGCCGTGGAGGCCGCCATCACGCCGCGCACGCGCGCGATCATGCCGGTCTACCTGTCGGGCCTGCCGGTCGACATGGACCGCCTGTACGCCATTGCAAGGCGCCATAACCTGCGCATCATCGAGGATGCCGCCCAGGCCATCGATTCGCGCTGGCGCGGCCAGCGCATCGGCGCGTTCGGCGATCTGGTCAGCTTCAGCTTCCAGGCCAACAAGAACATCACCAGCGTCGAAGGTGGCTGCCTGGTGATGAACACGCCCGAGGAAGCGCTGCGCGCCGAGCGCCTGCGCCTGCAGGGTGTGATCCGCACCGGCATGGACGGCATGGATGTCGAGGAACCCGGCGGCAAGTTCAACCTGACCGATGTCAACGCCGCCATCGGCCTGGCCCAGTTGCAGAAGCTGGACACCATCACCGCGCGGCGCGCCGAACTCGCCGAGACCTACTTCCGCTGTGCGGCGGATGCCGGGCTGGCGGACCTGGGCATCGAACTGCCGCTGCCGCTCTCAGCCACCAACGCCACCACCAACTGGCACATGTTCCAGGTGGTGCTGCCCACCGACCGCATGCGCGGCGGCCCGGCCGAAGCGCGCAAGCACGTCATGGAAGCCATGCGCGAACGCGGCATCGGCACCGGCGTGCACTATCCGCCGATCCACCTGTTTTCACACTACCGCTCACTGGGCTGGCGCGAGGGCATGCTCCCTCACGCCGAACGCATTGGCCGCGGCATCGTCACGTTGCCGCTATTCCCCGCCATGCAATCCGCCGATGTCGAGCGGGTATGCGCAATCCTCAGCGAAACATGCAAACGCCTCTCTCACTAAGCCCCGTCGAGGTCTCGGTCGTCATCCCCGTCTACAACGAGGAGGATGGGCTGCAGGCACTGTTCGACCGTGTCTACCCGGCGATGGACGCCACGGACGAATCGTACGAGATCATTTTCATCAACGATGGCAGTTCGGACCGCTCGGCGCAGATGCTGGCCGCCCAGTACCACAAGCGCCCGGACGTGACCCGGGTCATCCTGTTCAACGGCAATTTCGGCCAGCACATGGCGATCCTGGCCGGCTTCGAGCACACCCGCGGCCGTATCACGATCACGCTCGACGCCGACCTGCAGAACCCGCCGGAGGAAATCCCGCGGCTGGTGGAAGAGATGCGCCGTGGCCACGACTATGTGGGCACCATCCGCCGCCAGCGCAATGACACCGCGTTCCGCCGCTATGCGTCGCGCGCCATGAACCGGCTGCGCGAGAAGATCACCAAGATCAAGATGACGGACCAGGGCTGCATGCTGCGCGCCTACGACCGCAACATCATCGACACGATCAACGCGTGCCGCGAGGTCAACACCTTCATTCCCGCGCTGGCGTATACATTCTCGTCCAACCCGGTGGAAATCGAGGTCGGCCACGAGCAACGCCACGCCGGCGAATCCAAGTATTCGCTCTACCAGCTGATCCGGCTGAATTTCGACCTGGTCACGGGCTTCTCGATCGTTCCGCTGCAGTGGTTCTCGGCCATCGGCACGATTCTGTCGATCTCGTCGGCGGGCCTGTTTGTGGTGCTGCTGGTGCGTCGCTTCCTGCTGGGCTCGGAAGTCCAGGGTGTGTTCACCCTGTTCGCCCTGAACTTCTTCCTGGTCGGCATCATGCTGTTCGGCATCGGCCTGCTGGGCGAATACGTCGGCCGGATCTATCAGGAAGTACGCGACCGCCCGCGCTATCGCATCCAGGCGGTGCTCGAGCGTGACCCGGAGCAGGATGCCCAAGCCAACGCAACGGAGGCCTCGTGCGCGCGGTAGTCTTTGCCTACCACAACGTCGGCGACCGCTGCCTGCGTGTGCTGCACGCGCGCGGCGTGGATGTGGCACTGGTCGTCACGCATCGCGACCGCCCGGACGAAAATATCTGGTTCCGCCGCGTGGCCGATACGGCGGCAGACCTGAACCTGTCCTTCCTCTATAACGAGGACCCCGCCGACCCCGCGCTGGCCGACGCCGTGCGCGCCGCCAAGCCGGACGTCATCTTCTCGTTCTACTACCGGTCGATGATTCCCGCCGATGTGCTGGCGCTGGCCCCCGGTGGCGCGTTCAACATGCACGGGTCGCTGCTGCCCAAGTATCGCGGGCGCGTGCCCGTGAACTGGGCCGTGCTGCACGGCGAGACGGAGACCGGCGCCACGCTGCATGCGATGGAAGCCAAGCCCGACGCCGGCTATATCGTCGACCAGACCGCCGTGCCGATCCTGCCTGACGACACCGCGGGCGAAGTCTTCGAGAAAGTCACCGTGGCCGCCGAGCAGACGCTATGGCGTGCGCTGCCGGCCATGATGACCGGCCACACGCCCAAGCGCCCCAACCGGCTCGCGGATGGCAGCTATTTCTCCGGCCGCAAGCCGGAGGACGGCCGCATCGATTTCACGCAACCGGCCGGCGCCGTGTACAACCTGATCCGCGCCGTGGCGCCGCCCTACCCGGGCGCCTTCACGGACCTGGGCAGCCGACGCTTCATCGTCGCGCAGGCGCGCCGCATCGACGCCACCGCAGCGCCGGCAGGCCTGACGCCAGGCCTGCACGTCGACGGCAGCCGCATCATCGCCATCTGCGGCGACGGCGGCGCGCTATGGGTCCGGCAACTGCTGGAAGGCAGCACCGCCGACCACGCGAGCCCAGTCTCCACCTCCGATTTCCAACACATTCTTACCGCACAGTCCAGAGAGGAACACCGATGAAAAAGGTCCTGATTCTTGGCGTCAACGGCTTCATCGGCCACCACCTGACGCGCCGCATCCTGGAAACCACGCAATGGGAGGTCTACGGCATGGATATGTCGTCGGACCGCCTGGGCGACCTGGTGAACCATCCGCGCATGCACTTCTTCGAAGG
>NZ_JBFTSP010000044.1:0-24559 GCF_056400065.1 Cupriavidus sp. 01L415 | reverse complement strand
ACCCTTGGCGGCTACCTGAATCGCCGCAACGATCCTCCGCCCGGCGCTACCGTCATCTGGCGAGGCTTCCTCGTCTTGCACGAAATCACAGAGATGTTCCGTATCTTTAATTCGGGATAGCGAGCCAAGCTTGTGGGTAAAGCTCAGCCGGACACGGCGGGGATGATGATCTGAGCCGTGACCGCCGTCATGCCGACCATGAAACTGCACGCCACCAATACAGGGAAGGTTGGCGCGATGGCGCACCCGATCATCGCCACCGCATTCCCGACGATCAGCCGCGACGCCAGCTTGCGAGGCTGAATGCCGTCGGCAAGCGGAACAAAGCACAGCAGTCCTATTGCATATCCAAGCTGGGTGAGCGTTGCCACAAGACCAGCGTCGGCCAATGTCACGCCAAACCCCGCCGCCATCTGAGGCAGCAGCGGCTGGTGATAGTAGATGGCAGAGACGGCCAGCGCGCAGCAGAGGGCCATCAGGAAAACCTGGCGCCGGGACATCCCGGGCGACGTTGCGGAGGCAAGTGAATCTGACATGGGTACGGCCGGCTGGAGGTCTGTTGAACGATGGATCGATTCAGCCCAGTATAACTATGAAAATCATAGTGTCAAGACTGGCGCGGCCTGGCGGGCAGCCAGCGCCGCAATTGAAGTGGCAAGCACGTCGGCGGCCGCCCATGCACGGCCCCCCGAAGGCCGCGCCGTTCCACCCATGAAATTGCGTGTGTGGCGCAGTCATGTATCCGAAATTCCGGCGCCAACCACGCGCTGCCCTGCATTGGCTTCGATGTGCCTCGCTCCTTGCATGCCGCGCAAGTCGCTCTAGTATTGAGACGACACAGGATCCCGACGTGCGGGATCCGCCCCGGAGGCACGCATGGGAGCCATCTTCATCAGCTATCGGCGCGAGGACAGCGAAGGCCAGGCGGGTCGGCTGTATGACGATCTGGCCGAGCATTTCGGCCCGGAAGCCGTTTTCATGGACGTGGCAGGCATCGAGCCCGGCCGTGATTTCCGGCGAGTCATCGACGAGCGTGTGTCGTCCTGCGCGGTGCTGCTGGCGGTGATCGGCAAGGGTTGGCTGGCCGCGGTGGACGAACGGGGCACGCGCCGGCTCGATGACGCCGCGGACTTTGTTCGCCTGGAGACTGCGTCGGCGCTGCGTCGCGATATCCCGGTCGTACCGGTTCTGGTGCACGGCGCTCGCATGCCGAGATCGGATGACCTGCCCGAGGATCTCGCCGACCTCGCCTACCGCAACGGCGTGGAGCTGACGCATGCACGCTGGGCATCCGACGTACAGGTGCTGCTCAATGCCCTGCGGCCGTACGTGGCCGCACCATCGGCTGGTGCCACGACGAGCGTCGCGCAGCCCGAATCCAATGCCTCCGCAGCGGTCGGCCAGCAGCCGTCCCCGGTGACCAGGCCAGCGTCCCCCACGACGCCTTCGACTCCGCCGGGCCCGACGGCATCTTCCCCACCCACCGGCGCGCAGCCGGCAATCTCGCCGCTCATTGCGCAACCCGGCATGCGCAAGCCACCGCCGCGCATGCTGATGGCGGGCGCGGCTGCCGCCGTCGTGGTGATTGGCCTTGGAATCTATCTGGCAAACCGCGGCAGCGATGGCGGCCATACGGACTCCAATCTCATCGTCGCCGACACGGCACCGGTGACGGCGCCAACTGCTGCCACACCCGCAGCGCCGGTCGCACCTTCCGATTCGCCTAATCAGACAAATCAGGCAAATCAGCCAAATCAGGCAGTCGCCAGTACCCCTGAAACAACACAACAGGCAGAAACGCCAGCCAACCCTTCGCAAGCACCGGCCAACACCTATCAGGGGGCATCTGGCCGCGCCGAGGAGACTGCCACCAGCACCGACACGCAAGCGTTGCCGCCGCCGCGCAGCCTGCGCTGGCGCATGGGAAATTTCCCGCCACCCAACGCGGGCAAGGTGCTGTTCACCGTGATGCCAAGCGGCGATCCGGCATGCATGTCCTATGACGGCAGGGATTGTCTGTGGGGCGTGTTGTACAACGATGTCGATTTCAGCAAGGTGAAGCCGCTGATTTGTGGCGACTATCACAAGGCCATCTGGGGTGCGACCGGCTACGAGGACCCCAAACACTGGTGCAGTCTGGTAAGGAATCGCGCTGCCGCCAGATAACCTGCGTTTCCCCGGGCCACCAGGCACCGGAAGGTAGGCGTTTTTGCCACACCTGGAAAAACGACAAAAACGGCATTGTCGCGCGCTTTTTTTCGCCTATGCTTGGTCTTGTCAGACGCCCGCCGGTCAAGTGGGATGAGGCCATGGGAGGCTCGCATGACTGCCTTTGACGAACTTCTGGCCGAGACGATCCGCACGCCCGGCCTGCTCGCACCCGACGTTTCTCTCGACGAGGAGCGCAAGCTCTTCGAGAACGAAAATCCGTCGCCCGAAACACCGCTGCTGCTTGGCACCGCCACCGTGTCGGACCGTGCGATGGACATGATCATCGCGTTCGAGATCAGCAGCGAAGCCACGTACAACAAGCTATACCGCCATCCCGTCTGGCCCAAGGGCAAGTCGGGCGTCACGATCGGTATCGGCTACGACATCGGCTACGTCACGGCGGATGTGCTCGCCCGCGACTGGAACGATGGTATCGGTGCGGCAGCGGTCGCTGCGCTGACGCCGTGCTGTGGAAAAACCGGCGACACGGCCAACCAGATGCTCGCGCAGGTGAAATCCGTGGACGTGCCGTTCGCGCCCGCGGACGCGGTCTTCAAGAAGACCGTGATCCCGCGTTTTGTGGCGCGCACGCTGGCTGCATTGCCGCCGGGCGCGGAGAACCTGTCGCCCGATTGCCTCGGCGCACTGGTGTCGCTGGCGTACAACCGTGGCGCCTCTTTCAATGCGGACGGTGACCGCTACAAGGAAATGCGCGCGATCCGCGACGACATCGCGCAGCAGCAGCTCGCGGACATCCCCGCGCAGATCCGCGCCATGAAGCGGCTGTGGGCAGGCAATCCGGATATGGCCGGACTGCTGCGCCGGCGAGACCTGGAAGCGTTGCTCTTTGAGCAAGGGTTGGCCTGAGCGCTGCCGCAGTGCCATGCGCGCCGGAGAAGTGCGCACCCGTCGCGAGGCGGACACTACAGGGAGTGGGACATGCCGATTCGCCAGATCTCCGGTACGGACATCGATTACTTTCTGATCCTGTTTGACGAGGCCGGCAAGGAGCGTCCCGAGGCCGACGGAACGTTGCTCAGTGACGCGATTCGCGCCCGCCTGGCCGACCGGACCGCACCGGTGACCGATGTCTTCGTGGCCAGTCACGGCTGGCAGGGCGACGTACCCGCGGCCATCGCCCAGTATGACAACTGGATCAGCGCGATGGCGTCGTGCGGTGCCGACCTCGGCGACATGGCCGACCGCCGCCCCGGCTTCAATCCCATGCTGATCGGCCTGCACTGGCCCAGCTTGCCGTGGGGCATGGAAACCGTGCCGCCCGATGGCGCGGCCGTGCTGTCGCTCGATCACGAGGCCGATATCGCCATGCTGGCTTCGCAGCTTGGCGATGGCCCCGAAGCACGCGCCGCGATCGACCGCATCCTCAGCTTCGCGGACACCGCGGACACGCCCACGTTGACGCCCGCCATCGAAGACGACTTCGCCACCTTGTTCAACGTGTCGGGTCTGCGTACGGGCAGCTCGGGCGGGCGCCCTGGCGCGGATCAGGACGGCTTTGACCCGCAGGCCATTGTCACGCAGTCGGAATCCGGCGAGGCCGGTGATGGCGGCGGTGCCGGCGCGCCGCATCTGCTGGGTATCGGCGGCAAGATCAAGGAGGCCATCCTCTCGCCGCTGCGCCAGCTTTCCTTCTGGAAGATGAAAGACCGCGCGCGCATGTTCGGCGAAACCGGCGCCCACGCGTTGCTGGATGCGATGCAGGTGGCCAGCCCGGATGCGCATTTCCATCTGATGGGCCACAGCTTTGGCTGCATCGTCGTCTCCGGCATGGTCGCCGGGGGCGCCGGCACGCCCGCGTTGCGCCGCCCCGTCGACACGTTGTTCCTCGTGCAGGGGGCGTTGTCGCTGTGGGCCTATGCGGCCGATGTGCCCTATGCGCCGGGCACGCCCGGGTATTTCCGGCGCATCCTTGAGCAACACCTGGTGCGCGGCCCGCTGGTCACGACCCGCTCCGTACACGATTCCGCCGTCGGCAAGTTCTATCCGCTGGGGGCGGGCGTCAAGGGCCAGTTCCTGCTGGGCGACGATTTCCCGAAGTACGGTGGCATTGGCGCTTTTGGCATACAGGGTGAGCCCGCCACGGTGGATATGCCCATTGCCTCGGTCGACCTGCCCTACGACTTCAGCGAAGGGCGCATCTTCAATCTCGAAGCGAGCAACGTCATCAAGAATGGTGACGGTCCGGCCGGCGCGCACAGCGATATCGCGCATCCGGAAGTCGCGCACGTATTCTGGGCAGCGGCAATCGCCGGGCTCTCCAATCAGGCCAATCGTGGCGGCGAGAGCGGCGGCGGTGGACACATCCTGTCGCCCGGCGTGCCGTTTCCGGCTTCAGCGTCGCCGCCACCTCCGCCACCGGCTGGGCTCGACGGCCCCGGCGCGTTGCACGGCGAGTCGGCTGGCATCTCGGCCAGCCCGCCTCCCAGTGTGTCGCGTGGCGCGAAGGCAGCGCCTCCACCACCACCGCAAGCGGGCTTCGAAGGCGGCTTGCTGGGCATCGACGAACCGACAGCCGCCGCCACACCGGGCCCGGCGGCCGTCGCGCCGCAAGGCCAGCCGCGCTGGATCAACGCCGGCTTCGAGGGCGTCGATGCGGGTGCGCCGATCGTGCAGGGGCAGTGGTATACGCTCGCGTTCGACATCGACGAAGTGAAGCGTGCTACGGCGGCGGCCGCCGTGGCGTTTGTCGAAGAGGGCCTGTTCGCACCGGATGCGCGGGAAATCGTGCTGACCGTACAGGTCGATACGGACGACTTCGACATCTCCGGCCACGTCGGCCAGATCCGCGTACCGCGCACCGGCAAGAGCTTCACCAAGGCGCGCTTCGATGTCTCCCCACTGAAGAACGGTCCGTGCAGCCTGAAGGCGACGATCCTAAAGGACGGGCAGTTTATCCAGCAGATGGATCTCGTCTTTGCCGTTGGCCAGCCGGGGACGCCGGCGGCGGTGACCACGCGCGGGCGGTCGCTGGACGGCATCGCGGTATTGCAGCCGCGCGACCTGAGCCTGCAGATCTACCCGGGCAGCGGCAACAGCTACGAGTGCGTGGTGTGCGGGCCGGTGGCCACGCGGGTGCGCTTGCCGATCACGCCGGGGCTGATCGATACGTTTATCGTCGGCGCCCGTGCCGACCTCATGAAAGTGGTGATGTATCAGGACGCGCAGGGCAAGTACCTGTTCCAGCGCGGCATCGACATTCCCCAGGAGGCCACGGACAAGGCGCTGCAGATCATGGCGCGCACCGGCGCGCTGCTGATGATGAAGTTGTTCGAAGGCGCGGGCGCGGGCGACGACGTGCGCGCCGTGGGCAAGGCATTGCGCCAGCTGAGCACCGATCCGCGGCTGCGCCTCAAGATCCAGATCGTTGCGGAGACGCTGCCGATTCCGTGGTCGCTGCTCTACATGGGCGATGTCAGCGGCAAGGTGCCGCTCGACTGGAACAACTTCCTCGGCATGCGGCATATCGTCGAGCAGATCCCGTTGCAGAACCCGATGGCGGTGATGGAGCCCGAGATCGCCAGCGCGCCGCAACTGAGCGTGAGCCTGAATTTCAACGCCGGCATCGACGCGCAGATGGGGGCGGACTTCGTGCAGTCGCAGCGCGCGTTCTGGACGGATCGTGCGGGCCGCATCGGCGTGCGCGTCACTGATCGTGCCACGCCGGACGACTTCATCGGCGCGCTGGGAGACCCGCAGACGCCGGACCAGATCCTTTACCTCTATTGCCACGCCGTGTCCAAGGGGCTGACCGAGGCCGGCGGCCCGGGGGCGTCGAGCCTGGCGCTGAACGAGGAGCTGATCAGCCTGAATGACCTTGAACTGCGCGCGCCCCGCGATGTCAGGCTCGCCGGCAAGCCGCTGGTGTTTATCAATGCCTGCGAATCCGCGGAGATGTCGCCAACGTTCTACGACGGCTTTGCGCCGTATTTCATGGATAAGGGCGCGCGCGGCGTGATTGGCACGGAATGCAAGACACCAGCGCTGTTCGCCAAGGAATGGGCGGGCCGCTTCTTCGAGCGCTTCCTGGCCGGCGAGCCACTGGGCGAAGCGGTGCTCGGACTGCGCCGCGAGTTTCTCGAGCAGCACGGCAACCCGATGGGCCTCCTGTATGCCGTGTATTGCGACGCGGACACGGCCATCCGGCCGGCATTGATATAGCGCGGCGCCGACCCCCGGCAGGTGAACATGAAGCGTCAGGACAGTGCCATGCGGCTCAGGGCCGCCCGGCAGGCCGGGGTGGGATCGGGGGCGGCGGGGCCCATGCGGGGCGCTGCCGGCGACCCGCCCGGCCCGCGCATGACGCTGGGGCAGAAGCGTCCCGTACCGTCCGGCGCGACGGCCTCGGCGCTGAAGATCGCCGCGCTGAGGGTGGAAGTCGTCAACGGCAACCTGATGTTCACCGATGATCCGGTGCTCGTGGGCCACTACCGTGGCAGCGCGCTGGCGGGCACCGAGGCGGTGATGGACTGGCTGATGGGCAGCGCCATGTCCATGTCGATACGGCTTGGACGCTACCCGCACGACCTCAAGACGCAGCAGGTCTTTGTCAATGCCACGGCGGACAAGATCAATCCGTTGCGCAACATGCCGCGCCCCAGCGGCGTGGTGGTGGTGGGACTGGGCGATGAGGGCCACCTGCGCGCCAGCGGACTAGCCGCTACCGTGCGTCTTGGCGTGATCGCCTGGGCGCAGCACCTTGCCGAGAGCACCCCCGCAGCGGACGACGCGCCCGTCGTGCACGCGCCATTTACGGTTGCCGCATCGCTGGTCGGCAGCGGCGGCACGGGCATGTCCGCAGGCCAGGCGGCGCGCTCCGTGGCGGAGGGCGTGTGCGAGGCAAACCGCCTGCTCGCGGCAGCAGGATGGCCGTACGTGGAGCGCCTCAGCCTGGTCGAACTGTTCCTGGACCGCGCGTCGGAAGCCTGGCGCGCGCTGCAGTTGCTGGATCAGGCGTGCCCGGGCCGCTATGACATCCGGCGCTACATCCGTGGCAGCACTGGCGCGCTGCTGCGTCCGCTCGAATCGAGCTACCGGGGCGCGGATTTCGACCTGATCACGGCCGTGACGCAGACCGACGAGAACGGGGACTCGTCCATCGTCTATACGCTCGATACCCGGCGCGCGCGCACCGAGGTGCGAGCGGTGGCGGCCCAGGGCCGCCTGCTGCGCGAGCTGGTGACCGTGGCGTCGTCGAACACCGGTGACGACGCCAGCGTGGGCCGCACGTTGTTCAAGCTGCTGGTGCCGCTGGAGATGCGGCCGTTCCTTGCTGGCGCCAGCGAGATGCAGATCGAACTGGATGCCGGCACGGCGGGGATTCCGTGGGAGCTGCTGGACAGCGGCAGAGATGCGGACGCGAGCGAGGATGTCGAGTACAAGCCGTGGGCCATCCGCGCCAAGTTGCTGCGCAAGCTGCGGACCCAGGAGTTCCGGCGGCAGGTGGAAGACACCGCCCGGCTGGCGCCGATGCTTGTCATCGGCGATCCCTGTTCCGATGATCCGCGCTATCCGCTGTTGCCGGGTGCACGGCGGGAAGCGCGCGCCGTCTCCAAACTGCTGTCGGGCAACTTCGGCGGGGTGAGCCGCGTCGAGACGCTCGTCGGCACCACCGATACGGACCGTGGGCCCGATGCCCGCAAGGTGGTGGCTATGCTGCTGGACACCGACTGGGGCATCGTCCACATTGCCGCGCACGGGCAGCCAGCCGTCGAAACCGTAGGTGGGGGCGGGGCAGGGGGTGGCGATTCGGGCGCAGCGGCCGCCACGCCACATACCGATAGCGCGACGCGGGCCGGCGGCATCGTGCTGTCGAACGGGACCTTCCTGGGGCCGGAGGAATTCGCCAAGATGCAGCGCGTGCCGGAACTGGTCTTCGTCAATTGCTGCTACCTCGCCCATACCGACACCGCTGCGCTGCTCGAGACCCGACCCGCCGCGCCGTTTCATCGCCCGTACTTCGCGGCAAGCGTGGCGGACGGCCTGATCAAGATCGGCGTGCGCTGCGTGGTGGCGGCGGGATGGGCGGTGGACGATGCGGCGGCCGAGACCTTCGCCACCAGCTTCTACCAGGCGCTGCTCAATGGCCGCCGCTTCCTGGATGCGGTGGCGATCGCCAGAGAGGCCGCCTACCGCGCCAACCCTCGCAGCAATACGTGGGCCGCCTATCAGTGCTATGGCGATGCGGACTGGTGCCTGCCCGAATGGCGTGACCGGCAGGACCGTGGCGCCGGCGACCCTGCCGTGGAGGACGAAGTCCGATTCGCCGCGGCGTACTCGGTGATCGCATCGCCGCACGGCTTGCTGCTGGCAATCGAGCAGGTCCAGACCGAGCTGCGCGTCAACGGCGCCGATATCGACGAGTCCTGCAAGCGCCTGCGTTATCTGTATCGCAAGTTTGCCCAGCCCGAGCCCCGGTGGGAGCGCATGGGCGCGGTGGCGGAAGCGTTTGCCACGGCGTGGCGCGAAGCCGGCGACCTGGAGGAAGCCGTGGCGTGGTACCAGAAGGCCGTCACCGCCATCGACAGCAAGGCGACGATGTACGCGGCGGAACAGCTGGCCAATATGCAGGTGCGGCTGGCACTGCAGCGCGTGCGCGATGCCTCGGCACGGGCCAGCGCGCAGTCGGCCCCCGGTAGCGCGCCGCAAGCCGCATTGCTGCAGCCGGTCATCGATGCCTCGCGTGCGCAGCTGGTGGAGACGACGGCCAGCCTGGCGCGGCTGGTGTCCCTGCATTCGTCGATGGAAAGACTGGCGCTGTGCGGCTCCGCCAGCAAGCGCCTGGCGATGGTGGAGCGCTTTGCCGGCCGTCGGGAAGCCGAAATCGCTGCCGTGGCCGAGGCCTTGCGCCTGTACCGGGCTGCCGAGGCGGCCGGCATCGCGCAGGGCGCGGGCAATGCGTTCTACGCGGTCATCAACCGGTGTTCGGCGGAGCTCGTGGCGCATTGGATGGAAGGCACCCCGGGCGACTATCAGGCGGACTGGGAGGGCCTGGTCAGGGCGTCGCCGGAGCGGAACAACGCCGAGCCCGATTTCTGGAGCCGCTCCGCGCTGACGGAGATATGGGTCTACCGCTGCGCCGCCGAGCGAACACTGGCGCGGGACCTGCCATCGATCCTGAATGACCTCGGCAAGCTGCAGAGCCGCCTGCCCGCCATCAACAACTGGCGTACCGTGCGCGACCAGGCCGATTTCGTGCTGTCTGAATACATGCTGCAAGCGGAGCCGGCGGAGAAGGCGGCGGCGCTGCGGTTGCAGCAGAGCCTGGAGCGCTGGGCGGAAGCCGGCGGAGCGAGGCGCGCGTGAGCCACACAGCGCCGGCGGCATCGCCAGTCCACGCGGTAGTCGCCCTGGCCGGGCGGCGTATCGATGCCGCGGACGCGATCCTGTCGCGCTTTCCCCTGGCCAACGTCGAGCACGTCGCGGCACGGATTGCCGCCGAGCTGGAACGCGTGCAGGCGGTGGCGCTGGTGTGCTCGGCCGCCTGCGGGGCGGACCTCATCGCACTGGATACGGCCGCCATACGCCGGATCCGGCGGCGCATCGTGCTGCCGTTCGACGCACACCGCTTTGCCGAGACGTCGGTGCACGACCGGCCGGGCGAGTGGATGGCCAGTTTCACGCGCCATATCGACAAGGCCGTGCAGGACGGTGATCTGGTGACGCTGCCCGGCTCCGGGGACGACGAACGCGACTATCTTGCAACCAATGCCGCGATCATCGCGCAGGCCAGCGCACTGGCGGGCACCTTCGTACCCATGGCGGCCCTGCATGCGTTTGCCGTGTGGGAGGGCGTGGCGCGCCCGGGTGCGGACACCACCGCTGCGTTCGTGTCCCTCGCCACGCAGCAGGGATTCCGCGTCACGACGATTCCGACGCGATAAGCGGCGTACGCCATGGCAGACGCCATGACGCACGCGCCATCCGCGCGGCTACAGGTCGGGGAGCTGGCTGATAAAGGACTTGCTGTGCTGCGCGACGCGATTGCTGAGTTCGGGCTCCAGCGCGTCGAGCACCGCAAGGTTGATTTCGGCCTTGGAATCGTAGTGGGTGAGCTCCACGTCATTCTTCTTGGCCTTGAAGAACAGCACCTGCGTCACCGCCGAGCCGGCCTTCAGCGCAAACGCCATCATCGAGACCACGAAGTGGCCGTCCGGCGACTGCTCCGCCAGCGCGACCTGGAAGCTGGAGACGTTGGCGGCGCGCGTCTCGCGGCTGAAGATTGTGATCCACGGCTTGGTGTCGTCCATGCTTGCCAGCGCGTCCAGCGTGGTATTGACCAGAGCGAGTGCACCCGGCGCCCCGGGGCCGAGCAGCAATGCCGCGACCGACATGATCGCCTTGTGGGTTTCGAAATTCTGGGTGCCTTCCACGTATTTCGTGGCAGTGCTCGTTTCCACCAGCCAGCCGATATTGGCCAGCACCGACACGTATTCCTTGTACCAGGCATCCACGTTCGACGGATCGCCGACCACACGTCGAGCCACGAGTTGCGCCAGCAGCAGCGAGTTGGCCACGGCGCTGCGCCGCTCGGGCGGCACGCCCTTGGCAAAGGTCAGCACGCCGGAGCCCACCACGACAGCCTGGTCCTTGTCCGCTTCAAATGCGGGGGCTTCCGCATCGAGCAGCATCGGGCTCGTATCGGGGTCTACGGGCGGCAGCTTCACGTCGAGGAGAAATGTCCTGGCGCTTTCGATCGAGGCAGTTGGCATGGCGGATCTCCCAATGCGCGCGAGGCCGGGGTGGCCCTGGTCTGTCCATAGTAGGTAAACGCGCGGCGCGGGCGCAGCCAATCCGCGGGGCTCGCCGCGTGGAAATTCGTCTGCAAAGTCAGGAGTGGCACATGCAGACTGTGGGCGTGGAACCTATTCCTTCACCGCCCCGGTCATCCCCGATACGTAGTACTCGACGAAGAAGGAGTAGATCACCGCCACCGGCAGGGACCCCAGCAAGGCGCCCGCCATGAGGGCTCCCCAGTGGTACACATCGCCTTCCACCAGCTCGGTGACGATGCCCACGGGAACAGTTTTCACCTCCGACGACGAGATAAACGTCAGCGCGTAGATGAACTCGTTCCATGACAGGGTGAACGCGAAGATGCCTGCCGAGATCAGGCCCGGCACGGCCAGCGGCAGGATGATCTTGACGAGGATTTCCCAGCGCGTGGCGCCGTCGATCAGCGCGCATTCCTCAAGCTCGTACGGAATCGAGCGGAAGTAGCCCATCAGCAGCCACGTGCAGAAGGGAATCAGGAAGGTGGGATAGGTCAGGATCAGCGCCCAGCGCGTATCGAACAGGCCGAGCTGGAACACGATCGACGCCAGCGGGATGAACAGGATGGACGGTGGAATCAGATAAGCCAGGAAGATGGCCAGCCCGACCTGCTTGGCGCCCTGGAAGCGCAGGCGCTCGATGGCATACGCCGCCAGCACGCTCGCGGCCAGCGAGGCGAACGTGGACACCGTGGAGATAATCACGGTGTTGAGCAGCCAGGCCGGGTAAGGCGTGTTGAACAGCAGCTTCTTGAAGTGGGCCAGCGTCGGCGCCATCACCAGGAAGGGGTTGGCGCTCTGCATCAGCAACTCGCCATCCGGCTTGAACGCCGTGATCGTCATCCAGTAGAACGGAAACAGCAGCACGAACACGAAGACGCCAAGCGGGATGTAGAGGGTGACCCAGCGTCGTGGAACCGACTGCAGGTAATCCATCCCTTGTTGCTCGGTATTGGCCGCCTTGGCTTTCATTTGTCGCCTCCCTGTTGCCAGGCGCGCCGCTGCAGCCCGAAGTAGGAAAACAGGATGGCAGCCAGCAGGAAGGGCACCATCATCGTGGCCAGCGCCGCGCCTTCGCCCAGCGAACCGCCCGGGATCGCGCGCTGGAAGGACAGCGTGGCCATCAGGTGCGTGGCATTGAGCGGGCCGCCACGCGTGAGCACGTAGATCAGCTGGAAGTCCGTGAAGGTGAACAGCACGGAGAACGTCATCACCACCGCGATGATCGGCGTCAGCAGCGGCAGGGTGACATAGCGGAACTGCTGCCACGGCGTCACGCCGTCGATCGAGGCCGCCTCGTACAGCGTGGGCGAAATGGTCTGCAGGCCCGCCAGCAGCGAGATGGCGACAAACGGTATGCCGCGCCAGACGTTGGCCGCGATGGTGGAAAAACGTGCGAGCCAGGGGTCGCCGAGGAAATCGATATAGCGGTCGATCAGCCCGAGCTTGACCAGCGTCCAGCTGATGATCGAGAACTGCGCGTCATAGATCCACCAGAACGCCAGCGCCGACAGCGCCGTGGGCACGATCCACGGCAGCAGCACCACCGCGCGGAAGAACGACTGGAACGGCAGGTTCCGGTTGAGCAGCAGCGCCAGCCAGAGGCCAAACACGAACTTCAGCACGCTGGCCAGCAGCGTATAGAAGATCGTATTGAATAGCGCCAGTTGCGTCAGCGAATCGCCGGCCAGATAGCTGAAGTTGGACAGGCCGATCCATTCGCCGATGCGGCCGATTTTGGTGTCGGTGAATCCCAGCCAGACGCCGAGCCCGAGCGGATACGTCAGGAAGACCAGCAGCAACAGCGCGGTGGGCAGCATGAACAGCAACCCGAGCGCATGACGGTTGTTTGACAGGCGGGACAACATGAGGCTCCTGGTCGACTGCCGCTGCGGCGTCCTGGGATCTCCGCAGCGGTTCCTGCATGACTAAGACGTTGCTTCAGGATCTCTTCGAGGCGACCTCTACGCTTTGTAGTAACGCTCCGCGCGTTGCGCGGCGCGTGCGGCGGCTTCCTTCGGCGTCTTCGCGCCGCTGGCTGCCTCGGCCACCATGTCCAGCACGATGTAGTCGGCCATTGCCGCCGCCGACGCCGTACCGAGCGGGCCGGCGTGGCCGTTGTCGAGCATCAGCGAGGCCGCGTCGCGATAGACCGTGTGCTTGGGATCGGCCGTCCAGATCGGGTTCGATTCGTAGGCCTTCAGCGGCTGGCTGACGTAGCCGATGGCGGCCTCCATCCACGGGTTGTATTGCTCCGGCTCCATCATGAATTGCAGGTAAGCCTTGGCCGCGTTCGGAAACTTCGAATACTTGAACACCATCATCTGCGTGATCTGCATCAGCTCGGTGGGCTTGCCGCTCGTGCCGACAGGAAAGTGCGCGTGCTGGATGTCGCGCGCCATCTCCTGCATCTTGGGCTCCTTCGAATTCTTGGCCGCGTAGTAGACCGAGATGCCATTCGCGGTCAGGCTGAGCTGGCCGTCGAGGAAGGCCTTGTTGTTCGACGGATCCTGCCAGGACAGCGTTCCCGGCACGAACGTGGCATAGAGCTGCTTGGCGTACTCCAGCGCGGCCCAGGTCTCTGGCGAGTTGACGACGACCTTGCCCTTGGTGTCCACCAGCATGCCGCCGTGCGACCAGAGCAGCCAGTGCGCCCAGTTGTTGCCGTCGCCCACGGCCTTGCCCAGCGCGAAGCCAGGGGGCGTGTTCTTGGCCTTGAGCGCCTGGCACAGCTTCAGGAAGCCCGCGGTGTCCTTGGGGATGGCGTCGAAGCCGGCAGCCTTGACATGGCTCTCGCGATAGACCAGCGCGTTGCCGACCACGCCGAGCGGCAGCGCAATCCACTTGCCGCTGTGCATGCCGTACTTCTTGCACACGTCGTACCAGCCGCCGTACTTGCCACCGAGGTAATTGGCCAGGTCGGACAGGTCGACCAGCTTGTCGGGGTACTGCTGTGGATCATCGAACCAGCCCAGGATGATGTCCGGCCCGGTGCCGACGCTGGCCGCGACGGCGGCCTTGGGGCGGACATCTTCCCAGCCTTCGTTGTCGACGCGCACCTCGACGCCGGTCAGCTCCGAGAACTTCTTCGTATTGGCATTCCACAGGTCTTCATCGCCCTGCACGAACCGCTTCCACCGCAGGACGCGCAGCTTGGCGCCGGCTTCGGGCTTGTATTGCAGGGCAGCCGGCGCGGCGAAGGCATTGCCGCCCAGCGCCGTGGTGGCGGCGACCGCCGCCGTGGATACCAGGAAATCGCGTCTCGTGATGTTGCTGGGGGTCCTCATCGCTTCGTCTCCTCCATGGTCATGGGTGGTGCCGCGGTACTGGTCCTGCTGTTGTTGTCAATGCCGGGGAAGGGCCTGTCCGGATTCGGCGTCGAACAGGTGGGTGTGCTGGTGATCGGGCACCAGGTGCAACGCCTCGCCCGCCGCGAAGTCGTGGCGCTCCCGGAAGACCGAGATGAACTCGGTTTCGCCGAAACGCGAATACACCTCGGTATTGGCGCCGGTCGGCTCCACCACCGAAACGCTGGTCGGAAAACCCTGGCCGGGCGTGCCATAGCCCAGGTGTTCGGGCCGCACGCCGTAGATCACACGCTGGCCGTCCGTGCCCGCGTCCGCGCCAAGGCGCGTCGGCGGCGGCAGGCGCGTGCCATCGGCAAACTCCACCGTGGCCTGCCCGTTCTGGCGGCGCAACGTGCCGGGGATGAAGTTCATTGCCGGAGACCCGATAAAGCCCGCCACGAACAGGTTGTCGGGATGGTCATATAGGTCGAGGGGCCGGCCACGCTGTTCCACGCGGCCGTCGCGCATCACGACGATCTGGTCCGCCATGGTCATGGCTTCAATCTGGTCGTGCGTGACATAGACCGAAGTCGTACGCAGCCGCTGATGCAGCTCCTTGATCTCGGCGCGCATCTGCACGCGCAGCTTAGCGTCCAGGTTGGACAGCGGTTCGTCAAAGAGGAAAACCTGCGGGTCGCGCACGATCGCGCGCCCCATGGCCACGCGCTGCCGCTGGCCACCGGAGAGTTGTCTCGGATATCGATCCAGCAACTGGCCGAGGCCCAGGATGCTTGACGCCTTGTCCACCTTCTGCCGGATCGCTTCCTTGGGCATGCCCGCAAGCTTGAGCGAAAAGGCCATGTTGTCGTACACGGACATGTGCGGGTAGAGCGCGTAGTTCTGGAACACCATCGCGATGTCGCGCTCCTTGGGCGGCAGCTGGTTGACCACGCGGTCGCCAATCAGGATATCGCCTGCGGTGATTTCCTCCAGGCCGGCCAGCATGCGCAGCAGCGTGGATTTTCCGCAGCCGGACGGGCCGACGAGCACCGTGAACTGGCCATCTGCGATATCGATGTCCACGCCACGAATGACCTGCGTGCCGCCAAAAGACTTCTCCACTGCGCGAATCTGTACCGATGCCATGCGTCGCGTCTCCTTGTGTCGCGCACCGCGCCGGACGGGCGGTGTTTTCGGGGCTTGTCTTGTCGTTCAGCGTTCAGTGGTTGTCTTTCGGCACGCCGGCACCGCTCTTGCCGACCAGGAAATCGAGATCGGCGCCACGGTTGGCCTGCTGCACGTGATCGAAATAGAGCCGGGTCCAGCCGCGCTCCATCGGCGGTTCAGGGGGCTGCCAGGCGGCGCGCCGGCGGGCGAGTTCCTCGTCGGCGACATGGAGATGCAGCTTGCGGGCCTCCACATCGAGCTCCACCATGTCTCCATCCTTCACCAGTGCCAGCGGACCGCCGGCGGCCGCCTCCGGCGCCACGTGCAGCACCACCGTGCCATAGGCGGTGCCACTCATGCGCGCGTCCGATATGCGCACCATGTCGGTAATGCCCTTGCGCAGCAGCTTGGGCGGCAGCGGCATGTTGCCGGCCTCGGCCATGCCCGGGTAGCCGCGCGGGCCGCAGTTCTTCAGCACCAGCACGCAGGTTTCGTCGACATCGAGGGACTCGTCGTCAAGCCGCGCGTGCATGTGTTCGCTGTCTTCGAACACCACGGCACGCCCGGTGTGCTTGAGCAGCGCCGGGGTCGCGGCCGAAGGCTTGATGACCGCGCCATCCGGGCAGAGATTGCCGTACAGCACGGCGATGCCCGCGCCGGGCTTGAAGGGCGCATCGAATGCGTGGATGACCTCGCGGTTCCAGTTGGGCGCATCCTTGCAGTTTTCCCAGAGCGTCTTGCCGTTGACCGTCAGCGCATCGCGCGCCAGCACGGGCCCGAGTTCTCGGATCACAGCCGGCAGGCCGCCCGCATAGTAAAAGTCCTCCATCAGGTGGCGGCCAGATGGCTGAAGATCGAGCAGACAGGGCAGGGCGTGGCCGAGCTTGTCCCAGTCGTCGAGGTTCAGCTCCACGCCGATGCGCCCGGCGATGGCCAGCAGGTGGATCACCGCGTTGGTCGAGCCCCCGATCGCGGCGTTAACCTTGATCGCGTTCTCGAAAGCATCGCGGGTCAGGATCTTCGACATCACGAGGTTGTCCTTGACCATCTGCACGATGCGCCGTCCCGACGCGCGGGCGAGGATGTTGCGGCGGCCGTCCACGGCGGGAATCGCCGCATTGCCCGGCAGGCTCATGCCGAGCGATTCGACCATGCAGGCCATGGTGGAAGCGGTGCCCATCGTCATGCAATGGCCGTGCGACCGGTGCATGCAGCTTTCCGCCTCGAAGAAGTCTTCCTGCGACATATGGCCGGCGCGGACTTCTTCTGACATCTTCCACACGTCGGTGCCCGAGCCCAGCTCCTGCCCGCGAAACTTGCCGCTCAGCATGGGCCCGCCGGAGACGCCGATGGCTGGCAGGTCGCACGAGGCGGCGCCCATCATCAGCGCCGGCGTGGTCTTGTCACAGCCCATCAGCAGCACCACGCCATCGATGGGATTGCCTCGGATCGACTCCTCCACGTCCATGCTGGCCAGATTGCGGAACAGCATGGCAGTCGGGCGCAGCAGGGTTTCCCCGAGCGACATGACGGGGAATTCCAGCGGAAACCCGCCAGCCTCCCACACGCCTGTCTTGACCTGCTCGGCCAGCGTGCGGAAATGCGAGTTACAGGGGGTGAGTTCGGAATAGGTATTGCAGATGCCGATGACCGGACGGCCGTCGAACTGGTCGTGCGGAATCCCGCGATTCTTCAGCCACGAGCGGTAGATGAACCCGTCGCGGTCGAGCCGGCCGAACCAGGCCTGGCTGCGGCGCCTGGGCGGATTCGGCGGATTGTCGTCGTCGTTCACTCGGGTCTCCTGCGTTCTGCTTCTTGTAGGGGTGCAGATCCGGATGCCCGCGACCACACTGCCGCGCCGCACGCATGCCGAGTCAACGCAGTCTAGGTCAGCCCTCCCAACAGGTAAACTGGTATTACCAATATCCAGTATTTACCCGTATGCCGAAGCCCCCGGATCCGGCTATCAAAACGCCGGCCCGATCGCGATTCTTGTGCGGAATGAGGGCTTTGAAGGGGACAGGGCGGTCGCGGTGAGCGGAGGGCGGCCCTGCCGGAAGGCATTTGTCATGTCGTCATGGTCGACTGACAAGCAACGCGGTCGGATCGATGTCTTTCAGGGAGGGTCGGCCCATGAGCGCCATGGCGACCTCCAGCTCGGTCTGCAGGAGCGTCAGCATATGCGCCACGCCAGGCATGCCGCCCACGGCCAGGGCATGAAGGACAGGCTGGCCAATCAGGACGGCAGCGGCGCCCGACGCCATCGCCTTGACGATATCCGTGCCGCGCCGGACGCCGCCGTCGAGCAAGACCGGCACGGCGCCGGCCACCGCGGTTGCTATCGCCGGCAGCACATCGATCGTCGCGGCCACCATGATTGGACACGATGATCCCCGCGACGCCAGACTGGAGCGCCGGGCCCACATCCAGCGGATTGAGCAAGCCAGAGGGACGAACCTGCGCCAGATTGTGTCGTAGTTGCGGCACCCATGTCCCTTGGCGACCCCGCTTTTCCATTTCTTCTCGCCCCGGCTTGCACTATTCTCCGACTTCGTCTATCTTAACTACGACTGAGTTAAGCGTAGTTTCATTCGAGCTGGAGTAGACATGAATCGAAAGAATTGGGCTGGCGCACTGCTGGCCGCAGCAGGCATCGCCTTCGCAGGCATTGCCACCGCCCACGGGACTGGCGAGTCGGTCAAGCCGAACTTCGCCCACACCATCCCGAACATCCCCGGCAAATCGCTCGTTGCCCTGGAAGTGGACTACGCCCCGGGCGGCGCATCATTGCCGCACGTCCACGCGAAGTCCGCGTTCATCTACGCCTACGTCGTGTCGGGCAGCATCGCAAGCAAGGTCAATGACCAGCC
The DNA here is from genome assembly GCF_056400065.1 of Cupriavidus sp. 01L415. NCBI lineage: Bacteria > Pseudomonadati > Pseudomonadota > Betaproteobacteria > Burkholderiales > Burkholderiaceae > Cupriavidus > Cupriavidus sp. 01L415. Next base: position 6,235 of record NZ_JBFTSP010000044.1, on the reverse strand, counting down.
GGAACGCGTCTACAAGGCGGGCGAAAGCTTCTACGAGGAACCAGGGTCAAGTCATCCCGTCAGTCGCAACGCCAGCAAGACCAAACCGGCCAAGCTGCTCGCCGTCTTCATCGTCGATTCCGACGACAAGGAACTGACCACGATCGACAAGCAGGTGTCGAAATGAGACTGGATTACACGAAAGCTGCCCCGGGCGGCGTCAAGGCCTTTGGCGGTGTCTACGGCTACATCATGCAGTCGGGCCTCGACGATGTACTCGTCGAGCTGGTCTACCTGCGTGTCAGCCAGATCAACGGCTGTGCCTATTGCCTCGACATGCACACACGCGACCTCCTCAAGAAGGGCGTCAAGGTCGAGAAACTCGCGCTGGTGCAAGCCTGGCATGAAGCGGGCAGCCTGTTCAGCGCCCGCGAGAAGGCGGCGCTGGCGTGGGCGGAATCCGTGACGCGCGTCGCCGATACGCATGTCCCCGACGATGCGTTCGCGGCCGCCGCGGCAGTCTTCAGCGAGAAGGAACTGGCCGATCTGACGATGGCCATCAGCCTGATGAATGCGTTCAATCGCCTTGCTATCAGCTTCCGACGCGCGCCGGAAGCCGCGCTTGCGCACAAGGAGTGAGTGACCGACGGGCTTGCAGGCACCCCAAAGCGGCGCCATTGCGCGCCGCAAGAGAGGGCAGCGAAATCGTTGGACGAAAAAAAAACCGGATCTCGGCGGGGGCGTCGGTCCGGTTTCGCGCAGCGGCGCTAAAGTGGTGCAGCAACAACCGCTGCGTGGAAGAATTAAAACATACTGAATTCAGATTTAAGCGCTTGGTACATATCATGTTGCGATGCAGCAACGGCAAATTTCATGATTGTGGCGGCGCCGTCCCTTCGCCTTGAAGGACGACGTCCACGACGTTCTGAAATGGTGCGCACCCAGCCAGGCTCGAACCTCGGCCGGGGCGAGCAGTTTGGTGCGATGGGTGCTGTAGGAGTGGCTTGCAGGGCGATGGCTGCGGCATGACGCGGCTGAGACCGGCGCAGGGTGGGACGTTTGGCGGCAAGGTTTGCTGGCGACGCGCAAGACCCACAACTCAGGTGGAGGCGGTGGCCGCGGCGATATACAGGAGCAGCGCCGCCAGCACGACCGCGGTAAATCCAAAGTGGACCGCCATCAGGGTCGCAAGCACCGACGCCACCACTGAAGCGCAGGCATTGATGCCCCATGCCCAGGGCACCAGCGCTTCATCGTGCCGCGCGACGTTGGCAAGACCTAGCGGAAATGGCATTCCCATCAGGAAGGCCAGCGGCGCAATCAGCATGATGGATACGGTAATCCGGCCGGCATCCGGTAGTGCAATCAGCAGCCTGAACAGGTGTGGCAAGGCTCCCAGATAGAACAGCGAGACAAGGCAGATCCCAGCGACGGCCACCTCGACCGGACGTTTCCGATCGTCGTGGTAGCGCGCTGTCATGCGGCGCGAATAGCGGCTCCCCAGCCCGGCGAAGACGAGGAACGCGGACAACACGACCGCGATCGCATAGAGCGGATGGCTCAGGAACAGGATGAGCTTCTGGATGAAAGCGATCTCGACAAACATGAAGGCAAAGCCGACCGCAAGGAAGTAGACGCCGATCCGCCAGATGGAAGGCGGGATGGCGGCATCGTCAATGGCATGCGCCGTGGAGGCTTGTGGCGGTGCTCGCCTCGCGGCCGGCCAGCGCCGCATCGCCCAGAGCGGTATCAGGATCAGCAGCAACGCCGCGCACGTGGCCTGCAGAAGTGTGGCAACCAACACCGGATAGCCCCATTCGAGCAAGGGCAGCCCGCCTTGTGCTTTCAGAGACAGCAGTTCAGGTAGCGAGCGCCATTTGAAGAAGTGGAAGAAGTACGGCCGGTCGTCAGTCGCGGGCCGCACATCGAACTTGTAGCGCGCAAAGAAGCCATCGCGGTCAGCACCAAGCAGCGCTTGCACGGACTCGAAAAACTCGGGCGCCTCCAGCACGTTGAAGCGATTGGCCTGCGCCGCCTGAATGCCCGGGTAGTACTCGGTGTCGAAAGAGCGGGCAGTGCAGAACATGCGCAAGGCGGCAATGTCCGACGCCACGAAGTCTCCGTTCTTGACCAGCAACGTGGCGGTTTTCCATCCCCGGATCAGCGCCAGCCGGCGGGAGGGCTGGGGCACGCCGGCGTCCTCCATGGCGGTCACGGCGGTGGCAAGCAGCTTGGGCATGTCACGCGGTGGCAATGTCACCCATCTTGTGATCGCCAGCAGCCCACCGGGCCTCAGATGGCGCAAGTACTCCTGGAACGCTTCCACGGTATAGAGATAGCTCTCGGAGAGCGCGTACAGGCCCGCTGACGAGGTGCTGAACGAGTCCAGCAGTGCCACCTGGATGAGGTCGTAGTGCCCATTCCCGGCGACCAGGAAGCCGCGTGCCTCGACGGCAAAGACATGCACGCCCGGCGCGCTGTAGGGCTTGCCGGAGAATGCGGCGAAGCGGCGCTGCACGAGGTCGATCACCTGCGGATTCAGTTCCACTGCATCGACGGAACTGGCGTGGTGATAGATCGCCTGGAGGACGTCGGCGCCGGCACCGCTCCCCAGCACCAGCACTTTTGGGCGGTCCAGCAAGTGAAAGGGAAGGGCAGAGGTCAGGTCCCCCAGGTAAGCGAGCGGTTCGCGCCGCCCGTCATAGTGATTCAGCGCGCTGAGCCCGTCGCCGTCGGTAAATATCGCAAGTTGCGGTGGCGGCTCCATGGTGGCATTGAGGCTCAGTCCGGGTGCGTGCCGCAATGGGATCGACGGACTCTCGACCACAGTTACCGTGCCAAGTGGACTTGAGCGTTGATCCACCACGCGGGCATTCCCGATGCGCAGGATCTGGCTCAGTTCCTTGTACTCGGACGGCCGCAGCGCGATCCACGCATCTGGCAGCGCCGCAGGCAGGAGCGCAGCCCCAATCAGCGCGACCGGCAGCCAGGGTCGATGCCAGCGGCACTCGAATGCGGCCAGCGCTGCCGCCGCCATGCCTGCACCGCCCACCAGTCGCAGCGCGTTGGCCGGATCCAGTACAAAAAGCACGGCGATGATGGCAAGACACCCGAACCCGGCGCCGAGAATGTCGAAGCTGTAGACGCGATGGATCTGCTCGTTGAAACACGTGAAGGTCAGGCAGACGCTCACGGCAGCGAAAAAGAAGGGCACGAACAGCAGCAGGTAGACCGCCACCAGCCGTAGCGGTTGGCGCGGATCCCACAGGATCTCCAGCGGATTGAAGGCGACACGCTGGGCCAGCGCAAAGCAGGCAATCGCGCAAATGCCGAACAGCACCGCGCCGCCCGCGAAGACCTGCACGAAATGGCGCACAAGCAGGGGCGCAAACGCGTGCCGCATCATCGCCACCCCTGCGCCGGCCGCGCCATAGCCCAGCAGCGCAACACTGATCATCATGTAGGCGAAGTGGTGCCACTGGATGATGGAGAGCAGCCGCATCAGCAGCACCTCGTAACCAAGCGCGGCGGCCGACAGCACGGCGAGGGCGAGCAGTGGGGGACGGAGCATGATGCCTGGCGCCATTCGGCCGCACGACTGCCGTGAATCGCCGCCGCGTCAGTGCCCGCCGACCAGCGGAACGAACCTGACTGGCAGGACCTGTCGCGTCGAGACCGTGCCGTCGCCGGACTTTTCGACCAGCAACAGGTATTGAGTGAGGAACTGCGCGCCCACCGGGATCACCATCCTGCCGCCAGGCTTCAGTTGCCGGATAAGGGGCGGCGGCACATGGCTGGCCGCGGCGGTAACGATGATCGCGTCGAAGGGGGCATGGGCATCCCAGCCGTAGTAACCGTCGCCCACCTTGCATTTCACTTGCCCGTAGCCCAGCTGCGTCAGGCGCTCGCACGCCTGCAATCCCAGCGGCTCGATGATCTCGATCGTGTACACGGTGCGCGCCATCCCGGCCAGTACCGCGGCCTGATAGCCCGAGCCGGTTCCGACTTCGAGCACGACATCCTCCGGCTTGACCATCATCAGGTCTGTCATCAGGGCCACAATGTAGGGCTGCGAGATGGTCTGGCCATGTCCGATGGGAAGCGGGCGGTTCTCGTAGGCGAAGGGCCTCTGGTCGTCCGGCACAAACTCGTGACGCGGCACCTGCTCGATGACCGCCATGACGCGAGGGTCGATGGCTTTTCTGCCACTGCTCACACCGGCGGTCGCCGCAGTGGCGGCGATGTCCCTGCCCATGGCGGCCCGGCGCACTTCATAGCCCTCGGCTGCACCGGCCACCGGCCAAATGCAGCCGAGCAACAGGGCTGAAATCGAGTTGGACAGGACGAGCGTTGATGGCTTCACGATGTGTCCCCGTGAGGAACCCCTACCGTCATCCTAGACCACGGTGTCGCCGGCACCGCAGGATTTGCTGCACCGCAACCGGCGCCCCGGGTCCGTCGATCGCCCGAACATTTCGGCATCGCCCGACGAACGCGATGTCTTCGGCGCCCGGCAACAGGAAACGGCCGGCGGGACCGCCTCCAAGCTTCTATTAAGCGCGAGCTTCCCGAATTAGCGACGCGGCCCGCTCGCCAATGACAACGCAAGGCGCCATCGTATTGCCACTGGGTAATTCCGGCATCGCCGAAGCGATCGCCGACGAAAGCGCGTCGGCAAAATAGTCGAGCCGTTGCGCACGGGGCACGGCGCGGGTGGACCACGTCACGATGGATGTCACGGATCAGTCCTCCTGAGTGACATTGTGAGGCGCGTCCGGAGCGCCACACTGGCGACGAATCTGCGACGGCTTGCGGCCCACGCGTGCATGCAGCGTTCGTGTGAAATGTGAGGCATCGACAAAGCCGGCGCGGCGCCCGATCTCGGCGATTGTCAGGCGCCTGAAAATCGGCGATTCGAGCATTCGCACAGCGTGAGCGCAACGCATTTTCATCAGCGTGTCGCCAAACGTCGTGTCAAAGCGCGCGAAGCAGTGGTGCAGGCTCCGCAGTGACACGCCTACCGCGGCCGCAACGTCCGCTGCACACAACGTGCATGACTCGACTGCTGGTACATGCAATCGCGTATCCGCTCGAACAGGCCGCTATCGCGCTTGGGTAGCTTGGTAAGCGGCGTGCTGAAATCCTGCGCAATGAATGTCAGCAGGGCGCCGATATGGTCGCCAATGAACGACATCGGCAGCGGATATGCGTCGAACCTGGCAGGCTCCAGGCTTCGCAGGAAGGCCGATAACGCGTGACCCCACCCCGATTGGCCCTCGATCCTGCGTCCCACCAGAAGCGCCGGCGCGGGCAGCCATATATGGCGACAGTATCACTGTATTCCGCGCGCCAATGGTTGTCGTCTATACTTGACAAAGAAGGGAGTCCGCGATGACGAATCCTGCAATCATTGGAGCCGCGATCCGAAGCAAGCGGATTGCTCTGGGTCTCACTCAGCAACAACTCGCCGACATGGCAAAACTGTCGCGGCAGGCACTCAACGGCATCGAGCATGGCGGCGTCAATGCGACGCTCACGTCGCTCAGTCAGTTGCTGGATGTGCTTGGACTGTCACTGGACGTCAATGACCCAGAGGTGGCCAGGGAAGCTATGGGCAAGCCAACTCGGGCCCTCTGGATGGCCGCGAAAGGGGCCAATGTCAGCTACTCGGGCGCTCTCACGCCTGAGGAGCTAGAGCAGGCGCTTGCCACTGGCCAGGCACCTGTCGAGTATCGCCCCCATATCGCCCAGGTCCTTGACGAGGCACCTCTGCAACTGGTGACCAAAGTGGTGGCTGAGGTCGCCGCCAGGCAACAACGGAAGCCCGCCGAGATCTGGAAGAACGTCCGGTCGCTTGCGAAGTCGCTGATGGCGACTCGGGGAGGGCTGTGGGCATGAAAGTCGAGCTGAGGGGTGATGTGTGGGAAACCCTGTTCCCACACGCTTTTGCTCTCATGGACGAGGTCCGGAAGCCTTCATGGCGCGCTCCGGTTCCTGCTCAGGCGCTACCAGTATAGGTCTTGCCAGAGGACATTCTGATTCGGCTGGAAGCGGACATCTGAATTTAGCCACCACAAGCAATGTCTAGGCGGTTCTGAAACGTCTCACCGTCCGCTAAATTCAAATGTCAGTCCGAGCGTGCTTTTTGTGCGGGGTTGGATGTTTTTGTGGGGTTGCTGTGGGGCGGTGGCGCTGGCCGTTGACGCCTGAGGCTGGCGCAGGGTGGGGCGGTGAGGTCGCGGTGGGCAAACTTAAA
>NZ_JBFTSP010000043.1:0-32439 GCF_056400065.1 Cupriavidus sp. 01L415 | reverse complement strand
GTATTGGGTCTGGTCAAGCGTGTCGAAATCCACAAGGATGAGATCGTCGTTGTGTTCAGGGTTGACCCACAGCCTGGGGCTCTCGACAGCGAAAATTCGAATGATTCAGACGACGGAGTGAAAAGTATGCAACGTTGTACGCGGCGTAGTATGTCCAACTTTTGGGGTGCAGTTCAGAAGCCCCTCTTCCTGTTTCATGCCGCCTTGTCACACACGCCATCGCACAGCGCCAACATCGAGACAGCGCGCATGACGCGCCAAGTCAGCCACGGTGCCGGCCGTCATCCATGGCACAGCCGGTTCATCAACTGACTGGCGATGCTGCCCGATGCCGCCGGTTGCGGCATGCCAGCCTGAGACGCGCGGATCGTATAGAGCGAATCCCCACGCGCATAGCGCTTGCTGTACAGCGTCTGTTCGACCACCGCGTACATCGACGTCGCGCAATTCAGCACCAGGCGCTTGAGCGACGAGCGAATGGTCTCGCCGCTGGTGGTCCGGATCACGCCCGCGGGCGCATTGCGGACCAGCACCACACCCACCTCCGGACCCCGGCGGCGTACCGTCGTCTGGTCGAAATAGGAAATCATGCCGTTGGCGCCCATCAGCGGCAACCAGCGCTGCGGGTCCGGGGCTGCGGGGTCGGGCGCGGCGACCAGTGTGCAGCCGTCGCGCGGCGAAGCTCGCAACACGGTGCCGCCGCTCGTGCCCGGGCACTGGTACTGGCCCGATGCAGCGGCCGGACGCTGGACACTCGAGGCTGTGCCGGCCGGCGAAGCGGGAATGGTATCGAGGGAAGATGCGCTGTCCGGACCAGCCTGGGCAGCAACACTGAAGCACGCGCCGGCCACCAGGGCCAGGCGCGAAAACACGCGGAAAAACATGAGGACACCCTCGTCATGACGGGAAAAGGCAGCCCGCATTGTCGCACAGCGTGTATGCGCCTCAACGTTGCGAGCTGTCAAATTCCGCCCCTGAACAAGGCGGGTCGTGCGCGGCGCATAACCCGCCAACCGATGTTCAGCCGCGTCCAATCAGGCGTGCCGGACAAGTTGGTCGATCCCCATGCCGAATCGGCAGCCTTGCATCAGCCGCCCGGAATCAACCGTGAATCTCACGCCAGGCGACCAGGTCCGCAATGGTCAGGATCGGTAGCTGATATGTCTCCGCGAAGGCCAGCGCCTCGGGGCGGCGCGCCATGGTGCCGTCCGGGTTCATCAGCTCGCAGAGCACGGCAGCGGGCGTCATGCCAGCCATGCGGGCCAGTTCCACCGAACCCTCGGTGTGGCCGCGGCGGGCCAGCACGCCACCGTCGACGGCCACCAGCGGGAACACATGGCCCGGACTGACCACGGCGTCCGTGCCGGCATCGTCGGCAATCGCGGCCTGGATGGTCGTGATGCGATCCGCCGCGCTCACGCCGGTGGTCACGCCTTCGCGTGCCTCGATCGACACGGTGAAGGCCGTGCCGTACTGGCTGCGGTTGTTCTCCACCATCGGGCGCAGGCCAAGCTGGCGGACCTTCTCGGCGGTCAGGCACAGGCAGACGATGCCGCTGCACTCGCGGATCATCATCGCCATGTTGGCCGTGGTCAGGCGCTCGGCGGCGAGAATCAGGTCCGCTTCGTTCTCGCGGTCGTCGTCATCGAGCAGCACGACCGGACGCCCGTCGCGCATGGCTTCCAGTGCCTGGGCGATGCGCTCATCCAGCGAGCGCAGGTCGACATCGGCCGATGCCGGCGGTGTGACAAGGGGGGATACAGCTTGAGCAGGTTGAGTAGGTTGAGTAAGGGTCAGCATTGAAACGCTCCGTGCACAGGCGTGCATATGGTCAATGGGCGTTTCAGGGGACGATCAGCGAAAAGCAGCGACGGCCCGCCGCACGCAACGGACGACATTGCGCGCGCATGAGACCATACGGATTCCGCCCATCTTCTTTCATCCGGACTATGACCGTCGGCCCTGGCCTCTCACCAGGTCTGCTGACCCCGCACGGAGAGTGCGGGCGCTCGCGGGCTCGTCGCAGCGCGTCGTGGACGCGTGCGGCATACCGCCGGTGGGGACTTTCACCCCGCCCTGAAGACGTAACGATGCCGCCGTGGAAGCCTTCCGCGGCGGCCCGGCGATCTTAGCACGACTGTGCTTTTCCGGCAGGTCTACGGTCGCGATGTCCGCGACGGGGTGTCGGCCATCGTTTCGAAGATCGAACGAGTCGCCTCATCTGCCGGGTAGAAGCACTCGATGCGCAGTTCCTGCGAGGTGACGTCCTGCGGAATGCCCAGCGTGGTCAGCGTGGAAAACAGCGACGCGCGGAAACGGCCGGCATGCAGGGCCACGGGCAGAACCGGTGGCGGGGACCCGTCCGCCGGGTCGTCCTCGCCCAGGAGCACGCCGCCCGGCCCCACCATGTCCGGATGCCATTCGGCGATCCGCCGGAAGATCTCGCGCGCAGTCTGGTCGTGCGCCTGCACCTGAAGTTCCTGCCAGACCCGGTGCAGCAGGTAGCGGCCCACCTGGCGCGCGTTCTCGATCACTGGCCAGAGTCCTTTCGGGTCGAAGACGGACAGCATCAAATTGATGCGCTGGCCGTTGGTGTCGAGCGATGCAGGCCTGCGGCCGGCCAACAGCTTGTCCAGCATGCGGCGGTACGCCGTGTTGGCATCGACCAGGTTCCAGAATCGGTCCAGCACCACGGCGGGATACGGCTCCTGCTTGGCGAGGATCAGCGCAATGGCCTGCCGCACCATCTGCATGGGTGGCGACGCCAGCGCATGTTCGCTGTATGCGGGCGCAAAACCGCCGGCCAGCAGCAGCCGGTTGCGCTGCCGCAGCGGCACCCCCAGGCGCTCCGCCAGGGCCAGCACCATCTCGCGGCTCGGCCGCGCCCGGCCTGATTCCAGGAAACTGATATGACGTTGGGAAACCCCGGCGGCCAGCGACAGCGCCAGCTGGCTGTAGCCACGCTTGCCACGCCAGTAACGCAGCAGGCCGGGAAAATCGAGGGCGGCTTCGGAGCCGGGCGTCAGGGTATCCATGGCTCACATTACAGCATGCCAATGGCCGCGTGACGACTACCTCGCAGGTAATCATCAGCATTCAGGGAGGTAGCTGCGATAAAGGACGACGCCTTTCAGATTCGTCGCATGTCGACGTGGGCATATGGCCTCTACGATGCCCATATATGGCGCCACAATCGTGCGGGATATCCAGCCCGACCACGGCATGATCCGTGCTTGATTGCGCATCGACCTGCCTGGGCCTCCCCGCTGCCGCTGCCCGCCGCTACCGAATCCACGACCAGCGCGCATGCAGCCACCGTGCGGCGGCGCACGCCGCTGGCGCTCCGACAGTGACGCCTGCGTCACCGGCGACGAGAAACGTCATAGTCGGATGGTATGCTCTGATTTTTCAATACCTGTGCGCATAGGGCGTGCAACCTGATGGAAATTGCCATATTACTGGCGCTCATTCTGCTTAACGGCCTGTTCGCCATGTCGGAAATCGCGCTCGTCACGGCCCGGAAGGCCCGGCTGCAGCGACTGATAGACGACGGCGACCGCGGCGCCATGGAGGCCGTCAAGCTCGGGGAGGACCCCACGCGTTTCCTCTCCACGGTGCAGATCGGCATCACGTCGATCGGTGTGCTGAACGGCGTGGTCGGTGAATCGACGCTCGCCGCGCCGCTCGGCGGCTGGCTGCAGGGATTCGGGCTATCTGCCACCACCTCCGGCTATGTCGCCACCGCCATCGTGGTGGCAGGCCTGACCTATTTCTCGATTGTGCTGGGCGAGCTGGTGCCGAAGCGCCTTGGACAACTGGCACCGGAAGCCATTGCGCGCATGGTGTCCCGTCCGATCGCGTTCCTCGGCGTGGCGTCCACACCGTTCGTCAAGCTGCTGGGCGGCTCCACGCGGCTGATGTTGCGCCTGCTGGGCGTCAACACCAACCGCGGCCCCGCCGTGACGGAAGATGAAATCCACGCGCTGCTGGTGGAAGGCTCGGAGGCAGGCGTGATCGAGCATCACGAGCACACCATGGTGCGCAACGTGTTTCGCCTCGACGACCGCCAACTGGCTTCGCTGATGGTGCCGCGCGGCGACGTCGTCTTCCTGGACGTCGAACAGGGCGAAGAGGAAACCCTGCGCCGCATCGAGGAAACCGATCACTCGCGCTTCCCGGTGGTGCGTGGCGGCATGCATGACATCCTGGGCGTCGTCAGCGCGCGCCAATTGCTGGCGCGTCACCTGCGCGGCGAAAAGGCCGAGCTGACGACCGTGCTCCAGCCGGCGGTCTTCGTGCCGGAAAGCGTGACGGGCATGGAACTGCTCGAGAATTTCCGATCGTCGGGCGGACAGATCGCATTCGTTATCGATGAATACGGCGAGGTGCTGGGCCTGGTGACCCTGCAGGACCTGATCGAGGCCATCACGGGTGAATTCAAGCCCGACGCGGCCGGCGAGGAGTGGGCGGTGCAACGCGATGACGGCACGTGGCTCCTCGACGGCCTGATCCCCATTCCCGAGCTCAAGGACCGGCTTGGTTTACGCGCAGTGCCAGAGGAAGACAAGGAGCGCTATCACACGCTGTCCGGCATGCTGCTCCTGCTGCTGGGCCGGCTGCCCCAGACAACCGACATGGTGCAATGGGCTGACTGGAAATTCGAGATCATCGACATGGATGGCAAGCGCATAGACAAGGTGCTTGCCTCCCGGGTCCCCCCCGAAGACGGTCCCGAGTCCGAAACCACGGGCTAACCGCCAACCTCTAACGGTATACCGCGGCGACGGGCGTGCCACGCGTCCGCTCGCCTTTCCGCGCCACCTTTGCTGGCCGCCCGGGGGACTCCACCCCGGGTCTTGCTGACCTCCTTCCTTCCCCGCCTCCCCTCCCGCCACGGCTCGTTTTCGGCTACCACCTCCAGCTGACACGTCTAGAGCGACCATGCGCCTCTCGCCGCCTTAGCGCTATTTGTATTAGCCGGTCAAGTCAACAAAGGTGGCGACAATTCATCCGTTGTCGGGAATCAAACAACATTGCGACGGACCGTGCACGCGGGCATCGTCGTTCTGCTAGTTTGCGCAGCGCTGCCGTATGATTTGGCCTTGCAGTTGCATACGCAGTTCTACACAGTCACTTAAAAGAAAAACGAGCTGCGCCCATCCAGCGCACCGCAGAAATTTCGTATAAACGGGAACGCAGTCCGGGTACCGCCGGCGGCATCTGCACACCATGAACACGCTGCCCGCAAGAGCCATTGATGGATCCTGACACCAACGACACCCCACCCATGGGCGTGGGTGGCAGAGAGACTATCCAACCTGCCAACATCCAGCCCGCCGCATTTATTGCCGCGCTGGATGAGCATCGCGCAGAGGTCGGCACCGCCCATCCGCTGGCGGTCCTCATCATTCGCCTGGACCGCTTTCAGAACGCCCGCGAAACCCTCGGCCCTGCGCGGACCAACAAGCTGCGCGCGCAGGTCAAGTCGCGTGTCGCCGGCCTGGCTGCGATGCCCGCGGTCATGCATTGGCTTGGGCCCGCGGACCTGGGCGTTGCATGCGTCCTTCCCGATGGCACCGATGACGCCAACTGTCTGAGCAGGTCGATTGCCGCAGTGCTGGGGCAGCCCTATACCGTCGACGGCTTCGAGTTGTTCCTGTCGTGCAGCATCGGCGCCGCGATGGATCATCCCGACAGTGCCACCGAGCGCAGTCTCCAGCAGGCCTTCGACGCCATGCTGCAAGTCAGCCGTCGTGGGGGCGACGGCATCGGCAACGCCACGGCGCCCTCCGCGCCGCGCATGGCGGCGCTGATGGCCGCGCTGCCGCAGGCCCTCGCGCGGGGAGAACTCGGCCTGCACCTGCAGCCGCGCGCGATGTTCGACACGGCCGACATCGCCGCCTACACCGTGCGCCTGCGCTGGCAGCATCCGATCCTGGGCCGCGTGGCGCCGCAGGACTTCCTCCCGGCCGTTGAAGCACTGGGCATGGTGAATCAGATCGGACAGTGGATCCTGCAGCAGCTATTGCCGCTGATGCAGGCGACAGAGGCGATCGCGCCCGTACAGTTCACGCTCCTGACGTCGAGTTCGCAGTTGCAGGGCGCGGATACGATCGAGATGCTGCGGCGCGCCATCGACGCGTTCCACATTGCGCCCGGCCGGCTTTGTGTTGAAGTGCCAGTCGACATCGTGCCCGATACAGAGGAAACCGCCCTCAAGGCCGCCGAATTACGCGATGGCGGCGTTCGGATCGCCTTGAGCGACTTTACCGACAATGCAGCCAGCCACCGTGCCCTGGAACGGGTGCGCCCTGACCTCGTCACGCTCGATGCGCGCCACCTGGGCCATGCCGATCGCCCGACGGAAGTCGCCGCGCAATTGCGCGCCGCCTGTGCCTTCGCCCATTCGCACGGGGTATCGGTCTGCGCGAAGGGTGTGGAAACGCGCGCGCAACTGGAAATCGTGCGTAGCTGGGGCTGCGATGGCATCCAGGGCTACCTGCTGGCCCAGCCGTTCCCGGCGCACTGGCTGGCGCAGACCCACGACGCCATCGTCGATCGCGCGCGCCACCTGCTGAAAGCCGGCGGCGTGGGCTAGCCCCGTCTGTCAGACATTTTCCTAATTACAAATTGGCACACATCCTGCATCGACAGTCAGCGGGTGGACGTTAGAATGTGGCCACTTCTTACTATCCATGAAAGGAGCCCCTCGTGAAAAAAGGATGGATCTGGTGCGTACTGTTTGCCACGTTGCTGGCAGGTTGCAACACCATGGCCGGCCTCGGCCAGGACGTTCAGAAGGGCGGCCAAAAGCTCGAAAGCTCGGCTGAGAAGTCCAAGTAATCAGGCAGTTATGAAGTGGGCGCCCCCCGGCGCCCTTTTCGTTTCCGCCAACACCTTCTGGCCTGCTGGCGCCAACAACGAAGCCGGCACGGAATGACTTGTGTCGTGACACGTCATTCCGGGCCGGCTTTGTATTTTTTACCAGGGCCGCACAAACCTGCCGGCTCCGGGGCGTTTACTGAGTAACGCCCCGCATGCGGACATTGCGCCGGATTACCCCCTGCGCAGGCGCGAGGCTTCTTCCGCCAGCTTGCGGATGCGCCCCCAGTCCTTGGCGGCCACCGCATCCTTGGGCACCACCCATGATCCCCCCACGCAGACCACGTTCGGCAGCGCCAGGTAGGTGCTGGCCTTGGCGAGGTCGATACCGCCAGTCGGGCAGAACTTGAGTTGGGCGAGCGGGCCGTAGAGCGACTTCAGCATCGGCACCCCGCCAGCCGCCTCGGCCGGGAAGAACTTCAGTAACGTGAAACCGGCTTCCAGCGCTGCCATCGCTTCACTGGCCGTGGCGACACCCGGCAGCAGCGAAATGCCCGCACCCTGTGCGCCGTCGGCGAGTTTCTGCGTCAACCCGGGCGATACGGCGAATTTCGCACCCACGTCGCGCACGGCGTGCAATTGCTCGGCGGTGAGCACAGTGCCGGCGCCGACCACGGCTTGCGGCAGCGCCTTGGCGACCGCCTCCATCGCCTGCAACGCCACCGGCGTGCGCAACGTGATCTCGAGCACCGGCAGTCCGCCGGATACCAGCGCCTCACTGACATGCAGCGCTTCGTCAACCGAGTGATATTCCAGTACCGGGATCACCGGCACGTTGGCGAGACGTTCAAGCAACGGGGAAGGTTGGATTTGCATAGCAGTGTCGATGAATTCCGTAGTTCGGAGCTGTGGTTCGGAGCCTGGCCCGCATGCGGATCAGGCAATCACGGAGACGGAATGTTCCAGACGGGCGAGTACGGTCTCCGCGCGCGGAATTGGCGCCACCGCGCCATATCCCGTGGTGGACAGCGCCGCCGCCACATTGGCGTAGCGCGCTGCCTCGAACGGATCGGCCCCGGCCGCCAGGCGTGCGATAAAACTGCCGCCGAAGCAGTCGCCTGCACCGGTGGCATCCACCGGCCGCACCGGATACGGCGCCACCAGCGTGCGCGACTCGTGCGTGGCGACATAGCTGCCCTCCTCGCCCAGCTTCAGCGCCACCACGCGCACGCCGCACTCAAGCAAATGGTCGACGATCGCGTCGCGGTCATCCAGGCCGGTCAGCACCGTGATGTCATCCCAGCTCGGCAGGCATACGTCGGTCAGGGAAAACGCTTCGCGCATGATGCCGCGCGCTCGCGCCAGCGACCACAGCCGCAGCCGCAGATTGGTGTCGAGCGACACCTGCACGCCGGCCTTGCGCGCGTGCTCCATGGCGGCCAGACCTGCATCGCAGGCGCTGGTGCTGATGGCCAGGCTGATGCCGGACAAATGCAGATAACGCGCCTGCGCAATCGCGGCCAGCGGCAACTGCTCATGGTGATAGCGACTGGCGGCAGACCCTTCGCGCAAATAGTCGAAGCGATGGCCGTGATTGTCGTGCGAAACGAAATACACGCCCGTCGGCGCCGAAGCGTTCACGTTGACATGCCGCGTGTCCACGCGCTCGCTGGTCCACAGCGCCAGCAGGCGTTCGCCAAAGCTGTCGGCGCCCACGGCGCCGATATAGCCGGTGGTGGCGCCTTGTCGGGCAGCCGCGATGCAGAAGTTGGAAGTGTCCCCGCCAAAGCCTTGCAGGTAGCGGGTCGCGTCATCGGGCTGCTGGTTGAACTCCACCAGCGGCTCGCCGTAGGCAAGAATGTCGATGCTCATGTCGCAGTCGTCTCCTCTGTCTTGTGATCGCGGCGGGGCTAATCAGAAGAAGGTCTGCACGATGTCGATGACGCGCAACTGGCTGTCCAGCACGGGGATGTGGCGCCACTTGTCGAACGTCAGGCAGGGATGCGAGATATCGAAGGCAATCATATCGCCGACCCGCACCTCGTCGCCAGCCTGAATTTCCAGATAGGCGTGCTGGTCCATCATGCCGGTTACCTTCCAGTGCGCGGGCGTGGCGACGGGCGCCTCGCTGCCCGGGCGGTAGATCCGGGCCGGAATGGGCATGCCCGCATCGAACGCGGCATCGCGCTTGCCCATGCCGATGATTGCGCGCGTCGGCTCGGGAATCGACTGCACGTATGCCCAGAGTTGCAGGGCGGGCAGCAGCCCCTCGCGCATCTTCTGCGCCACGGGATTGCTGGCCAGGATACGTTCCTGGGCCGCGCGATAGATACCCACGTCGTGCGTCAGGTAGCAGCCGGGGCGCAGCACGATTTCGATCGGCGCACCGATATCCGTGCGAGCGAACTCCTCCGCCACCACGTCATACCAGGCCGAGCCAGCGCCCGACATCACCACCGGACTGCGTCCGAAGCGGCCTTGCGCCGCGATCTCGCGCGTGACGGCCACCGTGCGTTGCAGGAACTTGCGGATGTCCTCTTCCTGCTGCAGTACGCCTTCATAGATCTCCACACCCGCCAGCGTGAGCGCATCGGGCCAGCGCGCCAGCGCCGCCAGCACCTCCGCCTGTTGGGCGGCATCGCGCACGCCCGTGCGGCCGCCTTCGACGCCAAGTTCCAGCAGCACCTGCAGGGTCTGGCCGCGCGCCCGGAAGAACGCGCCAAGGTGGTCGACGAGATCGGCCGAATCGACCAGGGAGAAAAACTCGAATGACGGGTCGCGGAGCAGGTCCGCAACGATCTCCATATTGCGGCGGCCCACCAGCTCGTTGGCCATCAGCACCCGCTTGACGCCGTGCGCGGCAGCGGCGGCGGTCTGGTGCGCCGTGGCCAGGGTGATGCCCCACGCGCCCTCGTCCAACTGACGCGCAAACAGCTTGGGCGCCATCGTCGTCTTGCCGTGTGGTGCCAGCTGCACGCCGTATTCGCCCATGAACTTGCGCATCCACTGCAGGTTATGGACGAGCTTGTCCTCATAGAGCACTGCGGCCGGCAGGCTCAGGTCTTCGGCCAGCAGTTGCCAGCCTACCTGGCCCGCCTCATCGGGGGCGAGCGGCGCCGCCAGGCGCCCCAGCGCCTTGTTCAGCGGATCGATCGTGCCGGTCTGGTACTTTGTCTCACGCATGCTTTCATCACCCCTGGGAAAATCTGATTGACGTAATGATAGCCTTGAAATTACGATATTTCATCCTTGTTATAAAGTAACATGCATCGCCGGGCATCCTGCGCCCGGCCCGTCTCCCCGCCCGCCATGACCGCACCTTTCGACATCCTGACCCGCATCGCCGAACGCGGCCCCGCGCTGCGTCTGGCCGAGCAGAAGGTGGCGCAGGTGATCCTGGAAGACCTCGCGGGCGCGGCGGCCGCCAGCATCAACGAACTAGCCCGCAAGGCCGCCGTCAGCGAAGCCAGCGTCACACGGTTTGCCAAGGCCATCGGCTGCCGCGACGTCCGCGACCTCAAGTTGCGACTCGCGCAGGCCACGGCCGTCGGCACCCGGTTCCTGCAGCCCGCCCCGGCGCCGGAGCCGGGCGCGCCGGCCACGCTGGCCGAGAGCATCCACGCGGACATCATCACGACGCTGGAAGTCAATCGCAAGCTGATTGATCCGGAGCGCATCGCCATTGCCGCACGGCTGTTGCTCGACGCACGCATGGTCTACGCTTTTGGCATGGGTGGCGGCTCCACGTTCATGGCCGACGAGGCGCGCTACCGCCTGGCGCGGCTGGGGCATCCGGTGGCCACGTACCAGGATGCGCTGCTGCAGAAGATGGTGGCGGCCACGCTGACGCGCGATGACGTGGTGCTCGCGTTCTCCGCGAGCGGCAGCGTGCCGGAGATGCTGGCCAGCTGCGACATCGCACGCGAGTACGGTGCGCGGCTGATCGCCGTGACCGCGCTCGGGTCGCCCCTGGCGGCGCGCGCGGACGTGCTGCTGCCCGTGCGGACGCTGGAGACGGATTTCATCTTCAAGCCATCGGCCTCGCGCTACGCGATGCTGCTGGTACTGGACGTGCTGGCCACCCAGTTTGCGCTGCTGCAGCAAGAGCAGAGCAAGGAAAAGCTGCGCCGGCTGAAATACGTGCTCGACGCCCACCGCGGTGTGAGCCAGGACAGCGACGGGCCGGACAGCCGCCAGCCGCTGGGAGACTGACCATGCCACACCTCTTCGATACCCTGATTCGCTGCGTGAGCCTGCTCGACGGGTCCGGCGCCGCCGCACGCATGGCCGACGTGGCCATCCGCGATGGCCTCATCGCCCGCATCGACGATGCCGGCGCGATCGACCCGGACACCGCGTCGCATGTGGTGGAAGGCCACGGCCTGGTGCTCTCGCCCGGTTTCATCGACGTCCACACGCACGACGACACCAATGTCGTGCGCCAGCCGGAGATGACCCCGAAGATTTCGCAGGGCGTGACAACCGTCGTGGTGGGCAACTGCGGCATCAGCGCGGCGCCCGTGACGCTGCCCGGCGAGCCGCCCGACCCGATGAATCTGCTGGGCCGCGCCGAGGCCTTCCAGTACCCGGATTTCAAGACTTACGTGGACGCGGTCAATGCCGCGCAACCGGCTGTCAACGTGGCCGCGCTGGTCGGCCACACTGCCCTGCGCAGCAACCACATGGACCGCTTCGACCGTGCCGCCACGCCCGTGGAGATCGCGGCGATGCGCGCGCAACTGGAAGAAGCGCTCGACCACGGCGCGCTGGGCCTGTCCACCGGCCTGGCCTACGCCAACGCGTTCGCTGCGCCGACCGAGGAGGTACTGGCCCTCGCCGAACCGCTGGCCAACGCGGGCGCGCTCTACGCGACCCACCTGCGCAGCGAATTCGCGGAGATCCTCGACGCGATGGACGAGGCCTTCCGCATCGGCCGCCATGCACGCGTGCCCGTCGTGATCTCGCATCTCAAATGCGCCGGCGTGCCCAACTGGGGACGCAGCGGCGAGGTGCTGCAGGCGCTGGAAGGCGCGCAGCGCTGGCAGCCTGTCGGCTGCGATTGCTACCCCTACACCGCCAGTTCCTCCACCCTCGACCTCAAGCAGGTCACCAGCGACTTCGACATCCAGGTGACATGGTCCGAGGCGCATCCCGCCATGGGCGGACGCCTGCTGGCCGATATCGCCGCCGAATGGAATGTCGACCTGATGGAAGCCGCGCGTCGCCTGCAACCGGCCGGGGCCGTCTACCACTGCATGGAAGACGCCGATGTGGATCGCATCCTGCGCCACCCGGCGACGGTCGTGGGGTCCGACGGCCTGCCCAACGACCCGCTGCCGCATCCGCGGCTGTGGGGCGCGTTCCCGCGCGTGCTGGGCCACTACGCCCGCGACCGCGAACTGTTTCCGCTGGCCGTGGCCGTCAACAAGATGACGGGCCTGTCCGCCGAACGCTTCGGCCTGGTCGGCCGTGGATTCGTGCGCGAGGGCTACTGGGCGGACCTGGTGCTGTTCGACGCCACGACGATCCGCGACGCCGCCAGCTTCACGGACCCGATGCAGCCGGCGGAAGGCATTGCCGCCGTCTGGGTCAATGGCGAGTTGTCGTGGCAGCAACGGCAGCCCACCGGCGTGCGCGCCGGGCGCTTCCTGCCACGCGGCGCGCGTCCGGAAGCATGACGCCCCGCGCGACGTCACTCATTCGTTTCACACGTTTTCAGGAGTATTCATGGACATCAAGCGTTTCGGCGTAGAGGGCGGCACCGGCCAGGGCGGCTCGCACATGCCGTTTGCCCGTGCGGTAGCTGCCGACGGCTGGCTGTACGTTTCCGGCCAGGTGCCGATGGTCAACGGCGAAGTCATCGAAGGCGGCATCGTCACGCAGACCCACCAGGCCATCAAGAACGTGCTGGCCATCCTGGCCGAAGCCGGCTACGGCCCGGAGCACGTGGTGCGCTGCGGTGTATGGCTGGATGACGCCCGCGACTTCCCGTCGTTCAACAAGATCTTCAAGGAATACTTCGGCGCGAACCCGCCGGCCCGCGCCTGCGTGCAGTCCAGCATGGTGGTGGACTGCAAGGTCGAAGTGGACTGCATCGCTTATAAGAAGCCCGCGGCCTGAGCCGCGGCGCCAGAGAAACGCGCCCGCTCTCTCCCCAAAACGGGCGCACGGTGAGCCAACCGATTTTCTAAACCGGCCGCTACGCAACACAGCGCATAGCGGCCTTTTCATAGCGGAAGCGGACCGTCCTCGCGGGCGGCACCCGCAACAAGGAGACAACATGGGTGCCGTAACCGGAACCACACTCTTGGTGTATGCGCTGATCGCCGTGATCGCGCTCGTCATACTGATTGCAAGGTTCAAACTCAACCCTTTCATCACGCTGGTGGTGGTCTCGGTGGCGCTCGGCTTTGCCGTGGGCATGCCGATGGGCGACATCATCAAGTCCCTCGAGGCCGGCGTCGGCGGCACGCTCGGCCACATCGCGCTGGTGATCGGGCTGGGCACCATGCTCGGCAAAATGATGGCCGAATCGGGCGGCGCGGAGCGCATTGCGCTGACGCTGATCGACTTCTTCGGCGAGAAGAACGTCCACTGGGCAATGGTGACGATCGCGTTCATCGTCGGCCTGCCGGTGTTTTTCGAAGTCGGCTTCGTACTGCTGATCCCGATCGCGTTCAACGTGGCCAAGCGCACCGGCACGTCGATGGTGCTCGTCGGCATTCCGATGGTGGCCGGCCTGTCCGTGGTGCACGGCCTGATCCCGCCCCACCCGGCCGCCCTGCTGGCCGTGACGGCCTACGGCGCCGACATCGGCAAGACCATCCTGTTCGCGCTGATCGTGGGCATCCCGACGGCGGCCATCGCCGGCCCGCTCTTCGCCAAACTGATGGACCGCTACGTGAAGCTGCCGGACGTCAATCCGCTGGCCGATCAGTTCACGGAGGAAGATCCCACCGTCCAGGCGACGCACCAGCTCCCGGGCTTTGGCATCACCGTGTTCACGATCCTGCTGCCGGTGATCCTGATGCTGGTAGGCAGCTGGGCCGACCTGTTCACCACGCCGAAGACCTTTGCCAATGACTTCCTGAAGCTCATCGGCAACTCGGTGATGGCGCTGCTGATCGCCGCACTGGTCAGCTTCTACACCTTCGGCAAGGCGCGCGGCTTCAACCGCGACATGATCCTGAAGTTCACCAACGAGTGCGTGGCACCGACCGCCATCATCACGCTGGTGGTGGGCGCGGGCGGCGGCTTCGGTCGGATCCTGCGGGACTCGGGCATCTCCACCGCCATCGTCGACGTGGCCACCAACGCGCACGTGTCCGTGCTGGTGCTCGGCTGGCTGGTCGCCGTGATGATCCGTATCGCCACCGGCTCCGCCACCGTGGCCATGACCACCGCCGCCGGCATCGTCGCCCCGATCGCCGCCAGCGTTCCGGGCACGCGGCCGGAACTGCTGGTCCTGACCACGGGCGCCGGCTCCCTGATCCTGTCGCACGTGAACGATGGCGGCTTCTGGCTGGTCAAGGAGTACTTCAACATGACCGTGACGCAGACCTTCAAGACCTGGACGGTCTGCGAAACGCTCATTTCGGTGGTTGCCCTGCTGCTGACGCTGGGCCTCGCGACCGTCGTCTGATCCCCCGGGCCCCGGTGCGGGGCCCGGCCTGGGCTCCCCCGTGGCGCCCAGCCGACGGAGGGTGGGCAAACCCGGTACCTGCCGGGATTGCGCCGCCCTCCGCAGCCCCCTACACTCCTTGCTCGATGCAGCCGTCCGATGCTGCACTTCCGGGAGACATCCATGATTTTCCGTCCGCTGCGGCGCGCCATGCTGGCGTGCGGCGCCCTCGCCGTCTTCGCATTCCCCCTTGCCAGCCACGCCGCCGACCCGGTCAAGATCGGCCTGATCGCCCCGTTTTCCGGCAGCTTCGCCGACTATGGCAAGCAGATGGAAGGCGGCATCAAGGCCTGGCAGAAGCTGCATGGCGAGACCGTGGCGGGCCGCAAGATCCAGATCATCATGAAGGACACCACCGGCCCGGTCCCTGACGTGGCCAAGCGCCTGGCGCAGGAGCTGGTGGTACGTGACAAGGTGGACATCCTGGCAGGCTTCGGCCTGACGCCCGAGGCGCTGGCCGTGGCGCCGATCGCTGAGCAGGCGAAAAAGCCCATGGTGATCTTCAACGCGGCGTCTTCCGTCATCACGACCAAGTCGAACTACATCGCGCGCGTGTCGATGACGTTGCCTCAGATTTCAGCCCCGATGGCCACATGGGCCGTGCGCAACAACATCAAGAAGGTGGTCACGCTGGTGGCGGACTACGCGCCGGGCATCGACGCGGAGACCGCGTTCAAGACCAACTTCCTGGGCGGCGGTGGCCAGATTGTCGAATCGATCCGCGTGCCGCTGCGCAATCCCGAGTTTGCCCCGTTCATCCAGCGCATCAAGGACGCTCGGCCGGAGGCCGTCTTCCTGTTCCTGCCTGCCGGCGAGCAGGGTGTCGCATTCATGAAAGGCTTCCGCGAACGCGGCCTGTCCGAGGCCGGTATCCGGGTGATCGCCACCGGCGACCTGACCGACGATCACGTGCTGCCAGCCATGGGCGATGCCACGCTGGGCGTGATTACGTCGTTCCACTACTCCGCCGCGCATGATTCGAAGGAAAACAAGGCGTTCCTGAAAGCCTTCGCGGAAGCCAACCCGGGCGCCGGCCGGCCCAATTTCATGGCCGTGGCCGCCTTTGACGGCATGGGCGCCATCTACGAGGCCCTGAAAAGGACCAATGGCGTAACCGATGGCGACAAATTCCTGGCCGCCCTCAAAGGCATGAAGCTGCAAAGCCCCCGTGGCAGCATCACGATCGATCCAGCCACGCGCGATGTCATCCAGACCGTCTACATCCGCAAAGTGGAAAAGGTCAACGGCGAGCTCTACAACGTCGAGTTCGACAAGTTCGAGGGCGTGAAGGATTCCGGCAAGTAGTCCGGCAACCAAGTCGGCAACAAGTCCGGAAAGTCATTCGGCAAGTCATTCGGAAAGTCATTCGGCAAACCAGCGCGGCCTGCCGGCTGGCGAGCGCCGCCCGGCTGCCGGGCCCGTGGAATCCCCCGGCCGGCAGGCGGATTCCACCCGCTTCGAAATCTTTTATTGCGCGGTCAACAACGTGCAATACCCCCGTCCGGATTCTTGTCTTAAGATCGTCTTGCTATACCCCCGTAGGCAGGGGATCCGCCGCGCGAGAAGCCGCTCAGCCGCTTGCAGCGCCGGTCCGGATGGTGTTCCTTTCGCAGCCGCGGGCGCCAATAAGTCAAATAAGACATCTCCGGAGACATCAGGATGACCAGCACAGCCATTCCCGTCGCCGCGGCATTGCTCGTGGCGGCGGTACCCGCCATCGCCGCGGACAACCTCCAGAAACTCCAGAGCTTCAAGCCAACCGGGACGGCCCCGGCTGAATCGGTGCCGCAGAGCGGACCGCGCGCCGACGCGATCCGCGAGAACCTGAAGGCCATCAAGCTGCCGCAGGGCTTCAAGATCGAACTGTTCGCCGTGGTGCCCGATGCGCGCCACATGGCCATCGAGCCGTCGACCGGCGTCGTGTTCGTCGGCACGCGCAAGACCCGCGTCTGGCAGGTAACGGACCGCACCAAGCGCCGCGTGGCCGATGACGTGGTGTCCTTCGCCAATTCCATCACGTTCAAGGTGCCCAACGGGGTCTGCTTCTCGCCGGACGGCATCCTGTATGTGGCAGAGCAGAACCGCGTGCTCGCCTTCCCCGCCGCCCAGTTCTTCGGCGAGGGCGGCCCCGACGTGGCCGCCGGCGTGGTGGTGCCCCAGGGCAAGCTGATCCCAACCGAGTTCGAGAGCTTCAACCACGGCGCGCGTGCCTGCCGCGTCGGACCGGACAAGAAACTCTACGTCGCGCTGGGGCAGCCATGGAACGTACCGCCCAAGGACAAGCTGGCCGCGCTCGACAAGAACGGGCTGGCCGGCATTATCCGCATCGACCAGGACGGCAAGAACCGCGAGGTCTACGCCCACGGCGTGCGCAATTCCGTGGGTCTCGACTTCAATCCCGCCGACAAGTCGCTCTGGTTCACCGACAACCAGGTGGACGGCATGGGTGACGACCAGCCCCCGGGAGAGCTGAACCGCGCCAGCAAGGCCGGCGAGAACTTTGGCTTCCCGTGGTATGGCGGCGGCAAGGTACGGACCGTGGAATACAAGGACGCCACGCCGCCGGCCGGCGTGGTATTCCCGGTGGTGGAATACGCCGCGCACGCCGCGGATCTCGGCATGTCCTTCTACACGGGCAAGATGTTCCCGGCCAAGTACCAGGTCGGCGTGTTCGCGACCGAGCATGGATCGTGGAACCGGACCAAGCCGATTGGCGCACGCGTGATGTACACCGCCGTCAAGTCGGACGGCACCGTCGGCGAGACCGAAGTGTTTGCGGAAGGCTGGCTGACGCCCAACGGCGAATACATGGGTCGCCCGGTCGACGTCCAGCAATTGCAGGATGGTTCCTTGCTGGTGTCCGACGACTACGCCGGCGCGATCTATCGCATCTCGTACGCGGGGGCCAAGTGACACGGAAGTGGATGGCGGCCGCATGGGTCTTGTCGGCCATCGCCAGCGCCCCGGCGCTGGCTGCCGACGCCCAGGCCGGCCGCGCGAAAGCCCTCCAGTGCCAGGCCTGCCACGGTCTGGACGGCAAGTCCAAGCTGCCCGAGGCGCCGCACTTGGCGGGCCAGAACGAGCAATACCTGGTCAAGGCGCTGAAAGACTACAAGACCGGCGCGCGGAAGGACGACATGATGAACACGATGGCCAAGCCGCTGAGCGAGGCCGATATTGCCAACCTTGCCGCCTTCTACAGCGGACTCAAGCCCTAGAGGTCGTTTCAAAAAGATCCTGACGTCGTTGCGCGGCCTGGCCGTACCACTAGTACTGTCTGCGGCCGCGCGCCTAGCCAGGACCGCTTCGCTTCATTTTGAAACAACCTCTTAGAGGCCGGGCCGGAACCGCCCGGCATCCGGTTAAACCCCCAGCTTTTTGGCCATTTCCGACGTCTGCCCCCAGCCCATCCCGGCATAGAGTGGCCGGCCCATTTCCGTGGCGTGGAGAATCGCGAAGCCGAGCCCCCGTTGCGCGAAGTCGGCTTCGGCCAGGCGCATGAGCTGGCGCGCCAGCCCGCGCTTGCGATGCGTCGGCTCGACGTAGACATTCAACACATAGCCGCGCTTGTCCTGCGTGGGATGCGCCGGATGCGGCGGCCAGTCGATGACCATCAGTCCGATGCCCGCCACCGGCATATCGCCATCCATGAGCAAGAATCCGAAATAGCGGCTATCCATGAGTCGCGGCGCCAGCCAGTCCCGGAAATGCGCCGTCATGGTACGTAGCGTGTCGGCTGCGTAGCCGGCCTCGAGGAACATCGCCTCGCGATGGCGGCAAACCAGGTCCAGATCGTCGGGCTGAAGGGCGCGGACATCCATGTTCAGGGCTACTCGTGTGGACAGCGGGACAGGGATGGTACCCCGGAAGCGGGCGCGCGAGGACGCCGCACCCTCTCCGGCCCGTGCCGGACTACAACTTGAGCACCTCGACCGCTCGCGCCATTTCCCGCCGTATCAGCCGCAGGATCAACGCCGCCCCTTCATTGGAAAACTCCGGCGAGGCCGCGCCTTCCATGGCGACGCTGACCACGCCGAGCGCGCTGTCCACCCGCACCAGTTGCCGGTAGGCGATGCTGCGCGGTGACGGCGGTCCTTCGAAGACTGGCCGGGCGCCGTGCCCGATGCGGGGACCTGACGGCGCGGTATCAGGCGTCGCCCTATCCATGAGCCAGGCTCCCCGCAAGGCTGGCAGGACAGATGGGTAAGATGCAGGCATAGCGATTGGATCGATGCATATTGGACTCCAGAAGATGAGCAGACAGGAGGCGCTGGTCCCCGGGGCCCGGGTCCCGACACCTCACCCCGCGGGCGTTGCCACCCATATCGCCGCTTGCGTGGCGACCCCTGCATTCTGGAATCCGGTCTCGTGGCCGGATATGAGACAAATCTGAAAAAATCGGACGTTTCCGAACGAGTAGCGACCGCAAACCCGCGGCCCCGCCGGCTACCGCACCGTGACCAGTCCATCCAGCAGCGCCTTGTCCGCCAGCAATGCCGCGCTGTCCGATGCATGGACCACCTTGCCCCGGTCCAGCACCATCGCCCGCCGCGTCATCGCCAGCGCCAGGCGCGCGTGCTGCTCCACCACGATGACCGCCATGCCACTGTCGGCAATCAGCCTGCCGATCACGCGTTGCAGCTCCTGGACGATGATGGGCGCCAGGCCTTCCATCGGCTCGTCCAGCAACAGCAGGGACGGATTGACCATCAGCGCCCGCGCGATCGCCAGCATCTGCTGCTCGCCCCCCGACAATTGGTTGCCAAGGTTGCGCTGGCGCTCCTCCAGCCTCGGAAAAATCTGGTAGATGCGCGGGATGTCCCACGGCCCTGGCCGGGCCACGGCGCTGAGATGCTCGGCCACGGTCAGGGACGGGAACACCCACCGCTCCTGCGGCACCCAGCCGATGCCACCCTGTGCCCGCCGGTGCGTCGCAAGCTTCGACATATCCCGGCCTTGCCAGTGCAGCGTGCCGCGCCGCAGCCGCGTGAATCCCATCAGCGTGGCCAGCAACGTCGTCTTGCCCACGCCATTGCGACCCAGCAGCGCCAGACTCTCGCCGGCGCCCAGCGCCAGATCGATGCCTTCGAGCACGACCGCATCGCCGTAGCCGGCGCTCACGCCCTCCAGCCTCAGCAGGTCAGCCATGGGCAGCCTCCCCGAGGTATACCTCTTTCACGCGCGGGTCCGCGGCAATCTCAGCGGGAGTGCCCTCGGTCAGCACGCGGCCGCCCACCAGCACCGTGATGCGCTCGGCAAAGCGGAACACCAGGTCCATGTCGTGCTCGATAAAGACGATGGTGATCTCGCGCGGCAGTGCCGCAATCACTGCGAACAACTCCGCGCTCTCGCCAGCCGGGATGCCAGCGGCGGGTTCGTCCAGCAACAGGATCGATGGCTTCGTGGCCAGCGCCAGCGCTATCTCCAGCAGGCGTTGCTTGCCGTAGGGCAACTGCCGGGTGGTCACGTCCGCATCGGCATCCAGCCTCAGCATCGTCAGCACCGCCATGGCCTCGTCGACCACGTCGGACTGCGCGGCCACGGTCCGCATCCAGACGCGCGACCTGCCGGTGCGCTCGGCGACGGCAAGCACCACCGATTCCAGCACGGTCAGCCCGGGGAACAGCGTGTTGATCTGGAAGGTCCGCGTCATGCCCAGGCGCACGCGCGCGTGCTGGGGCATCGTCGTGATGTCCTGGTCGCCCAGCCTGATCCGACCCGCGGACGGCGGCAACGCACCCGTCAGCAGATTGATGAAGGTCGTCTTGCCGGCGCCATTGGGGCCGATCAGCGCGTGGCGCGCGCCCGGGGCGAAACTCAGCGAGATATCGCTGTTGGCGGCAAAGGCACCCCAGGACTTGCCGAGCCCTTCCGTGCGGAGCGTGGCGGTCATGCGTCGCCCTCCTTCCGTTCGCGGCGCCGCGCCGCGCGCGCGCTCAGGGCAGCCACCGCGCCCATCACGCCACCTTTTGCGAACAGCACCATCACCACCAGAAGCAGGCCGATCCAGAACTGCCAGTAGACCGGATTGATGCCGGCCAGCACATCCTGCGCGATCATGAACAGCGCCGCGCCGACCAGCGCGCCGTAGAGCCGGCCCGTGCCGCCCAGCACCAGCATGACGAGCAGTTCCGCCGAGCGGGGAAAGCCCAGCACATCCATGCCGACGAACTGCGTGGTCTGCGCCAGCAGCCCACCGGCCACGCCCGCGATGGCGGCCGCCACGGTGAACACGGCAGCCAGCCGGCGGGGGACATTGGCGCCCAGCGCCGGCATGCGGCGCACCCCTTCGCGCACGCCGCGCAGTGACAGCCCAAACGGTGACGCCACCAGCCGGCGCGCCAGCACGAAGATCACGAACAACACGGCCAGGCTGTAGAGATAGGCCGTCTTGCCGAACAGATCGAATTCGAACAGGCCCAGGACCTTGCCCATCGTCACGCCGGACAGGCCATCGACGCCGCCCGTCAGGAACGCGGCCTTGTTGGCTGCTTCGAACAGCATCAGGCCGATGCCCAGCGTCACCATCAGCCGCGTCAGGTCACCGCCGCGCACCACCAGGTAGCTGCAGAGCCAGCCGGCGATGGCCGCCACGCAGCCCGCCGCCAGCAGCCCTGTGATCGGCTCGCCCCAGCCGTGGGCGCCGAGTAGGCCGGCCGTGTATGCACCCAGCCCGAAGAATGCCGCATGGCCCAGCGAGACGATGCCCGCATAGCCAAGGATCAGGTCGAGCGACAGCGCAAACAGGCCCGTGATCAGGATCTGGCTGCCGAGGATCAGGTAGTCCGGCAGCAGGAAGAACACGGCCACGGGAACGAGCCAGAAGACGATCTCCGCCGGGTGCCAGCGGCCATCGGGCAGCCGATGCCGCGCCCGTTGCCCCGCTGCCATCGCGCGGAGGGGGCGATGGCGTTGATCGGGGGAATCTTGTTGATCTGGCCGATCGGTGCGATCGGCGCGCGACGTGGATTTCATGCGCGCCTCCCGTACAGCCCCGCCGGAAACGCCACTAGCAGCACGACCATCAACGCGTAGATCACGAACGCCCCCGCCGCCGGCACGTAGTACTTGCCGGCCACGTCCGCCACGCCCAGCACAATGGCGGCCAGCAGGGACCCGCGGATGCTGCCTGCCCCGCCAACGGCCACCACCAGCAGGAAATACACCATGTACTTGAGCGGGAACGTCGGGTCGAGCCCCAGCACGTCGATGCCCAGCCCGCCGCCAAGCCCGGCCAGCCCCGATCCCAGCGCGAAGGTCAGGCTGAACACCCGCTCCACATGGATGCCGAGCCCGCGCGCCGCCTGCTGGTTATCCACCGACGCCCGCACCTGCGCGCCAAACCGCGTGCGCGCGACCAGCCAGCCCAGCGCCACCGTGATCACCACCACCACGCCGATCAGGAACAGCCGGTAGGCGCCAAGGTCCAGCCCGGCCACGCGCACCTGCCCGATCAGGAAATCCGGCAGTTCCACCGGCTGCTGCCCGGGACCGAACAGGTACGTCGCGCCGGCTATCGCCATGAAGGTCAGCCCGATCGAAAACAGCACCTGGTCTAGGTGGCTGGCTTGATAGAGCCTGCGATACAGCGTGCGTTCCAGCGCCCAGCCCACCACGGCCGCGCCCAGGAAGGCCACCGGCAGCGCGGCCAGGAACGGCACGCCGGCGCGGTTCATCAGCACCACGGCGACGTAGCCGCCGAGCATCGCAAACGCACCGTGCGCCAGGTTGACGAAATTCATCAAACCCATGGTCACGGACAGGCCGATGCTGATCAGGAACAGCAGGCTGCCGTAGGCCACGCCGTCGAACAGCACGCCAAGCAAGCTGGAAATCACGATCCTGTTGTCCCCTGCACATGCATAGTTGCCACCGTTTTTGGAACCATCGCGCGAAATCCGGCCGATTGTTCAGCCCTCGTCGCATTTTTGCAATCGGGCCTCACCCGCGCCATGCCCTTTGTCTGGTTTACATCGCCCCTGGCAAGCGCTATGGTCGTCGGACCTGACCGCAGGGGACCCGCCATGCCGATCGACCGCCGCACGTTCCTGGGCCTCACCGCCGCGCTGGCCGCGTTACCGGGCGGCCCCGCGCCGGCCCGCGCCGCCACGATGGAGGCGCCGATGCGCCGCAAGATTCCGGGCACCACCGAACTGCTGCCGGTGATCGGGATGGGCACCGCCGACACCTTCAATGTGGGCAAGAGCGCCGATGAGCGCGGCCCGCTCACCGAGGTCATGTCGCTGTTGCTCCAGCGCGCCCCCGGCGCCGTGGTCGACACCGCTCCCAGCTACGGCAGCGCGGAAGCCGTGACCGGCGACCTGCTCCAGGCCGCCGGCGCGCGCCGCCGCGTATTCGTCGCCACCAAGATTTCCACCAGCGCCAGCAGCGCACCGGCCCAGTTCGCGGGATCGCTGTCGGACCTGCACACCGACACCGTCGATTTGCTGCAGGTGCACAACCTGATCGACTGGCGCGATAACCTGAAACTGCTGCGGCAACTCAAGGAGCAGGGCAAGGTGCGCTATATCGGCATTACCCATTACCGCGAGGACGCCCATGAGGCGCTGGCCCAGATCCTGCGCTACGAGCGCGTGGACTTCCTGCAGGTCAACTATTCGCTGGCGGAGCGCAATGCGGAGAAGGTGCTGCTGCCGCTGTGCCAGGAACGCGGCGTGGCGGTGCTCGTCAACCGGCCGTTCCAGGACGGGCGCCTGTTCTCGGCGATCAAGGGCAAGCCCGTGCCCGACTGGGCCGGCGAGGTCGACTGCACCACCTGGGGCCAGCTCTTCCTGAAATTCATCGTCAGCCACCCAGCCGTGACCACGGCGATTCCGGCCACCTCCAAGCCGCGCAACATGGCCGACAACCTTGGTGCGGGGTTCGGACGGATGCCGGATACGCGCGAACGTGCGCGCATCGCCGCCGCACTCGCGTGAGGCCGCAGCGCCATGACCGTGCCCTCCCCTGACGATGGCGGCCGGCTCCGACGCGGGCTGGGCATGCACGCCGGCGAGGCCGGCGCCGTGGTGGCGGGGTTCCTGTTCTTCTTCTGCCTGTTCGCCAGCTATTTCATGCTGCGACCGGTGCGCGAGACGATGGGCATCGCAGGGGGCGTGCAGAACCTGCAGTGGCTGTTCACGGCCACCTTCGTCGTGATGCTGGTGGCGATTCCGTTCTACGGCGCCTGCTGCAAGTGGCTGCCCCGGCGACGTTTCGTGCCGTGGGTCTACGCCTTCTTCATCGCCAACCTGCTGGCCTTCGCGGCGGCCACGCGCGCGGCGCCGGACAACGTCTGGCTGGCCCGCGTGTTCTACGTGTGGCTGTCGGTCTTCAATCTCTTCGTGGTATCGGTGGCGTGGAGCCTGATGGCGGATGTGTTCCGGCCCGAACAGGCGCGGCGGCTGTTTGCGCTGCTGGCCGCCGGCGCGAGTGCCGGCGGACTGGCGGGCCCGGTGCTCGGCGGCTGGCTGGTCGGCCGGATCGGGCTGACGGGATTGATGCTGCTGTCCGCCGCGCTGCTGGCGGCCACGCTGCCAGGGGTCGGCTATCTGTTCAGCTGGCGCCGCCGCGTGGGAGCGGGGGCGCCCGACGCCAACGTCTCGCCCGCCCACGCCCAGGACCCCGCCCAGCCGGTAGGCGGTGGCCTGTGGGCGGGACTGGAGCTGGTCATGCGCTCGCGCTATCTGCTCGGCATCAGTCTGTTCGTGATCCTGCTGGCCACGTCGAGCACCTTCCTGTATTTCGAACAGGCCCGGCTGGTGGCCGCGGCGTTTCCCGCGCGCGCGCAACAGACGCAGGTCTTCAGCGCGCTCGACGCCACCGTGCAGGCGCTGACCATCGTCGTGCAGATCTTTTTCTCGGGGCGCGTGGCTCGCCGCTACGGCGTCACCGCGCTGCTGTCGGCGGTGCCGGTCGCCGTGGCGGGCGGCTTCCTCGTGCTGGCGCTGTGGCCGACATTTGGCGTGCTGGCCGCCGCGATGATCGTGCGGCGCGTGGGTGAGTATGCGTTGCTGCGGCCGGGCCGCGAGATGCTGTTCACCGTGGTGGACCCCGAAACCAAGTACAAGGCCAAGAACGTGATCGACACCGCCATCTATCGTGCCGGCGACGCCGTGAGCGCCTGGGTCAAGACGGCGATCGATGCCTTGTCCGGCCATCCGGCGACGGTGGCGCTGGCCGGGGCTGCGCTCGCCATCGTGTGGGCGTCGCTCGGCTGGTGGCTCGGCCGTCGGCACGAAGGACAACTGACCCGCGATGACAACGCGCCCACTGTACTGGTTCGCGGCACACCGGGCGGTCGATAATCGCGCATCTATCTGGCCGCTGCAGGCCGATGCCCGTATAGTCGTGGCCAGCTGGCGGACGCCCTGCGCCGCCCCCGTTCAAGCCTTGCCAAGGAGTTGCTTCATGAAGACCAAAGCCGCCATCGCCTGGAAAGCCGGCGCCCCGCTGACCATCGAAGACGTGGACCTGGACGGCCCGCGCGCGGGCGAGGTGCTCGTGGAAGTCAAGGCCACCGGCATTTGCCACACGGACTACTACACGCTCTCCGGCGCGGACCCCGAAGGCATCTTCCCCGCCATCCTGGGCCACGAGGGCGCGGGCATCGTAACCGACGTGGGCCCCGGCGTGACCTCGCTGAAGCCGGGTGATCACGTGATCCCCCTCTACACGCCCGAGTGCCGCCAGTGCAAGTTCTGCCTGTCGCGCAAGACCAACCTGTGCCAGGCGATCCGCGCCACGCAAGGCAAGGGCCTGATGCCCGATGGCACCTCGCGCTTCTCGATCGACGGCAAGCCCATCTTCCACTACATGGGCACCTCCACGTTCGCCAACCACATCGTCGTGCCCGAGATCGCGCTGGCGAAAATCCGCCCGGACGCGCCGTTCGACAAGGTCTGCTACATCGGCTGCGGCGTGACCACCGGCGTGGGTGCGGTGCTGTTTACCGCCAAGGTGGAAGCCGGCGCCAATGTGGTGGTGTTCGGCCTGGGCGGCATCGGCCTGAACGTAATCCAGGCGGCAAAGATGGTCGGCGCCGACAAAATCATCGGCGTGGACCTGAACCCGGCGCGCGAATCGATGGCGCGCAAGTTCGGCATGACCCACTTCATCAACCCGAAGGACGTCGGCAACGTGGTGGACCACATCATCCAGCTAACCGACGGCGGCGCCGACTACTCGTTCGAGTGCATCGGCAATACGCAGGTCATGCGCCAGGCGCTGGAGTGCTGCCACAAGGGCTGGGGCAAATCGATCATCATCGGCGTGGCCGAGGCCGGCGCGGAAATCTCCACGCGTCCGTTCCAGCTGGTGACGGGCCGCGAGTGGAAGGGCTCCGCGTTCGGCGGCGCACGTGGCCGCACGGACGTGCCTAAGATCGTCGACTGGTATATGGAAGGCAAGCTCAATATCGACGACCTGATTACCCACACGCTGCCGCTCGATCGCATCAACGAGGGCTTCGACCTGATGAAGCGCGGCGAGTCGATCCGGTCCGTGGTGTTGTACTGAGGGCGGGCCATGGAACTGCTGTCCGAACACGCTTGCCACGGCGGCGTCCAGCGCTTCTATCAGCACCAGTCGGCGGCCATCGGGCTGCCGATGCGGTTCTCGGTGTTCCTGCCGCCGCAGGCATTCGCCGCGGGCGCGGCACGCCTGCCGGCGTTGTTCTATCTGGCCGGGCTGACCTGCACCGAGGAAACCTTCGCCATCAAGGCCGGGGCCCAGCGCCATGCGGCAGCGCATGGGCTGATCCTGATCGCGCCGGACACCAGCCCGCGCGGCGCCGGCGTGCCGGGCGAGTCGGAGGCGTGGGACTTTGGCGTCGGCGCCGGCTTCTATGTCGATGCCATTGAGGCCCCGTGGCGCATGCACTGGCGCATGGAAAGCTATGTGGCCGACGAACTGTTCGAGCTGGTCACCACCGTGCTGCCGGCGGACCCGGCGCGCGTCGGCATCTTCGGCCATTCGATGGGCGGGCACGGCGCGCTGGTGCTGGCGCAACGGCATCCGCGCCGCTTCCGCTCGGTCTCCGCCCTAGCGCCGATCGCCGCGCCGTCGCAGTGCCCGTGGGGCCAGAAGGCGTTTGCCGGCTACCTTGGCGAGGATCGTGCGCGCTGGGCGCAGCATGACGCCAGCGCGCTGATGGCCGCGCAGGCCTCGCCGCCGTATCCGGCCGGCATCCTCGTCGACCAGGGCCTGGCCGACAAATTCCTCGCCGAGCAGTTGCATCCCGAAGTGTTCGAGGCCGCCTGCAAGCAGGTGGGGCAGCCGTTGACGTTGCGCCGGCATCCGGGCTACGACCACGGCTACTACTTCATCACGACGTTTATCGAGGACCATATCCGGCACCACGTCGCCCAATTCTGAGCGGAGACGCCCGCGATGCCGATGGAATGGAGCGATATCCGGATCTTCCTGGCCATTGCCCGCGCCGGCACGCTGCAGGGCGCCGCGCGCGCCATCGGCCAGACCCAGCCGACGATGGGCCGGCGGCTGCGGGCGCTGGAGGACAGCCTTGGCCATACGCTGTTCCAGCGTACCGCCGACGGGCTGGTGCTAACCGATGAGGGCGCGGGCATGCTGGCGCATGCCGAGCGGATGGAGGAAGAAGCGATTGCGCTGGAGCGCACGCTGGCCGGACAGGGGGAAGTCCTGGAAGGCACGTTGCGCGTGTCGTCGTCGGACTGGTTTGGTGTGCATGTGCTGGCGCCAGTCATCGCGGACTTCGTGCGCGCGCATCCGCGTGTCAGCGTGGAACTCGTGACGGAGTCACGCCTGCTCAGCCTGGCGCGCCGCGAAGCGGACCTCGTCTTTCGCATCCGCCCGTTTGACGAGCCCGACATCATGCAGCGCAAGCTCATGCACATGGACTATGGGCTGTACTGCGCCACCGATGCCACCCCGCCAACTCTCGGCGATGGTGCCGGGCAAGGCTTGGTCACGATGGACAGCGCCTTTGCTGACTTGCCCGATGTCACCTGGCTGCGCCAGCAACTGCCCAACGGTCATGTGGTCTTCCGCAGCAACAATCGCGAGGCGCAAGCACGGTTGTGCGCCGCCGGGGCAGGCGTGGCGGTTTTGCCCCGGCTGCTGGCCGAGCGCGTCGGCGGGCTCCGCATGGTGCCGACCGAATCGCCACCGCCGGGCCGCGATGTCTGGGTCGGCTATCACCGCGACCTGCGGCGGCTGGCGCGCCTACGAGCCCTGCTGGACGCCACGCTGCTGGCACTGGCCGATCACTGACGCCAACGCCGATGACATCACTGACGCCGTGACTGGCGTCGCGCTGCGCTGGCTTAGTGGGCGATGTCCACCACCAGCTTGCCGCGCGCCGTGCCCGCTTCAATGGCTAGATGGGCATCGAGCGCGCTGTCGAGCTTAAAGACGCGCGGGTCCCGCAACACGGACAGCTTGCCGGCATCTACCAGCTTCGCGGCTTGCACGAGGATTTCACCATGGTGGGCGCGACCTTTCCCAATCAGCATCGGCATCAGCGTGAAGACGCCCGAGTACGTCGCCGCGCGGAATGACAGCGGCGCCAGGCTGTGCGTGCCCCAGCCCAGGCAGCTCACCACGTGACCGCCGTAGGTTCTCGCGGCCTTGAACGAGGCATCGAGCACGGCGCCGCCCACCGTGTCGTAGACGACGTCGAAGCCCTCGCCGGCCGTGTATTCGCGGACGTAGTCGTCGACGGACATCGTCGCGTAGTCGATGAACGTCGCGCCGAAGCCTTCGATGGTGGCCCGCTGGCGCGCGCTGCCGGTGGCGAAGACCCTGGCGCCCAGCGATACGGCGATCTGCACCGCCATATGGCCGACACCCCCAGCGCCACCGTGCACCAGCACGGTCTGGCCGGCTTGCAACCTGGCGCGGTCCACCAGACCCTCCCACGCGGTGATGAAGATCAATGGCAACACGGCGGCCTGACGCGCCGTCACGGTCTTCGGCTGCGCTGCGAGCAGGTCGGCATCCACCGCCGCGTATTCGGCCAGCGAGCCTTGCAAGCCGCCCACGCCGCCGGTCATGCCGAAGACGGCATCGCCGACTTCGAACCGGTCGACGCCCTCTCCCACCGCCTCGACCACGCCGGCCAGATCCAGCCCTAGTACCGCCGGGAACGGATGGTGGGCGTGGTCCGCCTTGCCTGCGCGGATCTTGGTATCGAGCGGATTCACGCCGCTGGCGAGGATGCGTACCAGCACCTGGCCCTTGCCGGCGGCGGGCTTGGGCAGGCGGATCGCCCTGAACGGCTCTGCGGGGCCCTCGACAACGAGGGCCTGCATGGTGGAATCGGGGTGATTGGAGTGATTGGAGTTATCGGGCATGGTGCTCTCCTGGCCGGATCACGGCGTAGCTGGAATGTCACCATTGTTGGATACGCCCCCATGTCGGTAAATCGACGATTTCGTTTGGGGTGCATGCAGGAATGTTGGGGTGGTCGAGCGGGCTGAACTGAGCGCAACCGGCCTCCAGATTGCGCATGAAGTCTCCCTGACGTCATTGTTTTCGTCCCGGGAGAGGATCATGCGTCATGTCTGATGCTTTCCTTTCGCCTGCCAAATCGTTCATCATTGACGCCACAATCGCCCTGCTGCCCGGGCTTTGCCCCAATTCCATCGACTCCCCCATGCCCGCCTACCATCCGGATCCCATCGTCATGCTGTCGGCCCGGCAGCTTTCCCAGGCCATCCACGCCGGCGATTTGTCCAGCCGGCAGGTCATGGCAGCCTACCTCGCCCACATCCAGCGGATCAACCCGTTCAGCAATGCCATCGTGGCCCTGCGCGATGAAGACGCCCTGATGAAGGAAGCCGCTGCCGCCGACGAGGCGCTGGCGGCCGGCAAGTCATCGGGATGGCTGCATGGGGTGCCGCAGGCCCCCAAGGACCTGGCCATGACGCGCGGCATTCGCACGACGTTCGGATCCCCGATCTACAAGGACAACGTGCCGGCCACCGATGCGCTCATCGTCGAGCGGGCGCGCAAGGCCGGCGCCATCCTGATCGGCAAGACCAACACGCCGGAGTTCGGGCTGGGCTCTCAGACTTTCAATCCGGTCTACGGTGCGACGCTGAACCCCTACGATCCCTCGCGCACCGCTGGCGGCAGCAGTGGCGGCGCCGCGGCGGCCCTGGCCCTGCGGATGCTGCCGGTGGCCGATGGCAGTGACTTTGGCGGATCGCTGCGCAATCCCGCCGGCTATTGCAATGTGTTTGGCTTTCGCCCTTCGGCTGGCCGCGTGCCCTATGGCCCGACGCCGGAGTTGTTCCTGCCGCAACTCGGATGCGAAGGGCCGATGGCACGAACCGTCGCGGACCTGGCACTGCTGCTGTCCACACAGGCCGGCCCCGATGCCCGCACGCCGCAGGCGCTGCCGGAAGACCCGGTGCTGGCGGCGCTGACGCCGGACACCGTCGCAGGCGTGCTGGAGGCAGACCTCAAGGGCAAGCGCGTGGCCTGGCTGGGCGACTGGGGCGGCTACCTGCCCATGGAGGACGGTATCCTGACGCTGTGCGAGCAGGCCCTGCGCTTTTTCCCGGATTTCGGCGTGACCGTCGACGCCATCCGCCCACCTTATCCTCCCGAGAAAATCTGGCAGACGTGGCTCGTGCATCGGCACTTCCTGGTCGGCAACGCACGCATGGCGCTCTACAAGGCCGAGGCCACGCGCGCGCAACTGAAGCCCGAGGCCATCTGGGAAATCGAAGGCGCGCTCGACCTCAAGGCCAGCGACCTCTACGCCGCCAGCACGGACCGCAGCGCGTGGTACAACGCGCTGCAACGCACGTTTGCCGATTTCGATTACATCGCCGTCCCCACTGCGCAGGTGTTTCCGTTCGACGTCGGACAGCCCTGGCCAAAGACGATCGCTGGCCGGCCCATGGACACCTATCACCGCTGGATGGAGGTCGTGGTGGCCTGGACGCTGTCAGGGTGCCCGGTCATCAGCGTACCGGTGGGGTTCAGCGCCGAGGGCCTGCCAATGGGGATGCAGCTGATCGGCAGGCCCCGCGACGACCTGAGCGTACTGCGCCTGGCCGCGGCCTATGAGCAGGCGCGCGACTGGGTAGCCGACCGGCTACCCCCAGCCATCGACGACTAGAGGTTGTTTCAAAAAGACCCTGGCGCCGCTCAGTCGGCTTCGTACTTCGGTGAACCCACCACCTCGCGGCTGGACAGCGCGTACTCGCCGGCTCCCTGGGCGGTGAAGCGGACTTCCGAGGTCCGGATATCCACCACGTTCAGCGCCACCTTGGCGTAGGCGACCGGCGCCTTGCCCCGGCCGAGGATGCCGAACAGCTGGACATCGCCCGTCTCCTTGCGGCCGAACTCCGTCACGTCGCCCGTGATCACAAAGCCCGCGCCCCTGAGTGCCTGCGGCTGTCCGGCGAGCCTTGCCTCGCGGGCGATCACTTCACGTCGATGGTCCTCGAGGATTCCGCCGCACAGCCCCCCAAGGCCATGAGTGTCGCCAACCCGAGCGCGGGCAGCGTGCATTGCATCTTCACTTGCGTGTTTCCTTTCTTCGATGATCAGGGGGCGCTTGACGGTCGCGCGCCGGCATCAGCGGCACGGAATTCTGGAGAAGAAGGCTAGCGAAGGAAGCCGTGTGATGGAAACGCTATCTGGTGGCTGCGCGCGTTTTCGTAAATCGGCGATGTTTGCGGACGCAGGAATGCAACACACCGAAAGGCTCTGGGGGGCACTTGCGATGCATCAATGCGCGAGGCGTCGCCAGTCAAACCGGAAACGGTGTGAGAGGGAGGCAACCGGATTCAGGACGCCTCGTGAAGGCGTGTCCGCGGTGAACTATGCTGAAGGATCCTCCCCGACTTCAGGAGCCTGACATGCGGACTTCGCTACACATCCTGGCGTCGCTCGTGCTGCTCTGCGCGAGCGGTGCGGTGCTGGCGCACAACTGCCCCAACGAGATGAAGGCCATCGACGCCAGGCTTGCCACCAAGCCGGCGCTGTCGCAGGCGGACCTTGCCAAGGTCCAGAAGCTGCGTGCCGAGGGCGAAGCCCAGCACAAGGCGGGCGATCACGATGCGGCGATGAAATCCCTTGGCGATGCCAAGAAGATCCTCGGCCTCTGAGCCACTCGCCACACGACTCGGCCCGCCAGTTGGCGGGCCGTTTTTCGTTTGTTCGTCGTTGATCCGCCGCGCGTCAGGCCACGCGCCGTAGCTGGCGTTCGGCCCCCGCGAACAGCGGCGCGGCCCGCTCCACCGCCAGGCGGATGCGGTCCTGCAGCGCCTTGCTGCCGACCTGATAGCCGTCGAAGTCCGCCGTCGACGCATACACGCCGATAGGCAGCGTCAGCGCCTGGAGGAAGCCGAACAGCGGCCGGAACTGATGCTCCAGCACCAGTGCGTGGCGGTCGCTGCCACCGGTGGCGGCCACCAGCACGGGCTTGTCCACCAGCGCCGTCATCCCCACCAGATCGAACAGGTGCTTGAAATGGCCGGGAAACGATCCCCGATACACAGGCGCGGCGGCAATCAGCAGGTCGGCGGATTCGATGGCCGTCAGTTGCGCTTCGATCTCCGCCGGCAGCTCCTCGCGCGACAGCGCCTGGCCAAGCGGCCGCGCGATCTCGCTCAGATCCACGATCTTGGTCTCCAGCACCAGGCGCTGGTCGAGCTCCGCCAGCAATGCCTGAACCAGGACCAGCGTCCGGGACGGTTGATGGGCGCTGCCGTTGACGGCAACCACTTTCAAGGGTGTGGCCACGGTGTATCTCCGGTTGTATCGATGCACACCTTAGCGCCCTACCGGCTAGTGTCCTGTCCCGCAAATAACTGGCATTAGTCTTGCATCCCGTTTCGGCATTTTGGGAACGGAGATATCGCGATGATTACGGGCAGACCGAAGGCCGAATTGGTGTTGAGCGAAGATGAACGCGCGCAGTTGCAGGCGTTTCGCGC
>NZ_JBFTSP010000042.1:0-32603 GCF_056400065.1 Cupriavidus sp. 01L415 | reverse complement strand
CCAGTACGCTTGCTGACCCCCGCGGAGCTGGCTGTCTGCATCAAGGTGTTCCGCGACGCCCGGCAATGGACTCAGGAGCAGTTGGCCGTGGTCGCCGGGCTCAACGTGCGAACCGTTCAACGCGTCGAGCAAGGCTGGCCCGCCGACCCCGACACCTGCCGGGGGCTGGCCAGCGCCTTCGATTTCCTGGACATCGACGCGCTTAACAAGCCATTCGCGATTCCGTCGGAAGACGAACTCAAGGCAGCGCAGGAACAGTTCGACCAGGAGCACGTCACCTTCGCGGCGATTCGGCTGACCACGGGTGAGCAGTTGGCGGAGCTGGCGCAGACCAGCACGATGGACATGTCGCAGCTCGCCTTCGAAATGCGCGGTGAAGCGGATAAACGCTTCGCCGCGCTGATGGAATATTTCCGCAACTACCGGGATGGCCTGGACGCCTACACCGAAGCGCAGAGGCGCGAGGCGTCTGACACGATGCAAGCCAGCATCGATGTGCTCAAGACCCTTGGTGTTTCGCTCTGCTATGCCGAGCGCCAAGTGCTGCTGAAGGGCGCCTCGGACCCGGACAGGCCAATGCCAGCTAACGTCCTGTACGTGATCGGGTTTCCGCTCGGCAAGGAACCCAAGCTATTCGCCACGCCAGCTTTCGTTGATATCCGCCTGTAGGCGGAAGGGCCAAGATTCACGCTTACCGGTACCGCTCGTAGCCGCCCGGGCCGAATCGCCCTACACCTGACACGTGATGAACGAGCGAGAGGCGTACTGCGTACCTCGACGGCTAGATTCTGATCTTGACTCGTAGCCTCAATTCCTGGTCGTCAATACGGCGGACCGTCCAGACGCAAGCCATTGCGGGGCACTGTGGCAATTTTAGTCTGAATCAACACGACGGTGGTCCAGATCGAGATTCTTGCGCTAAGGCGGTGCGATTTGACCCAAAAAGACATAGTCCGCCGGGCGGCTTGCGGCAGGGTTTCCAGTGCCCGCGCGATTCCCGCGCTGCGTGGCGATCGCATTCGGACAATCTGCACAAGGCTTTGGAGATCAATGATCTTGTGATGCTCTTTCTTGCGCTCGATGTCTATCGCGACGCTCCTGTTCGACAGATGGTTACGTCATGGCAGATCAAAGCGAAGTCTGCTATGCGCTTAGCAGTTCCAAACTTGCGTGCTGTATCTCCTGAGGGCATTACTCTTTCACGCTGAGCTCGTACCTTGTCGTGGGTCAGGGCGCCAGAAAGAACATCTGCAACTATCTTATCGGCGAGCTTGGCGGAGTGCTCATGCCCAGTGACAGCTGCAATCCTCCGGCGGTGATCGTCCGCCGGTGTGGGTGGGCGAAAAGGATGGCGACGTGTGGATTTGCCGCGCACGTCGTCGCTCGGAATGAAACAAGGCCCTAAAAAACCTCGCTCTAATCTAATACAGGTACGGCACCAGTCTCCACGTCCTGCTGCGGTAGTCCGCATACTCCGTACCGAATTCATCGAGCAGAAGCCTTTCCTCCGCGTGCATTCGGGCGATCAATGGTGGCAGCATCAACAGCGCCAGTATCACGCCGACCCCCGACCGAAAGGCCAGCGCCCAACCCAATGCGTTGACAAGCAGGCCTAGATAGCTCGGGTTTCGAACGAGCCGATACGGCCCGGAGGTCATCAACCGGTGTCCGGGCTGGATCGCCACCAGTCCGCTAAAGCGATTCCCGAGGACGAACACCGGCCAAAGCCTCAATGCGCCGCCGATGGCATACAGCGCGACGCCGAGCCATCTCATGCCGTCGCCACCGAAGGTCCAGAATCCGATGCGCTCGGTATAGGCGGGCAGATAGGCCGATAACAACCCCAGCAATCCGAAGGCAATCAACACCCAGCGATTTCCTCGATCCTCTCGCTCACCGGAGCTTAGATTTCCCTCGGTGAACAGCGCCGCCACCGTCAAGGCAATCGTGACGAGGGCCAGTGCGATTCGGGCGGGGTGGGAGAGAAAGGCGGCAATGCCGCCGGCTCCAAGTGCGGCGATGCCCAGATAGGCGGCGACGCCAATCAGACTAAACACAGCCAGTTGCGACTTTGATTTCACACCAAGCTCCGGTGAGCGCCTTCCTCGCTACAGCGTAGTCCGTTGAGGGGCATCTTGCCGGCCGCGTATCCGGAAGGGGCAAGTCGCCACGCCCAAGACGGTAAAATCGACCTACCCGATGCTGCTAACCGCAGCGCTGAGCGCTTCCGCAATTCGATTCGCACGAGTCCACATCCGCCATGCCTCTCATCGACATCAAGAACCTGCAGCAAGCCGCCGCCGACTTCGGCGAGGAGCGCGGCTGGGGCAAATATCACAGCCCCAAGAACCTGGCCATGGCACTGAGCGTGGAAGTGGCCGAACTGGTCGAGATTTTCCAGTGGCAGACGGAGTCCGAATCGCACGCGATCATGGAGACCGCGGAGCGCGAGCACGTCGAGCAAGAGCTGGCCGATATCACGATCTACCTGTCGCAGCTTGTGACGGCGCTCGGTGTGGATCTGGATGCGGCGGTGAGGGCGAAGATGGCTGCCAACGCTCGGAAGTATCCGCCGCTCAAATAGCGTCGCCACCGTGCGTGTCGTTGCCCTACCCCAATCTCCCCATCACCTTCCCCGTCGTCGACACCACAAACTTCGCGAGCCGCTCCGCCAGATCCTTCGCGCCCTGCGACAGATTTGGCGTTACGGTGTTGACCGCCTCTTCCACCGCGACAGGCATTTTTTTCGCAAGCTCCGCTGCCAACCCCAAGACAAATCGCGGCTGCATTCCGAGCGACTGCGCCATTTTTTCCACGTGCTCGCGCGTGATGTTTCCCGGCTGCGTCTCGCCGCCCACCGAGAACGCAAACTCCCGCGACAATCCCGGATATAGCCTGGTGCACATCAGGTCGTAGAACGGTGTCAGCACCATGCCCTTCTGCGGATGCCTGTAGACGGAGAAATTCTTTGCGTGACTGTCATTGTTGCCAACGTACAGGTTAAAGAATATCCACTGCACAAAATCGCGCAGGTCGATTGCAGGCTGCATGCTGTATTCGCGAATCAGCGCTGCGCATTGTGCGATCCCCGGTCCGCCTTCTTTCTCGTACTTGCGATCCGAGACCGTTCCTGCCAGCTGGCAAAGGTCGTACTGGATCAATCGCCCTAGCGTCCCATTTCCCGATAACACTCGGTCAAACCGTCGCATCACGCACGATCGGGTGTGCGGTTCATAGAAAACGTCGGCCGTAGGCAGTCCGCATTTTGCAGCGATCGTCATGACAATCGCCTCGTTGGCTGCCGAGTGCCAGACCTTTGCCAGCCGCTTGATATCGGGTTTCAGAATATGCGTGGACGGCGCCGTGCCCCGGGGCAATCGCGGCACGCCGTCCGCGAAGATGGCAATGCTGGTTTTGTCTTGTGCACCGGCCAGCGAAATGCGGGCATCACGCCCGGCAATATCGATGACGGCGGCGGACGTCTTGCCCAGTCGTGCGGCCAATGCCTCCCATGTGGTGGCTTCGTATTCGGCGGGCGCGGGCGCCCGGCCCGCAGGCAAAATGACGAAAGCGCCAGCGTTGTCGCCAGCCACTTCAAGCAGCAGCGAGAACAGCGTCGACGCCTTTCGTTGTTCGGCGATGTACTGCCTGAGTTCGGCTTCGGGCAGAAGGTTCTCGAAGAACGCCAGGACCGCGGCCGAATCCTGTCGGCCACCGGCAAGGGGGATGGCTGCAAGCGGAAAGGCATCGTTTCGGTTGAGCCACGTCGGCGCATATTCAAACGCCAGCGGGGATGCGTCGTGGAGGCTGCCGATGCGCGTGTCGCCGTAGAAGACGTCAAGAGAAGTCGGGCGCGTCATCACAGGCTCCGCGCGGTTCGGGGTCGGACGATGACTTCGAGTCCGAGCAGGTCGATAACATCGAGCACCTTTTGCAGCTGGACCGTGGGCTTGCCGCTCTCCAGGTCGACGACAAATCGGTTGCCGATGCCGCCCAGCCCGGCAATGTCCGTTTGTTTGAGTGCCAGGTGCTTGCGTTGCTGGCGGACGATGTCGCCCAGTTCCTTCGACGAGCGGATGCGGGTTTCGTCCGGCGCGTTACCGCTCGGGAAGTTTTCGTCGTCAGAACGCATGAAATCCACCTTAAATTACCGATCGGTAATTTTTGGTCGATCTACGAGTGAAAGTCAACAAAAAATTACCGATCGGTAATATCACGCGACCAAACCGCCGCAACACCCCAAAAACTTCCCGCTCGGTAACTTCAACCGCTGCTCCCGCGCCCTCTCCCCTTCACCGCCCGATAGGCATCAATAGGCAAGCTATGCACGGCCGATGTGCCGTCGTCGGTCTTGCGCACGTAAGCCACGGTTGAGACAAACGGTTCCATGACGGGCACCTTCTGCAGCGGTGCGGCGATCAGCAACTGGACCTGAAGTCCGGCAAATCGCTGCAAGACAGGGCGGATCAGCGTGTCGGGGCCCTGGCCGAAGCGGTCGCCGAGCACCACGAAGCGCAGCGCTCGCGATCGCGTTTCATCCTCCCCCCACGCCAGCGCATCGGCAAGACCGGCCGCGAGGATCGAATAGGCCAGCCGGGCCCGATGCGTACCCGCGGGATCGTCCGCGTCGACGTAGTGGGTGTGCGTGGGATCTTCCGCGCGCCATCGCTCGCTGACGCCGATGTGGAACCAGTTGCGCACGTCCGTTACCTTCGATGCCCACAGCCGGTCCGCGTCGGACTGTTGCGGGCCATCCCGCAAGCGGTTCAACAGTCGTTCGATCCGTGCAAACCGCTCTTCGGCGCGCTCGATGTCCGGCGTGGCTTCCGTGCACAGATGGAGCTCTTGCTCGAAGTCGCGGATGTCGGCGTCGAGATCGGCTTCGAGGTCGATCTGGGCGTATTGGCCGCTAGTACTGTCGATCCGCGCCAGCACGGCATTGATCTGCGCCACGCGCCCGCGCACCGCCTCGAACGCCTTGCCCAGATGGCCGTGGAAGTAGGCGATCTCGTAGACCATGTTGAGGCTCAGCAGGTCGTCGAAGCGGGCTGTCAGGCGCGGCAGCTCCGAGGTGCGCAGTGTCTCCAGCAGGTTCTGGTAGCCAGATCGGGCGGCGGGGCTGGCTTCCATCTGTGCGGTCTCCACCGGAAATGCCGCCTTGAAGGCGCACAGGATCCTGAGCACGTGTTCGGTGAAGCGATCAAGCCGCCCGGCCTCTGCGTCGATGTGGGCCTGCAGCCAGGTGCGGACATCCTGCTGCCGGTGGTCGACGCAT
This sequence comes from Cupriavidus sp. 01L415, assembly GCF_056400065.1. Lineage (NCBI taxonomy): Bacteria > Pseudomonadati > Pseudomonadota > Betaproteobacteria > Burkholderiales > Burkholderiaceae > Cupriavidus > Cupriavidus sp. 01L415. Next base: position 27,328 of record NZ_JBFTSP010000042.1, on the reverse strand, counting down.
TCCAGCGTCAGCTTGTGTTCGCCAAGCGCCTCGGCGCGTATCACATCGAGGCGCTCGGGGGAGACCGTCTGCATGGCTGGCAACGATTCGGCCAGCACCGCTTCGGTGTCCTGATGCCATGCCATGACGATGTCGTGTTTTGCCTGGAGGGCGATGCGCGCCTCGCGGGCGTCCTGGAGATGCTGCTCGGCTTCGCGGATCGTCGCTTGCAACGCATCCAGTTCGTCGGCGAGCGGCCGCAGCGCGTCGGGATTCGACTGGCGTACCTTCTCCTCATCAAGGCGCGCCACTTCCACCGCCGCTGACCGCCAGTCCACTTCCGTGAAGTCCCCGATCATGGCGATCTGCGCGGCTGCAATTTGCTGATCGCGGAGCGTGGCCAGGGCGGCGTCGATCTGCGCGATCTTGCCCTGCAGCGCGCTCGTGCGCGCGGGATCATCGATGGGCGCGGCCGGCGCTTCCAGGCGTAGCTGCAGCGTCAGTTCATTGTGTGCGTTGCGCAGTGCGGCCTCGCGTTCGGCGGCCTTGGGCTGCCATGTGGCCAGACGATCCTGTTGCGAGCGGAAGTCCGCTTCGGTCTCGGCCGCCGGGATACGCAAGCGTTCGACGAGTCGCCGATACGTGGCGGCGCGCTGCTTGCGCTGCTCCCGCATGCGCTCCTTTTGCTGGATGGCCAGCTCAAGCTGGGCGATATGATCCCCGCCCTGGTCGGAGAGCCGTTGTCGCAGAGCCAGCGCCTCGGCGTGCAGGGCATCGCACCGTACCTGATGCCAATTCACATGGCGCTCCTGCCGATCGCGTTCGTCGTCCAGTGCGGCCAGCCATTCGTTGAGCAATTCGCGCTTCAGTTCCGCGAAATACCCATGCAGCGCCTCGCGGCAAGTGCGCAGGTCGTCGATGGTGGCCGACAGTTCGGCGTGCCGTTCGCATTCGGCTACCAGCGGCGCGAGCATCGCCTCCTGCCGTCTGGCGTGGAGGATCGCTTCGTGGGCGCTGTCGAGATCGTCGAAGTGGCCGAGCAGGGCGGCGAGGCGCGCCGGGGTGTCCTCGGGCGGCAGCACATGATGGCGCAGGAACTCCGTGAGGTCGTCCGTCCCGCTCATCGACGCCAGATGCCGGCACAGCGTCAGCGCATGACCGTCGTCGATGCCGAGGTGCTGGCGACACCACGCTTCATAGTGCGAGCGGTCATCGAACCATGCCGCGCCGGTGTTGACGATCGCGGTACGCCACGCGGCGACGTCCGCCCCGGTCGGTGCGATGTCATGGGTGATGGTCAGATCACGCGCCGCGCAGATGAAGTACCGCTGCGGCGGGCCGGCCGTGGGCAGAAAGACCTGGGCCAGCAAGACCGTCTGGTTGTCATCGACGTTGCGGAACACGCCGAGGATGACCGCGTGGCTATTGCCATGTTGTCGCGTGCCGGACAACGCATCGCCGGGAATGTGATCGCCAGGCGTCAGGAGCGTGATGACGGCATCGGCCAGTGCCGTGGTGCCGGAGCCGGCGTCGCCGGTCAGCAGGATGTTGCCGCCGTCCAGTGGCATCGCCCAGACATGGTGGCCGAACGGTCCCCAGTTGGACACCTCGAGCCTCGCCAGCCGAAAGCCGGGGAGCGCATGGTGCGCCTGGCGGAGCGGATCGAGCGAGTCAGAGTTGGGGCGCAACGCGAATCCTCCGGTCCGGAACGAACGGGGGCTAGTCGCGTTTATTCTACGACACGCGTTATGCGTTTCCGATGATGCACCGGGCGCTCAATGGCCCGGCCGGGGATTCAACTGCCGCGATAAGTGCCGAAACTCCACGCCGAGCAGATCAGGGGCACGTGGTAATGCTGCGTCGCATCGGCGATTGAAAACCTCACTGGCACGATGTCCGCGAATACGTCGGCGGACTTGAAGTACTCGGCCACATAGAAGCGCAATTCGAACTCGCCGGTCCGCGCCTGCGTCGCGGGCAACATCGGCGAATCGGTGCGGCCGTCCGCGTTGGTCCGGGCGCGCGAGATCATTTTGGGCGGTTGTGCTGCGATGTCGAACAACTCAATCTGCATCCCGGCGATCGGCTTGCCGAGCGATACGTCGAGTACGTGGGTGCTGATGCCTGCCATGATTGTCTCCCTCAGCTGCCGCGATAGTAGTTGTAGCTCCACGGCCCGAACAGCACGGGCAGGTGGATGCGCTGTGTCACATCGGTGATGCGGAACCGCAGCGGAATCTTGGAAAGGAATGGCGGTTGCGGAAGTGCGGCCTGGCGCTCGGCAAAGTACTCATCCACGTGCAGCACCAGCTCGTACGTGCCGGCGCGGTACGTATCGCCGATCAGCAGCGGCGGGTCGGTGCGGCCATTGCCGGGCAGCGTGACCGTCCGGATCATCTGCGAGTGCGCGCCGTCGATCCTGAGGAAGTCGACGCGCAGGCCGGCGGCCGGCGTGCCATGGTAGGTGTCCAGCGCGTGCATTGTCAGGCGCGGGCTCAGCCCGCCCTGCTGCACCGGTCCCGTGGTCTGGTTGGGTGCTGGCGTCGAGGGGGGGGCCGTCTCGGCGGCTTGCGCGGTGAGCGACGTGGCCGCGATCAGCGCGCCGCTGCCCAGCGTGACGGACTGCAGCGCGAAGCGCCGGCGACTGGTGTTGATCCGCGTGTCGTTCGGCGCATCGCCCCGCGTATTGCTCGATCTGTCGGTCATGTCACACCCCCTTGGCCGAAGCCACGCCCTTGCGGGACGCGTGGAGCTGGCGGATGCCAGCCAGCACCAGCACGCCCGCCACGATCTCGATGGCGGCCACGATGTAGAGCCCCGGAGAGACCTGGCCCGTGGCGTTCTTGATCAGGCCCATCACATAGGGCGCGCCAAAGCCTGCCAGGTTGGAAACCGAGTTGATCAGCGCCACGCCCACCGCAGCGGCACTGCCGGCGAGGTAGCGGTTGGGGAGTTGCCAGAACACGGGGATGGCGCTCATGGTGCCGACCAGCGCGACGGTCATGGCAATCAGTGCGAGCATCGGCGTGATCGACGTACCCAGCAGCACGGCCAGGACGGCCATGGCGACGCCGCCCACGAACGCCGCGCCGGTGAAATGCCACCGCACCTCGTTGCGACGGTCGGAATGCGCGCCGTTCAGGATCATCCCGGCCGCGCCGCCCAGGTAGGCCACAGCGGCGATCCAGCCCACGGTCATCGGCGCGGAGAAGCCCACTTCCTTGATGATGGTCGGGATCCAGAACGTCAGCGTGGAATTGGCGCAGAGCAGGCAGAAGTAGATCGCGATCAGCAGCCAGACCTTCTTGTTGCCGAACAGCTCGCGCCAGTCGTGACGGCGCTCGCCAAGGGCGGCCTCGTCGCGCTTGAGCACGGTCTCCACCACGCGCTTCTCGTCGGCGGTGAGCCAGTTGGCCTTCTCCGGCTTGTCCGTCATGTAGAACCACGCGAAGACGCCAGCCAGCACGGACGGAATGCCTTCGATGATGAACAGCCACTGCCAGCCGTGCATGCCGTGCACGCCGCCCATCGACGTCATGATGTAGCCGGCGATCGGGCCACCCAGCACGCCGGCGATGGCGGATGCCGACATGAACGTGCCGAATGCGCGGGCGCGGCGTTGCGTCGGATACCAGTAGGTGAGGTACAGGATCACGCCGGGGTAGAAGCCGGCTTCGAACGCGCCGAGCAGGAAGCGCAGGATGTAGAACTGCGTGGGCGTGGTGACGTAGGTCTGCAGCATGCAGATGATGCCCCAGCAGATCGTGATGCGCATGATCGTCTTCTTGGCGCCGATCTTCTGCAGCAGCATGTTCGACGGCACCTCGAAGAAGAAGTAGCCGAGGAAGAAGATGCCGGCGCCCAGCCCGTAGACGGCCTCGCTGAACTGGAGGGATTCCAGCATCTGCAGCTTGGCGAAGCCGATGTTGACGCGGTCCAGCCATGCCAGCACCCAGAGCACGCCAAGGAACGGCAGCAGACGCCAGGAGATTTTTCGGTAAACACCGTCTTCGGCGTCGTCCGCCGTGGCGGTGAACATGGGGATGCCCTGCTTGGTGGTCGACATGTCGTTCCTCGCTTGTCTCTGTATGGCCTGTATGGGTGGGCTTCGTCCGGCCCGGTTGAGGCCAGTATAGAAATGGCGCCGGCCAAGGGAACGCGATGGCTGGTATAGGCCGCATAGCAACCGTCGTATGGGCTGGAATGCCTTGTGCCATGCGGGTTTGCGGGCGATCCGCGAGGCCGTTGGCCGACCTATGGATTACCCTGAGCGCCGGGTTGGTGCGGTGCATCGGGCGGAAAATCGCCATGCCGGGGCGCGATGCACCGGCGCGTCGGCGGCGATGCCGTGGTGGTGCATCCGGTCGATGCGGCGAACTCCGCAAGCCGGCGGAGTGCGGGTTCTGCCGCGTTGCGGCGCGGTGCCGGGCACGGTACAAACGCGTCATCCACCCGCCAGTGGCCACCGTATCTGGCCGCCCTGCCATGAACCGCGCCGACGATCCGTTCGATACCTACCTGCTGCGCGTGCTGTGCATCCTGATTGCCGAGCAAAGCGTGTCGCGCACGGCCATCCGGCTGAACCAGTCGCAACCGGCCATCAGTGCCGCGCTGAAGCGCCTGCGCGCCATCTTCAACGACCCGCTGCTGACGCGTGAAAAGAATGTGATGGTGCCCACCGAGCGCGCGTTGCAGCTGGCGCGCAACGCCCAGGCCGCGCTGAGCGCGCTGGACAGCTTGCTGGTGTCGGACGAGCACTTTGATCCGGCCACCTCCGAGCAAACCTTCGTGGTGGCGATGCCGGACTACCTGGCGCCGCCCTTCTTTGCCCACGTGGTACGCGTCTTCCGCGCGGCCGCGCCGCGCGCGCGGCTGGTGGCGATGCCGCTGGGTTCCACGTTCGACTACGAACAGGCGCTGTCGGCCGGCGATGCAGACATCGTCATTGGCAACTGGCCGAATCCGCCGGAACACCTGCATCTGTCGGTATTGCTGGAGGACGAGGTGGTGTGCGTGGTGGCGCAGGACAGCGCGTACACGCAGCCGGGCAAGTTCACTGCGCAGGCTTACCTCGGCGCGGCGCATATCGTGCCGACGCCCTACTCGCGCGACCAGCGTGGGGTGGTCGATACGGGCCTCAGCACCATGCGCGTCCATCGGGACAATCGCGTGAGCTGTCCCTACTTCAATCTGGCACCCAGCCTGATTCCCGGGACGGACCTGATCCTGACGACCGGACGTCACTTTGCCAACTTTCACGCGCAGCATGTGCCGCTGGCGGTGCTCAAGCCGCCGATCGACTTCCCGTTCATGCGCTTCTATCAGTTGTGGCATCCGTCGCGCCATCGCTCGGCGGCGCATGTCTGGTTGCGCGGATTGCTGACGCAGGCGTCGCAAGAGCTGAAGACGCTGCGCGACATGCATCGATAGGCTGAGGAGAAAACCCCGGGATCACCGGAGGCGGCGCGGCTGTATCGCGAAATTGCTATCCGGCTTATAGGACCCCGGCCCTCGCCGCCACCAAATCGCGTTCCTATACTCGGCCCGTCACCATCGTCATACCGACATCAATTCGATGTCGATCAGATGCTTCTCACGGGAGAGTCTTTCATGTCACAGCCCCTCGATCTGAATACGGTCAATGCCCTCGATCAAGCCGCCTTCACCGAGGCGCTCGGCAGCGTGTTCGAACATTTCCCGCAGGCCGCGGAAGGCGCGTGGGTGCAGCGGCCGTTTGCCACCGTTGCGGCGCTGCACGATGCGATGACCGGAGTCGTCCGCAAGCTGGACCCCGCCGCGCAGGCGGCCTTTCTCAACCGCCATCCGCCGCTGTCGGGCCGGGCCATCCGCGCCGGGACCATGACGGCCGATTCCAATGACGAGCAGAAGAGCGCCGGCCTCGATGCGATGTCTGCGGCCGAGGAAGCCGCGCTGGACCGGATGAACGCCGACTATCAGGCGCGGCATGGTTTTCCGTTCATCATCTGCGTGCGCCACTACACGCGCGAGGGCATTTTCGCGGCGTTCGAACGCCGGATTGGCCGGACCACCGTGCAGGAGCTGGACGAGGCCCTGGCGCAGATCGCGGCGATCACGCGCGGACGACTGGCGGCACGGCTGCGCCCGTAAGCCGGGCCTCCGCGACGGCGCGAGCGCGGCCCGGAAGCGCCCCGAAATCGGGCGCGAAGCCGTGCGCAATTCCGGCTAGACTTCGAGCCATCGCCTTTCGCGGAGATCGGGCCATGGCAGCGAGCAAAGAGGGCAAGGCAGCGGGCAATATCCACATCGGCATTGGCGGCTGGAGTTTTGCGCCGTGGCGGGACAACTTCTATCCGGCGGGGCTCACGCAGGCGCGCGAACTCGAATACGCCAGCCGGCACCTGACCGCCATCGAGATCAACAGCACGTATCACGGCACGCAAAAGCGCTCGTCATTCGCCAACTGGCGCGATGCGACGCCCGATGACTTCGTGTTCTCCGTCAAGGCGTCGCGCTTTGCCACCAACCGGCGCGTGCTGGCGGAATCGGGCGATTCCATCAGCCGGTTTATCGACAGCGGCATCGCGGAATTGCGCGACAAGCTGGGGCCGGTTGTCTGGCAGTTCGCGCCGACCAAGCAGTTCGACCCCGACGATTTCGAGGCCTTCCTGAACCTGTTGCCCGATGCGGTCGAGGGCGTGTCGTTGCGCCACGTGCTGGAGGTGCGTCATCCCAGCTTCATGTGCGAGGACTATCTCCGGCTCGCCCGCAAGTTCAGGGCGGCGACGGTGTTCACCGACTCGCCGAAATATCCGTCCTTCGCCGACCTGACTGCGGACTTTGTCTACGCGCGGCTGATGAATGCACAGGAGAAGCTGGCGACCGGCTACGCGCCGGCCGATCTCGATAACTGGTCGAAGCGCGCCACGGCATGGGCCGGCGGCAAGGCGCCGAATGATCTGCCGCGCGTCGAGGACAAGCCCGGTGCGGCATTGAGGCCGAAGGAAGTCTTCCTGTTCTTCATCAATGGCGCCAAGGAGCGCGCGCCGGCAGCGGCTGGAGGGTTGCTGGAGCGGCTGGGCTGGGCGCCATCGGAAGCGGCGCCGGTGAAGGTGGCCGTATCGCGGCAGACCGCAACGAAGGTTGCAACGAAAGCCGCGGTGACGAAGGCCCCGGCGACGAAGGCCGCAGCAAAGAAGGCGACGGCAACGGAGGCCGGAGCCAGGAAGGCGGCGGCAAAGACGGTCGCTGAAAAGAAGGTCGCAGAAAAGAAGGCTCCGGCGACGGCAAGGAAGGCGACGGCAAAGAAGACCCCGGCAAGGAAGGCGGCCGCCCGGAATGCCGCCTGAGCCCCGGCGGCCTCACCCCCACCGCTATAATCCGGCATGACTTCCAGCCAGACACCTTCGACGCCGGCGCCAGCCGCTGGCGCGCCCTTCTCCGACCTGCCCTTGTCGCCCGCGATGCTGGCGACGCTTGCGCAGCTCGGCTACGACATCATGACGCCGATCCAGGCCGCCAGCCTCCCCGTGGCGCTGGACGGCAAGGACCTGATCGCGCAGGCCAAGACCGGCAGCGGCAAGACCGCGGCATTTGGCCTGGCGCTGCTGCACCGGCTGGATCCGCGCCGCTTTGACGTGCAGGCGCTGGTCCTGTGCCCCACCCGCGAACTGGCCGATCAGGTCACGCAGGAAATTCGCCGCCTGGCTCGCGCCGAAGAGAACGTGAAGGTACTCACGTTGTGCGGCGGATCGCCGATGCGTCCGCAGGTGGACAGCCTGATTCACGGTGCACATATCGTTGTGGGCACGCCGGGGCGGATTCTCGATCACATCGAGCGCGGCAGCCTCGATCTGCGCGGCATCAGCACCCTGGTGCTCGACGAAGCGGATCGCATGCTCGACATGGGCTTCTTCGACGACATTGCCTACGTGGCCAGCCACTGCCCGAAAGATCGCCAGACGCTGCTGTTCTCGGCGACCTACCCGGCCGGCATTGCCAAACTGAGCCAGCAGTTCCTCAGGACGCCGCGCGAGATCAAGCTGGCGGAGACGCACAGCGCCAGCAAGATCCGCCAGCGCTTCTATGAAGTCGAGGAAGGCGCGCGGCTGCAGACCGTTGGTCGCCTGCTCGACCATTTCCGTCCGGCCAGCACGCTGGCGTTCTGCAATACCAAGGCGCGCTGCCGTGACCTGGTCGAATTGCTGCGCGCGCAGGGCTTCCAGGCGCTGGCGCTGCACGGCGACCTGGAACAGCGCGACCGTGACCAGGTGCTCGTCCAGTTTGCCAACCGCAGTTGCTCCGTGCTGGTGGCCACGGACGTGGCCGCGCGCGGGCTCGACATCGCGCAGTTGGAGGCGGTGATCAACGTCGAAATCACGCCGGATCCGGAAGTCCACGTGCACCGCATCGGCCGCACGGGTCGCGCGGATGCCGAGGGCTGGGCGTTCAGCCTGGTCAGCATGGATGAAATGGGACGCGTCGGAAACCTGGAGCAACACCAGGGCGGCGAGTTCGAATGGCATCCGCTCACGGAACTGGTGCCTACCAGCAAGGAACGCCTGCTGCCGCCGATGGTGACGCTGCAGATGCTGGGTGGCCGCAAGGAAAAGATACGTCCGGGCGACATTCTGGGCGCGCTGACCGGCGATGCCGGGTACACCAAGGAACAGATCGGCAAGATCAACGTGATGGAGATGTCGACCTACATCGCGGTGGACCGGGCCATCGGCCGCGAGGCGGTCAAGCGTCTCAACGACGGCAAGGTCAAGGGCCGCAAGGTCCGGGTCCGGATGCTGACGGAGTAACTGTCGGGCGAAATGGCCGGGTGATGGCCGGGTGTGACTGTGGGCGATGGCCGGATATTTCTTACAAAGATTCCCCAAAGTCACCTGTGACCCCCGCCGATCCTTTGCTAATCTGAATGAACGTGGCTGGCGGCGCATTGCGCAGCGCCCCGCCTGCCTTCAGGGTAACCTGCAGGGCAACCAACGTTTCCAAGACGGCAACAAGGAGTCGGTGACATGAAGACCGCACGGCAAGTTCTGGAAAGCAAGGCAAGTCGGGCTATCTACAGCATTCCCCCGACAGCAACGGTCTACGCCGCACTGCAGCTGATGGCCGAAAAGGGCATCGGCGCCCTGCTGGTGATGGAGCAAGGCAAGATCGTTGGCATCCTCAGTGAACGGGATTACGCGCGCAAGGTGATCCTGATGCAGCGGACATCACGTGAAACCCTGGTCCGGGAGATCATGACCGCCGCGGTGATCTATGTGCGTTCGGACCAGACCACGGACGATTGCATGGCGCTGATGACCCGCCACCGGCTGCGTCACTTGCCGGTCATGCACGGCGAGGAACTGCTCGGCATGTTGTCGATCGGTGACCTGGTGAACGACATCATCAGCGAGCAGCGCTTCGTCATCGAGCAACTCGAGCACTACATCACGGGCGGATCGCGCTGACCCGCCCTCCCCCTTATTCGTTTCTCGCGGTTCTTTTCGTAACTGCCCAGGTTCAGCTGCGAACTCCTGTCATGTCCTCCCGGGCGTGGCCGGAGGGTCGCGGCTGCTCATTTGTTGGGCAATTGCGACGGGTGGCGACGGGCGCCAAATAACGCAAGCGCATATAATTATGCGTTCGCTGAATTAGGCTGCGTCGATGTCACGTGGCCGACGCCTCAGTCCCCCCTCCCGCCGTAGCCCCAATGTCGTCGCCCGCCCCCATCCAGTCCGCCTCCGCCACCCCCAACCATTCCCAGCCCATCGTCCACGACCACCGCGCGATCATGCGTGTGATCGGTGGCATCGTGTTGTGCATCCTGCTGGCCGCGCTGGACCAGACCGTGGTGATCCCGGCGGTGCCGGCGATTGCGAACGATCTCAATGGATTCGGCCACCTGTCCTGGATCGTGACGGCCTACCTGATCGTCTCCACGGTGACCACGCCGCTCTACGGCAAGCTGTCCGACAGTTTCGGGCGCCGCCGGCTGCTGATGGTGGCGATTTCGCTCTTCATCCTGGCTTCGGTGGCGTGCGCGATGGCGCAGTCGCTGACGCAGCTGATCCTGTTCCGCGCCTTGCAGGGGGTGGGTGGCGGCGGGCTGATGTCGTTGGCGCAGGCGGCCATTGCCGATGTGGTGGCGCCGCGCCAGCGCGGACGTTATCAGGGCTACCTGGCGATGGTCTGGGCGATGGCGTCCATCGCCGGGCCGCTGGTCGGCGGCTGGGTGTCGGATCACATGTCGTGGCGCTGGCTGTTCTGGATCAACGTGCCGCTGGGCGCGCTCGCCATGGCCATGTGCTATCGCGGCCTGGCCCACCTGCGCGCGCGCGGCGGCAGGCCGCAGGTGGACTGGATCGGCGCGGTGCTGCTGGCCGTGGCGATCGTGGCCTTCCTGCTGGCGATGAGCTGGGCCGGCGACGCGTTTGACTGGATCTCCCCGCAGATGGGCGGGCTGTTGCTGATCACGGCGATTGCCGTCGCCCTGCTCGCCTGGCAGGAACGCCGCGCCGCCGATCCGATGCTGTCGCCGCGCCTGTTTCGCAATCGTGCCTACGTAATGGGCGTGGGCGCGTCGGCACTGGCCGCGCTCAATATCTTCCTGTGCATCTTCGCCCTGCCCCTGCATTTCCAGCTCGTGCGTGACGCGGATGCGTCGACGTCCGGCCTGCTGGTGGTGCCGTTCCTGCTGTCGACCGTGGCCGGCAACCTTGTGGTGGCATGGCTCGCGCCACGCATGGGCCGGATGCGCGGCATCCTCAGTGGCGGGTTTGTCGCCGCGGCCATCGGCCTGGTCTCGCTGGCCACCGTGACGCCTGCGGTGCCGACGGCCATGGTGCTGATCGCGATGACGATTAGCGGCGTCGGCCTGGGCATGACAATGGTTGGTACGCTGATCAGCGTGCAGAACGCACTGGAACGTCGCGACATGGGGGCCGGCACGGGCGCCCTGCTGGTGCTGCGCTCCCTGGGCAGCGCGCTCGGCGGTGCGCTGGCGGGAACACTGCTGGCGCTGGAATTCCGCGAGGCGATGATCCGTGCGGGCATCACGCAGCAACTGGATCTTGGTGCGCTGCGTCATGGCAGCGAGGCGATGTCGCACTTGTCGCCCGCCGTGCGGCAGGTGCTGGCGGGCGGCGTGGAGTCTGGTTTCCACCTGATCTTCGCGGCGGGCGCCGTGGCCGCCATCATCGCGCTGGTGATCGTGCGCCGGATGCCGGACCTGGAGCTGCGCAGCAGCGTGACGGAACACGCAGCCACCATGGCGATGGACTGAGGCCACACCGGGGTGCGCCGATCCTGCCGAAAGCGTAGACTTTCTTGCACGATCGATCCCGGAGCCTAACCCCATGACCCGCCACCGTTCTTCGGCTGCCCTCACGCTTCGCCGCACCGCGCTCGTTGGCGCGCTGGCCCTGGCCGCCGCAGCCGCCACGCTGCCGCGCCCTGCCCGCGCCGCCGACAAGCCCGCCCCGGCTGCGCAGTCGGCGGGCAGTTGCCCGGCGGCCCTGAACTTCAAGTTCCCGAGGCTGCAGGACGAGTCGCCGCAGAATCTCTGCCAGTACGCCGGCAAGGTCGTGCTGGTGGTCAACACCGCCAGCTATTGCGGTTTCACGCCGCAGTACGAAGGCCTTGAGGCGCTCTACGCCAAATACCGCGACCGCGGCCTGGTGGTGATCGGGTTCCCGTCGAACGATTTCTCGCAAGAGCCTGGCTCGGCCAAGGAGATCTCGGACTTCTGCTACAACACCTACGGCGTCAAGTTCCCGATGCTCGGCAAATCGCACGTACGCGGCAGCGATGCCAATCCGATGTACGAGCTGCTGGCGAAGGAAACCGGCACGGCGCCGAAGTGGAACTTCTACAAGTACCTGATCGACCGCAAGGGCCAGGTAGTCGGCAGCTATAACAGCATGGTCAAGCCGGACGACAAGCAATTCGTCGCCAGGATCGAGCAACTGCTGAGCACGCGCTGACGGTCGACAGCTGAGTTCACCGCGTTCACGACGCGCGCGCCCGGCTTCCGTCGCCGCGCGCGTACCAGCCGTGCACGGCCATGGCGACGGCGACAAAGGCCGCGCCCGTCAGGCAGGCGCCCGCCCATCCCGCCACGGCCCACGCCAACCCACCGGCCAGCGCGCCGAGCGCACCACCCACAAAGAAGATTCCAACGAACAACCCGTTGAGTCGGCCGCGCGCCGCCGGGTCCAGCAGGTTGATTTCGCGTCGACCGAGCGTCTGGTCGGCCGTCACGCCGGCATCGATCAACGCCGCCGCCACCGCCAGCGCCCCCAGCGCCACGGCGCGGTGCGACATCAGCGATATGCCGAAACGCTCCGTCGCGGCGATGCCCGCCAGCACACAGGCCGCCAGGATGACCAGATGGCTGATCAGCGTGCCTGCACGCGTCAGGCCATGATCGCCGGCACGCCCGGCCAGCGGCGCCACGACAGCGCCCGTCGCCCCAGCCAGCGCAAACCATGCCAGTCCCTGGCTGTCGAGCGAAAACGGTGGCAGCGCCAGTCGTAGCCCCACGGCGGTCCAGAACGCGCTGAACGAGCCCATCGTCAGGCCCGCTGTCAGCGCATGACGCCGCAGCACGGGCTGGCGACGCAGCAAGTGCCACATCGATCCGATCAGGCTCGCATAGTCGTGGTCGCCCGCTGGCTGGCGGCGCGGCAGCCAGCGCAGCAACACCGCGGCCAGCGCCAGGTCCATGCCGGCCAGCATGGCATAGCAGGTACGCCAGCCACCGGCGCCGGCCAGCAGGCTGGCCATCGGGCGCGACAGCAGCACGCCGACCATCAGGCCGCTCATGACGTTGCCCACCGCGCGGCCGCGCGTGGCCTCGGGGGCCATCGACGCCGCCAGCGGCACCAGCATCTGGATCGCACAGGACGCCGCGCCTGCCGCGCAGGCCGCGAGCAGGAACACCGCGCCGGAACGCGCAGTGGCCGCCAGCGCCAGCATGGCTGCGCACACCAGTAAGGTGACCACGGCAAGGCGACGATTCTCAAAGATGTCCGCCAGCGGCACGACGAGCACGAGCCCCATCGCATAGCCGAGTTGCGGCAGCATCGGCACGAGGCCACGCCAGGCGGACGGCAAGGCGAGCGCATCGGCGATGGGCCCGGTCAGCGGCTGGGCGGCAAACAGGTTGATGACCATTACGCCGATGGCGGCGGCAAACAGCAGGGTCATCGGCGTGGTGAGCGTGGCGGGATGCGAGGGCGCGGAAGATGGTGCGCCGAGACCGGCGGCAGGCTGGGGCATTGTGGCTCCGGGGTCACGAAAAGCGGTCAGTCGTCGAGCCACCATGCTATGGACGGCAACACTATGCGGCAATTGAATTATTCGGATAATCTTTATGCGAGTTTGTTTGCAGATTTGCATGCGCGCCTACCCAGAGTCCACCGAGTCCCGCCATGAATACTCGCGATATCGAAGCCTTCATCGCCGTCGTGGAAGCCGGATCCATCGTCCGGGCTGCCGACCGCCTTCACCTGACGCAACCTGGCCTCACGCGTCGCGTGCAAAGCCTGGAGGCGCTGATCGGTGTAGCGCTGCTCGACCGTCATGCCAAGCCGCTGCGCCCGACGGCCGCCGGGCAGGAGGTCTACGAACTCGGTAAGCGTGTGCTGATGGCCACCGAGGACCTGATGGCGCGCGCTTCGCATCGTGCCGAGCCGGTGGGCGAGATGCGCATCGGCGTGCCGCCATTTCTTTCCGAGCTGGCACTGTCGTCGCCGGTGGATCAGTTGCGTGAGCGGTTTGGTCGCCTGACCGTCCGCGTGACCGCAGGCTGGTCGCCGGGCATCATCGAGCAACTCGAAAGCGGCCGGATCGATGTGGCGGCCGTTCTGCTGCCCGAGTACGTCGCGCTGCCGCCGGGCCTGACCGGGCGGGAGCTGGGGCGGCAACCGATGTGCGTGGTGGCCCCCAGGTCGATGACCTTTCCGGAGGCTGGCGTTACGTTGCGCGACCTCGCCACGCAGCCCTGGGTGCTGAACCAGGACGGCTGCGGCATGCGATCCGCGCTGAAGCGCGCACTGGAGACGGAGCGATTGCCTTTCGATGTCGCCGTGGAAGCGTTCGGCGCCGAGTTGCAGTTGTCGCTGGTCGCGCGCGGCGTCGGGATTGGCGTCGCGACCCCAGCAGGGCTTGCACGCAGCGTGCATCGCAGTGCGTTGCAGATTGTCCCCGTGCGCAACTTCGATGCGGCGCTGATTGCGTGGCTTGCTCACGCACCGCTGCCGCGCCGGCTGGTAGCGCCCGTGGAGCTGCTGTACACCGCGCTCAGGGAAGGGTGGTCCGCCGCATCGGATCCTGCGCAAGGCGATTCGGGTGTCGGCATCGCCTGATGCCGTGGCCGCAACGTCAAGCGATTCGACATCGACCGGCCTTCCGAAAACGGCACGTGGTTTGTAGAAAGCCGATTTCGTTCCCGCGCGCCCTTGATCTCCGTCAAGCGAGGGTGCCTCAGACCTTATTACTTTCGCCGCTTCATAGCAAAAAAGTGAAAGGGGGGATCATGGGCACCGTGTTGTACGAATCGGATGGGCACGTCTGCGTGGCATTCACCGACCTGGTGGAGGAAGAGCACGGCGAAGTCGTGCAGAGCAATCAGTTCCTGGTTGTGGATCACGGTCACGCCGCGCTGATCGACCCCGGCGGACAAATGACCTACAGCGAGCTCTACCTGACCATCAGCCGCTACTTTCCACCCAAGCAACTCGACTACGTCCTGGCCTCGCATGCGGACCCGGATATCGTGGCTTCGGTGGGACGCTGGCTGACGGCGTCGGATAGCCGCGTGCTGATCTCGCAGGTGTGGGCACGGTTTCTCCCGCATTTCTGTCAGGCCGGCAAGACCGAAGGCCGCATCGTGACGATTCCGGATGCCGGCATGGTCGTGCCTTTGGGGCAAAGTCATCTGCTGGCCGTGCCGGCGCATTTCCTCCATTCGGAAGGCAATTTCCAGTTCTACGACCCCGTCAGCAAGATCCTGTTTTCGGGTGACCTTGGCGCGGCGATGACGTCGGCGGCGGAGGCGGGCGGCGTGGTGACCGACTTCGATGCCCACGCAGAGCGCATGCTGCCGTTCCACGCGCGCTATATGAGCGGCAACCGCGCGTGCCGGTTGTGGGCTGCCATGGCGCGGACGATGGAGATCGACTGGATCGTGCCGCAGCACGGTCCGTCGTTCCGGGGCAGGGCGATGGTGACGCGCTTTATCGACTGGGTCGAGCAGCTCCAGTGTGGGCTGGACCTGCTCGAGCCCTCGCATTACCGCGTGCCGACGCATGATCGGCTGCAGCTCCGTTAGTCGCGTACCAGTCCCTCAGCACGCATCGCATCCTGCACGGCAGGGCGTGCCGCTACGCGCGACAGGTAATCCTGCAGCGATGGGTACGCATTCATCGGTACGTGCAGCAGCCGTGCCCAACTGGCGATCGTGAAGCAATACGCGTCCGCCACGGTGAACTGCTGGCCCATCAGGTACTCACGCGTGGCCAGGTGCTGGTCGATTTCGGCAAAGCGCTTGTGGATCTTCGCCTTGCATTCCTCGATCGTGCTGGCCGCGGTTTCCTTGTGCCAGAGCCACGGGCTGAAGACCTTGTGGAGTTCCGTGGAGATCAGCGTCAGCCAGCGCACCGCTTCGAGCCGTGCCTGGGTGCCCGCCTGGGGCAGCAGGTTGCGCGCGGGGACCTGGTCGGCGATGTACTGGAGCAGGGCGGAGGCCTCGGTGTGGCGCGAGCCGTCGTCCAGTTGCAGCAGCGGCACGTAGCCGCGCGGGTTGATCGCGTAGTAGTCGTTGGTGCCGTGCTCGGGCTCGGCCAGCGTGTGGTGGATCAGGTCGACCCGGGCGAGCGTGACGGGCAGGCCGGCTTCGCGCAGCGCGATATGAACGGCCAGTGAGCAGGCGGCAGGGGAGTAGTACAGCTTCATCGTCGAGGTCCTCGGACTGGAGGCGCGACGCGGGATGCGTCGCGCGGTGAAGCCAGTCTAGGCAGGGCGATGAGTGGCCACAATGCGTGGCCACGCACACGGCGTATGCAAAAGTGCAGACGTCAGGCGGGGGCTAGTCGAGCAGCTTCGCCAGCCCGGAAGGCAGGCCGCTGTTCGGCTTGCGCGGCGGCCGCGCAAAGCTGCCCTCTCGCGCGGAGCCCGGCTGCAGCGCGATCAGGGATTCACAATGCCGGATCGCGCTCGACACGCCATCGACCACTGGCACCGGGATCTTGCCTTTCAGCGACCGTGCCAGCCCGGCCAGCGGTGCGCCGGCCACGATGATCACGTCGGCGCCATCGTGCCGTACCGCCTCCAGCGCCATCTGCTCCAGCCGCGCCGAGTGATCCTCCTGCACGCTGCCGATGTCGCGCAATGGCTCCTGCAGGCTGCGTACGCTGGCGAGCCGCGACGTCAGCCCATTGGCCGCCACACATTCGCGATACCACGCCTCGATGCGATGCGAGATCGCGATGATCGAAAAGCGTTGCCCCAGCAGGCAGGCGCTCGCCAGTGCGGCCTCCGTCATGCCGACGACCGGCACATCGAACAGCTCTTTCAAGCCGGCGAGCCCGGGGTCGCCAAATGCAGCGACCACCAGTCCGTCGAACTCGCCTGCGTGCTCGGCGGCGACGCAGGCCGTGGCGTAGCCGCCGGTCAACGCCTCGAAGCGGGTTTCGATATACGCCACGCCAAACGGCGCGGTGGCCATCTTCAGCGCGGTGCCGGGCGAGATCGAGCGGCGCGCCTCGGCCTCGATCAGGTCCGTGACGCTCTGCGAGATATTGGGATTGACTACGAGAATACGCATGACGTCCCTCCTCAAACCAGCGACGGCGCGACGGCCGGCAGGAATCGCCCACGGCCCGGCGACGGCTCCATGTAGCGGCCATCCTCCACCAGCAGTTCTCCGCGCGACAGGCAGTGCACCGGCCAGCCGGTGACCTCGATGCCTTCATACGGCGTGTAGTCGACCGCGTGGTGCAGCGCATCGTTGCGAATGCGCACGCGCCGCAACGGATCCCATAGGACGATGTCCGCGTCGGCGCCCACCGCGATCGTGCCCTTGCGCGGATACAGGCCATACAGCCGCGCGGGGCGGTAGGACGTCAGTTCGACGAACTGATGCAGTGACAGCTTGCCGCGCGTCACGCCATCGAACAGCAGCGGCATCCGTGTTTCGATGCCCGGCACGCCATTGGGGATGTGGTCGAACGACTGCGCCTGGCCGCCGAGCTTCTTGCCTTCGGGGTCGTCATAGTTGAACGGCGCATGATCGGACGAGAAGATGCTGAACACACCATTGGTCAGTGCACGCCAGACCGCGGCCTGATTCTCGGGGTCGCGCGGCGGCGGGCTGCAGACGCACTTGGCGCCCTCGTAGCCGTCATCGCCCGCGAGGCCCATGTCCTCGGCGGTCAGATACAGATACTGCGGGCAGGTCTCGGCGAGAATCTGCAAGCCACGGCCTTGCGCCCAGCGAATCTGCTCGATCGCTTCCTTGCCGGACACGTGCACGATCAGGATAGGTACGTCGACCAGCTCCGCGAACGTGATCGCGCGGTGCGTGGCCTCGCGCTCGACGGCGGCCGGTCGTGCGATGCCGTGAAAGCGTGGCGCGATGCGGCCTTCGCCGGTCAGCTTTTCCGTCAGCCAGGAGATGCAGTCGGCGTTCTCGGCATGCACCATCACCAGCGCGTTGTTCTCCTTGGCGACCTCGAGCACGGAGAGCATTTCGCGGTCCGACAGCTTGAGATCGTCGTAGGTCATGTACACCTTGAACGAGGTGTAGCCCTCGCGGATCAGCGCGGGCAGTTCCTCGCGCAGCACCGTCGGCGTCGGGTCGGCCACGATCAGGTGGAAGCCGTAGTCGGCCACGGCGCGGCCCTCGGCGCGACGATGGTAGTCGGCCACCGCCGCGCGCAGTGAGCCGCCTTTTTCCTGCGCGGCAAAGGGAATGACCGTGGTCGTGCCGCCGCAGACCGCCGCGCGCGTGCCGGTGAAGAAGTCATCGGCCATGCGCATGCCATCCGGCATCGGCTGGTCCAGATGGCAATGGCCATCCACGCCGCCGGGCAGGGTGAGCAGGCCGGTGGCATCGATCTCGCGATCGCCGCGCGCCAGGCCGTGGCCCAGCGTGGCGATGCGGCCATCGATGACGCCGATGTCGCACTGGAAGCGGTCCGACGCCGTGACGACGTCGGCGTTGCGGATGACCAGATCAAAGCGGTCCTGGGCGGGCATCGTCGTTACTCCACTTCCTGGAACAGGCGGCCCCAGCCGCGAATCTGCGTGGTGTCCACGCCGGCCAGGCGCAGAGACTTCCACACGACGGTCGAGATGGTGTCGTAGACCGGGATACCGGTCTCGACCTCGAGTTCATCGACCAGATGCGCCGCACGCAGGTTAGTGCAGAACGTGGTGATGGCCTGCGGGCCGGTGGCGGCCAGCTCGCGCACCATGCGGCGGATGGTGTCCTCTTCCACCTCGGCGAAGCTGTAGTTCACATGCAGGTCCAGATGGCGCTCGGCCATGCATTCGAAGCCGCTGCGCGCATAGTTCTGCACGATGCGCTGCTGCACGTCGTCCAGGTAGGGCGTGGCCAGGCCAAAGCGGCGCTGCCCGGTCTTTTCCAGGATCTCGTTTAGCGCGAGCACGGAGGTGGTGGCGGGAATGCCGGTGGCTTCGGTGATCTGGCGGCACAGTGCCACGTCCTTGTCGAAGCCGAGCCAGCCGGAGGACGTGCCGTTCCAGGCGATGACGTCCACGCGCGCATCGGCCAGCAGGCGTGCGGCGGCAAGGATTTTCTCGAGATCGAACTGGCCCAGGGCCTGGTCGCGCAGCGAGATCTCGGTCACGGTGAAGCGCGAGAAATGCGCGCTGACGTTTGGCAAGCCGCTGACCATCGCGCTGGTGATCGGTTCGAGCGCGGTGTTGGAGGAGGGCGTCAGCATGCCCAGCAGGGTACGTTTGGTCATGAATGGGTTCTCGGGAGTGAGCGGGGCGCCCGGTACTTGCCGGGCGGCCTCAGGGGAATCTCGGGGACTATTTCTCGGGCCTGTCGTTGAAAGCCAGCTGCGTGCCGGGCACGCCGTGACTGCCGCGTGCGAGTTCGAGCTCCTTGCGCAGCGCGGCGGCGCGTTCGGCATCGGGCCTGACGGCGGTGCCCGCCTGCAGCGCGGGCAGCACGTACTGGTTCACCATCCGGCGGTACAGATCCAGGTACTCGGCATCGCGCAGGCCGCCCTTCGTCGACATGATGCTGTTCATGACGACGACGGCGTTCTGCTTCGGCAGCACGGTGATGAACTGGCCCTTGTAGCCCATGGCGCTGAACTCGCGCTCGCTCTTCACGATGTTGTTGACCCAGCAGTAGTAGCCATAGTCGGGAGCGGGACCCGATGGCGTGGTCATGCGCGCCACCCAGGAGGCCGGCACGATCTGCTGACCGTTCCAGCGGCCCTGGTTCAGCATCAGCAGCCCCAGCCGGGCCATATCGACGGAACGCAGCCGCAGGCCCCAGCCGCCTGACACGGCGCCCTTGCCGTCGGCGCCGTCCCAGCGGTAGTGCTGCATGCCCAGCGGGCGGAACAGCCGCGACTCGGCGTACTTGTCCTCGGGCTGGCCAGCGACCTGCGCGATCGTGGCACCGACCAGCACGGGGTTCACGTCGATGTAGTCGAAGTCCTTGCCCGGCGCCACGCGCACACTCGCCGTGGCGGCCACGCGCAGTCGGTCGGGCACGCCGTAGTACAGCGTGTCCGTGCCTTCGACGAGCTTGTACGACAGCCCGCTCGACATCGACATGAGGTGGCGCAGGGCGATGCCCTGCTTGTCCGCCAGCGCGGGGGCGAGGTCCGGACGGGCGGATGCCAGCCGGGCCGCGGGCCGCTCATCGGCCGACAGCTTGCCGTCGCCAACCAGCGTGCCCACCAGCAGAGCGCTGATGAACTTGGTGACGGAATACAGCTCGTGGTTGTAGTCGCGGGACAGGTCGTCGCCGTAGCGCTCGAAGACGATCTTGCCGTCCTTGATGACCAGCAGGCTGCGTACGTCGAGCTTGTCGCGGCGAATCCATTCGGACAGTTCGACCAGCTTGCGGGAATCCACACCCACGGTCTCGGGCTGGGCGGTGGGCAGTTCGTCGCTGGCGGGGGCCGGCGTGCGGGCCTGGGCATGGCCCAGCACCAGGCACGCCGCCAGCGGGGCGAGGATGCGCGCGGCAGCCACGCCCTGGCGGGCAAAGCGAATCATGGTTGTCTCCTCTGTGCCGTCCGGGGTCAGACCGGCAGCTTCTTCTCGTAGTCGATGGCCGTGGAGGCCAGCAGCAGGCCCACGCCGGCGGCGGCGAAGAACATCAGCGCCAGGAAGTACGAGCCGGTGTACTGGACGATCATGCCGACGATGATCGGCACGCTGATGCCGCCGATATTGCCGCCGAGGTTCATCACGCCACCCAGGAAGCCCACCTTGTTGCGGGTGCCGAGGATCGACGGGATGCACCAGAACAGGCCGCACCAGCGCAGGAAGAACAGCGTGGAGGAGAGCAGCACCACCACCACGAGCGGGTCGCTGACGTAGGCCACGGAGAAGATCGACACGGTGGCGACCACGGCGGCGATGCCGAACAGCGTGCGCATCACGCGGTTGGGCGATCCGCCGGCAGCCTTCCACTTGTCGGCGATCCAGCCGCCGATGAGTTCGCCGATGAAGCCGCAGAAGAAGATCACGAAGCTGGCGCCGCCCATCTGCTTGATGTCGAAGCCGTGCACCTTGTTCAGGTAGTTGGGCATCCAGGTCAGCAGGCCGTAGAACACGGTGTTGAAGCACATCCAGCCGATGGCCATGCACCAGACCGAGCGGTACTTGAAGAAATCCAGCGAACGGCCCGACAGGTTGGCCGGCTCGGCGCGGAATTCGGTCGCCTGGGCTTCCTCGATGTAGCGCGCTTCCAGCTCATTGACACCCTTGTGCTCGCGCGGCGAATTGCGCACATAGCGCCACGCCCACCAGCCGGCGATGACCGTACCCGCGCCTGCGACCACGAAGGCCAGGCGCCACGAATTCAGTGCCGTGATCAGCCACGTGATGATGATGGCACCCAGCGCCGCACCCAGCGGCGCGCCGCCGTCGAGCAGCGTGGCACCGCGGCCGCGTTCGTTCTGGGTCATCCAGATGGCGTTGAGCTTGCCGCCGGCCGGGTAGATCGGCGCTTCCGCGGCACCCAGGCCCAGCCGGGTCAGCAACAGCGTGAAGGACGTGGTGCAGAGCGCCGCCATCGCCTGGAACACCCCCCAGAACACCGTGGCGCAAGCAATCACCACGCGCGGCTTGTACTTATCGGCCAGCATGCCGCCGGGCACCTGCATCAGCGCATAGGTCCAGAAGAACGCGCTGAGGATCAGTCCCTGCATGGTCGGGGTGAGGTCGAACTCCTTCGCGATCAGCGGCATGGCGACCGAGAGCGATGCCCGGTCGATGTAGTTGATGGCGATGAGGAACAGCATCATCAGAAAAATCTTCCATCGCACGGTGGTCTTTCGCTCTGTGAGCGAGGCCGCGCGGGCGGTCGTCGTTGGCATGACGGTTGTCTCCTTTGGTCCTTTGGTGAGGCGGTTTCTATAAGGTGTCGCGCAACGGAACCGAGTATAGGATACGTAATCTGTAATTACAACTTCTGTAAGTTATTGATTTTCAAAGGTAGACGATGCACCATTTGGAGATGTGTTAGCCTCTTCGCGGTGCATTGACCCAATTTGGTGACGTTTGTGACACAAGCTCTGCCCAAGACCCCCCGCCTCCGCACGCTCGGCATGTCCGCCGGGATCGCGGCCCGCCTGCGCACGATGATCGAGGAAGGCGAACTGCCGCCCGGCCAGCGCATCGACGAGCGCGCGTTCTGCGAATCGTTCGACGTTTCCAAGACCCCGCTGCGGGAGGCACTGAAGGTGCTGGTGGCGGAAGGCCTGGTCCTGCATCGACAGTACATCGGCTACCGCGTGGCGCCGCTGGACCTGGAGGAATTGCGGCAGACCTTCGAGACGCTGCACGGACTGGAGGCCACCGCCGGTGAACTCGCCGCGCAGCGCCTCTCCGAAGTCACCATGGCGCGGCTGGAGCGTCGGCACCTGGCGATGATCGACGCCCATGCGACGGGCCGGCGCACTGAGTATTTCCGCATCAACCAGGAGATCCACCAGCTGATCATCGACGGCGCCGCCAACGCGGTGCTGGCCAACGTCTATGCCAGCCTGATGAGCAAGGTCCACCGTGCGCGTGGCGCCGCAAATGCGGATATGCTCCGCTGGCAGGAGTCCCATGAGGAACACGAGGCCATCATGGCGGCGCTGCGCGAACCGGGCCGTCCCCGGCTGGCGCAGGTGCTGCGATGGCACTCGGAAAATACCGCCAGGGAAGTCCTCGCCGTGGTCGCCCGCTCGCTGTCGGAGCCGGACGGCCGCCTCGCCCATCCAGCCAAGGGAAAACAATGAAACTAGTCCGTGTAGGAAAACCCGGCGCCGAGCGTCCGGGCCTGGTAGACCGTGACGGCCGCGTGCGCGACCTGTCCGGCGTGATTGGCAACATCGGCCCGCAGGAACTGGCGCCGGCGGCGCTGGCGAAGCTGGCCGCGATCGACCCGGCCACGCTGCCGGTGGTGGAGGGCGGTCGCCACGGCGTGCCCTGGACCGGCATCGGCAAGATCATCGCCATCGGCCTGAACTACGCCGACCACGCCGCGGAAGCGGGCATGCCGCTGCCGGCCGAGCCGATCGTCTTCCTGAAGGCCAACACCTCGCTGAACGGCCCGAACGACGCCGTCATGCTGCCGCTGGGATCGGAAAAGTCTGACTGGGAAGTGGAATTGGGCGTGGTGATCGGCACCACCGCGCGCAACGTGTCGAAGGAGCAGGCGCTCGGTCACGTAGCCGGGTACTGCGTGGTCAACGATGTGTCGGAACGCGAGTTCCAGCTCGAGCGCGGCGGCACCTGGGACAAGGGCAAGGGCTGCGACACGTTCTGCCCGGTGGGTCCGTGGCTGGTGACGCGCGACGAAGTGCCCGATCCGCAGAAACTGGGCATGTGGCTGGACGTCAATGGCCAGCGCATGCAGAAGGGCAGCACCGCGACGATGGTGTTCGACGTGGCCACCGTGGTCAGCTACGTGAGCCGCTTCATGACGCTGGAGCCCGGCGACCTGATCGCCACCGGCACGCCGCCCGGCGTCGGCATGGGCTTCAAGCCGCCGCGCTTCCTGCGCGCGGGGGACACCATGCGTCTGGGCATCGAGGGCCTGGGCGAACAGACGCAGTCGGTCTTGCCATACGGCGATCGCTGAGACGCGCGTCGGATCTTGTCCGACGACGGGGGCACGGTGGGGCATCCCGAGAGGTTCCCCACTGAAACGTCTTCATACAAAGCGTCGCGATTCCATACAAAGCGTCCCCTAAGGGCAACAGTTTTCCCCCTGTTTGGGGTGCATGCGCACGAAATCGACATTCAGGGTTTTACCCATCGACCTCGCGTGAAATACTGTTCTTACATGTCTGCCAAAAAAGAGCAACGCCATGTCTGAACACGCCCCCGAAATCGAGTCGATATTGAAGTCGGTCTCGGTCACCCTCGCCAAGGATTCCCCCACGCGGTCCCGGTCCTTCTGCACGCTGCACGACACGCTCGATTCGCACGACGAGCTGCAGGACATCCGCCGCAACATCCACCAGCATCCCGAACTCGCGTTCAACGAGGTTCGCACCGCCGAACTGGTCGCCAGCCGTCTTGAGGGCTGGGGCTTTCAGGTGACGCGCGGCGTCGGCAGGACGGGCCTGGTGGGCACGCTCCGCGCCGGCACCAGCCAGCGCAGCGTCGGCATTCGTGCCGACATGGATGCGCTACCGATTCACGAACGCTCCGGCCTGCCCTACGCCAGCGTGCACGAAGGCAAGATGCACGCGTGCGGCCACGACGGCCACACCGCAATCCTGCTCGGCGCGGCGCGCCAGCTGGCGCGTACGAAGCACTTCGACGGCACAGTTCACCTGATCTTCCAGCCGGCCGAGGAAATCGGCGCGGGCGGCGGGGCCGAGCGGATGCTGGCTGATGGCCTGTTCGAGCGGTTTCCGTGCGACGCCATCTTCGGCCTGCACAACCACCCGGGTGTCGAAGCCGGTACCTTCATGTTCCGTTCGGGCCCGTTCATGGCCGCCTGCGATACCGTGGCGATCACGATTCGCGGCAAGGGCGGCCATGCCGCGCGGCCGCACCAGTCGATCGACCCGATCCTGGTGGCCGGCAGCCTAGTGATGGCGCTGCAGTCGGTGGTGTCCCGCAACGTCGATCCGAACGAGACCGCCGTGGTGACCATCGGCACGCTGCACGCCGGCCACGCCCCGAACGTGATCCCGGACAGCGCGCGCATGGAGATCAGCGTGCGGTCGTTCAGCCCCGATGTGCGGGCTTCGATGGAGGCGCGGATCCGTCAGCTGGCGACGTCCCACGCCGAAGGCTACGGCGCGACGGTCGACATCGACTACGTGCGCGGCTACCCGGTACTGGTCAACAGCGAGGCCGAGACCGAGTTCGCGCGCCAGGTGGCCGAGGAACTGGTCGGCCCGGACCGGGCGATCGGCAATTTCCACCGGATCGCCGGCAGCGAGGACTTTGCGTACTTCCTGCAAGAACGCCCCGGCTGCTTCGTGCGGATGGGTAACGGCGCCAACCAGCCGCTGCTGCACAACGCCGGCTACGACTTCAACGACAAGAACCTGACCGTCGGCGCAGCGTACTGGACGCGGCTGGTGGAGCGTTATCTGCCGGCTTAGAGGTCGCCTCGAAAGGATGGATGGCGCCGCGTGGCGCCGCTGTCCACCCCTAGCGGAAGAACGCGCTGGGGGGTACGCCAAACTGCCGCCGGAACATCGTCGCGAAGGCGCTCGGGCTGCCATAGCCCATGTCGAGCGCCACATCCACCACCTTCGCCCCCGCCGCCAGCCGCTCCAGCGCGGCCAGCAGCCGTGCCTGCTGGCGCCATTGACCGAAAGTCATGCCCGTCTCCCGGGCGAACCGGCGCTGGATCGTCTTGGGGTCCAGGTCGAGTTTGTCGCCCCAGTCCGCCAGGGTCAGGTCCGTGTCCGGACTACCGATGATCGCGTCGCAGATCTGGCGCAGCCCACCATCGGACGGTCGCGGCAGGTGCAGCGGCAGCGTCGGCACCAGCATCACCTCGTCGAGCAGCAGCCGCATCAGCCGGCCATCGCGCGAATCGGGCGCGTAGGGCTGCGGGATGTCGATGGCGGCCAGGATCAGTTCCCGCAGCAGCGGCGAGATGCCCAGCACCGTGCAGCGCGTGGGCAGGTCCGGCGCCGCATCGGGGCGTATATAGGCGGTGCGCATCTGCACCCGGCCGACCATGCGGATCCAGTGCACCGTCCCGCCCGGCATCCACATGCCGCGCGTGGGCGGCACGATCCACTGGCCGTCCGCCGTGGACACGACCATCACGCCGTGCATCGCGTGGATCAGCTGGGCGTGGGGATGCTGGTGGTGCTTGGTGACGTGGCCCGGCCCGTAGTCGGCGGCCATCGCCGTGACCGGCATCGGGCTGCGGTCATAGGCCAAGTAGGCGGGCTGCTCCGCGTAGGTGTCGGCGCGGGCGTCGGCTTCGGGGTCGTGCGGCGCGTCGGCCGGCAGGCGTTTGCTGCCCGGTGTGCTGCGATCGATCCACGGCACGGGCGGCGTGCCCCGTTTCTGCGGGCGAGCGGCGGGTGGCATGTCCTTTTCTCCAAAGTTACGGCCCCATTCTCGCAGGACAGGCGGGAATTTGCCATTTAGCATCGTTGCACCTTCCCGAGTTCCCGGTTTTTTTTGGCATTCGGGCATTCCTATCCGAGATGACCCGGCCAATGCGCCCCCGCACCATGAGCACAACCGTCAATTCCGCCGCCGAGGCGGCCCACCGTGAGGAAGGCACGCGCTTCCGCGTGCTGTACGCGATCAGCTTCGCGCACTTTCTCAACGACATGATCCAGTCGCTGATCCTGGCCATCTACCCGATGCTCAAGGGCGGCTTCAACCTGAGCTTCACGCAGATTGGCCTGCTGACGCTGACGTACCAGATCACCGCCTCGCTGCTGCAGCCGATTGTCGGCTTGTACACGGACAAGCACCCGAAGCCGCATTCGCTGGCCATCGGCATGGGCTTCACGCTGGGCGGCCTGCTGCTGCTGTCGGTGGCGCCGACTTATGGCGTGCTGCTGGTGGCTGCCGCGTTGGTCGGCACGGGGTCGTCGATCTTCCACCCGGAATCGTCGCGCGTGGCGCGGCTGGCATCCGGCGGGCAGCACGGCCTGGCGCAATCGATTTTTCAGGTGGGTGGCAACGGCGGCAGCGCCATGGGGCCGCTGCTGGCGGCGTGGATTGTCCACCAGCAAGGCAGCGTGGCGTGGTTCTCGCTGGCCGCATTGCTGGCCATCGCGGTGCTGTGGCAGATCGGCGGCTGGTACGGCCGGCACTTGGCCGAGCGCGCGGCCAGGAAGAAGGCTGCCGGCGCGCCGGTCAACCGGCTGCCGACGTCGACGGTGGTGCGTGCCATTGCGGTGCTGCTGCTGCTGATCTTCTCCAAGTACTTCTACATGGCCAGCCTGAACACGTACTACACGTTCTACCTGATGGAGAAGTTCGGCCTGACGCGCCAGAGCTCGCAGATCTACCTGTTCCTGTTCCTGTTCGCGGTGGCCGCTGGCACGATCCTGGGCGGTCCGATCGGTGACCGCATCGGCCGCAAGCGCGTGATCTGGGCGTCGATCCTGGGCGTGGCGCCGTTCACGTTGATGCTGCCGCACGCCAACCTGTTCTGGACGGGCGTGCTGTCGTTCATCATCGGCTTCATCCTGGCCTCGGCGTTCTCGGCGATCCTGGTCTTCGCGCAGGAACTGATTCCGGGCAAGGTGGGGATGGTGTCCGGCCTGTTTTTCGGGTTTGCGTTCGGGATGGGCGGTATCGGCGCGGCGGTGCTGGGCCGGTTGGCCGATACGCACGGCATCGAGTCCGTGTACCAATTCTGCGCATTCCTGCCGCTGCTGGGGCTGCTGGCAGTGTTCCTGCCGGACCTGGGTGGACGGAAGAAGGTCGCGACGGCCTGAGCTGACGTCACGGCGCGGCCTGCGCCAAGACGATAAAAAAGGGGGAAAGGGCTTGGCGCCCTTTGAACTGACCCCGTAAAGTTGGACGGGTAAGTTATGCGGCCAAGGGCTGAGTCCTGTATTGCACAGGGCTCAGCCCATTTAGCTTTAGCTTGATGCGGTCGTGATTGTAATACCGGATGTATTCGGCAATGCTGCGTCGCAGTTGGTCGAGTTGGTCG
>NZ_JBFTSP010000041.1:0-33194 GCF_056400065.1 Cupriavidus sp. 01L415 | reverse complement strand
AGACCAGCAACGCGATAACTTTCAATCAACGCGTCATAGAGAGAAATATCCGAGCGACTCCTGGCAATGAGCTGAGCGCCAGCAACGGCGGCGTAGATGGCGCGGGCACGCCGTTCGCTATCCTCGGAGCTGACAACGGCCGCGGCGGATAGCACCTTGCTCAGCCACGCAACATTCACATCAGCAAAAGTCTGGACCTCTTTCGTCACCGTTTCCGGCAGGTCATCGGATTCGGCAGCCATGGAGCTACACAGACATATGCGATTACCACTCTCAAGCGCCTTGCGAAACGTTTCGGGATAGGTTGATTGCAAATTTGAGATGACCTGTCTACGCGATTTCGGTGTCTCGTCTACTCAATCGATACCGGATGGCCAGGCGACGCCAACGTCGCGCAGCAGATCAGTCAATCGTAGCAGTGCCGCGTACTGCGCGCGGTGCTCGCTTAGCAATAGCGGAGTGTCAATACCCGGTGCTGGCATATGGCCTCGCCTACGGCCACCACAGGGGGCCGTTCTAGTTTGAAAGCGGCCGCTGAGGACACACTGAGTCGAATGGAAGTTCAGGGTCGACTACAGCCAGTTCCGTCCCTCTGACTTCGACGTCACCGCCGGTTAGTTGTGGGCGGCAGGAATATCCGCTTGAATTGTTGCAAACATGCCGTATCAATCACTTATCCACCCTCCAGCCATTTCATGTTGCGCCGCACAACGAGGTCCAGTATCATTTACGACCCTCATTTTGCGCACACCGGATCCCGCGGGAGGCATTCCGGCCTCGACAGTCCGTGTGTCATTCCACGATTTCGTTCGCACCCCGCAGGCGTGACCAGCAGTCATGTCCGCGACGATCGTCGGCCAACCTGGCCAGGAGAATACATTGGCAAATCCGGTTCGCGACGACTCAGCATCCCGCGTGATCAAGATCACCTCCAAGACCAGCCGCCGCAGGTCGACAGGAAAGACCCAGGCGGTCGCAATACCGCTGGACATCGTGTCTACGCAGCGGGACGAGGAGCGTCAACGCCAGATGCGAGCGCTGATCGCGCTTGGTCGCGAGCGCGGCTATCTCACCCACGCAGACATCAACGATCACCTGCTCGACAACTTTACGCAAACTGCTGCGATGGAGACGATCGTCAGCACGTTCAGCGACATGGGAGTGGCCGTGTACGAGCAGGCGCCGGACGCGGAGACGCTCCTGTTAAGCGGCGCCGCGCCTGGCGCGGCATCCGACGATCAGGCTGATGAGGAAGCGGAAGCCGCACTGTCGACTGTCGATTCCGAATTCGGCCGCACGACTGACCCGGTCCGGCTGTACATGCGTGAAATGGGGGCAAATGAATTGCTGACCCGCGCCGGCGAAATCGAGATCGCAAAACGCATCGAAGGCGGCCTGCAAGACATGATTCATGCGATCGCAATGTGTCCGTCGGTCGTGTCAATGATTCTTGCCGATGTGGACCGCATCGTCGCTGGCGAACTGCGTATCGACGAACTGGTCGACGGCATCCGCGACGACGCGGACGAAAGCGAAGTGACGCTGGAGTCCGATGACGGTCCAGTGGAGGCGGACACCTCCGATAACGACACAGACGATGAAGACGTTGAAACGGACGCCGGGGATCCGGACAAAGCGAATGCGGTCCGTCTCGAACGACTGACAATCGACAGTCTTGCGATATTCGCGCGCGTGCGTGCCCTGTTCGAGCAGATGCCGGACACAGCCGTCACTGGGAAAGCCCGTTCTGCAACCGTGGCGCAAGTACGCTCGGAGATCCAGTGCGAACTGGCGCCGATCCGCTTTACGGCCAAAACGATCGACCGCCTCTGTGCCAGAGTGCACGAACAGGTTACCGAGATTCGTACAGTCGAGCGTAGCATCCTTGAGATCGCCGTCGAACGTTGCGGCATGCCACGCGAGGCATTTGTCGATTCGTTCCCGGGCCACGAGACCGACCTTGAATGGACCCGCCACGTGGCTGCGACTTCGCAGCGTTTTGGCGCGGCGCTCGAGCGACATCTGCCAGCCATTCAGGCCTGCCAGCAGAAGCTCATCGACATCGAGGCCAGGGTCTTGCTGCCGCTCCAGCAGCTCAAGCAGATCAACCGCCAGATGAGTTCTGCCGAGTTGAAAATGCGTCAGGCCAAGCGAGAGATGATCGAAGCGAATCTCCGTCTCGTCATTTCAATTGCCAAGAAATACGTGAACCGCGGCATGCAGTTTCTGGATCTGATCCAGGAAGGCAACATCGGCCTGATGAAGGCGGTGGACAAGTTCGAATACCGGCGCGGATGGAAGTTTTCGACGTACGCCACTTGGTGGGTCCGGCAGGCAGTCACGCGTGCGCTTGCCGATCAGGCACGGACCATTCGCGTGCCGGTGCACATGATCGAGACGATCAACAAGCTGAACCGGATTTCGCGCGAATTCCTGCAACAGACGGGCCAGGAAGTCCATCCCGCCCTCCTCGCCGAACGCATGGAGATGTCCGAGCAGAAAGTGCGAGATATCCTCAAGATCGCGAAGCAGCCTGTCTCGCTTGAGACCCCTGTGGGCGACGACGCCGACGCTACGCTCGGCGACATGATTGAGGACGTCTCTGCGAGTTCCCCGGCTGAAGCCGCTATCCAGGCAAACCTGCGCGCCGAAATCGATTTGGCACTCAACGAGCTATCGCCTCGCGAAGCCAAGGTCCTTCGGATGCGATTTGGGCTCGATACAACCTCTGAGCACACGCTTGAAGAGGTCG
This sequence comes from Cupriavidus sp. 01L415, assembly GCF_056400065.1. Taxonomy (NCBI): domain Bacteria; kingdom Pseudomonadati; phylum Pseudomonadota; class Betaproteobacteria; order Burkholderiales; family Burkholderiaceae; genus Cupriavidus; species Cupriavidus sp. 01L415. The sequence goes on along the minus strand of NZ_JBFTSP010000041.1, from coordinate 30,442 downwards.
GCAAACAGTTCGACGTGACCCGTGAGCGAATCCGTCAGATTGAGGCCAAGGCGATGCGCAAGCTCAAGCATCCCAGTCGCGCTGACAAGCTACGGCTCTTTCTGGAGCGTTGAGAAAGACACTGGCGCCCCCTTCTCGACACCCTGCGCCAAGCCGGCAACGATCACGCAGCCTGATCGTTGCCCCTGACAGGATGCTTTCGCAGCGTGGTAAACCTTACAGCGGCTTGATGCTACCTGCCTGCTTCCCCTTGGGGCCCTGCTTCACTTCGAAGCTGACCTTTTGGCCTTCTTGAAGTGATTTGAAGCCACTTCCCTGAACCTCGGAGAAGTGCGCGAACAGGTCTTCACCGCCATCGTCCGGCGAGATAAAACCGAAACCCTTCGCATCGTTAAACCACTTCACGGTACCTGTTGCCATGTTCTGAATGTTCCAAAAAAACGAGATGAATTTGATGCCGCCGGCTTGCGCCAGACGTGCAGGAATCTTGTATCACAGTTGAGCCGTCGCTCACAATCCGGGGCTTTTCGAATGGCTCCGCCGAACAGCGCTGTAGTGCTGTGCGATCGAGCCGATAGCAATTTTTGCTGGCCCAAGCCGGTACGCAGACGCAGCGGAAAGCGAAACCGTAACCGTCGACATGGACCCGGCTCCCGGTGTCCGACCTATCTCCTCTACACCCGAGCGTGGCGCTAGGCGGCCTCTACCACGGACTGTCGCCCTGCTGTCAACCTTCATGAGCTCATGCATACGGACGATGCGCGTCCGCCGGCTTCGCCCCTAACCTGAGCCTGCGCATCGCAATCGAACGTCCTCGGTTGCAATGCTACGACTGCTACCGGCCCGCCTCATCCCATGTGGCGGGCTTCTTTTTGCTTGAGGCGGAATGTGGCAGCCGCCGTCCACGCGCGACCATCATGGCACCCTCCCCACGCAGGGCCACCTCCACAGACATTAGATCTGAGCGGGTGCGTTGGTATTCGCCGCTCATACTATCGAATCTCCCGTGCGAGGAATCCGATCCATGCCAACAACACAGCCAAGCTTCGAGCCTCCGTCCGAAGGATCTACCATGCGAGCCAGAGCTGGGGCAACTCTCTGGATCAAATCCGCGCTCGTCCGCCATAGCACTACCCTGCAGCAACTTGAGCAAGCCGGCTGTTTCGCAGTCGTGATGCTCTGCCACGTACCGATTAGAAGTTCAGAGCGCAGAAGTAGACATTGGTGCTCGAGACGGTGACCGACAGCTTCTAGGTCGATCGGAATTCGTCACCGTCTACCGCCGCTAAACAGGCACCTGCCTGGGCTGCATTGCGTTGCGGCCAGGCAAGGACGCCTACGCCGAAAGGGACTCCGCCCTCGGCGAGGTCGCTTTCGATGCCCGCCAGTGCATCACGAGTTCGCGCGCCGGCTCAAGGTACCGCGTTGCCTCTCATTGCCTGCCCGTCGTCGATTGTTGCCGTTCAGACAACATACTGAGGGCTTTCGCGATGCTACTGGCGTTCGCCCCCCCTTCCTACAATCAGTTCCGACGATAGTCGCACAAGCCGTTGCGACGATCGGGGAGGATGTCCGCACAACGAAGCGGACCGCGCACCGCCGCCAATGCGGCTTACCCACTTAACTGACAGGACTACTGAAGATGAGCGAAACAACCCGCAATGTGCAGCCGGTTACCGCCAACCTTGGCAAAGAAGGTTCTGGCGAACTCGTGCCTTCCCGCTACGCCGTGCGCGTGGGTGACGTTGACGTCGTGCTGATCAGCGACGGCATTCTGCCGCTGCCGACCTCCACCATGTCCACCAACGTGAGCCAAGCGGACCGGAACGAATGGTTCGATGGCCGTTTCCTGCAACGTGACATGTTCGACTGGGCGCTGAATATCGCACTCGTGCGCAGCGGCGAACGCCTGATCCTGATCGACTCGGGCGTGGGCGACGGTTTCGAATACTTCACGCGCGCCGGTCGGTCGGTGATGCGCCTGGAATCGGCTGGTATCGACCTGGCTGCAATCACCGATATCGTGATCACGCATATGCACATGGATCACGTCGGCGGGCTGAACGTTGATGGCGTCAAGGCCAAGCTACGCCCGGACGTGCGCATTCACGTGGCGGCCGCGGAAGTGGAGTTCTGGAAAAATCCGGACTTCAGCAAGACGGTGATGCCGGAAACGGTTCCTCCCGCGCTCCGCAAGGCGGCTGCAAAGTTCGCGGAACTCTACAACGAAAACATCGTGCAGTTCGATCAGACCGTGGAAGTCGCCGCGGGCGTGTCGGCGCGCGTGACGGGTGGGCACACGCCGGGGCACTGCGTCGTGGACGTCGCATCGAAGGGCGAGAAGCTGACGTTCGTAGGCGACGCGATTTTCGAAGTCGGCTTCGACAAGCCCGAATGGCAAAATGGCTTCGAGCACGATCCTGAAGTGGCTGTAGACGTGCGTATCGCGCTGCTCAACGAAGCCGCTGAAACCGGCGCGCTGCTGGCCGCAACGCATGTCGCGTTCCCGTCCATCGGTCACGTTGCAAAGACCGGTGAAGGCTTCCGATTCGTGCCGGTGCAGTGGGATTACTGATTGATTCTCGACTATCAATCATAGTCGTATAGATTGCACTGAAGATTGCAAAAAGAACGCCGCGGGTCACAAGACTCGCGGCGGCTTTTTGTACTAGATCGCTTGCCCGCGCTGTGGCGGCGGCCACACTACCAGCGGGGGATTCCGGACGCACCCCATCGGCCAACTGCCGATGTTCGACTTGAGTTACCTAGGCGATGCTACCCGCGGAAGCTCGAACTTGTTCACTTTGGTTTCCGTCGTGTCTGACTAGAAAACGCGATCCGAAACACGGAGTACGCACTGGCTCGAACGCAACGGTCTTGTGCAGTCGAGAGAAAGCGCAATGCGACAGTCCGCTTAGCGCAACGCAACTGACGTCTGCACGTACATCCTGTTCATGGCCGTCGGCCCAGCGACGGCTAACAGCCCTGCCGATCGCGCCACGCCTCGTAGAGATCGGGGTCCTCGTCGCGCGCCGGCACGTAGGCCAGCTTCATCTCCCGCTGTTCGAGCGGACGCGCCAGTTCGACATAGCCGCGTTCCGCGGACAGGTCGTAGGGCGCGCCGTCTTCATTGGAATAGGCGTAGTAGACACCGATACCAATGTCCTATGGATTCCGCACCACCTTTGGAATAGCTTGCTACCGAAATGCATCCGCATTGTTCGATGTACATCATAAGTCGAGGCACCGGAAATCTGATGCGTCCACTGCTCCTCCAATCCTTACCAGATCACCTTCATGCGAATCCTATGGACTCTCAAGTGCCCGGCCCACTATGGCAGCGCGACCATCTGCTTCATGTCCGAGAAGGCGCGCGATGCGCGTGCCGCCGAACTGATGCACGACGGTTACGCCGTCGTGCTGGGCCAACAGCCGAATTGACTTGCACTGCGCCGACCAACTGAAGGCCGCATTGCGGCCGACGACCGCTTCCACTCAACAAATGGTCGTTGACTTGTAATGTAATCAACGGCGGTAACGGGTCGATAAGCAACCTCGCGCCTCCCGGAATTTTAGGAATTACCAGGTCTCAGGCCCCCCGCACAAACCTGGTCCGAGCGCGTCTCGCAAAGTCAGACCTTTAGTGCAAGCGCGTCACCCGCACGCATCCGGCATCACTACGCCGACGCGATGCACGGCAATCCCTTCTATCGGATCCAGCGGCTCGCGCCATGGGGCACGCTCCAGCGCGCGTCGCGTGTCCTTGTATCCGGCCATCCAGCGGCGCTCGATCCCGCAGGTGGAGAAGTCGATATCGCGATGCATGTCGTTGCCGTCGAGTTGCGGCGCATCCAGCTCGACCACGTGCATGGTCGTCCCACATCCCCAGCCGAGCAGTTCCTGCACGGCGGCCTGCTCGCGTTCGCTTTCCGGAATGTGCTTACCCAATTCGCGGATGACATGCCGCAGGCGGTGGATCTGCCGCTGGCGCTCTAGATGGGACTCCGCCCGGCTGGAATACTGGATATCCCGCAGCCGGCTCATCACCTGCCAGATGGAATCGGGCTCCGGGCCGCTGGCGGGCCAAAGCTGCACGGCGAAGATCAGCGAACTGCGGCGCGGGCGGTCATCAAGAATTGCTTCCAGCGGGGTGTTGGAATAGATGCCGCCATCCCAGTAAGGCTCGTCCTCGATCTGTACGGAAGGGAAGCCAGGAGGGAACGCCGCCGAGGCCATCACGTGATCGACGTTCAACGGTGTGTCGCGGTTGGTGAAGTAGCGCATGCGGCCGCTGCGGACACTGACCGTGCCGACCGTCAGCCTTGTCTGCATGGCGTTCAGGTAGTCGAAGTCGACCAGTGCGACCAGGGTCGCGCGCAGCGGCGAAGTGGAATAGAACGCCGCCCTGGCGAGGCCGACAGTGGCACGTACGCCAGGCCACCAAGCATCGGGGCTTGGCGTGAAGAACGACGGAATGCCCTGGGTCGTGATTCTCACCACCCGCAGCCAGTCTTCGAATTGTCGAAAGCTGCCGCTTCCCTGAGCGGTGCCGCGACAGGCAACACCGTCCCAGAACCGCTTGAGCCGGGAGAGCCTCTCCTCCGGCGGATTGCCGGCGATGATGGCCCCGTTGATCGCCCCGATCGAGGTGCCGATCACCCACTCCGGCTCAAGCCCCGCCTCATGCAATGCCTGATAGACACCCACCTGGTAGGCGCCAAGCGCGCCACCACCTTGCAAGACCAGCACGACCTGGCCCGGTAGCTCAGTGAGCGGCTCTCCTATTTGCGCGGGGCCGGCGCCTGATGTCTTCTCGTCCATGCTCCCCTCTCTCATCTCGTGGCACACGGCCGCCGATTGTTCGCCAGTATCGCCCTGGCGTGTCAGCGCTGGCAATCCGGGGCTGACAATCGCCACTTCGACCGAACCACAGCGCACTCGCGCCAGAGTGGCTTTTCGGATACCCGAGCCCCTACCCTTGCTGGCGTAGCCGATGGCGGAGACAAGCCCTCCGGATCCATGCAGAAGCCGGCGGCGCGGCGGCGATCCGCGCTGGCTATGCTAGACAGAAGCGGCGAGCCGGCCGGGCAGCCGCGTGGTCCCATCGCATCACAAGGAGACAATCATGACAAAGCGCTTGAGTGAAGAAGGGATGGATCTGCTCTTTCGCGAGGCACGCACGCACAACGCGTGGCTGAACCAGCCCGTGAGCGACGAGACCCTGCGGCAGCTCTATGACTTGATGAAATGGGGCCCAACCAGCGCCAACTGCTCTCCCGCGCGCATTCTGTTCCTGCGCACCCCTGAGGCCAAACAGCGCGTGTTGCCCGCGTTAGCACCGGGCAATGTGGAGAAGACCATGGCTGCGCCGGTCACCGCCATCATCGCCTACGACATCAAGTTCTACGAACTTCTGCCCAAGCTGTTCCCGCATGCGGACGCACGCGCATGGTTCACCGACACGCCGGAACTCGCACTCACCACCGCGAGGCGGAACAGTTCCCTGCAGGGCGCGTACTTCATGATTGCCGCCCGTTCGCTGGGACTCGACTGTGGGCCGATGTCCGGCTTCGACAATGCCAAGGTCGATCACGAATTCTTTCCGGCGGACCCGAAGGAGAATGCCTTTCAGCTCGAATATTTCCCGGACAGCCATGTGAAATCGAACTTCATATGCAATCTGGGCTATGGCGACACTGCCAAGCTGTTTCCGCGCAGCCCTCGCCTGGAATTCGACGAGGCATGCAAACTGCTCTGAAGGATGTCGTACCGTACGCCCTGACGCGCGCAAACGCACCACCGCGGTCGAGCCGATTCACTAGGCATCAACGCCGGCCCCTTGGTCGGGTGATGCGCCGGCGAGCACGGGGCCGTGTTCGGCCATCTCCTGCCGTTCGTTGGCGTGTTCCCGCAGGCGCTCAAATGGCCGTTCTGCAGTAGACAGCGGACACACGTTCTCTCGCAAATCACCTTCATCGCGTTATCGGCAGAAGCCAGTTTCATGGGCGAGAAGCTAACGACAGAGTTCACGGACAGTCAGCGGGAGCCAATCAGCGCATCAAACAGACTATCTCTTTGACTGCTGTGCAGGAAAGTGACAACAGACTTGCCGTGCTCCTCGACGCATGTAGATGCAACGTCCCGCCCAGACAGATAGCGGGAAGGGGCGGCCAAGGGAATGAGTGGCAGGACGAAGGTGAGGATTCAACCGGTCGATGCAACAGCTTGATGGAATCGTTCAGCCGGTGTATCGAAGTTTAGTGTCTTGCGCGGGCGTTCGTTGAGCCGCCTGGCGATAGCATTGAGCTTGGCTTGCGAATAGACAGAGAGATCGTTTCCCTTTGCGCTTGGTCCGCGCGAACAGGCGTACCCCGAGGCGTCCCAATGCTTCGGATGATTTGGCTTAAGAACTCATTTCAAGTTCGACACGTGTCGTCGTCCACCACGCGTCAAGCGGCATGCTGTAGGGATGGCAGAGCTTTTTCTTGCCTTGTCACATTCAACAATCGGGGCATTGGAGATTGAAGCCGTGACCTGCTGTATGACCAGCAGTTGCCTACCTGTGCAACATGGACGCAGCGTCCCGCGCAGGTCTTGCGCCTGCCGGGGCCAGGGCATCCCTGCGGGAAGCCTCGTGCCGCGCCGGCCCACGTGCCGGCCGCGGATCAACTCAACCCGTCCAGCACCAGGTGCTGTCCATGGATAGCCTGCGCGGCGTCCGATGCGAGGAAGGCAATGGCGCGTGCCGCCGCCGCGGTCGAGACCCAGTCGCTCGGGTCGGCGGCCGGCATGGCCGCGCGGTTAGCATGAGTGTCGAGGATGCTCGGCGCGATGCTGTTGACGTTGACACCGCCCCTGCGCACCTCGTGCGACAAGCTTTCCACCAGACGCTGCAGCGCGCTCTTGGAAGCGCAATATGCGCCCATCGCGGCGGCCCCGCTGTCCGCGCCGCGCGCCGTGACCGCCACCACCTTGCCGGCGCCCTGGCCGAGCATGGCGGGCACCAGGTGCTGCGTGACGGCCACCAGCGACCAGGCGTTGAGATCCATCATCCGCATCCAGGACTCCCGGCTGAGCGCAGAGACGGGCTCGCCCAACTCGAAGCCGCCGGCCACGTGTACCAGTACGTCGACACCGCCGAACGCATCGAGAATGGTGCGTGCCGCCACCGCCATGCTGTCCGGCGAGGTCACGTCGGCCGCCAGCAGCAAATGCCAGTCGGCTGCCTCGGGGACCGGTGCCTGCGCCCTCAGGACGTCCACGCTCCGGTCGATCAGGGCTAGCCGGGCCCCCTCGTCCGCGAACGCCTGGGTGACGGCCCGGCCTAGCGCACCGGCTGCGCCCGTGATCACGATGCGGCGCGGGGATGCTGACGAATCCATGGTGTTCTCCTGTGTGGTCGTGTATCGAATAGAGAGATAGGGAGAGAGGCGGAGGGCAAGCCCCGGCTTGGCCTCGCACCGGCTCCGCGCGCCCTCTCCGGCCTCGTTGTCACCATAGACCGCCGGCCCTCACCTGGAAACCCGGCTCTGCACATTCGGCATGCCCGCCCGGCAGGCGGTCCGGAAGCCTCTCGACAGTCCTGTCCAGAGTCATGCCAAGATTCGATCTGGATGTGTTGTCGGTAACAAGCACCAGCAAGCCGCACAAGAACGCGTCATGTAGCGATGGCGCCGCCGGCGGTCATCGCTTCGCCCAGTCACCGGCCGGCCAGAAGTGACGCAGAAGGGCTGATTTCTTGTCCCAGCTACGCCGTCCTCCATCGCAACAAAGAAGTCATCTGAGCGGCATTCCCGGCAGCACCCGTTTGGACCCCACCACAGGGATCTCGGCCAAAGGAAAACTGGAAGCAATGTGGCAGGAGAAGCAGTTCTTCCGGGTACTTGCGCAAGGTCGGGATATGGCTGCTTCCACGCGAGTACCCAATTCGGCAGGTGACCATCTTTCACCCGCCGCCCCAATAACACGCAGGATCTCATTCCGACTTTTCGAAGATGCCAGCCTCGAGATCTTTCCTAAAATGCTGAACCCAATCGGTTTCATAGCCGATGGGGTATTCCCTTGTAACTTGCGTCGATAGTCTGGTTACCGTGACGTAGCCCTGCAAACCGAAGTTTTCGTCGCCTTTTGGGTCAGTCGTATCCGTTTCCAGGAGTTCGAAATCACCTGTTGCCAGACCATTACGCTGCAAGGTCGTAAGAAAGTCCTGTTGTTCATCTAGTTCGATCAGTCGCATCGTCGGCTCCTCACTGTTCACAGGGGCGAAAACCGGAACTCTCTTTCAACGACTCCAGTATCACGTCAGCCGTCCTACGTGTGTGCAACCATGGGTGATGCCCACGACCCGCTCGGCTTACATCACGCCACCTTGACCTCAATGCGGCTCGGTTGCGCGTATTCGGCTTTCGGGATGCGCAGCTTGAGCACGCCGTGGCTGAACTCGGCGACGACCTTCTCGGCATCTAGTTCCTTGGATAGCGTGAACACGCGCCGGTAACGGGGCAGGGAAATCTCCGCGTAACTGGCTTCCATGCCTTCCGGCAGATCCAGGACGACGTCGCCCTTGATGGTCAGGATATCGCCTTGCACCTGCACGACCAGCTTGTCCTTGGGCACACCTGGCAGATCGGCGTACAGGGTGATGCCTGCGGCGTCCTCGTACACATTCGAGGGCGGCATCAGGGCTGCTTCAGTGCTGCCAGTGTCGGCTTGCTTGGCGACAGCAGTATTTTCGCTCATGACCCGATCCTCCTTGCTCACTGGATGCTGATTTGGCGCGGCTGCGCGGCTTCGAGGCGCTGGATGCTGATGTGCAGCACGCCGTCGCGGTACTTGGCCTCCACCGCATTGGGATTCACGTCGTTTGGTAGGCTCACCACACGGCGGAAGCGGCCGGCGAAGCGTTCATCGATATGCACGGATGTTTGCTCGTCCTTGTCGGGGAGATCGGGCTTGCGCTCGCCGACAATGGTCAGCACGCTCTTCACCAGCTGCACGTCGATGCTGGCCGGATCGACGCCAGGGGCAAAAGCGTAGATTTCCACTGAGTGGGGTGTGCCGCCTACATTTATGGCCGGGAAATTGACCCGACCGCGAATGCTGGGAGACAGCTCGAATGGCTGCTGCAACTCGCGCTGTAGGCGTTCCAGTTCTGAGAATACGTCACGGGGAAACAACGATCGATACATCATGTTTGCCTCCATTCGCTTTCGCGCGGGCGCCATCTACTGACGCCTCCGTTTGCAATGGTAAGACTTCGACTGGGGTTTCAAGTTCTTGATTTGACTGATTTTCGGCATCATTCTTCCGAGGAGAAGGGCAGCTCTCGAGACCGGAAAAGGGGAACACGCATGGAGTTCCACGACTACTACAAAACGCTGGGGGTGGCACGCGATGCCGCGGCGGAGGACATCAAGAAGGCGTTCCGCAAGCTCGCGCGCAAGTTCCATCCGGACGTTTCCAAGGAGTCGGATTCAGAACTGCGTATGAGGCAGCTCAACGAGGCCTACGCCGTCCTCTCCGACCCGGAAAAGCGCGCCGCGTACGATCAATTGGGGCGAGGCTATCAGCCCGGCCAGGAGTTCCGTCCGCCGCCGGACTGGGACACCGGCTTCGAGTTCTCCAGTCGGGGCTTCTCGCCCCAGGAAGAGGCCGATTTCAGCGACTTCTTCGCCGAGCTGTTTGGCCATGCCGGAGGCAGACACCGCGGCTTCCATGCACACGGTGGCAGCTTCCAGTCACGCGGTGTGGATCACCACGCCAAGGTGCTGCTGGACCTGGAAGACGCCTTTACCGGCGCCACCCGCCAACTTTCGCTGCGGGTGCCAAGCATGGACGCCCAGGGCGTGGTGCAGCTCAGGAGCCGGACCCTCAGCGTGAAAATTCCCAAAGGCGTGCGCGAAGGTCAGCTCATCCGTCTGGCCGGACAAGGGGCGCCGGGGATCGGCGGTGCACCGGCGGGGGATCTTTTTTTGGAGGTGCATTTCAAGCCGCACGACCAACTGAAAGTGAAGGGGCGAAATCTACACCTCACCCTGCCGGTGGCGCCATGGGAGGCGGCGCTGGGGGCGGTGGTGCCCATCGATTTGCCTGGGGGCGAACTGAAGGTGCGCATTCCCCCTGGCGCCCAGAGCGGCAGCGAGCTACGTGTGCGCGGCAAGGGCATTCCCGCTAATCCACCGGGCGATCTGCTGCTGGACATCCGGGTGGTGTTGCCGCCGGCAAACACCCCGAAGGCGCGGGAGCTTTATGAAACCATGGCGCGGGAATTGACCTTTAATCCGCGCCCGGAAAGGAGAGCCTGACCCATGTCTGATGATGACGTTCTCATCGCCTGCCTGATGGAAGATGCTTGGCTGACTCTGGAGCAGGTGGCGGCAGCCTGCATGGTAGAACCAGATTGGCTCATGCGGCATGTAGACGAGGACTTGTTCCCCCATGCCGTAAGTGTCGCTGGCGTCTGGCAGTTTTCCAGCGCCAGCCTCCGACGGGCGCGGCGCATGTGGCAGTTGGAGCGTGACTTTGACGCCATACCGGAACTGGCCGCTCTGGTGGCCGACCTGCTGGAAGAAATGGATGATCTGCAAGCGCGGATGCGTTGATGAGACTCGCGTCACAGCAAAGCCCTCGCCTTGAACTAGCCCTTCTGTCATACAGCAGCGAAGGACTGCCTCGAACACGTAACGCAGCGCACCGCTCTCTCGGAACCGGGCATGGCCATTCTTGGAGAACGTCGAATGATCGGGAGTGGGGCCTTCAAGACCGAGCCGGCAAAACCAGCGACAAGCCAGGCTTAGATGAATCTCTTCGCAGAGGCGGCGCTCTGTAATGGTCAAGCAACTTCGGACAGGCCGACTGAACGATTCCATCAGTCCGTTGCGTTGACCGGTTGAATCCGCAACACCGGAGCGGTCGTTCGATTTCACGGTCTCAAATTGCCCCAGAAGGGTCGGTCAGAGACCATCGCCGCTTCGCGGCAGACCGCGGTCCGAGACCGGCCATGAACGGCCAGTCATTAGCGCGCCGGAAAGCGGTCACAGACCGCGGAGCCGATTGTCATGAATCATCCGTGGCGCCAGGGCCAACGCGGGCCGCTATCGCAGCGAGGACGGCCGGCAGATCGGCGGGCTTTACAAAATGATGATCGAACCCGGATCTGATTGATTCGGCGTGCTCGGAAGGCGATGTCAGAGCGGTAACCCGCCACCAGCAATGGGGCCGGCGCGGATTGTAGGCGCCGGATCTCCCTTGCCACCGCGCGCCCGTCCAAACGGGGCATCTGAATGTCGCGAACAACAGCGTCCGGACGCCACGCATAGTATTTCGCGAGCGCGTCCGCGCCGTCTCCTGTTGTCCGGGTTTTATAACCACGAGCGTCGAAGAACAACTCGTATGCTGCCAACGCATTCGGGTCGTCGTCCGCAATTAGCAGGCGCACGATGTTTCGGGTAAGCAGTAGGTTCTCCAATTGCCCTACCATAAGCAATTGATGTACCCGACAAAATCAGGTGGCAATTTTGCTTACAAGCATGGATTCCGCAAAAAATGCGTTATGCGACGCATTTGCCATCCTTCGGGAGCAGACATGCGATTAGCCGACTTTATCCTCGACCATATGGATGCCATTCTGTCGCAATGGGAGGCATTTGCGCGCACCCTGTTGCCGGCAGCGGCAGATATGAGATCGCTGGCCTTACGGGACCATGCGCAGCAGATTCTGGTGGCCGTGGCAAAGGATCTGTCGACTTCCCAAAGCAGGAAGGAACAATTTGAAAAATCCACGGGGCACGCACCCGAACTGGCGGGAGGCCCTGAGACAGCCGCCCAGATGCACGCCCTTCTGCGCGCGCGAAGCGGCTTCGATATCAACCAGATGGTTGCCGAATACCGTGCCCTGCGTGCGAGCGTACTCCGACTGTGGATGGACGAGTGCGCGCCCGACAGTCATCACGAGGATGACATGATCCGTTTCAACGAGGCCATCGATCAGGCAATCGCCGAATCGGTAGACTTTTTCAGCATGCAGGTAGACTTGGCCCGTAATCTGTTCCTCGGTATGTTGGGGCATGACATGCGCAGTCCGCTCCAGACCATCCAGATTACAGCGTCGTATCTGGCAGCGCTGAACGCCGGCGAAAAAGTGTCGGGAGCCGCGTCCCGCTTGATCAGAAGCGGCGCTCGCATGCAGGCGCTGCTGGACGATATGGTTGATTTCAATCGAACCAGGCTCGGTTTCGGTATCAATATCGCGCCAACCGATATCGATCTGGGCCAGTTGTTTGCCGATACGCTGGACCAGTTGCGGGTAGTACATCCGGACCGTCAGATTGATCTGGACGTGGTCGGTGACTGCATGGGTGTCTGGGATGGCCGACGTCTCCAGCAGTTGTTGGGCAATCTGGTACTAAATGCGATCAAGTACGGAGTGCAAGACGCGCCGGTATGTGTGACAGTGACCGACATGGGCGCGGACGTCCTATTGGAAGTGAGGAATACCGGCCCCGCCATTGAGCGGTCGACCCTCGACCTCATTTTTAATCCACTCCAGCGTGGCCCGAGCCATCAAGGCACAAATACCGACGGCAGTCTGGGGCTCGGACTGTATATCGCGCGCGAGATCGCCAAGGCACACGGGGGCGAAATCGATGCGCGATCCGACGCAACAGAAACGGTGTTCTCTGTAAATCTGCCTCGTGGCAAATAGCGCCCATTGCGTGGTAGGCGCAGATCGCTGCCAGGCTGTCCGCTTCCGCTGGACGCCGTTGCCTGCTTCGGGTCATTCTGCGACCTCTCCAGCTTGGACGCAGCCCATTTTGAGACCGTCCTTAGCGGACGGTGGCGTCGCCGCCTTCGACAACTACGTTCTCCACCTGTCCTGCTCCACCTTACGGGTCTGCGCATACCCGATCGAAGGGCGGTTCAGGGTCGGTCTGCGACGGTCGCGGATTCCTGTCGGGCATCCGTCCGAAGCCGGGAACGGTCCTTCCGGAATTTTCTCGCGGATGGCCGCTTCCCGCAGAAACGGTTTCTTGCGGCCTGATTCCAACGGCTGCTTTCGGTCGATTGTGTTGTAAAACCCAATTCGCTTGACGCGTCGGCAAAAAAATCGACCTTTACTCGTGGACATTTGCTGATAGTCGCCACTGAGCACTTCCGCCCCCGGCACTAGGAGGGCCCTGTAAAACAAAGTCGAGCTGCTCACCCATGGTCGTGACGGTCAGATCTGAGAGCGCAACCCCTTCGACAGCGACCCGAGAAACATCGGGGAGAGATACATTAGTGCGACACTCCCTCTTAAGTAGGGATATGCTCCGCAGAACATACGTTGGCAATATCGATCCCGTCGAATGCGTTTACCCATTCGACTTTGGCTCGCCCGCTCGACGCAGCGGGCGCTCTTTTTGGGTGCCAAGCAGGAAGACAATATGCAAGCGCGAATCATTCGCGTTATGCCTGCGGAACTTGGTTGGACGCTGGAATGGGCAAGCTCCTCCCGGCCTCAACGGTTTCCGACATTGGAAGCGGCCATAGCGGCTGGATGGGCTCTGGCCAAACGAGAGAACGCCGAATTGCATATACATCGCCGAGACGGTGAGGTGCACCTGCGCGCGGCGGCCGGCGAACCGCACGAACCGCAGGAGTGAAAACGTGCCCGTTTGCCAGCACCCTCGATTTACCCAATGACCTGCGGCGTGCCCCGCTTCGTGGGTGTTGGTGATTGAGTACGGTGCCGGAAGTGCTGCTGATCAAAGCTGCGACGCAATCAGCGAGGCAAGGCGATCTCGAAGTTTCTCCATCCAGGGACGATTCTCCCAGGCAAAGTAAGTGACCCGCTCAGATAATCTCAAATCCTGTTCGAAGATCTCGGTCTGCCTTGCGGCAAATTCAGTATCGACAATATTAAGCGTCGCTTCGTCATTCAAGCGGAATGAGCGGTTATCAAAATTTGTCGACCCCACAGATACGAGTAAGCCGTCAACGATCAGTACCTTGCAGTGGTACATCGTTAGCCCATACTCGGCGATCAAGATGCCGGCCTTCAACAGCGCCCCCCAGCGCGCCCTCGACGCCGCGCGCACCGTCTCCGAGTCCATGTACTTTCCCGGCACTATGACCCGGATTCTTACGCCTCTCGCCAGGGCAGCCAGCAACGCCTGCTCCGTGATTCTATCGGGGACAAAATAGGCTGCGGACAGGTCAATAGTCCGCGTTGCCGCCGTAATGGCGAGCTGATACATCAACGCCATGCTTTCACTGCCGCCGGTAGGGGAACTGCTGAACATCTGCGCACGCCCGCGTCCAAGAGGTTGCAACAACGGGAAATAGTCCTCACCGTGGGGCACCCGTCCGGTCACCTTGATCCAGTTGTCAACGAAGACCGACTGCATCTGCCCCACGACTGGGCCCTCCACCTGGAAATGCGTGTCGCGCCAGTGATCCGGATCTTGCGCGTTTCCGGTCCATTCGGGCGCAATGCCGACGCCTCCCGTAAAGCCAATGGCGCCGTCAATGATGAGCAACTTGCGGTGTGTCCGGTTGTTGAGCTTTCCCAGCGTGAACCAACGCACCGGGTGATACCGTTGAACATCGACACCCGCTTTCGACATCGTATCGAGCACCGATTGATCGATCTTTGAGCTTCCGACAGCATCAAGCAGAACCTGGACCTTGACGCCGGCCTGTGCGCGTTCGGCCAGCGCGTTCGCAAACACCTTGCCAATGTCGCCTGACCAGTAGATATAGGATTCGAAATTGATGGTTCTACTCGCACCGCGTATGCCATCCAGCATTGCGGGGAAGATCTCATCGCCGTTCCGGAGTACGCGAAACCGATTCCCTTCGACGATGGGCGGCCCCAGCAGTACACCAAGTTCGTACGCGAACTGCGGCGAATTCAGACTATAAAAGCGATCCAGACGGGTCTCTATGCGCTTCTCACTTCCGATGAAGTTGTAAGCAACAATGCCCACCATGGCGGTAAAGGCTGCGACGAAGAAGACCAGCATGTAATGGTGCGGGATGAGAGATCGATAGGCGGAACGGCGAGTCACGCAGTCACCCCAGGGTTGAATCCCGAATCACTGTATCTGGCGCGGTCCCGGGAAGGAGGCGGGCCAAATTCGTCAAATTCTGAATGCAGCGCGCGTCCTGTAGCCGCAAGGATCGTTCCCACGCTCCGCCTGCTCCTACACGCTGCGTTGCTGCCATGGCAATCGAGTTATTCAACCGCGTCAACTCGGGCGGCTTGACCAGATAGTGATCAAATTGCCGCTGTTCGCCGAGGCCCGCTTCGGGTCTCCCGTATCCGCCCAGGGCCACGAACAAGGATATCGCGCCCGTGGGGATTTGCCCGAGTGAGACAGGCTACTTCAACCGGGTATGGATGTCTCGGTAACTTTGGCGGCGATTGTAGAAAGCGGTGCACCGGGGAATTTGGCACCGAGTGCGGCCAGCGATGCACGCCAGGACGTTACCGGGCCATCCCTTTCCCGGACGAAATCGCCCGCTTCCGCCCTGGTAGCGCGACACAGGTCGATGAGCATCGCCTCGACGCTCCCGTATGCGGTGACAGTGTTTGCCCTGGTACGGCGCTTGCGCAGCGATGACGTGGCAATTCAGCCGCGACAGGAGCCAACATGGCACAGCAACCGCAATCAGGACAGGGCCAGCAGCAACAGCCTAGTCAGCAGCAACCTCAACAAGGCGGCCAGCAAGGCGGGCAACAGGGCGATCAGGGTAGCCGGCAAGGCGGGCAGTCTGGCGACCAGGATCAGCGTGGCGGCCAACGCGAACAACAGGGTGGCCAGGGTGGCCAACAGCACGGCGATCAAGACACCCAAAAGGGTGGCCAGCAAGGGGGCAGCCAGCAAGGTCGACAGGGCGGGCAAGGACGCCCGTGACGCCCTGGCGTTAACGGCTTCTAACTGACTTCAATCGCCGCCGCCACTATCAGCGGCGCGGCGGTTCATTGCTTCATTGCAATGGCACCCTGCAAATCCGATGAAGAATCCCTGGAACAAAAGAAACCCATTCATGAGCATGTGGCTCAGCAATGCCAATCGCATCGCCGGCGCGACGCGCGGCAGAATGATGGCGGAAGGCAAGCGTGCGGCTTCCACTGCGATGACGGAAGGCGCCAGGCAAATGATGGCCGCCTGGACCGACGCGCTGACAACCACGAAACCGGTAAAACGGCGCAAGCGCCGTTGAGCGCGCTTGACGCTCCGCGCGGCAATACCCCCCGATAGTGCACCACCAGCAGTGCGCAATTTCCCCCTACGGAGATCTTCATGGACAAGTCAAAAATACCCGTTGAACAACGCACAGCGCTCGGCCTCCTGATGGATGACCATCGAGCCGTGAAGAAACTCTTCAAGCAATTCGAAGCCACCAACGCCGCAGAAAAGTACGCGATCGCCACGGAGACATGTCAGAAGCTGTCAGTCCATGCGCAGATCGAGGAAGAGATCTTTTACCCTGCCCTGCGCAGCGTCTCGGAAAAGCTTGACGACATGCTTGATGAAGCCACGGTCGAGCACGGCGTGGCAAAGGCTCTGATCGCCAAGATCGAAGCGGGAGACCCGGACATGCTCGATGCGAACTACAAGGTCCTGACCGAGTATGTCGGCCACCATGTCGAGGAGGAAGAAAGCGAACTCTTTCCCGCGGTGATCAAGGCGAAGGTCGACCTTCGCGACGTTGCAGCCCGACTGGAAGCGCGGAAATCAGAGCTACTGGGCGAGCCAGCGTGAGCGAGGATGGCTTCCACGCCTAGCACGATGCGGGTTTTGCAACCGGATATTCGCGAACGTCACGCGCATAGCGAGATGCCGATACACGTGCCTCGCGTGGCGCTATCCTTACTTTTGCCTACGAAGAAATGCTGGATCCTGATAGGCAGCGAATGCGGCGCCCTGCCGCCCGCGCAGGGCATCAGCCTTCATACCCTCGCAATCCTGTTTGAGCTTTCGCTCGGCTTGTCAGCGCGGAAAGCCTTCGGCGCTCAGCAGTGGGCACTGCGCTGCAATCCCTCGAGCGGCAATCTGCATCCGACCGAGGGCTATCTTGTTTGCCCTGCCCTGCCCGGTCTGCCGGGCAGGGTCTACCATTACCTGAGCCGCGACCACGTCCTTGAGCAGCGGGCTGCATTGGATGATCCATCATGGACTGAGGCGTTCCGGGGCGGCGGAATCCTGGTTGGCATCAGCTCGATCCATTGGCGCGAGGCACGGAAATACGGAATGCGCGCCTGGCGCTACTGCCAGCATGACTGCGGCCATGCCATTGCCGCAGTCAGTTACGCGGCAGCGGCTCTCGGATGGCAGACGCGGCTGATCGAGACGGCTGCGGATGCTGCCTTGGCCGCGCTGCTTGGATTGGATCGCAGCGACGATTTCGGAGCGGCCGAGCGGGAGGGGTGCCAGATGCCGTCCTCTGGATCGGCAATGGGGAAACACAGCCTGACCTGGAACGCCTGCGGTCCGCTGCCTGCAGCTCATGGATTTCAGTCACCAGCGCCGTGTCGTCGTATTGGCGGGCACGGCGACCGTCTTGCCAATCGTAGCAATACCCGCTGGTGTTCAGACGGCTTTGAATTCCGTTGCGACGACGGTTCGCCGCTACGCGTCACCTTTGCGCTCGATTGCCATGACCGAGAAGCCATCAGTTGGGCGGCGACCACCGGCGGGCACAGTGGGGATATTGTTCGAGATGTAATGCTGGCGGCCGTCGAGCAGCGCTTCGGCGCTGTGCAGACCGAGCAAACCATCGAATGGCTCTCGGACAACGGCTCGGCGTACATCGACCATCGTACGCGCAGCTTCGCGCGGGAGCTGGGCCTGGAGCCACTGACCACGCCGGTGCGTTCTCCGCAGAGCAACGGTATGGCCGAATCCTTCGTCAAGACCATGAAGCGCGATTACATCGCGTTCATGAACAAGCCCGACGTGCCGACAGCGCTCTCTCAGCTAACGGTCGCATTCGAGCAATACAATGACTGGCATCCGCATAAAGCGTTGAAGTATCGTTCGCCTCGGGAGTTCCGACGAGCCGCAACATCATCAACTTAACGGTGTTCGGGTGTCCTGAATCACAGGGGCAACTCCAGTAGGCCAGCACTTCACATAGATGCCAAGTACTCATTTCAGTACTGGTGGCATCGCGTCGCTCACATGACGAAGTAAGGTCCACCAGCGCGAGTCGTTCCCTGCTTACAACAATGTGTGACCGCTAATATTGCCGGCGGCCACCATGCTTGAACTGCTCTTTCTCTGGGCGGCCGCGGACAATTACTCGTCCACACCCAATATCACGTCCACCACTGCACGGCCGGCGACTTCAGCCACTAGATATGCCCATCGTTTGGAAAATGGGCTGCCGTGAACTTTGATCCGCTTTCCGATTGCGGCGACTCCAGGCGGACTCATCGGCCCGTTGATCTGGAACCAGACGTCAAACATGTCTCTGGAAGTACCAGTCAGATTCATCCGGATCTCGAAGCCTCGATACTCGGAAATGCGTTCCATATCCGCCCCTGAAACATGACACCCATTCTAGCAAGACCATAGAACGCCCTATCCTCTTGGCGTTGAATGCTGGGATGCCCACCCGTCGACGCGTTGCGCGGCACGCCGATCCGCTACGCAGCCGGAGACGATGAAGCTCAAGAGGCTATATTGAGCGACTCAAAAATCGTCGCCGCTGAGCACGATGGGATCGAGCGAAGGATTCGCCAACCACTTAACGCGGGCCGCTTCCTTGATCTGATCTCGATGCTTGTCGAAGACCTCCCCAAGGTCGCCAATATGGCCACCGGCCAGTTCATCAAGCGCCGAGCGCGAAATATGGCCTTTACTTTTGGCTCCATTCGCCTCGATGGTGAAGGACACCCGCTCCCCGTCGTCGGACGGCTTCGGCGAATGGATCGAGAAGGATTTTGGCATTTTCAACTCCTCTGGCTTTGCGAAGAAATCCTGGCATGAAGCGACACGTCACCCTTCCATCGAGGGCGAGGCCGGTTGCATCCTCTCTGACCGCGAGCAGTGCTATCGCCTCTGGCACGCGGTGCCGCGGCCATACCACGCCATTCATACTGGCGGCCGGTGCCTGCGAAGTGTTACGCCCTTAGGCGCGTCAGCGCGCGCGGGGCCGGGTGAGTCGGCTGGCTCACGAGCCAATCGGGCAATCTGCATCCGGCTCGCCATCAGGGCACCACGCTCATGGCTTTGTCTGAACTCGACGAACTCAACAAAAAAGCTCCGCGGTACGGAGCTTTTCGTTCGATATTGCCCAGGCTGGTCAGGCAAGTTGGATCTTCGTCGCAGCCGGCCCTTTCTGACCGACGCCCGCCACATAGCGGACCTTCTGTCCTTCCTGCAAGGACTTGAAACCATCGCCCTGGATTTCGGAAAAATGGGCGAACAGATCATTGCCGCCCGCATCAGGCGTGATGAAGCCGAAGCCCTTGGCGTCGTTAAACCACTTTACAGTACCGGTTTCCATGTTTGGATTTCCTAGATGTTCTCGCATGGCAAAAACGCCGACGAGGCACGATAGTCAAGGAAGAAACAAGGAAAGGTGGCGATAGGCCGGAAAATTCTGAGGTCTGCTTGAGGATCCTGCACAGTTGTTTATACAGGTCATACCTGTGCAGGTCAACTTAACTTACGAATCATACGGATGTGCCTGCAAAAGACGTCGCTTTGGATGCCCGGCGCAAGCGCCCGTCAGCACGTTCAACCCTGCGAGCCTTGGTGCTGTGGGTCGGCCACGCTGACGCCGCCGCGTTCCTGGAAGTGCGCCGCATCGGCGCACACAGCATAAGAAAAGTCCCTCGGCCGGGGTGGACGAGGGACGAAGGGTCGCGCCAGACAAACGCGCGCATTACTCAATGATGGCGTCGCCGCCCGGTCTCGCCACGTACTCCTCATTGCCGTGGAGCATCGTGCTTGCGTCATCCACAACGGAAGACGGGCCCAGTCGGTCCAACACCGGTATCCCGGGGAAGAGTACCGGTACAAGTTCGTTGACGAGCTTCAATGATGCGAAGGGCCCGAAGCGGTAGCTGGCGTTCCCGTCCATTTCCGTAAAATACCAGCCTCCCAGCGAGTCCGAATGGACGATCACCTTGTGGTCAATGATATGGGCTTGCATACGCCACCAATACAACAATTTGTGATGGATCCCCGCTGCCTGGTTGCCGTAAGCGTCGCCACAGGCAATGCGTTCTTCGCAAGGGGGAGTGACATCTGCAATTACTGTAGGCGGGATCGTCTCGCAAATCTGTACGGTACCGTGCACCGTACTGGGATCGATCCAGATGCGCCGTCCGGCCATAGCGATGAAGCGGTGACTCGTACTCGCTGCGGATTCAACTAGTCGATGCAACACACTCAGCCGTGCCATGTAGGCCTGGCAGAGAGGTGAAGGCGGACACGATGCCGGCCCTCTTCCATCCGGATACGAATCGCGCCCTCTACGCATGAAATCGGCGAGCCATCCAGCATTGCGACACACACGCCATCCCCGGCTGACGAACCCCAATCGACACAAATATCGTATTGAGAGGCACCGAGCGTGACGGTTGCCTCGAATCCGGGCCAGGCTCCAGGAATGCGCGGCGCGACGACCAGCCAGCCTCCCTCCCGACGAATACCCAGGATGCCTTCCACTCCGGCCCGCACCATCCATCCCGCCGCACCCGTATACCACGTCCAACCGCCACGCCCAACGTGAGGGGCAATCGAATAGACGTCGCCGGCGACCACATAGGGTTCAACCTTGTAGCGATCGGCAGCGGCCGGCGTCAGTGCATGGTTGATGGGGTTGAGCATCGAGAACAGTTCGACGGCCTTGTCCGCCTCCCCCAACTCCGCGAACGCAAGGACGCTCCACATGGCGGCGTGGCTGTATTGACCGCCATTTTCGCGAATACCCGGCGGGTATGCCCTGAGGTAGCCGGGGTCGAGCAAGCCCCCATCGAATGGCGGCGAGAACAGCAGCACAAGCCCTTCCTTGCGGCGAACGAGCAGGGCATCAAGCGACGCCATTGCCGTCGCATTTCGGGCCGGGTTGCCCACTCCAGACAGCACCGACCATGATTGTGCGATGGCATCGATCCGGCACGCCTCGCTATCCTTCGATCCAAGTCGCGCGCCGTCATCGAAGGTTGCGCGGCGATACCACTCGCCGTCCCAGCCATGCTGCTGAAGTGCTTCGCCCAGCATGACTCCATGAGCGCGCCAGCGCGCGGCCCGTACGGCATCGCGTGAGTCCGCCAGCGGCGCGAACAACGCAAGGGTCCGCGCGAGGAGCCAGCCAAGCCAGATGCTTTCGCCCCTTCCGCCAACGCCCACCAGATTCATCCCGTCGTTCCAGTCGCCACCGCCGATCAAGGGCAAGCCATGCTCGCCGGTCAGGTCGAGGCAGCGGTCGATACCGCGTGCGCAGTGCTCGAACAGCGAAGCGCTGGCATCCGCCGGCATGGCCTGGAAAAAAAGATCGTGCTCGCCGGCGTCCAGCACGGGCCCGTCGAGGAAGGCAACACGTTCGTCGAGCACCGCCGCGTCATCCGTACATCTCACATAGGTCGCAGTGGCGAACGCAAGCCAGACACAATCGTCCGAGATACGCGTCCGCACGCCTTGCCCGGAGTGCGGTAGCCACCAGTGTTGGACATCGCCTTGCTCGAATTGACGTGCCGCGGCACGAAGCAGATGGCGCCGCGTCTCACCAGGACTGGCAAAGGTGAGCGCCATGGTGTCTTGCAATTGATCGCGAAACCCATAGGCCCCGCTTGCCTGATAGAACGCCGAACGTGCCCGGATGCGGCAGGCCAGCGTCTGGTAGAGCAGCCAGCCATTGAGCATGATGTCCATCGCGCGGTCCGGTGTCCTGACCTGAACCGCGCCGAGCAGACGCCGCCATTGCGCCGTCACGGCCGCGAGCACGTCATCGAGATCGACGCTGCGATAGCGGGCAATCATGGCGCGAGCTTCATCTGCAGTGGCACATTGTCCGAGGAGAACCGTGACCTCCCTGGATTCGTATGGATCGAGCGATACCATGCACTGGAGCGCCGCGCAGGGATCCAACCCTGCACCGACCGTGCCCGAAAGCGATGTCGAACCCGACGGGGCCACCAGCGCCGCCGGCCTGCGCGGCGTGCCGTGATATCCGAGGAACTCGCCTCGATCGGCCGTCCAGCCGGTCGTGGTCCCGACCAGGCACGCAAACGCGACGCGGTTGGGGAAAGCGAGATTCCACGGGTTGCGCGCCAGAATCGCCCCGCTCGCGGCGTCGAACTCGGTAACGATGAAGGGTCCCGAGGCGCCCCGCGACAGGCCGAGGACCCACTCGACGTAGGCCGTCACGGATAGGTGCCGGCGTTCCGCGGAGACGTTGCGCAGTGTCATCCGCGAGATCTTGACCGGATCCTCGACCGGCACGTATTGCAACAGCTCGAGCTCTATGCCATGGGCGTTGTGTGCAAAACGACTATATCCAAAGCCATGACGCGCGATGTAGGTGCCGCCATCGCGCACCGGCTGCGCGGTTGGGGTCCAGACTTCGCCCGACACCATGTCGCGCACGTAGATCGCCTCGCCAGCCGGGTCCGAGACCGGATCGTTGGACCATTGCGTCAGCTGGTTTTCCCGGCTGTTGACGGACCAGGTATACCCGCTCCCCTCGGCCGACGCCTGGAAGCCGAAGCTTTCGTTCGCGATGACATTGATCCATGGAGCCGGGGTGGTCGCCTCGCCATCCAGCACCACCACGTACTCGCGGCCGTCCTGATCGAAGCCACCCAACCCGTTGAAGAACTCCAGCGCGCCGCAATCGTCGGGCGGACTCGCGGCGGGAGGCGGCGACACCGGTCGAACCGGCACCGGCTGTGCCAGCAGCGATGCGAGACGCGCACGCCGCGCCACGGGGACAGAACCGGTCGGCGCGTGTATCCGTGGGAGCTGATCGGCTATCGGCCCTCGACGTGCAACCAAGGCAACGCGTGCCACGGACTGCAGCAAGGCGCGCGCCTCGCCAGTCATCAGATCGGCGCGGAGGGCGAACACCGCTCCTTGCGCGAATTCCTCGCCTAGCCGTGGCCGCGACTGGCTACTCCGCACTGCGGTGTCGATCGCGACCTGCAGGTCCTGAACATAGGACGATGTGCGCTCGTTGACGACAACCAGGTCGACGCCTAACCGCTTCATTCGCCAGTACTCGTGCGCGCGCAGCAGTTGGCGAACCTGGGCAATATCCTCGATATCGTCAATCCGCAAGAGAACGATCGGCAGGTCGCCGGAAATCGCATGTGACCAGAGTCCGGATTGGGGGCCGGCCCCGCGGGCAATTGCCTCCGATGACGGCCTGAAACGCCGGTCTGCGTACAGAATGGCGGCCGCAAGGCGTTGGAAATCCGCGGCCTCGTTCGACTTGATGCCCAGATGGCGCAACTGGACCTGGGCTTGTGTCCACGCCAGCGTCCTGGCACGGTCAAAGGCGCTGCGATCATGATGCTTGTCAATCAGGTCCAGTAGTTCAGCACGTGACGGCGCCACGACGGTCCAAAAGGCCACCCGCGCCACGCCGCCGGGCGCAATGCGCAACTGCTGCCGCAGCGAAAAAATCGGATCGAGTACGGTGCCCACCGTATTCGAAAGCGGCCCCCCGTCCCAGATCGCGCTCGCCGTCATGACGGTCCGACCCCGCCCCAGAAAGCGTGCCCGGTCGGATTCATACTGTGGATCGGCGCTGACCTCGCCCTCCACGATCGCGAAATGTCCGGCCCAGATCGACGCCTCGCCCCGCGAGCGCGGACGGCGCGTCGCGATCAGCGCGCCAAACTCGGCCAGGTACTCGGTCTGGATGAACAGCCTGGAGAACGCCGGATGCGCGACGTCGGCCGCCTGCACCGAAAGCGCAAGGCCGGCGTAGGAGCTCAATGTGATCTCGCGAGGCCGGCGGCCACTGTTGGAGAGGGAAACGCGCCGGACCTCTCCGTCGTCCTCGCCGGATACCACTACGTCGAGCGTGGTGGTCAGCGAGCCATCGCGGCGGAAGAACGCGGCACGGTCCTCGACGAACAGCACTTCGTTGTCCTCGCCGCCGTCATCGCTGCCGGACATCCTCGCGCCGGCGCACCAGACTCGTCCGTCCTCGTTATCGCGCAGGAAGATGAAGGACCCCGCATCGTCGCAGGTGGCATCCTCCCGCCACCGTGTCACCGAGAGGTCGCGCCAGCGGCTATAGCCCGCCCCGGCTGCCGTCAACATGACAGAGTATCGACCGTTCGACAGCAGATGTGTGACGGGCGGTCCGACGATCGCGCCAGACATTCGCCTTGCGGTCGAATCCTGGACGGTTGGCTCGATCGCCGAGGCCTTGACGTCCTCGGCCCGTGGGTGCGCGATGGCGACATTGCGCGGAATGCGTTCCTGCAACAGCAGTTCGGTGGCCTGGATCATCGGCTCCTGATGAAAGCGCTCGCGCATGATGCCGCGTTGCAGCGTATTTGCGATTGCGACAATGGTCATGCCCTGATGGTGGGCCATGAACGCGCGAACGATCGCGTGGCGCTGGTTCTCCGGCAGGCGCGCGCGCGTGAAGTCGATGGCTTCGTAGAAGCCATAGCGGCCGAGCGCACCCATCCTTACCAGGTGAGTGAAGTTGCGTAGCGCTTCCGGCGCATCGACCATGGCGGCAAGCGCGGCGGCGTACGGCGCAATCACGACGTTCTCCGCGAGCCCCCGTTTCAGGCCGAGGCCGGGTACGCCGAAGTTCGAATACTGGTAAGTGAACTCGAGGTCCCTGGCGTTGTAGGCGGATTCGGAAATGCCCCATGGGATATCCAGGGAGCGGCCGTAGGCGCGCTGGCGCTCGACCACCAGCCGGCTGGTCTGTTCAAGCAGACTTCCCGCCGGCGCACGCATCACCAATGACGGCATCAGGTACTCGAACATCGATCCGGACCACGAAATCAGCGCCGATCCGTTGCCGAGCGGCGTGGCCGCACGACCCAGACGGAACCAGTGCCGTGTGGGCACGTCGCCCTTGGCGATGGCAAACAGGCTGGCCAGTCGCGCCTCCGAGGCCAGCAAGTCATAGCAACTGGTGTCGAGACGATTGTCGTCCATCGAATAACCGATCGAGAGCAGCTTGCGTTCCGCATCGAACAGGAAGGAGAAGTCCATCGACATGGCCATCGTGCGCGCTTCACTGGCGAGCGCAAGGAGCCGCAGCGCTATCCGTGGTGATGGATCGGCAAGCGCCGCGCAATCGCGTTCATGTTCGGCGACGCGCCGCGTCAGCGTCCCAAGCCAGAACGAGAGGTCGCCCAGCGCATCGTTGCCGGTCGCCGGGCGCATGTCGGCACACAGCCGCGTGGCATTGTCTGTCAACCGCCTGAGCGCGGGCGTCAGGGTAGCCATCCGTCTCCCGCCTTGCAGGAGGGAGACGATCTCGTCCAGCAACGCTCCGACCTGGCGGCCCTGCTCGCTGCCCGCCTGAAGCAGCCCGGCCAGCGCCTCACGGGCCAGCGTGACGCTATCCTGCATGCCCGTGCGCGCCTCCGGGGTCTCCGTCGCGCCGGTTGTCGCGCGCGCCCATCCTTCGCACGCATTGGCGAGCACGATGAGATGACCGGCCATGTTTCCGCTATCCACGGACGACACATAGGCGGGCATCAGCGCGCGGAGGTCCCGGGTGCCATACCAGTTGAAGAAATGTCCGTGGTAGCGCGACAGTTTCCACAGCGTGGCAAAGGCGGCTTCGAGCCGCTCCACCGTTTCGCCTGTCCCCGCCCAGCCGAAGTCGTGCGCGGCCACGGCGGATAGAAAGTACAAGCCGATATTGGTTGGGGAAGTCCGGTTCGCGATGACCTGATTAGGATGCTCCTGTACGTTGTCGGGTGGCAGCATGTGGTCCACCGGCGTGACGAAAGTCTCGAAGTATCGCCACGTGCGACGCGCGATCAGGCGCAGTTCGCTCGCTTCCGCCTCGGAGAGGGTGAGCCGGTGCGCCGCCCGCGCGGCACGGCTGGCCCACAGCGCGAGTGCCGGGGCGGCTAGCCAGAGCAAGGCAAATGGCGCAACCAGCGGCCACCCGGATGGCGCGACACCGATCGCGATGGCGGCCACCGCCACGGCAAGCAGCACGCCACCCGCCATCTGACGGTAGCAGCCGGCCAGATCGAGACGCGGATTGCGCTTTGCCTGCGCGGCCGTGGTCCATTCGAGCAGATGGCGCCGTGTACGGAACAGCCGTGTCAGCGTCCGGACAATGGCGTCGCCCGTACTCCATGCCTGGTCAGGCAGGAATGCAAGGGTAAGCAGGGTCTGCATGGCTGCGGTGCGCAAGTCGGCCAGCCGCGTCGCCGCGTAGCTGCGCCACCGAACCGCCGTGTGATGCGGCCGCAATGAGAGCAGGCCCGGCAGCAGAATCGGAATCCCGATGGTGGCAAGCACCAGTAACATGGCGTGCAAATTGATCGGCGCGGGAGCGAGCCAGCTCGTCCCAAGCGCTGTCAACTGGCATAGGGGCAGGACAGAGCGGCGCAGGTTGTCGAACATTTTCATGCGGCCGACGGCGGGCACCGCGCGGCGTGCGGCGTGACGTCGGAAGATCCAGCCGAGAAGCTGCCAGTCGCCGCGGATCCAGCGGTGCCGGCGCTTGGTGGCCACGTCATAGCGTGCGGGAAACTCCTCGACCACCTCGATATCCGACGCCAGGCCGGTACGGGCGAACATGCCTTCGAGCAGGTCGTGACTGAGTACCGTGTTGTCAGCGATCCGGCCGGACAGCGCCGCCTCGAAGGCGTCGACGTCGTAGATGCCCTTGCCGACGTACGATCCTTCACCGAAGAGGTCCTGATAGACATCGGAGGCCGCGGTTGCGTAGGAATCGATGCCACCTGGCGCGGAGAAAATTCGCTGGTAGAACGAGCCCTCACGCCCGACCGGCAGCGATGGCGTCACCCGGGGCTGCAGTACCGCATAACCCCCTACGACGCGCTGCAGCGCAGCGTCGAACCGCGGGCGATTCAGGGGATGCGCGATCTTGCCGATCAGCCGCAATGCGGCGTCTCTTGGCAAGCGCGTGTCCGCGTCCAACGTAATGACATAGCGGACGTCCGCCGGTATGTGTGGTCGGATCCCGCCGACTGCCACATAGCTGGTATCAGTCGCGCCGCGCAACAGGCGGTTGAGCTCGTGAAGCTTGCCGCGCTTGCGCTCCCATCCCATCCAGACGCCCTCGCCCGCATTGAAGATCCGCCGCCGATGGAGCAGGAAAAAGCGGTCGCCCGCCGGCCCCGGGCCATGGCGCCGGTTCAGCCCGGCGATGGCGTCGGCGGCGACAACAAGTAACCGCGCATCGCTCGCGATCACTTCCTGATCGGCATCGACGCCGTCGGTCAGCAAGGCGAAGCTCAGGTCTCCGCCAGCGCCGGAAAGATAGTGCACTTCCAGCCCTTCGATCTGCGCGCGCAGCTCTGCCTCGCCGGCCAACAGCGTTGGCACCGCAATCAGGGTGCGCAACGACCGCGGCACACCGGCCGCGAGTTCCAGGCCAGGAAGGATGACGGCCCCGAAGTGCCAGGCGATGGCCCGGTTGACCAGCGCGGCGGCGACTTCACTGGCGGGGATGAGCCAGATTAGCGCGACGAGTGTGAGCCATCCGCCTGTGGGCAGAAGAGACGGCGCGGGACCCCATACCCCGAGCGACCACAGCGAGAACGCTAGCAGCACGACCGTGAGTAGCAGCATCGCGCCGAGGTAGCCGCCGATCCCCAGCCTGATATGAAAGCGGCTGAGCTGCAGCCGGACGGTGGGCCGATATCCGATGGACGCCTCGAAAGCGCCGAGTCCTTCGCCAATCAGGTGATGGCCGGGGTCGCACGCGCAGTCGGCGCATCCCGCATCGTCCCCAATACCCGTGGCGGGACGGGCGGCTGCCACAGCGCGATCGGCAATCTCCAGCTCAGATAGCGCAGACCCGCGTGCCAACCGCTCAATGGCGCTGCGATAGAGGTTGCGCGTGGGGAAATCCATCAGCGCAAACGTGCCGTTGGCGCACAAGACCTGGTTCACCAGGCTGACATCCTCGAACAACTCGGTCCAGTCGATGTCCGATATCAACCGCAAGCTGGTGATGACATTGCGGACCGTGACATTGGATGCGCCTTGCCGCTGCTGGGCGTGTAGTACCACGTCATCGACCGAGACGCCTTGTCGCCCCAGCCGGGCCTCCAGCCAGCCAAGGGTCGGCGTGGTCACGGGATCCTGGTCACGCAGCCGCTTGGCCAGCTGGGCGGCAAATAGCTCCGACAAGGGCAGGACGGAACGCTCCGCAATATCGGCATCCAGCGCCGAGCGGCCGCAGCCCGACACCAGCACGCGCCTCGCCAGCGCGTCGGCATCCGCGCGGGCGGCGCGCCCCGCAGTTATCTGGGCGGCCAACCGGCGCAGATTCTCAATCAGGACGAAGCGCAGTGTGATGGCAACGGCCCACAGCTCCCCGATGGTCAGGGGCTCCACGCTCTGGTAGGCCGAGATGAAGCGCCTCAGGGCGATGGCGTCGACATGGCTGTCGGTATGGGCGACAAACGCCCAGGCGATGCCGAAGACACGCGGGTAGCCAACGAACGGTCCATTGCTCAGCTTCGGCAGCTGGCGGTAGTAGCCAGGCGGCAAGGCATCGCGGATCTCCCGAACCTGCGCTTCGACGAGGTGGTAGTTGTCAAGCAGCCACTCTGCGGCGGGCACCACACTGCGCCCACTCTCCAGCTCCGCCGCGCTGGCCCGGTAAGCGCGCAGCAGGACCGAGGCATTGTCGTTGAGGCGGCTCTGCAGCGAGGGCACTCTGGGGGGCTGGGCTGTCACGGACTGTGCCGCGGCAAGGCTCCGCGCATGCTGCTCCAGACGCTCGATGCCGAACAGCTCTCCCCGGACCGGGGTCTTGTCGTTCCATGGCGACCGCGTCGAAAGAAAGCCGAAAGCAAGGCGAACAGGCTCGAGCATCAGGTCCCCATCCTTGAGGTGTGGAAAGCGAGAAGCGAGACCTGCGCAGATGTCATCCGCGCGACCCGGCGTGGATCTGCTCCGTTGTCCTGGCAGGATGCCCCCCGATTGCCGTGTTGTCCGTACGGCGTCGGACAATGCCGCAACCCCATCTGCACGCCATTACCTTCCTGGATGCCTGACTGCGTGCCTTGGCATCTCCTGGGGCGCTTTCCAAGTGAGGGACGTTGACGTACATTGGGCGGCAGACATGAGCGCTCAGGTGTTGAAGCAGGAGTTCGCGCGTGGTGGTCCGATCCAGCGCCTCCTCCAATACACCCAGGCGCTGATGACTCAGATGGCGCGACCGGCAGTCTGCAACCGGCGTCACTTCATCGTGCTACAGCTATGCCGATGGCTATTTCTCGGCATCGACCGGCTGCCGTCCAATGAACCGCGGATGACGCGGGCCTTCAGCAGGTTTTAGTCATGGCACAGAAAGGCATGACGGTGTCGATATGAAGCGTACCTACGCGATTATCGTGAGTTGGGTGATGTTGGTTGCCTGCGTGTCGACCGGGACCGATGTGAAACCGGAGCAATTGTCGAACTTCATGCTCGGGTTCTCCACACTTGACGACGTGACCACCCAGCTTGGCCCCCCCTCTTCGCAGGCAGCGCTAAGAAACGGTTCCACAGTACTGATTTATTCGTTTGCCACGTCCCGGCCCCATCCTGAGAGCTTTATCCCCTTCATCGGGCCACTGTTTTCAGGCGGTGCCATCCGGTCCTCGACGGTCCTTTTTGAGTTCGATGAGAACGGTGTCCTTCGGAGTCAACGCAAGACGACGTCGAGCGGCGTTTCAGGATGGAGCGTGGCGCCTTCCGGTGCGCTGCCATAGGTGGCTTGAGGCGATGCTGGTTTTGTGAATCCCTTGCTCCCATTCGTCCCTTCCGTCGGCACTGCCTCTGCCCCGCATCGCGATAACGATACTAGTCATCCTCGATCATCAGGTCCACGGCATCGCGACCAGCAAGCTCTCCCACGAGATGTGCCCACCGTCGCGAGAATGGCGAACCCATGACCTTCATTCGCTTGCCAGAAGGCACCACCCCGCGCGAGCCATCCGCCCGTTCGACCTGAAGCCAGGTATCAAACATGTCCTTGGAGGTACTAACGAGATCAACATGAATCGCATAACCTCGGTACTCGGTAAGCCGATGCATCCTTGCGCTCCTCATCTTGCCAACAGATCAAACCATTCGCAGAGATCCTTACACCCATCTGAAATTCGGCAGGACGTCACTATGTTCGTCCACGCTGACGCCACCTAGATCATGGACCGTCCGCCTGAGCAAGTCCCGGGACTTCGCATCGCAATTGGCGATCATCAGGATCTGTCCTGCCACCACCGGAAGCTTGCGGGCGGTCAGCTTGAGGCGCCGGA
>NZ_JBFTSP010000040.1:0-39074 GCF_056400065.1 Cupriavidus sp. 01L415 | reverse complement strand
ACCAACTGCGACGCAGCATTGCCGAATACATCCGGTATTACAATCACGACCGCATCAAGCTAAAGCTAAATGGGCTGAGCCCTGTGCAATACAGGACTCAGCCCTTGGCCGCATAACTTACCCGTCCAACTTTACGGGGTCAGTTCACAGGGCCTCTTTTTCGTGTCCGCTGTTACTCAATTACCGCTGAAGGTCGGTTTCCGCTTCTCCAGGAATGCCGACACGGCTTCGCGATGATCCGCCGTCTGGTGCGACATCGCCTGGAAGCCGGCCGACAACTCCAGCAAGGTATCCAGCCGCGTGTGCATGCCCTCGCGCAGCAGACGCTTGGCCATGCGGACCGCATGCGGTGGGTTGGCGGCCACGGCGTCAGCCAGTTCGTTGGCGGCGGCAAGCAACTGCTCGGCAGGCACCACCTGCGAAACCAGGTTCCACTCCAGTGCCTTGCGGGCGTCGATCGAGCGTCCCGTGAACGTCATTTCCGCAGCGCGAGACAAGCCGATGATTCGCGGAAGCAACCACGCGCCACCGTCGCCCGGGATGATCCCCAGCTTGACGAAGCTCTCGGCAAAAAGCGCGTTCTCGGAGGCGACGCGCATATCGCACATGCAGGCGAGGTCCAGCCCGGCACCCATGGCCGGTCCGTTGACGGCGGCAATGACGGGCACTTCGAGATTGAACAGTGCCAGCGGCAGGCGCTGGATGCCGCGCCGGTAGTCGCGCCTGATCTCCATTCCGGAGACGTCGCCCGACGACTGGCGTTCCATTTCCCGGATGCTGCCGCCCGACGAGAAGGCGGTGCCGGCACCGGTGACGATGACAGCGCGCACGCTGGTATCGGCCTCGATCCGGTCGATGGCTTCGACGAACTCGTCCACCGCCGTATTGCCAGTGAGCGGGTTGCGCCGGTCAGGCTCGTTCATGGTCAGCGTAACGACGTGGCCGCGCTGTGCGTAATGCAGGAAGCTCATGGTGCTGTTCCGGTTTTCAGAGAATCATCAAATGACAGCGCTGGCGCGCAGGCGCCCGATGGCGCCGTCTTCATAGCCAAGCAGGGATTTCAGTACATCTTCGGTATGCTGACCCAGCAGGGGCGGCGCCGACTTCGCCTCTGGCGGCGTGGCGCTCATCCGGATGGGATTGCGCACCAGCCCGACCGAACCACCCAGCGGGTGTTCGACCTCGACCTTCATGCCGCGGGCAACCACCTGCTCATCCCCGAAGACTTCCGCCAGATCATTGATCGGACCGCAGGGGACGCCGGTCGCCTCCATCAGCGCGATCCACTGACGCTTGTCGCGCGTGCGAACCATGTCGGCCAGGATCGGGACCAGCGTGTCGCGGTTCCGGACGCGTGCGGGATTGGTGGCGAATCGCTCGTCATCCGCCAACTCGGCTCGCCCACCGATCTCGACGAACTTGCGGAACTGACCGTCGTTGCCGACCGCCACGATGATCCAGCCGTCGCTCGCCTCGAACGACTGGTACGGCACGATATTCGCGTGCGCGTTGCCCCACCGCTTCGGAACGGCCCCGCTGGTCAGGAAGCTCGCGCCGACATTTGCCAGCATCGCCACCTGCACATCGAGCAGCGCCATGTCGATGCATTGGCCCTCGCCGGTGCGGTCGCGGTGCGCCAGCGCGGCGAGCACGGCCGTGGTCGCATACATGCCCGTCATCAGGTCGGCAATCGCCACGCCGGCCTTTTGCGGGCCGCCGCCGGCCTGGCTGTCGTGCTCGCCCGTAATGCTCATGAAGCCCCCGAGGCCCTGGACGATGAAGTCGTAGCCCGCACGCGCGGCATACGGGCCGTCCTGCCCGAAACCGGTGATCGAGCAGAAGATCAGGGCCGGGTTGATCGCCTT
The DNA here is from genome assembly GCF_056400065.1 of Cupriavidus sp. 01L415. Classification (NCBI taxonomy): domain Bacteria; kingdom Pseudomonadati; phylum Pseudomonadota; class Betaproteobacteria; order Burkholderiales; family Burkholderiaceae; genus Cupriavidus; species Cupriavidus sp. 01L415. The sequence goes on along the minus strand of NZ_JBFTSP010000040.1, from coordinate 37,209 downwards.
GAGCGAGGCATAGTCGAGGCTATACTTCTTCAGCTGGCCAACTTTGTAGTTCTCCAGCACGACATCACTCTGCGCCGCCAGCTCGCGCACGATGCGTTGCCCTTCCGGCGTGCCGATATCGACCGTCACCGAGCGCTTGTTCCGGTTGGCCGCAAGATAGTAAGAGGCTTCGCGCGTGGCCGTGCCGTCCGGTGTCGTGAAGTACGGCGGCCCCCATTGGCGTGTATCGTCTCCCGCGCCCGGGCGCTCGATCTTGATGACGTCGGCACCGAAATCGGCGAGCGTCTGTGCACACCAGGGCCCCGCCAGCACGCGTGTCAGATCGAGCACGCGGATATGGTCCAATGCACCCATGCGGATTCTCCTGTCGTTGGGGTAATGCGGTAATCGTGTTTCAGGCGCGCTTCGACCCTGGCGCCTGGGCGACGAGATGCCGAAGCGCAAGCGGGATGCCGGTGATGAGCAGGGCTGCGGCAAGTGCCTGTGCGCTGGCTGCCGTCAGAAAGCCGCCGCTGTAGGTGCCGGACATGTCGCGCAGGTATCCGATCAGCCATGGTGTCAGGAAGCCGGCGACGTTGGCCACCGAGCTGATCAGTGGCACGCCCAGCGCGGCGGTCGCCTCGTCCATGAAACGCACCGGAATCTGCCAGAACAGCGAGATCCCTGCGCCGGTGCCGGCAAGCGCAAGTACCAGCGTGAGGAACGTCCCGGGCCGGCTGTGCCAGATGGCCGGCAGCGCCAGAATGCTTGCGACGCTGACCACCGACGCGATCGCGCAGGCGAGGCGGCTGTCACGAAAGCGGCTGACCGCACTCGAAAAGGCGATATTGCCGATGGCGCCAAGCAGGCAGATCGCCGCGATCACCCCGCCGATAGCGCTGTAACCGCCGAATCCCGCATCGTGGAGGATCGTCGGCGTAAAGAAGCTCAGCGCCGAGTTGGCGGCCAGAATGCCGAAGTAGACCGCGGCGAGCACCCATGTCATCGGATTGGCGAGCAGCGATACCGGCTTGCCTGTCGGCGAGATCGCCTGACTGGCACTACGCGCCAGGTCCGCCAGGATCAGCCGGCGCTGCCCTTCCGACAGCCATCGCGCCGTCGCCGGCCCATCTGGAAGGACCCTGAAAGCGACCCCGGCGAGAATCATCGTCGGCACGGCCTGCACGAGGAACATCCACCGCCACCCTGCCACGCCGAGCAAGCCGCTCATATGGTCGAGCACGAAGCCACCGGTCATTCCCACCGCGACCGTCGAGCAGATCGCCGCCGAATGGAAGATGCTGAAGTTGCGCGTGCGGCGCTGCGTGGGATACCACTGGTTCAGGTACAGGATGACGCCGGGATAGAAGCCTGCCTCGAAGGCGCCCAGCAGCAGGCGCAGCGCATAGAACATGCCGGCCGAATGGACAAACATCATCGCGACACTGGTCGCGCCCCACCCGAGCGCGATCACGGAAATGGTCAGCCGCGCGCCCACGCGACGCTGGACCATCGCGCTGGGCACGCCCAGCAGCACGTAGCCCAGAAAGAACAGGCCGGCGCCAAATCCGTACGCGGTCTCGCTAAAGCCCAGGTCCGGCGCCATCTGCAGCTTCGCGAACGCCACGTTCGCCCGGTCAACCCAGGCCAGCATCCACAGGCCAAAGAGGATCGGCAGGATGCGCCATTCCGAGGTCCGATATGCCTTGCGCAATGCGGCGTCCGCGTCGGTATCGAAGGCCGGCGCTTCCGCCTTGAATTGCGTAGTCATCACCCTAACTCCTGACTCTGGCGCCCCCGGGTCTCTACCGGAGTCGCCTGACACTTCCACCCGCCTCATGCCCATTCAGCGGGAATGACTTCCCCACGGTTCTCGCCGAAGCCGATGCGCGCATAGCCGGGCCGCTCGCACCAGCCCGTCATCACCACCGCATCGCCGTCCTCGAGAAAAGAGCGTGTCTCGCCGGAATCCAGCTGCACCGGCGATTGCCCCGCACGGGTGAGTTCGATGAGCGCGCCTGCCTCGGCCGGCGTCGGGCCGGAAATCGTGCCGCTGCCCAGCAGGTCGCCGCTGCGCAGGTTGCAGCCGCCGACGGTGTGGTGCGCGACCATCTGCCCGACCGTCCAGTACTGGTGGCGAAAGCTCGTGCGCGAGAGCCGTGTCGGCGGAATGCCGCCGCGCCGCTGGGCGGCCGACTCGACCGCAACTTCCAGCTGGATATCGATCGCGCCCTGCTCGAACATCAAGGGTGACACCAGGTAAGGCAGCGGTTGCGGATCAGCGTGCGGCCGGCTCCAGCCTGCGCGGAACGGTGCCAGCGCGTCCATCGTGACGATCCACGGGGAGATCGTCGTAGCGAAATTCTTCGCCTGGAACGGCCCGAGCGGCGTCGATTCCCAGGACTGGATGTCTCGCGCCGACCAGTCGTTCAGGATGCAGAGGCCGAAAACATGCTCTTCCGCCTTGCCGACCGGAATGCGCGTGCCCTGCTCGTTTCCGACACCGATGAAGATTCCCAGCTCCAGTTCGTAGTCGAGCCGGGCGCACGCTCCCAGTTCGGGCTGGCTCTGTCCGACCGGCACGCGCTGGCCGACGGGTCGCCGGACTCTCTGGCCGGAGAGCCCGATGCTCGACGCGCGGCCGTGATACGCGACCGGCATCCACTGGAAGTTGGGCGAAAGCGAGCCATTCGGGCGCAGCAGCTTTACAATGTTGCGGGCGTGGTCGATCGAGGTGTAGAAATCCGTGTAGTCCCCGATCTGCGCGGGCACGCCATACTCGGCCTCAGCCTGCGGCACCAGAGCGGTCTTGAGCAAGTCGCTTCCAACCTTGTTGCGCGCATCGAAGCCATCAAACAGCGCGTGGCGCAGCGCCCGCCACGCGACCGGCCCCATGGCAAAGAAGTCATTGAGCGTCGACTGTGCGCACGCGCGCGCGGCCTGTTCGGCGAGCCCCGTCAGCACGCCGGTTCGTACCATGGCTGCGAGATCGATCACCTGGTTACCCAGCGCCACGCCGCCACGGAAGGCTTCCCCACTATCTGCACGTCGAAACACGGCAAACGGCAAGTTCTGCAGCGGAAACGGCGTACCGTCCTGATTGGCCGATTCGAGCCAGCTGCGCGCGGCAACCTCGTGCGTGTGATCAAGCTTCATCGAACTCTCCGCGCAGACTCTTTCGGCTCAGCAGGATGCGTCGCTTGCGCAACGACTGGATCGTGTCAGGGTCGATCTCGCGCTCCGTCAGCAGTTCGATGTTGTGCTCGCCCTGGAAGGCAGGAACGCCCGGAGCTGGCAACGTTGCCGTACTGAATCGCCACGGGGGGCCAGGCATCCGCATCGTTCCGCCGATGCGGTCGTCGATTTCCACGATGGCACCCCAGTGCTCCGCCCACTCCGACTCCGCGAGTTCGCTCGTGGTGCGCACCACACCGATGGCAAGGCCCTGCTCGCTGACCTGGGCCTGCAGTTCGTCGAGGTCGTTGAAGGTGAGAATCCACGCCCTGACTTCCGCAAGCAGCGCATCCAGGTTCTGCCTGCGCAGCGGCGCACTGGCAAAGCGCGGGTCCGACAGCAGGTCTGTCCGGCGCATCATCGAGCAATAGCGGATGAACATCGGCGAGTAGATCGGGCTGGCGGCGATCGTCACCTGGCGTCCGTCCGGCAGCTGGAAGATGTGGGACTCGGGCGCGCTCAGCGCGGGCGGCTCGCCTTGCGTGTCGACCCCCGAGAGCTGCGCACCCGCGCGCTCGTTGACGGCCAGCATGGTGGCCGCCATCGATACGTCGACATGCTGACCTTCGCCGGTCCTGTGTCGATGCTGCAATGCCGAAAGCACGGCAATCACGCCGTGCAGCCCCGTATAGACATCCGCGTGGCTGCAGGCATCGTTGCGCAACGCGTCGCCGTCGAAACCGTAGTGCTCGCGCAGGATATCGGTAAGACCGGTTTCGGCCTGCACGGTCGGCGCGAATGCAGGGCGATTCTTCCACGGCCCCGTTTGTCCGTACCCGCTCATCGAGACATAGATGACGGCCGGATTGAACTCGCGCACCTGCTCATACCCAAGGCCGAAACGGGCGAGCGTTCCGGGCCGGAAGTTCTCGACGATGATATCGGCTTCGCGGCACATGTCGATCACGATCTCGCGTGCCTCGGGCCAGTTCAGGTCAAGACTCAGATTCCGCTTGCCCGCATTCTGCTGCGCGTAGTACACGGACATCGTACCGATGTGCGGCACGCCGCCGCGCCCGGTGTCGCCGCCGGGCGGCTCGATCTTGGTCACGTCGGCGCCCAGGTCGCGCAATGTCTTCGTGCAGAGGGGACCGGCAAGCACCCGCGTGAAGTCGATGACTTTCAGTCCTTCCAGTGGAGCGCCCATGATCAGTTCCCCTCGAATACTGCAGAGCCCGGACCGGACTTCGCGAAAGACTCAAGCCCGCGCTTCTGGTCGGCGCTCGCCCACATCATGTTGTTCATTTCGGTCTGGTGGGCATCCGCGCCGGCAATGCCGCTGCGCGCCGAATGATTGGCGAGCTGCTTGATGCCCCGAAGCGCCACGGTGGGGCCGGCCGCCAACTGGCGCGCCCACGACATGGACACCGCAGGCAAATCGGCTTCGGCGGTGACAAGGTTGATCAGGCCCCAGCGCTCAAGCACTGCGGGGTCGTGCCGGCGACCGAACATGGCCAGTTCCTTGGCGCGTGCGGGTCCCACTCGCTGCACGACGCGCTGGACGCCGCCCAGCAGCGGTAGCAGACCGAGGGATGCCTCGGCCATGCCGAAAAATGCCGTATCCGCGGCGACGATCATGTCGCAGGTCAGCGCGAGTTCGACACCACCGCCGAGTGCTCCCCCATGAACCGCGGCCACGGTGGGAATCGGCACGTTCTCCAGTGCGTCGAGCAAGGCCTCAAAGGCAGGCTGGTCGCGTCGGCGCCCGCCACCCGCAAAACCGGCCACATCCGCGCCGGCGCAGAAGTGGCGCATGCCGCTGCGTAGCAGTATCGCGCGGCAGCCCTGCTCTACTGCGTTGTTGTAAGCACCCAGGAGATCCTTCAGGAAGTTGTCCTCGATCAGGTTGTGCGGCGGCTTCGCCATCGTGACGACGCCAACGGCGCCGTCCTTTTCAAACGTGACAGTGCTCATTTTCTTGTCCTGCATGGAAGGCCGGACTGCGCCGGCGGTTGTTCATGATCGGTTTCACGACGCCGTCGCACACGCGGGTCGGTGTCATGACGATGTATATTAACGCTGTTAACATAGATCGCCATGAGGGTATTCCCGGGGGAATCGTGGGAAGCTGCGAGTGAACGCCTTGCCTGCTCTCGCTCCCGGTCCCGCATCAAGGCCGTCGTGCAGGTGGATCTCGTGCTTCGCCGGGTGCGGCCGCCTATAATCTGCAACTCCGGCGAACTCAACTCTCGACATCGTGACTGCCAAATCTTCCGCCCCTGCCGCAGCGCCTTACCACCACGGAAACCTCCGCAATGCGCTTGTTGCCGAGGGGCGTCGCGCGCTTGAGGAGATCGGCGCGAAGGAATTGAGCCTTCGATACCTGGCGCGCGCCGTCGGCGTTTCCGAGGCCGCACCATCCCGGCATTTCGCTGGCAAGGAAGGACTCCTCGCTGCCATTGCAGCCGACGGATTTCGCGAATTGGCTGCCTTGCGTCTGGAGATCCTGGCGGCAGCTGATACGCCCATGTCCACGGCGTACCGCATGATGCGAACCTATGTCGAGTTCGCAAAACGCCATAAGGGATTGTTCAACCTGATGGTCGGGCCGCGCCTGGTAGCGCGCGACTCGTACCCTGAACTGACCGAGCAGAACACGAGGTCCTTCAGCCTCTTCGCATCATCCATCGAGAAGGTTGCGGCGGAGAACGGTTGGCCAAAGCGATCTCTCACGCTGGTTACCCACGCTGCCTGGAGCATGGAACACGGGCTCGCCACCTTGATTCTGTCCGACCGCGTGCCGAGGTCAGACCTTCCGATCCGGGTTGAACAGATGATTGAGTTCTCTATCGAACTGTTCCTGTCCTCGGTGGTGAGCGGCCCCGATCACCTCAAGAAGATCGTCGATCAGCTGCCTGCCTCACGGAAGCACATTTCAGCTTAGAGGCGCACACCGCGGACTGCTCGCAACACGCGGCTCAAATATTTTTTGGCATTTCAAGTTAACATTGCTAACATGGTCGCATACCAATGACAAGGAGACACGACCATGACCGCTCAATGGACTCGGCGACGATTGCTGCAAGCTGCGATCGGATCGGCGCCAGCCCTCTGGTATCCATCCATCCTCCGGGCCGAGTCCCGGTATCCAGGCAAGCCAGTCGTGATCAAGGTTGCCTTTCCGGCAGGGGGGCCTGCGGATGCTTCGATTCGGGCGGCGGCAGTCGTATTGCAGAAGGACCTCGGGCAAAACGTCCTTGCGGACAACCTGCCGGGAGCGAGTGGCTCCATCTGTGCAATGAACGTACTTCGGAGTCCGAGCGATGGCTATACGCTTCTGGGTACGACGGGTATTGACTTCATTGTTGCGCCGCTCACTGTGGCAACTGCCAAGTATCGTCCCGACACCTTCAAGCTTCTTGGCCTGACTGGAATGTCGGATTTCATCCTGGTTTCCAACCCATCCCTGTCATTCAGGAATGTCGACGAAGTCATTGCCTATGCGAAGAACCCGGCGAATCGCAAGCTATCCATTGCACACTGGGGCCCCGGCTCGGCACCTCATCTGGTCGCTGCGGACTTTCAGGCCCGAGCAGGAATCCAGCTTCTCGAGGTGCCTTACAAGGGCGCGGCGCCAGTCACCAATGACATCGCCGGTGCGCAAGTCGACCTGACTTTCATGCCCATGGGCGGCCCCACATTCGGGATGATCAAGACCAATCGGTTCAAGCCGATTGGCGTGGCAAGCAAACGGCGCAATCCGTCATTGCCTGATGTGCCGGCAATCGCCGAAAGTCGACTACTCCAGGATTTCGAGCATAGCCAATGGGCCGCGGTGCTCGCTCCGCCGGATACCCCCGAACCGTTGATCACTCGCCTCAACCAGGCAATGAATGCGTGGATAGTCAGCCCCGAGAATCGCACTCGTGTGGAAACCAACCTCCAGAGGACCCTTGAGCCGATGACGGTGGCTCAAGCCCAGTCTTTCCTGAAAAGCGAGCATACGAAGTTCACGCGTATCGCACAAAACCTCAAGATCGGCCCCCAGTAACAGGGCATTGGAAGTGCCTTCACGACGGATCGGGGATGTGACAAGCCACCATCCCCGCTCAAGCGACCCGTGTCACACGGTGGTTGGTTCCGCAGGGAGGTTGTCGATGATGTTCATCGCGGACGTGCCTGTCGCCGTGTCGAGTGGACCGGAGCCCGTCAGCGCCGGGGCGTCGATGCGATGCACGTCGTGCGTCACGAAGCCGACGTCGTGGCTTGGAATCGCCAGGCACTCGGGACGGGCAAGCGAGTCGCGGATATCGTCCAGCCCGCTCGTCCAGTGCTCGCTCATGGTGTCCGCGCTGAATTCGAAGTCCTTGTAATGACCCTCGAAGAATTTGTTCCGGTAGATCAGGTGCACGACGTTGACGGCGCTGCCATCCGCAATGTGCTGCGCCTCGCGCATCAGCGGATGCGTCTCACGGACGGACTTCGGCACGTGCTCCAGCAGTTCCTTGATCAGCCGCGCATGCTTCTGGCGGCCTTCCATGAACGCGGTGATGGCACGGGTCCGGCTTGAGTACTGGATGTCCTTGGTCCGCTCGGAGACATCGAGGAAGTTGCCCGGCAGCGCCCCGCTCGCGCTCCACAGGTCCACCTGGAAGATGAGCGTGTCCTTGTGCTGGGATTCGCGCACGATCTCGGTAAGCGGGGTGTTGGAGACGAGTCCGCCGTCCCAGTAGAACTCGCCGTCGATCTCGACGGCCGGGAAGCCCGGCGGGAGCGCGCCCGATGCCATGAAGTGCTCCGGCTCGAGGCGCATTTTCGTATTGTCGAAGTACACGAGGTTGCCGGTCCGCACATTGACCGCGCCGACGGAGACGCGCATGTCGCCATCGTTGATGCGATCGAAATCGGCGTACTTCAGCAGCGTGGCGCGCAGTGCGCTGGTGTCGTAGAAGCTCACCTGGCTCGGGCCGCCGCCCTGGCTGCCGATGCCATGCAGCGGGGAACGCGGCAGGAAAAAGCCCCGCTGGCCCTCCATCAGCGCGCGGCCGGCGGCCCACATGCTCGACCACTTGCGCGCGACGTCCTGGAATCCGAATGCCGCCGGCAGCCAGGCACCGGCCTTGCCAATGACGTCCGGCGGAAGGCTGATGGTCTCCCAGAATCCGCGTAGCGCTTCCACGCGATCATCGGGAGCATTGCCGGCGATGATCGCCGTGTTCAAGGCGCCGATCGAAATACCCGATACCCACGTGGGATGGATCCCCGCCTGGGCCAGCCCTTCATAAACACCAGCCTGATAGGAGCCGAGCGCACCGCCTCCCTGAAGAACGAGGCCGACCTCGTCATAGGGCGGCAGTACCAGCGGTTCGGCTTGATGAGACGTGTTGCGTTGACTGCGGCGCACTAGGCTCCTCCTCTTATTGCATGAACCAGCCGTGGCTGACGACGATCGACTGCCCCGTCAGCGCGGCCGATTCGAAGCCGGCCAGGAACGACACCGTGCGCGCCACATCGGCGACCGTCGTGAACTCGCCATCGACCGTTTCCTTGAGCATGACGTTGCTGACGACCTCGGCCTCGGAAATGCCGAGCGCTTTGGCCTGCTCGGGAATCTGCTTGTCGACCAGCGGGGTACGGACGAAGCCCGGGCACACCACATTGGCACGGACGCCGCGCGGGCCGCCTTCCTTGGCCACGACGCGCGCCAGACCGAGAAGTCCGTGCTTGGCCGTGACGTAGGCCGACTTGAGCTTCGAGGCTTCGTGCGAGTGAACGGAACCCATGTAGATGATCGCACCGCCCTTGCCCGACGCGTACATGTGCCGGATCGCCGCACGCGTGGTCAGGAACGCGCCGTCGAGGTGGATGGCCAGCATCTTCTTCCAGTCCGCGAAGGCATAGTCCTCGATCGGATTGACGATCTGGATGCCGGCGTTCGAGACCAGTACGTCCAGCCCGCCCAGCGTTGCCACGGCTTCATCAATGCCCGCGTCGACGGCGTCTTCGCTTGTAACATCCATGGCCACGGCAATGGCCTTGCCGCCGTCGGCGACGATCGACTCAGCTACCTTCCGGGCGGCCTCGAGATTCAGATCGGCGATGACGACCGCCGCGCCCTCACTCGCCAGCTGGCGCGCGCATTGTTCTCCGATACCACTGGCGGCGCCGGTAACAAGCGCGACTTTTCCTTGCAATGACATAGTTGCTCCTTGCCGTGGGTTATTGGTTGACGACCAGCTTCGGCGCCTCGGCCGGCGCGAGGTAGTCGAAAGCGACTTCGCCGATATCGAGCGTGAGGTCTGCAATGAGATGCTTCGCGCCCACCACACGGCGCACCGGCAGGTCGGCAACGGGTGCCAGCGCATGCGCATGCAGCTCGAGCGCGCCGGGGCCTTGCCACGCGCCGTGCACCGTCACATCGCGCAGGTGAAAGCGAACCAGTTCGCAGATGCGCGCCGAACCGTCGACGTGCGGGATGACTTTCAGCAGGTAGTTGGGGGTGTCGGCGAGCGCCTTCTGCTCCGATGCCAGATCGAGTGGGCGGAACTTGAAGCCCATCGTGCCGGTGGCAATGCGCTGCGAGCCATAGTCGAGCGTCCCGAGCAGCGTATCGTGGCCGTCGATCGACAGGCGCGGCGAGCCCAGCTTCTTGGGAAACCCCCAGATCTCGCGGCCACCGGCGATGGGGCCCTCGTCATCGAGATACATCGCGTGTGTGTAGCTGCCCTTGCGCCCCTGCTCGTCGACGACGGGGATCACCTGGCCGCTTTCGGTGTAGTTGCCGAAGCCGGACGAGTCCGGCATGCGAATGAACTCGTAGTGAACCAGGTTGCCGGCAGGCGTCAGCGGCTCGGGCACCACCGCACGTAGCGCGTCCGGGTCGGTCTCATAGGAGACGATGAAGTACTCGCGCTGCAGAAACCGGAATGGCGGACGCGGATATGACGGGCTGTACACCGGCATGGCAAAGGCGTTGCGGCGGATATCTTCGATTTTCACTATGCGTTCCCTTGTGCGATGAGAACCCTCCGATCGCCCAACGCGCCCTTCGGGGACGAGCGACGCCAGCGCGTGAAGACACTCACACGGCCCGGACGACGCGTCGAGGATGGATTGACCGGCCTGCTGGCCGGACGGGGGCAGGTAGAGGTGGCGGACAACTGCCACGCAGTGGACGCATCCTAGGGTTTTTCCGGACGCAGCAACACCGGAACAGCGACAAATGTGTGTTTCGACTTTTGGAAGGAACGAACACAGAATCCAGGGGTCGGCGCTGTTACCGCGCCGAAATGCGCAACAGCGCGTCGCGATATACGCCGGGATCGGCTTGACTCCTCCTCGCGCCTGCACGGAGTTGCCGATGCTGGCAGCGCCAATTGGCAAATCGGCGTCAGCGCATCCGCTGGCGCCGGTTTGCTTTTCAGACGCCTCGACTGCCTTTACACGCCATCCGTGCACGGATCGCGTGGCTCCCATGCAGCGAACACATAGGCGTCATACGCGCTGTAAATAGGCGTGACCCAGTGCGACTTGCACGCTGAAATCAGGGAATACTCGGACGATCCGAGGCCTGGCGCGGCATGCGTATTTCGCTCTGCGGAATACTACGCCCGATCGCTTGACGCTGGCCGAAGCGCTATGCAAAAGTCGCCGAAAATGAAAACGAACGATCGTGCGAGAACGCTGGCCCCGATGCCGGCGACATGACACGGCGTCACCGGGCCACGGTCATACCAGGGCACCTGGAGAAAGCGAGGGCGCCGTCACGGCGCCGCAACGCAAGGAGACAGCAATATGCAGGACACCCGTCACGCCGCAGCACGCCATATCCCTGTGCGACGCCCCGACCGCGCGGCCATCGCCCCCATCGCGCCGGACATCGGCGCACTGGCCGCCACACTTCACCGCCAGACCTCCATCTGAGATCGCCGGCGCCGTCCCTCGCGGCGGTGCCCTGTCGCGCCCCGGCCTTGCGCCGGCGCGCACCCTGTTTCGTGAACTGTACGAGGCTTCCCCGTGGCATTGTTCTTCCAACAGTTTCTCAACGGTCTGACGCTCGGCGGCGTGTATAGCCTCGTCGCGCTCGGACTGACGCTGGTCTACGGCATCCTGCACGTACCCAACTTCGCGCACGGCGCCTTCTACATGGCCGGCGCCTATGTGTCGTATTACGCGATGACCGCGCTCGGCCTGAACTACTGGCTGGCCATGCTGTGCGCGGCGGCGGTGGTCGCCGTGCTGTCGATGCTGGCCGACCGCCTGGTCTTCCACCCGCTGCGCAACGCCCCCGAGATCCACGACATGATTGCCGCCATCGGCATCCTGCTGTTCCTGGAAGCCGGTGCGCAGGCGTTGTGGGGCGCGGACTTTCACCGCATGCCCACGCCCTACGGCCAGATGGTCGAGCTGTTCGGCCTGACCGCGCCGATGCAGCGCCTCTTGATCATCGTGGCGGCCTTCGGCCTGATGGTCCTGCTGCATCTGTTCCTGACGCGCACCGTCACGGGCTCCACGATCGTCGCGATGGCGCAGAACCGCGAGGGCGCCGCCCTCGTCGGCATCGATGCCACGCGCGTCACGCTGCTGGTGTTCGCCATCTCCGGCGCGCTGGCCGCGATCGCCGCCACGCTCTACGCGCCGATCAACCTGGTCTACCCCAGCATGGGCAACCTGGTCATCACCAAGGCCTTCGTGATCATCATCCTCGGCGGCATGGGCAGCATTCCGGGCGCCATCGTGGGCGGCCTGATCATCGGCATGGCCGAGAGCTTCGGCGGCTTCTATATCTCCACCGACTACAAGGACATCATCGCCTTCCTGCTGCTGGTGATCATCCTGTCGATCCGGCCGCAGGGCCTGTTTGCCGGCAAGGCCGCGTGAGGAACACACCCATGAAAGCACTGCAAGGAAAGACCGGCTGGATCCTGCTGCTGGCGGCGGCCATCGCGTTTCCGCTGGTCGTGCCCAACAGCTACTTCCTGACCGTGATGACGCTGGCGTTCATCTACGCCATCGCCACGCTCGGACTGAACCTGCTGACCGGCTACACCGGCCAGCTCAACCTGGCGCATGGCGGCTTCATGGCCATCGGCGCCTACACGCTCGGTATCCTCACGGTCGATCACCAGGTCCCCTTCTGGCTGGCCTTCGCGCTGTCCGGCGTGATCTGCATGGCCTTTGGCTACGTGGTCGGCGTGGTGTCGCTGCGGCTGAAGGGCCATTACTTCTCGATCTTCACGATGTGCGTGGGCTACATCATCTATCTGCTGATCGAAAAGTGGGAAGCGCTCACGCACGGCACGGTCGGCCTGATCGGCATTCCCGTGCCGGCGTCGATCGGACCCGTTGCCTTCGACAGCGTGCAGGCCCAGTACTACCTGGTGCTGTTCTTCCTTGCCGCAGGCACCTTCGTCATGCATCGCATCGTCAGCTCGCTGCTGGGCCGCGGCTTCATGGCGGTGCGCAACAGCGACGCACTGGCCGAGGCGCTGGGCATCAACCTGATGCGCACCAAGGTACTGTCGTTCGTGCTGTCGGTGGGCTATGCCGGCCTTGCCGGCGCGCTCTATGCCGGGCAGGTGCGCTTCCTGGGCCCGGACATCGCACGCACGGATGTCACGTTCGACATGGTGATGGCGATGCTGGTCGGCGGCACGGGCACGCTGCTCGGCCCGCTGCTCGGCGCCGTGTTGGTGCCCTGGGTCACCCAGACGCTGCAGTTCCTGCAGGACTACCGGATGCTGGTGTTCGGTCCGGTCCTGATCCTGCTGATCATCTTCTTCCCGGACGGCATCGTCGGCTCCTTCCTCAGGAAGCAAGCCCGCCGCGCCGCCGCGGCACGTCGCGGCCGGCTGGCCGCCGCCCGCCCGGTGCAGGCGCCGTCCGTCCCGACCACCCGCCCCGGAGCCGAGAATGCTTGAGATCCGCAACCTGACCAGGAAGTTTGGTGGCCTGACCGCGGTGAACGATGTCTCCGTGACGTTCGAAGCCGGCCACATCAACGCGATCATCGGCCCCAACGGCGCCGGCAAGACCACGTTCTTCAACCTGATCGCCGGCACGCACGCGCCGACCTCGGGCCAGATCCTGTTCAAGGGCCAGGACGTGGCGGGCCTGCGCGCCGACCAGATCGCGCGGCTGGGCGTGGCGCGCACCTTCCAGGCCACCGCGCTGTTCGACCGCGCCACGGTGCTGGACAACCTGATCGTCGGCCATCGCCTGCGCACGCAGTCCGGCCTCGCCGACGTGCTGTTCAACACGCGCCGCCTGCGCGAGGAAGAACGCCTGTGCCGGGACAAGGCGGAGGCCGCACTCGACTTCGTCGGCCTCTCGCACCTGGCGCATGAGATCGCCGCCGATATCACGCAGGAGGCGCGCAAGCGCGTCGCCTTTGCGCTGGCGCTGGCCACCGACCCGGAACTGCTGCTGCTCGACGAACCCGCCGGCGGCGTGAACCCCGAGGAGACGGTGGGCCTGGCCGAGTTGATCCGCAAGATGGTCCGCCACGGCAAGACGGTCTGCCTGATCGAACACAAGATGGACATGATCATGCGGCTGGCCGACAAGATCATGGTGCTCAACTACGGCGAGAAGATCGCCGAAGGCACGCCCGCGCAGGTGCAGCAGGACGCGCGCGTCATCGAGGCCTACCTGGGAGCCGACCATGTTGCAGCTTGAACGCGTCTCGCTGTCGTACGGCAGCTTCCGCGCCCTGGACAATGTCTCGCTGCACGCCAGGGCGGGCGAACTTGTGGTGCTGCTGGGCGCCAACGGCGCCGGCAAGAGTTCGATCTTCCTGGCGATGAGCGGCATCCATCGCACGAGCGGCGGCAGCATGCGCTTCGATGGCCGCGAACTGTCCGGCATGAAGCCATCGCAGATCGTGCAGGCCGGCCTGGTGCACTGCCCCGAGGGCCGCAAGCTGTTCCCGGCCATGACCGTGCAGAAGAACCTGACGCTCGGCGCCTACGTGCACCGGCGCGATGCGGCTGGCATTCGCAGCACGCTGGAAGAGGTCTACGAGATGTTCCCGATCCTGCGCCAGAAGAAGGACGATCCTGCCGGATCGCTTTCAGGCGGCCAGCAGCAGATGGTGGCGCTGGGCCGCGCGCTGATGGGCCGCCCGCGCGCGCTGCTGCTCGACGAACCCTCGCTGGGGCTGGCGCCGCTGGTGGTCAAGCAGATGTTCGAGGTGATCCAGCGCATCAACCGCGCGGGCACCACGGTGCTGCTGGCCGAACAGAACGCCTACGCCGCGCTGGGCATCGCGCATCGCGCATATGTGATCGAGGGCGGCCGGATCGTGATGGAAGGCGACCGTGATTCGCTGCTCAGGGACGAGGGCATTCGCAAGGCATACATCGGCGGCTGATTGCCGCCACCCGGTGACGGACAAGCGCAGTACATACCCATAAGGAGACAGCAAATGCAGCACAAGACGATCCGTCGTTTCTTCCCGCTGGCCGCGTGTGCCGTGGCCGCGCTGGTGGCGTCGGCACCGGCGCTGGCCCAGGAAGTGGTCAAGATTGGCTACACCGGTCCGCTGTCCGGCGGCGCCGCGCTGTACGGCAAGAACGTGCTGTCCGGCATCCAGATGGCCGTGGACGAAATCAACGCCTCGGGTCTGGATGTCAACGGCAAGAAGGTCAAGCTGGAAGTGGTGGCGCTGGACGACAAGTACGCGCCGGCCGAGGCCGCGATCAACGCGCGCCGCCTGGTCCAGCAACACAAGACCCCGGCGGTGTTCGTGCCGCACTCGGGCGGCATCTTCGCGCTGCAGGCCTTCAACGAGCAGGAGAAGTTCCTGGTCATGGCGTACTCCAGCGTGCCGCGCATCACCGATGCCGGCAACAAGCTGACGATCCGCATTCCGCCGGCCTACACCGGCTACATCGATCCGTTCATCAAGGCGCAGATGAAGCGGTATGGCAAGAACGTGGCGCTGGTGCCGGCCGATCACGACTACGCCAAGGCCTGGGTGCAGGCCTTCGTGCCCGCATGGGAGAGCGCGGGCGGCAAGGTGGTGGGCAACAACCCGATGTCGTACACCAAGGCCACGGACTTCTACACGGGCGTGTCGCGCGCCATCGCCGACAAACCCGACGTGATGTTCGTCGGCGGCCCGTCCGAGCCCACCGCGCTGGTGGTCAAGCAGGCCCGCGAGCTAGGCTTCAAGGGCGGCTTCATCGTGATGGACCAGGCGAAGATGGATGAAATGGCGAAGGTGACCAACGGTCTGGCCATGCTGGAAGGCTCGATCGGCGTGATGCCGCTGGTCAACGACACGCGTCCGGCTGCGCAGGCCTACAACACCCGTTACAAGAAGATCCATGACGGCCGCGATGCCACCACGGAGATGTCGCTGAACTACACCATGACCTGGGCGCTGGCCAACGCGATGAAGCTGGCGGGCACCACGACTGACGCCGCGGCGATCCGCGCCAGGATTCCGGACGCGGTCAAGGCGCTGCCGAAGGATGTGAACCCGAACGAGGTGGAAGGCATCGACGCCAAGGGCGGTTCCGTGGCGGATACCGTGGTCGGCTGGGTGCAGAACGGCAAGATCGCCCCGGTACGGTTGTCAGAACTGGGCAAGTAAGCAGCACGTAATCATGTCGGGCGGGCAAGCAGGCTGTGCTGCCCGGCCCCGCCCGGCATCGGCAGGCTCCTACGGAGGGAGAAGTGAGAAGGGGCAGTACCAGCTGGCGACACAGCCAGTGCAGCAATAGCGTGAAAACGTAAGTGGAGAGAAAACGAAGGGCGCCCGGAGTCATCCGGGCGCCCTTTGTCCTTTCCTGCTTACTGCTTTCCTACATTTTTTCTGCTTTCCCGCCTGCCCGTTCCTGCATTGCCCCCTATTGGTACATGGCACCAGCCAGGTGCCGCACTAGTTGTTGGCCTGCATGCGTCCCTGCCGGTCGTTGGCCTGCTGGCCACGCTGCTGTTGTTGCTGTTGTTGCTGCTGCCGCTGGCGATCTTGTTGCTGGCGTTGCTGTTCCTGCATGTGACGTTGCTGCTCCTGCGCCTGCCGCTGCTGTTCGGCCTGTTGGTGCTGCATGGCCTGCTGACGCTGCTGTTCCTGCGCCTGCCGTTGCTGCTCGAACTGCTGCTGACGCTGTGCCGCCTGCCGCTGCTGGTCCATCATCTGACGCTGTTGCTCCTGTGCCTGCCGCTGTTGCTCGAACTGCTGCTGACGCTGCGCTGCCTGCCGCTGCTGATCCATTTGCTGGCGCTGTTGCTCCTGTGCCTGCCGTTGCTGATCGAACTGCTGCTGACGCTGCGCTGCCTGCCGCTGCTGATCCATCTGCTGACGCTGTTGCTCCTGCGCCTGCCGTTGCTGATCGAACTGTTGCTGACGCTGCGCCGCCTGCCGTTGCTGATCCATCTGCTGGCGCTGTTGCTCTTGCGCCTGCCGTTGTTGATCGAACTGCTGCTGACGCTGCGCCGCCTGCCGCTGCTGATCCATCTGCTGGCGCTGCTGCTCTTGCGCCTGCCGTTGCTGATCGAACTGCTGCCGCTGCGCCGCCTGCCGCTGCTGATCCATCTGCTGGCGCTGTTGCTCTTGCGCCTGCCGTTGCTGGTCGAACTGCTGCCGCTGCGCGGCCTCGCGTTGCTGATCCTGGAACTGGCGTTGCGGGTCCTGCGCCTGATGTTGCGGGTCGAACTGCTGGCGACGCTGCTGATCCTGCCCCTGCCGCTGCTGCTCTATCCGTTGCTGATCCTGCTGCTGGCGCTGGAGCGCCTGCTGCTGACGTTGCTGGAAATCCGACGACTGACGCTGTTGCTCCTGGAACTGCCGCTGCTGATCCAGTTGCTGCCGTTGCAGCGCTTGCTGCTGACGCTGCGCTTCCGGCGGCAAGCCACGCATCTGGTCCGGGCGCGTGGACCAGCCGCGGCTGTTGTCGTCGCCCGGTGAGCCACCCTGGCCGACAAACCCCCGCGCCCCGTCTCGTCCGGGCTGGCCGTCTCGCCCGGGTTGGCCCGGCTGGCCGTTTTGACCAGGCTGGCCGTTTTGACCGGGTTGACCATTCCGTCCGTCATTCCGTCCGATCTGTCCCCGACGTTCGTGTGCAGCCTGCGCCGCCTGGCTCAGGCGAACATCCGGCTGCCACGGCGTGCCCTGCGTCGGTTGCTGCCGTCCGCGCCGGTCCACTTCCTGCCGGGATGCCGGTGACGGACCGCGCCATGCAGGCCCTGCGCCAGCCGTGCCCCCCTCGCGGGCAAACCGCCGCGCCAGATCATCCTGCGCCACGCGACCCGGCGGCCGGGCGGCGATCGCCTGACGCTCGAATCCTTCACGCGCCATCGGCGGCAAGGCCCGCACCGGCGCACCGCCGACCAGGCTCGTCTTCACCGGCGCCATCGGCGGCGCGCCGTGACCACCCTCGCCAATTGGCAAGTGCCGCCATTCGTCCCGCTGGTTGCCACGCGGCACCGGACGGCCCTCGACAAAACTGCGCGCCGGCATGCCGTGGATCGCACCCGGCACATTGCGATTGGCCCAGCGGTCCCGATCGCGATCGCCTCGATCGCCTCGGTCGCCAAAACGATTGACCGTCACGTTGTTGATCCGGGTGATATAGCCCGGGCTGGCGCGGTACACCGGCCGGTAGACGTCGCGCGGTCCGAGCGGATACCACGCCACGCCCGGGCCACCACCAATGCGGATGGTCGCGGAGGCGCCGCCGACAAAGGCAACCAGCGCCGGCGCATAGCACGGACGCCCGCTGACAGGACCGGGCACCCAGCCCCACCGGTTGCCGAAGTGCGCCCAGCGGCCATAGTGTGACGGGGCAAAACCCCACGGCGCGTCATCGACCCACGTCCAGCCCCACGGCGCCACCCAGACCCAGTTGCCGGTGCTGTACGGCGCCCAGCCCGACGGCACGGCACGCGGGAACCACACCGCGCCGTAGCCGGCATCCTGCTGCCAGTCGCCATAATCGTCCAGCGCGGTGTAGCCGGTCATGTCGCGTGGCACATAGCGCGCGGACACGGAATCGTCCTCGCGCGCATCGCGCGCCGCCGTCCACTGGTCGAAGCTGTCCGGCGCCGGATACGCGCCCTGTCCCGCATCGGCCAGGTCGGACCCCGCAAAGCGCATGCGCTGGCCGCGCGTCATCTCGATGGAGCGGCTGTCCCCGTAGAGCACGGCACTGCCATGCCGCATGCTGACCAGTGTCGTGCTGCCGTCCGGCGCTACATCAAGCCGGTAGTCGCCGGGCTCGCGCGGCACGAACGCCAGGTTCGGGGTATCGATTTCCACCTGCTGGTCTTGCGGCAAGGCGCGCACGCGCAACTGCAGCGTGCCCTGCGTCAGCTTGATCTGCGTGGTGTTGTCGTCGAGGTTGAGGACCGTGGCAGCGGTGGCGCCGCCCAGCCGCACGGCCGTGGAGCCGGCATGCAGCTCCGCCCGGCCGCCCGGGTAAACCCACAGGCGATCGCCGGTCGTGACCGGGCGATTCAGGCCGGTGGCAGCCCATTCGTCCGATCCGGCCGGGGCAAAGCTCAGGTTGCCGGCCACGTCGGTCAGCGTGGCGACCCGGGAAGAGGGATCGGCGGTCTGCGTCACGGCGTCGGGATTGCCGAGCACGGAGGTATCACCGGGCCCTTGCGCATAGCCCGGCGGGTTGTAGTCCGGCGGTGCGTTATAGCCAGGCGGGCTGTAGTCCTGCGCGCGCACCAGCCCGTGGGCCAGCAGCACGGCCAGGCCGAGCCCGGCCAGCGGAGCCACGCGGGGCCATCGACCCGCCGCCAAGCAAAAAAGGGATTGCATCGTGTCTTACCTTGTTCCGGACGCCCGCCAGGCGAGCGTCATCATATTGTCACCCTATAACGGATAAACGGCGGAGGACGCCAGCGGCAGACCGGACTTTGTAAGCGCATATTTCCCCCTGCCACGGCCCCGCGGGCCCCGCGTGACCGCGCGAGCCGCCCGGCGGGCCGGGCCGCAAGCCGGCGCGTCGGGCTCACTGGCGCGGACCGGACAAAGGCGGAAACAAGTCTTGCAGGTGGATCGACAGATTCGGGAAGGTCGGCCAGACAACGCGGCCGGAAGGTACGGCCGGACGACGCACCCAACGACCGCCCGGACGCGGCGCTGCCGCGGTTGGGGCACGGTTGGGGCACGGCTGAGGCGCCGCTGGGACGTGACCGGTGTGCGGCAGACGCACCGCGCTGCTGCGGTGCGGCGAAGGCGATCTAGCGCGGCTGGTTGCGCAGGAAATCCGTCAGGCGGTCCGGCGGCATGGGTCGGCCATAAAAGTAGCCTTGCGCTTCCACGCAGCGGTTGGCCAGCAGGAAGTCGCGCTGCTCGGCGGTCTCCACCCCTTCGGCCACCACGCCGATGCGCAGGCTTTCGCCCACGTTGATCACCGAGCGGACGATGGCGGCGTCGACGTCATCGCTCGTGACGTTGCGGATGAAGGACTGGTCGATCTTGAGTCGGTCGACCGGAAAGGTCTTGAGGAAGCTCAGCGACGCATAGCCGGTCCCGAAGTCGTCGCAGGTCAGCGTCACGCCGTCGCGGCGCAGGGCCTGGAGCTGGTCGGACACCTCGTCGCCCTGCTGGAGGGCGATGGTCTCGGTGATCTCGATCTCGAGCAGGGATGCCGGCAGCTCCAGCGCGCGCAGCACGTGGCGCACTTCGGTCAGCAGGCGGCTTTCCGCCAGCTGCGCGGCAAACAGGTTGATGGCGACGCGCGGCGGCTCCTCGAACGTCAGCGACCACGCGCGGGCTTGCGCGCAAGCCGTGTGCAGCAGCCACATCCCTACGTCGCCCGCCACGCTGCTGACGGCCAGCGCGTCGATGAACGCCGCCGGGGTCAGCAGGCCCAGCGTGGGATGGCGCCAGCGCATCAGGGCCTCGGCCCCGACCACGCGTCCATCGCGCAGATCCACCTGCGGCTGGTAGAGCAACTCGAACTGCCGCTGGGCGTAGGCCTCGCGCAGCGCCTGGACGAGCGACAGCCGCGTCGTCACGTCCGTGCGCATCTGCGGCTTGAAGAAGCGGATGGTGCGTCCGCCATCGTGCTTGGCCCGGGCCAGCGCCAGGCTGGCGGCGGCCAGCACGTCGGACGAGGTATCGCCCCCGGCTGGCATCACGCAGGCGCCAACGCTGGCCAGCACGTGGTGCCGGCGGCCATTCAGTTCATGGGGGGCGGACAGCATCGACAGGATGGCGGCGCTCACATGGCGCACCAGCGTGGGGTCCGAGATGGAAGTCAGCAGCACACCGAATTCGTCGCCGCCCACTCGTCCGATGACGGCATCGCGCGGCGACGCATCGCGCAGGCGACGGGCCACGAGCTGCAGGATGGCATCGCCCTCGGCATGGCCGTGCATGTCATTGAAGGCGCGGAAATCGTCGATGCCAATCAGCAATAGGGCAAAGCGCGGCGTCGGCTCGCTTTGCAGACGCGCCTCGAGTCGCTTCAAGAATGCCTGGCGGGCGGCCACGCCGGTCAGCGGATCGATATCCGCCGGCGGCAAAGCGCCAGTCGCCTGTGCCTCCGACTTGGCCACCATCCCTGCCTTATCAGTTGTGATGAACATGGTTCCCGCTCAAGCTATTTGGCAAGTGTGACGAAAACCATGGAAAAATCAAGCGCTTCAGTTTTTCGGCGCGAGCGCGCAACGGCGCGGCCTGGCGGGCCGGCAGCCGTCGTTGAAATGACCGGGGCGTTACAGTACCCTACGCCCGCAATTGCCAGCCACCCGCACCAGGGTTCCCCCCACTGGGTGATGGCGCCTTGCCGCCGGCCATGCCAGGCGGCCCAACAAGAAAATCCTCGCGAACCCGACCGTGAAATACTGGACCATTCGCACGCGCATCCTGGCGAGCTTTACTTTCATCCTGCTGGTCATGACCCTGATGAGCGTCGTGGCCTACAACCGCCTGTCCGCCATCGAGCGCGAGACCACGATCATGCGCACCGACGCGCTGCCGGGGCTCAACTACAGCGCCGCCATGCGCGGAATCTGGGGCGAGATCTATGTCCTGGCATGGCAGACCGTGACGGCACAGGACGGCGCGGAACGCACCCGGCTGCTCGCCCAGACGCGGGACGCCACCACGCGCCTGGATCGCCTGGAGCAGTTGTATGAAGCGACCATCATCCGCGATGACGATCGCAGCCGTTTCCGGACATTCAGGGAAATTCGCGCCAGGTATGACCAGGCCGCACAGTCCTACCTGGATCCGGCCAAATGGAAGGATACGACCGTCGCGGAGGCCGCCCTGCGCGGCAGCGCGCACGACATCTGGCTGGATGGCCGCAAGACCCTGCAGATGCTGGTGGACGACAACAACGCCGTCAACGACCGCGCGGCGGCCGGCATCGTCGGCTCCGTGACGGCCGCCAAGACCAATATCGAGGCCTCGCTGGCAATTGCGGTGCTGGCCGCCGCGATCTGCGGCTTCCTGCTGCTGCGTGCGATCACCGTGCCGATGCGCTCCATCGTGTCCCTGCTGACCACCATGCGCGGCGGCGACCTGCGCCAGCGTATGGCCCTCGAACGCCGCGACGAATTCCTGGCCGTGGAGGAAGGCTTCAACCAGATGTCCGGCGAGCTGACGTCGCTGGTCGGCCAGGCGCAGCGCTCCGCCATCCAGGTCACCACCTCGGTCAACGAGATCGCCGCCACCGCGCGCCAGCAGCAGGCCACGGCCACCGAGACCGCCGCCACCACCACCCAGATCGGCGCCACCTCGCGCGAAATCTCCGCCACCGCGCGCGACCTGGTGCGGACGATGGGCGAGGTGTCGCATGCCGCCGAGCAGACCGCCGGACTGGCCGGCACGGGGCAGGTCGGTTTGTCGCGCATGGAAGCCACCATGCACCACGTGATGGAAGCCGCCGGATCGGTCAACACGCGCCTGGCCACGCTCAACGAGCGCGCCGGCAATATCAACCAGGTGGTCACCACCATCGCCCGCGTGGCCGACCAGACCAACCTGTTGTCGCTGAATGCGGCCATCGAGGCCGAGAAGGCCGGCGAGTATGGCCGCGGCTTCTCCGTGGTGGCCACGGAAATCCGCCGGCTGGCCGACCAGACCGCCGTGGCGACCTACGACATCGAACAGATGGTCCGCGAGATCCAGT
The DNA here is from genome assembly GCF_056400065.1 of Cupriavidus sp. 01L415. Lineage (NCBI taxonomy): Bacteria > Pseudomonadati > Pseudomonadota > Betaproteobacteria > Burkholderiales > Burkholderiaceae > Cupriavidus > Cupriavidus sp. 01L415. The sequence continues at coordinate 14,953 of NZ_JBFTSP010000040.1, read as the reverse complement.
CGGCCGTGGCCGCCGGCGTGATGGGCATGGACAAGTTCTCCGAGGAAGTCCGCCGAGGCATGTCCGAGGTGACGCAGGTGGGCGACCAGCTGTCGCAGATCATCGGCCAGATCCAGTCGCTGGCGCCGCGCGTGCAGATGGTCAACGAAGGCATGCAGGCCCAGGCCGGCGGTGCCGAGCAGATCAATCAGGCGCTCATGCAGTTGTCGGAGGCCGCGCAGCAGACCGTGGAATCGCTGCGCCAGTCCGGCCAGGCCATCGACGAACTGACGCTGGTGGCCAACGAGCTGCGCAGCGGCGTCTCGCGATTCAGGGTCTGAGCGAGCCCCGCCCTGCTCCCCCGCTTCCCCGACATGACACTGTTCCTGCTGTTCCGCATTGGCACCGACCACTACGCGATCGACACCGCGGAGGTGGCCGAGGTGCTGCAGCTGACCACGGTGAAACAGATCCCCGGCGCGCCGGGCTGGGTGAGCGGGCTAATGGTCCGGCACGGGCAGCCCGTGCCGGTCATCGACATGAGCGCGCTGGCCACCGGCACGCCCGCGGCGGCGCGGACCAGCACGCGCACGGTGCTGGTGCACTACCGCCGCCCCGAGGCGGATAGCCGAGTCGTGGCTGATGCTGATGCCGATGCCGGTGTCGATGCGCCCACGCGCCTGCTGGGGTTGCGGCTCGAATACGCGACCGAAACCCTGCGTTGCGATGCGGCGTCGTTCGTCGATGGCGGCATCGATCCCACCCATGCACGTTATCTGGGTCCGGTGCGCCATGACGCACGCGGACTGGTGCAATGGGTGCGCGTGTCCGCGCTGCTGCCCGATGCGGTCCACGCGCTGCTGTTCCCCGAATCGGCCCCGGCATGACGGACGCCCCGCACCCCCAGACCCCGATCGAGGCCCTGCTGAAGGAACGCATCGGCCTTGACGCGGCCTCCGTTGGCGCCGGCGTCATCGCGCGCGCCATCCAGGAGCGCCAGGTCGCAGTGGGCGCGCACGACACCACGAGCTACTGGAACCTGCTGCACGTGGTGCCCGACGAGCTGCAGGCCCTGATCGAGGCCGTGGTCGTGCCAGAAACGTGGTTCTTCCGCCATCGCGAAGCGCTGCTGGCGCTCGGCCGCTTTGCGGCGCAATGCGTGTTCGGCCGCGACGTGCCGATGCTGCGCGTGCTGAGCGTGCCCTGTTCGACCGGTGAGGAACCCTACTCCATCGCCATGGCCCTGCTGGACGCAGGGCTCCCGCCCGAGCGCTTTCGCGTGGATGCGGTGGATGTCAGCGCACGTGCGCTGGAACGTGCGCGCGCCGGGCAGTACGGCAACAATGCGTTCCGCGGCAGCCCGCTGGATTTCCGCGATCGCTACTTCACGCCCGTCGCGGCCGGTTACCGTATCGCGGACAAGGTACATGCCCAGGTGCGGCTGCTGCAGGGCAACCTGCTCGACCCGGTGCTGCTGGCCAGCGAGCCGGCCTACCACGTGGTGTTCTGCCGCAACCTGTTGATCTATTTCGACCCGGACACGCAGCAGCGCGCCGTGAAAACGCTGACCCGGCTGACGACGCCGGACGGCATGATCTTCGTCGGTCCGGCCGAGGCGAGCCTGCTCACGCGCGAAGGGCTGTCCGGCGCGGGCATTCCGCTGGCGTTCGCCTTTCATCCCCAGGCGGCGCGGCCGCCCTTGCAGCCGGCTGCGGCGTCCGCAATACCCTTGCCTGCCGTGCCCGCCGCACCTCGCATGCCATCCGGCGGAATCGCGCGGATACGGCCACCGCATGCCGCGGTGGCGCGCACGCCGCAAGTCGCCGCACACCTCGCACATGCTGCACACGTCGCCACCGCGCCGACCTCCGCGCCGCCGCGCGATGCCGATGCCCTCTCCGCCATCGCCGCCCTCGCCGATCGTGGCGAACTGCCAGCCGCCACGGCCGCTTGCGAACGCCACCTGGCCGCGCACGGCCCGTCCGCCGATGCCTATTGCCTACTGGGCGTGCTGCACGACGCCTCCGGCCACGCGGCGGACGCGCATGCCGCCTATCGCAAGGCCGTGTATCTGGACCCCGGCCATGAGGAGGCGCTCTATCATCTGGCCGCTTTGCTCGACAGCGAAGGCGACGCCGCGGGCGCGCACCGCCTGCGCGAGCGCGCCCAACGTCATGCCCGTGTAAGCCATGGCTGAACCCCTGACCGCTCCGCCCTCCCTTGCCGCCGGACTCGACGCCTGCTGGCGCCGTATCGGCGTCTCCGGCGACGGCTCCTGCCCGCTGCTGGCCACCCACATCCATTGCCGCAATTGCCCGACCTACGCACAGGCCGCCGTGACGCTGCTCGACACGCTGTCGGCCGGCCAACTGGCGGACCCTGAAGCACTGGATGCCGCCAACGCCGGCGATGCGCAAGCGGACCGCGCGGCCGGCCAGTCGTGCGTCGTGTTCCGCGTGGGCGACGAATGGCTGGCACTGCCGACTGCCGTGCTCGGTGAAGTCACCGCGCCGGCACCCGTGCACTCGCTGCCGCAGCGTCGCCACGCCGCGCTGGTCGGGGTAGCCGCCGTGCGTGGCGCGCTGCTGACCTGTGTCTCGCTGGTGCTGTTGTTCGGCGGCACCGAAGCCGGAGGCAAGCCCGACCGGGGAAGCGACAAGATCGACAACAAGGGCGATGCGCAACGCGCGGCGCGTTTCCTGATCCTGGGCCAGGGGCGCAATGCCATCGCGCTGCCGGTGTCGGAAGTCGCCGGCGTCCGGCGCGTGCCTGCCGCCGCGCTGATGCCGTTGCCGGCTACGCTGGCGCGCGCCTCCGCCCATTACACGCAGGCCCTGTTCGAGCATGAAGGCCATACGGTCGGCCTGTTGGATGCCGGCCTGTTGCGGCACGCGTTGTCGCGGAGCCTGTCATGAATCCGGAACAATTGCGCGATGCGTCGATGCTGGACCTCTTCGCGCTGGAGGCCGAATCGCAGGCCGAGGTGCTGAACGCGGGCCTGCTAGCGCTGGAGCGCGACCCGGTGGCCGCCATTCACCTCGAGGCCTGCATGCGCGCCGCGCATTCGCTCAAGGGCGCCGCGCGCATCGTGGGACTCGATGGCGGCGTGCGGGTGGCGCATGTCATGGAGGATTGCCTCGAGGCCGCGCAGCGCGGCGGATTGCGGCTGACACCGGCGCACATCGACGCGTTGCTGCAGGGCACCGACCTGCTGCAGCGCATTGGCCATCCTCCCGGCGGTGACATCAACTGGGCGGAGCGCGACGGCAAGGCCGAGATCGACGCCTATGTCGCACGCATGGGCGCGCCACTCGACAACCCCGCGACGATGCCCGCGCCGGCGCCAGCCACGATCGTGGCCGAAACGCGCCCGGCTGCCGCGACCGCCGAGGCCGCAGCGACAGCCACAACTGCCGACCTCGCGCCCGCGCCGGCCGTCATCCCGCCGGCCACCCTGCGTGCGCCGGAGCCACAGGCCGCTGCCCCCGCTCCCACCGATCCCGCGGATGGCCAGGAGCGGACGCTGCGCGTCAACGCGGATCGCCTCGACCGCCTGCTGGCCATGGCCGGTGAAGCGATGGTCGAGTCGCACTGGCTGCGCCCGTTTGGCAGCGCGATGCAGCAGGCGCGCCGGCAACAGATGCGCGCCCTGCAGGCGCTGGACGGCATCCAGGCGCTGCTGGCCAGCCCCGATGGCACCGTGCCACGCCTGCGTGCGGCGCTGGCCGATGCGCGCCAGATCCTGGAAGACAGCCACGGGCAGATGTCGCAGCGCGTGGCGGAATTCGACCAGTACGATCATCGCGCAAGCCGGCTCTCGCGCCGGCTCTACGACACGGCGCTGTCGTGCCGCATGCGCCCGCTGTCCGACGGCATCACCGGCTTCTCGCGCATGGTGCGCGACCTGGGCCGGTCACTGGGCAAGACGGTGCACCTCTCGCTATCCGGCGAAAACACCCAGGTGGACCGGGACATCCTGGAACAGCTCGATGCACCGCTGGCCCACCTGCTGCGCAACGCCGTGGATCATGGCATCGAGGCGCCGGAGGTCCGGCGGGCCGCGGGCAAGCCCGAGGAGGGGCGCATCTCGCTTCACGCGCGCCACAACGCCGGGCGGCTGGTGATCGTGATCTTCGACGACGGTGCGGGCGTGGACCTCGAGGCATTGCGCGCCACCATCGTGCGGCGCGGACTGGCGCAAGCGGAAACGGCGGCGCGCCTGTCGCAGGCGGAATTGCTCGAGTTCCTGCTGCTGCCGGGCTTCAGCCTGCGCGAAACGGTTTCCGAAGTCTCCGGCCGCGGCGTCGGACTCGATGCCGTGCAGGACATGATCCGCGCCGTGCGCGGCAGCCTCAGGCTGTCGCAGCAACCCGGCACCGGCCTGCATTTCCACCTGGAGCTCCCGCTCACGCTGTCTGTCGTGCGCGCGCTGCTGGTGGACGTGTCCGGCGAGGCTTACGCCTTTCCGCTGGGCCACGTGCTGCGCGCCAGCCGTGCGCCGCGACGACATCGAGCAGATCGAGCAGCACCAGCATTTCCGCTACGACGGCCGTCCCGTCGGACTGGTCAGCGCGGCCCAGCTGCTGCAGCGGCCCGAGCATCCGCAGGACGGCGACGCCGTGCCCGTCGTGGTGATCGGCGAGCAGGACCGCGTCTATGGCATCGCCGTCGATCGCATGCTCGGCGAGCGCATGCTGGTGGTGCAACCACTGGCGCAGGGGCTCGGCAAGATCAAGGACATCGCCGCGGGGAGCCTCACGGACGACGGCACGCCAGTGCTGATCTTCGACGTCGAGGACATGCAGCGGTCCGTCGAGAAGCTGGTGTCGGAGGGCCGTATCGAGCGCGTGCGCCAGGCCGGCACCGAAGCCACGCTCGTGCGCCGCAAGCGCGTGCTGGTGGTGGACGACTCCCTCACCGTGCGCGAACTGGAGCGCAAGCTGCTGGCCGGGCGCGGCTATGACGTCGTGGTCGCGGTCGACGGCATGGACGGCTGGAACGTGCTGCGCGCGGAGCCGTTCGACCTCGTCATCACCGACGTCGACATGCCCCGCATGGATGGCATTGAACTGGTGAGCCGCATCCGGGCCGAAGCGCGCTTTGCCCAGCTTCCCGTCATGATCGTCTCGTACAAGGACCGCGAGCAAGACCGCGAGCGCGGCTTGCAGGCCGGCGCGGACTACTATCTGGCCAAGGGCAGTTTCCACGACACCGCACTGCTCGACGCAGTGCAGGACCTCATCGGCGAGGCACGCGCATGAAGATCGGGATCGTCAACGATTCTCCGCTGGCCGTGGCCGCCCTGCGCCGCGCCATCGGGCTGGACGCCACGCACGAGATCATCTGGGTCGCCGGCGATGGGGAGCAGGCCGTGCAACTGGCCGCAAGCCATACGCCGGACCTGATTCTGATGGACCTGCTGATGCCGGTCATGGACGGCGTGGAGGCCACGCGTCGCATCATGGTGGACACGCCATGCGCCATCGTGGTGGTGACCATGGACCTGGGCCGCAACGCCAACCAGGTCTTCGCCGCAATGGGCCACGGCGCAATCGATGCCGTGGACACGCCCACGCTGGCGGAGCCCGACGCGCAACTGGCCGCCGGCCCGCTGCTACGCAAGATCCGGAATATCGCGCGACTGCTGGCCGGACGTGCGGCCGCGCCGCCATCGCTGACCGCTGCCACGCCGGCCTCCGCCGCTCCGCGACTGGTGGCCATCGGCGCGTCCGCGGGCGGGCCCGCCGCGCTGGCCAAGCTGCTGGGCGCGCTGCCGGCGGACTTCGACGCGGCGATCGTCGCCGTGCAGCATGTGGACGAAGCGTTTGCGCCGGGCATGGCCGAGTGGCTCGATGCGCAATGCGCGCTCCCGGTGCGCATTGCGCGTGCCGGCGAGACCCCCCAGGCGGGCACGGTGGTGCTCGCCGGCACCAACGACCACCTGCGGCTCGTGGCGGGCGCGCGGATGGCCTACACACCCGAGCCCGGCGACTACCTGTACCGGCCCTCCATCGATGTGTTCTTTGAAAGCGTGGTGGAGCACTGGCGCGGCGAAGCCGTGGGCGTGCTGCTGACCGGCATGGGCCGCGACGGCGCGGCAGGCCTCAAGGCGATGCGCGACCGCGGCTACCTGACCATTTCGCAGGACCAGGCGACGAGCGCCGTCTATGGCATGCCCAAGGCCGCGGCGGCAATGGGCGCGGCCAGTGAAATCCTGCCGCTGCCGCTGATTGCCGCGCGACTGGTGCGGGCCTTTGGCGGCCGACGCGCCGGCGTGGCTTGCCCGCCGACATAGCGGGGTTGGGAATTCAGCCATCACGACGGGGTCCCGCTTCAACGGGCGACGGGAATGGCACAGGGACCCCGAAGGAAGACAAGAACAGGATGCGGAACATGCCAAGACACAATGATCCGGCCGGTGGGGCGGCCGATAGCGCAACCCATGGCGCGACCCATGGCGCGGCCAGGGCGGCCAGCAGCGAATACATGGCGATGGTGCTGCTGGTCGACGACCAGGCCATCATCGGCGAATCCATCCGTCGGGCGCTGGCGGGCGAGCCGGACATCGACTTCCACTACTGCGCCCAGCCCGACGATGCTGTGGCCGTGGCCGAGCGCACGCAGCCCACGGTGATCCTGCAGGACCTGGTCATGCCCGGTACAGACGGGCTGACGCTGGTGCGCCGCTATCGCGAAAACCCGGGCACGCGCGACATCCCCATCATCGTGCTGTCCACCAAGGAAGAGCCGACGATGAAGAGCGCGGCATTTGCCGCGGGGGCCAACGACTATCTGGTCAAGCTGCCGGACACGATCGAGCTGGTGGCCCGTATCCGGTATCACTCGCGCTCGTACCTGAACCTGCTGCAGCGTGACGAAGCCTACCGCGCATTGCGCCAGAGCCAGCAACAGCTGCTGGAAACCAACCTCGAACTGCAGCGGCTCACCAATTCCGACGGCCTCACGGGCTTGTCCAACCGCCGCTACTTCGACGAATACCTCGGCGCGGAATGGAAGCGTGCGCAGCGCGAGCAGACCCAGCTGGCCTTGCTGATGATCGACGTCGATGCCTTCAAGGCGTACAACGATACGTACGGGCACGTGGCCGGCGACGAAGTGTTGCGCCGCGTGGCGGCGGTGATCCGCGAGAACTGCGCACGCCCTGCGGATCTGCCTGCGCGTTTTGGCGGCGAAGAGTTTTCGATGATCCTGCCGGCAACGTCGCCAGGCGGCGCGCGCCTGCTGGCGGAGAAGGTGCGACGCGCGATTGAATCGCTGCGCATCCCACACACCGGATCGCCCACGAGCCAGTTCGTCACCATCAGCATTGGCGGCGCAGTGATCGTGCCCGATGCGGACGCGAATTTCAGTCGTCTCGTAGAGGCCGCTGATACCGGCCTCTACCAGGCCAAGCGGAACGGGCGCAATCAGGTCGTGATGGTGTAATTCTTTCCGGGGCCTCGATGGCGAGGCGCCCGGCCCCTCGACGCCAGGTCGCAGCGAGCGCCAGATCCATGCGCAAAGGCGCTGCAAAGATGGCGCTCGCGATGTAAGAATTTCCACACGCATCCGTCCTGGATGCCCCTGGACCCGCCGGTTTGTATCCGCTACACGCACGCATCGCGACGTGCGTGTCAGCCTTGCAACCAGATTGTCGGACTCCTCCGACAGTGGATTCGGAACCCTCCGCCTGCCTGCCTCCACCCGCCATGCCTATTGTTGCATCAGGCAAGCGCAATCCCAATGGCATGAGGTGAATCCATGAAACCAATCAAGAGCAAGATCATTCTGGGCCTGGCACTGGCGGCCACGGCGGTGCTGGCTGCATGCAGCGGCGGTGACGACAGCATTGACGATCGCGTGGGCCTGAGCAAGCCGTCGGTGCGCGTGATCCATGCGATCACGGCGGGCCCCAATGTCGACGTCCTGCAGAACGGCACCAAGACGTCGCTGCAGAACATCCCGTACAAGACGGTGTCCGGCTATTTCGACGTTGCCACGGGCAGCAACCTGTTTGCGTTCAACCTGACCGGGACGGCGACGCAGATCGGCGCCACGACGGTGGATGCCCATACGGGCCACAAGTACACGGTGGTTGCGTTGCCAGGCACCGCAACAGCGGATGTGATCCAGATCGACGATCCCTATGGCAAGGGCATTCTGTCCACCTCCGCACGCATTCGCGGCCTGAACGCGTCGATCAACGCGCAGAACGTCGACATGTACCTGACCACGCCTGCGCTCGACCTGAACACCGTGTCGCCGACGATCGCCGGCGTCTCCTACAAGAACGCGGTGCCGCCTTCCGGGCAGGATTCGATCTATGTGGATGGCGGCACGTATCGCCTGCGCATCACCACGGCGGGCACCAAGAGCGTGATCTTCGATTCGGGTGCGCTGACGGTTGCCAAGAACGACGACTGGCTGATCACCACGATCCCGGCGGACGGCTTTGGTGCCGTGATTCCCAACCGGATCAAGGTGCTGGTGGCGCAAAGCAATACCAGCAACACGACGGCTCAAGAACTCGTGACGCAGTAAGCAGGCAACTGCCCCGCCGCGTTCCCTTCAGCGCCGCACCAGGACGCCGCCGCTTCAGGCGGTGTCCTGCATTTGTGCGTCGCCTGCGTCCTCATCGTTGCTGGCGAGGTCGGACTTGAGCACGTCGAGATGAGACAGGTAGGCGTCCAGCTCCGCGCGGCCACTGTTGGTGATGGAGTACACGCGGCCATTGCCCTCGACCAGTTCGGCCGTGATGGAGCGGGCAATCATCAGGCTGCGCAGGACCGGCCGCAGCGCACGGATGTTCTTGTCGATGCCGCGCTCGCGCAGTCGCTCCATCAGATTGAAGACGGTGGACGGGCTAGCCTGGACAAGCTTGAGGATATAGAGCCGGGATACGACCCGGTCGAGTGATGGCGTTTTCATGGGCGCAGTCGACGCAGCCAGTGCGGGAATTCGGATCATCATGCGCAGCCCATGACTGCAGCCGCAGTCGGGCAAGTTCTCTCTTAAAAAAACGGGGTGCGCGAGGCACCCCGAAAGCTTGCGTTATGCACGCCGGTTTCCACCGGCGCCGTTCCGGTGCGCCACGGAGCGCTACTCTTCCTGGAACGCTTCCTCGCGCTTGGCCTTGATCGATGGCAGGGCCACCACGGCCACCAGTGCGGCGGCGGCGATCAGCAGGCCCATCGACAACGGACGCGTCACGAATACGCTGAAGTCACCACGCGATAGCAGCAGCGAGCGGCGGAAGTTCTCTTCCATCATCGGTCCCAGCACGAAGCCGAGCAGCAGCGGTGCCGGCTCGCACTTGAGCTTCAGGAACAGGTAGCCGATCACGCCAAAGCCTGCCGCCATGAAGACGTCGAAGGTCTGGTTGTTGACCGAGTACACGCCGATGCCGCAGAACACGAGAATCGCGGGGTACAGGAAGCGATACGGCACGGTCAGCAGCTTCACCCACACGCCAATCATCGGCAGGTTCAGGATGATCAGCATCAGGTTGCCGATCCACATCGAGGCGATCAGGCCCCAGAACAGCGCCGGGTTGCTGGTCATCACCTGCGGGCCGGGCTGGATGTTGTGGATGGTCATCGCACCCACCATCAGCGCCATCACGGCGTTGGGCGGAATGCCCAGCGTCAGCAGCGGGATGAACGAGGTCTGTGCCGCGGCGTTGTTGGCCGATTCCGGACCTGCCACGCCTTCGATCGCGCCCTTGCCGAATTCATGCGCATACTTCGACGTCTTCTTTTCCAGCGAGTAGGCTGCAAACGAAGCCAGTGCCGCGCCACCGCCGGGCAGGATGCCCAGCGCGGAACCCAGCGCCGTGCCACGCAGCACCGCCGGGATCATGCGCTTGAAGTCCGCCTTGGTCGGCCAGAGGTTGGTCACCTTGTTCGTGAACGTTTCGCGTGCCTCCTTCTGTTCGAGGTTCGCGATAATTTCCGCGAAGCCGAACATACCCATGGCCAGCGCGACGAAGTCGATACCGTCGGTCAGCTCCGGGATGTCGAACGAGAAACGTGCGGCGCCCGAGTTCACGTCAGTGCCAATCAGGCCCATCAGCAGGCCCAGCACGATCATCGACACCGCCTTGGGCAGCGAACCCGATGCCAGCACCACGGCACCGATCAGGCCCAGCACCATCAGCGAGAAGTACTCGGCGGGGCCGAACTTGAACGCCAGTTCCGACAGCGGTGTTGCGAAGGCGGCCAGGATCAGCGTCGCCACGCAGCCGGCGAAGAACGAGCCCAGACCGGCAGTGGCCAGCGCCACGCCGGCGCGGCCACGTCGTGCCATCTGGTAGCCGTCGATGGTGGTCACCACCGACGACGATTCACCAGGCAGGTTCACCAGGATGGCGGTCGTGGAACCACCGTACTGGGCGCCGTAGTAAATACCGGCCAGCATGATCAGCGCGGCCACCGGCGGCAGCGTGTAGGTCACCGGCAGCAGCATGGCGATGGTGGCCAGAGGCCCAAGGCCCGGCAGCACACCGATCAGGGTGCCCAGCACGCAGCCCAGGAAGGCGTACGCGAGGTTCTGGAGGGACAATGCCGTGGAGAAACCCAGGGCAAGGTGACTGAACAATTCCATGTGATGCGTCTCCTTAGCCGGTAATGAAGGCCGGCCACACCGGCATCTGCAGGTTGATGCCGTACACGAAGGCGCCAAGGCTGATCAGCACGAGCACCACGCCATTGGCGAGCGCGCCCTTCCAGCTGAATTCGTGGCTCGCCATCGACGAGACCAGCACCAGCACGAACACCGACAACACCATGCCGAGCGGCTTGAGCAACAGGCCGAACAGCACCACGGAACCGAGAATCCACAACAGGGTCTTCAAGTCCCAGCGAGCGAGCTGATCTTCCTCGCGCTTCATCGACAGGGAACCCACCGTTACGATGGCGCCCAGGAAGGCAAGCACCAGTCCGAGCAGAAACGGAAAATATCCGGGTCCCATCTTGGCGGCTGTTCCCATGGAATAGCCGCGCGCGACGAAGGAAAAGCCCAGACCGACCAGGACGAACATCAGGCCGGAGGCAAAGTCCTTTTGGCTGCGTATGCGCAAAACGAATCTCCTCAAAGTTGTGAAAAGCGGTACCGCATGGCACGCCGGCTCGGACGCCCCACACTGCGAACGCGCAGATACGTACACGTTCGACGCGATGGTGCGAACAGTAGAGACGCGATCTTTCAGGCGCCTTTCATTTGTCTGGGGTCTAGGGTATTTCCCAATGAGGCCCACCGTGATGCGTTCTTCGGCAATACATCATGATGTGATGCATTGCATCGCGAGGCCGCGCACGATGTAAGGCAAATGAAAGCGCGCCTCGAAAGGTGAACGTAAGGGAAGGACACCGCCTGATGCGGCAAGACGGAAAAGCGCGCGGCGCGGGCCTTTCGGTTGGCTTACAGTTTCGCCGCGACGCCGCACGGCGCGCAGCGAATGTCTCTCATGCGAAGAAGTAGATGCTTGTTTCGGCGCGGCGTGGCATCAGCGCAGCGGTGCCGTTGCCGCATTGACGCCTTCGACGGCGCCATCGGTGCCGTCCGCGTCCTCGCACGGCGTGCCCATGCTCGTATCCGGCGCCTGGCCCACCGCTTGCGCATGCGGCGCACCAGGCAGGATGTGGCTGCGCTTCCAGTTGCCGAAGCGGTAGTAGCCAAACGCCAGCGCGACGGATACCACCGAGCCTAGCGGGAAGCTCCACCAGACCGATTCCGCACCGATATGCGGACCGAGCAGCCACGCAAACGGCAGGCGAATCACCCACATCGAGATAAACAGGATGAGCAGCGGCGCCATCACGGCACCCGTCGCGCGCACGGTGCCGAACACGACGATGGTGAAGCCGAAGAGGATGAACGACCAGAGCACCACGATGTTGATGTGCTGGGCGATGCCGATGGCGGTGCTGTCGTCGCCGAGGAACAGGCCGAGCGAATGGCGATTGAACAGGTAGATCAGTCCGACCAGCGCACCGGTCATCGCCACGTTGAACAGCAGGCCCACCTGCGTGATGCGCGACACGCGCGCCCACAATCCCGCGCCGACGTTCTGCGCCACCATCGACGACACGCTGGCGCCCACCGCCAGCGCCGGCATCTGCACGTACGTCCATAGCTGCGACGCCACGCCATACGCCGCGGTGGTCTGCGAGCCATAGGTATTGACGAGCGACATCATCACGATGGCCGACGACGAGATCACGACCATCTGCAACCCCATCGGCAAGCCCTTGTTCACCAGTGCGCGCAGGATCGCCGGATCAGGCTTCAGCAGCACCAGCTGCTCGCGATGCAGCAGCAGGAAATGGCGACGTTTGTAAAGCAGCGCAATCATCGCCACCAGGCTCGTCATCTGCGCGATCAGCGTGGCCAGCGCGGAGCCTGCGATACCCAGCGCGGGCAAGGGGCCGATGCCAAAGATCAGCACAGGGTTGAGCACTACGTCCAGGATCGCCGACAGCAGCATGAAGTAGAACGGCGTGCGCGAATCCCCCGCGCCGCGCAGCGTCATCATCACGAAGTTGTAGAAGTACATGAACGGCAGCGCCACGAAGATGATGCGCAGGTAGATCACGGCCAGCGGCGCGGCGTCCGCCGGCGTGTGCATCGCCGTCAGGATGTGCGGGGTGAAGATGAAACCCAGCACGGCGGCAAGCACGGACAACCCCACGAAGAACGTGGTGCTGGTGCCGACCACGCGGCGCGCCTCATGGATGTCGCGCGCGCCGACCGCCTGGCCAATCATGATCGTGTTGGCCATGCTGATTCCGAAGACCACGCCCAGCAGGAAGAACAGGATGATGTTGGCATTGGACGTCGCCGTCAGCGCCGCTTCACCCAGGAAGCGGCCCACCCAGACCGAATTGATGGACGCATTGAGCGACTGCAGGATGTTGCTGCCCAGCACCGGCAGGGAAAACAGCAGCAGGGTCCGGCCGATCGGGCCCGTGGTCAGTCTGGCGTCAGGCTTCATGGCGGGGAAGTCGTCAGGCGCCGCGGGAAATGGCGGGAGCCGGTGCGTACGAGTGGGAATCTGGCAGTCTAGTCCGCGTGGACCTGCCCTCACAAGCCTGGCGGAGGCGGCCGATTATCGGCCGCACCGCCCGCCCGGCAGGAATGAGGCAGGGATCCACCAAGGTCCGCGGCGGCCAGCGATGGCCCTGTGCGCGAACCGCCCCAACGCGTTAAGCTTGCGGTTTCTCGACCCGACCCGCTTGCGGCACGCCGCCCCGGCGCGCCGTCCAACTCACTCAGGAGACACGCATGTATCAGGATCTCGCCCTCTACATCGATGGGGAATTCATCAAGGGAGGGGACCGTCGCGAGCAGGACGTCATCAATCCAGCCACGCAGGAAGTCCTCGGCAAGCTGCCGCACGCCAACCGCGCGGACCTGGACCGTGCCCTGGCTGCCGCACAGCGCGCCTTCGAGACGTGGAAGAAGACCTCGCCGCTGGAGCGTTCCGCGATCCTGCGCAAGGTGGCGGAGCTGACCCGCACCCGCGCCAAGGAAATTGGCCGCGACATCACGCTGGATCAGGGCAAGCCGCTGGCCGAGGCCGTTGGCGAGGTCATGATCTGCGCCGAACACGCCGAATGGCACGCCGAGGAAGCCCGCCGCATCTACGGCCGCGTGATCCCGCCGCGTAACCCGGCCGTGCGCCAGATCGTCGTGCGCGAACCGATCGGCGTCTGCGCCGCTTTCACGCCGTGGAACTTCCCGTTCAACCAGGCCATCCGCAAGATCGTCGCCGCATTGGGCGCGGGCTGCACGCTGATCCTGAAGGGTCCGGAGGACTCCCCGAGCGCCGTGGTCGCGCTGGCCCGCCTGTTCCACGATGCAGGCCTGCCTCCGGGCGTGCTGAATATCGTCTGGGGCGTGCCCGGCGAAATCTCCACCTACCTGATCGAATCGCCGATCGTGCGCAAGATCTCCTTCACGGGTTCGGTGCCGGTGGGCAAGCAGTTGGCCGCACTGGCCGGCGCTCACATGAAGCGCGTGACGATGGAGCTGGGCGGCCACTCGCCGGTGCTGGTGTTCGACGACGCCGACATCGAGCCCGCCGCCGAGATGCTGGCGCGCTTCAAGCTGCGCAATGCCGGCCAGGTGTGCGTCTCGCCGACGCGCTTCTACGTGCAGGAAAAAGCGTACGACAAGTTCCTGGCCCGCTTCACCGAGGTCATCGGATCGATCAAGGTCGGCAATGGCCTGGACGATGGCACCCAGATGGGCCCGCTGGCGCACGAGCGTCGCATCGCGTCGATGGAGCAGTTCCTCGATGACGCCAGCCACCGTGGCGGCAAGATCGTGGCGGGCGGTTCGCGCATCGGCGACAAGGGCTTCTTCTTCGCGCCGACCGTGGTCACGGACCTGCCCGACGATGCCAAGCTGATGGTGGACGAGCCGTTCGGCCCGGTGGCCCCGGTGACGCGCTTCAAGGATGCGGAGGAAGCCCTGCGCCGCGCCAACAGCTTGCCTTTCGGCCTGGCATCGTATGTCTTCACGAACTCCCTGAAGACCGCCAACCTGGTGTCGAGCGGGCTGGAAGCCGGCATGGTCAACATCAACCACTTCGGCATGGCGCTGGCCGAGACCCCGTTCGGCGGCATCAAGGACTCGGGCATCGGCAGCGAAGGCGGCCAGGAAACGTTCGATGGCTACCTGGTGACGAAGTTTATTACGCAGGTTTGATGCAGTGCGGCGGCGCCTGACTCGCAAGCCAGGCCCGCCAGCTTGACGCGTTCCTGACGCGTTCCAGACGCACCCGGCAGGCCTGACGCCCTGCCAGTTGGCGCCCTCCCCCTGCGGGCTGAGCTTTACCCACAAGCTTGGCTCGCTATCCCGAATTAAAGATACGGAACATCTCTGTGATTTCGTGCAAGACGAGGAAGCCTCGCCAGATGACGGTAGCGCCGGGCGGAGGATCGTTGCGGCGATTCAGGTAGCCGCCAAGGGT
>NZ_JBFTSP010000039.1:0-39434 GCF_056400065.1 Cupriavidus sp. 01L415 | reverse complement strand
GCTTCGGTCAGCGCCGCATTCCTTCGCGACTCCAACCCCCCATCGACCCCGCAACCCTTGCCAGTGCTGCCTTGCAGCGGCGGTTTGTGTTGCGAGGGGGCGAATATTAAGGGACTCCTCACCCGCTGGCAAGCGATTTCGAAAAAGAATTTTCGCATCCATTAGAATCGCCGCATGACGACGATGCCGGACCACCCCACCTATCTGCCCGAACGCCTGGCGAGCCGCGACGCCGGCACGCTCGACGCGCACGCGCTCGCCGCCGCGTTGACGCGCCCGATTGTCTTCGTCGACCTGGAGACCACCGGCGCCGATGCCCAACGCGATCGCATTACAGAGATCGGCGTTGTCGAAGTCGGCCCCGACGGCATCCACGAGTGGGACACGCTGATCGACCCTCAAGCCAGTATCCCGCCCTTCATCCAGGGCATGACCGGCATTACCGACGAGATGGTCCGCGGCCAGCCGACTTTCGAGGCCATCGCCGAATCCCTGGCCGAACGCCTGCAAGGCCGCCTCTTCGTCGCGCACAACGCGCGCTTCGACTACGGCTTTCTCAAGAATGCGTTCCGCCGCGCCGGCATCACCTTCCGCGCCGACGTCCTCTGCACCGTGCGCCTGTCGCGCTCGCTGTTCCCGTCGGTGGAGCGGCACGGCCTGGACGCGCTGATCGCCCGGTTTGGCCTGACCCCCAAGGGGCGGCACCGCGCGCTGGCCGATGCCGAACTACTCTGGCAGTTCTGGCAGAAGATTCACGACGTATATTCCGTCGACCTGGTCGAGTCCGCGGTGAAGTCGCTCGTCAAGCATGCCAGCCTGCCGGCTGGCCTGACCGAGACCGCGCTCGACGATGTGCCCGACCGTCCCGGCGTCTATCTGTTCTTCGGCGACCAGGACGCGCCGCTCTACGTCGGCAAGAGCATCCATCTGCGCCAGCGCATCCGCGCCCATTTCTCCGGCGATCATAGTCATGAGAAGGAGATGCGGCTTGCCCGCGGCGTGCGGCGCGTCGAATGGCGCGAGACCGGCGGCGAGGTGGGCGCGCTGCTATTGGAGGCCCACCTGGTCAAGGCACTGCAGCCGCTCCACAACCAGTTGCTGCGCCAGAACACCGAGCTGTTTTCATGGGAACTGGCTGCGGGCCTGTCCGCGCCGCGCCTGCGTTCCGACCGCCACATCAATTTCAGCCGCCACGCCGGGCTCTACGGCGCGTTCGGCAGCCGTGCCGCCGCGCAGGCCCGGCTGCGCGAGCTGGCGGACGAACATCAGCTTTGCCTGGCGACGTTGATGCTGGAAGCGAACAGCCACCGCGGCAATCCCTGTTTCGCCCGGCAATTGCACCGTTGCGCCGGCGCGTGCACCGGCGACGAGGCACGCGCCAGCCATCGCGATCGCACGATGTCGGCCATCTCCGCACTAGCACTGCAGCCCTGGCCGTTCGACGGGGCCATTGCCTGGAGAGAGACGGACGACGCCGGGCATCCATGGCACGTCATCGAAGACTGGTGCTATCTCGGCACCGCGCCGACGCTGGAAGACGCTGCGAAGCTGCTGTCCGACGCCGCCCGTTTCGATGCCGACACCTATCAGATTCTGGCGCCGCGCCTGCAAGACCTGAAGGCGACGGCCGTGCCGCTGGTCGCCACGCGCACGCTGGTCCTGACACCGCCGGAGCCACCCGCGCCGAAGCGCGCAACGCAGGCAAGTCCGTCAGCAACCACCCGGCGTACCTCCGCGGCCAGTCCGGATCAGCAAACCCTCGCGCTGTTTTCCTGACACCGGCCACGCATTTTTCGTGCGCCAGCACGCATAGACGCACTGGCAGCGGCAGCGCCGCTCGGCTAGTCTGCGAAGGAGGGTCTGCTACCGTTGGAGCCGCCATGCCGTCGCGCCGCCATTCCGCCCCCTGTGTCGCCATGATCTCCATCTGCGCGATGAGCCTCACCGCCGCGTGCGCCAACATCGAGGCCAGCACGATGCAGCGGATCTTCGATTCGTGGCGAGGCGCGCCAGTCGATCAGGCCAAAGCCCAGTGGGGACCGCCGCAATCCGTGCAAGCCGTGGCGGGCGGCACCGCCTATGTCTGGACCGATGAAGTCCCCACCGCGCACCCGCCGGGCAGCGGCCCCCGCGATGCGCGGCTGGAGCCTCCGCCCACCGCCGCCTATTGCCAGCGCAAGCTGATGGCCGGCCCAGACGGCAACGTCATCGGCGGCGAATGGAGCGGCAGCGCATGCTGCGTGCAGACACTGATCGGTCAGTGTGCGGGACTGACCCGGAAACCGCCCCAGGCGGCAAGCTGACGGCACCGCGCCTCAGGACAGCAGCGCCGGCGGCGATAGCCGCAGCCGCAGCCGCAGCCGCAGCCGTTTTACCGCGACGCCATCAGACAACAGGGCCCTGGCCCGCGTTGAAGCGGGAGGGACCATCCAGATTCGGGAGGAGGAATTGGAGGTGGTCTGCCTCGGGGCTTATCGTGGGCTGCGCGCCGTGGTAGCGCGTAGAGCCACAAGCAGAACGCCGGCTGGCGTGATCTGCATACTCGGATCCCGGAGACAGACCATGACTAACGATATCACTGTATTTGTCGGTATGGACGTGCATAAAGACTCCATTGCTGTAGCCGTTGCCGATGTCGGCAGGGCAGCACCCAGGTTCGTGGGTACCTGCGGGCCGACCGTTGGCAACCGAAGCGCGGTCCTGGAGGCCAACGAGCGGATCGAGCGTATTACGACAGCGCTGCGCGAACAGGTCGCTGAATGGCGCTTCCGTGCTGTCGTCCAGGCCCTGATGTGTTTCAAGGGCATCGATCTCATGTCTGCCGTCACGCTGGTTTCCGAACTGGGCGACCTGCATCGCTTCGAGCATCCCAAACAGTTGATGGCCTATCTCGGCCTGGTACCCCAGCGAATTCAGCAGCGGCCAAACTCGCTCCCAAGGAAGTATCACCAAGACCGGCAATGCACACGTGCGCCGCGCGTTGATCGAGGCCGCATGGTGTTACCGTTACTCGGCGCGCATGAGCCGCCCAATCAGCCGCCCAATCACCGAGCGACAGCAGGGCCAGCCTCGCAACGTCTGCGAAATCGCCTGGCGTGCCCAACTGCGACTGTGCACCCGATACCGCCGGCTGGACGCGCGTGGCATGCACCCCAACAAGATCTGCGTGGCCGTGGCCCGGGAACTGGCCGCTTTCCTGTGGGAGGCCGGTCGACAGGTGCAGTGCCACTGAGCTGCTGCATGCAAAGCGTCTAACGCCCGGCTTACCTCGCCGCTCCGCTTGCATTGCACGCGATGGGCAGCGCGACACACGAGCCCGACTCGGGGAGACCTCGTCTCGACTACGTGAGCGTCCTTGTGACGGCCTCCGACTATCAGATTGAGGCAGCCCCGCGACGAAGCGTTGACATGCGGTAACCAGCCCGCGGATATCAGACTGATCCACCGTCGCATCAAGCTCGTACGTCGCGCTACCCATCGCGTGCGACCTCATCTCTCTTCAACCTCGTGCTCTTCGCGCGAAGAATACGCTCGCGTCTATTGACAGCGAGGGGCCATATCAGTCGATCTTCGCGCCAGACGCCTTCACGGCCTGACCCCAACGCGCCTGCTCGTTCAGGATTGTCGTCGTGAACGCCTCCGGTGATTGCCAGGCCGGTTCGGCACCCTGCTGCTCGAACTTGGCCTTCGTGTCGGGATCCGCCAGGACGGTGCGCAGCGCGCCGGACAGCTTGTCGACGACCTCCTTCGGCGTGCCGGCAGGGGCCAGCATCCCGTAGAAACCCACCACCTCGAAACCCTTGAGCCCCGACTCTTCCATCGTCGGCACGTCCGGCAGCGCCGGCGAACGCTGGCGCGACGTCACCGCCAGCGGCCGCACCTTGCCCGCCTTGATCTGCTGCGTGAACAGTGGAATCGAATCGGCCATCATCTGCGCCTGGCCCCCCATTACATCGGTCAACGCCGGGGCACTGCCCTTGTAGGGAATGTGGACGATGAACGTGCCGGACGCCTGCTTGAACATCTCGGGCATCAGGTGCGAGATCCCGCCATTGCCGCCCGAGGCGAAGTTCAGCTTGCCGGGATTCCCCTTGGCATAGGCGATGAACTCCTTGAGGTTCTTCGCCGGCACGTTGTTATTGACGACCATCACCAGCGGAATCAGCGCCGTGCGGGCCACGGGCGCGAAATCCCTGGGCATGGCGTAAGGCAACTTGGGATAGAGCGAGTTGTTGATCGCCATCTGCCCCGTATTGGCGATGAGCAGCGTGTAGCCATCGGGCGCGGCCTTGGCCACGTTATCGGAGCCGATATTGCCGGCTGCGCCAGCCTTGTAGTCCAGCACCAGCGTCTGGCCGAGAATCGGCTGCAGCTTTTCGGCCAGGATGCGCGCGTGCGTGTCGACCGGACCACCCGGGGGAAAGGCCACCACCAGCCGGATCGGCTTTTCCGGCCAGGCCGCCTGCGCGGCGCCGGCGGCAATGGCCAGTGGCGCCACGGCGAGTACGGCCAGGGTGCGTCGGAGGCGACGGGTAAACAGGGTTGCGGTAGCGGCGGACAACGTCATCTCTTCTCTCTCCGGAAATGGCCCCAGCTCTTTGTGGCAGGGCCTGACTGCCATTGTGACGTTTTTATGACATTTTGGCGAAGCCAGCCGTATGTGTTCGATGTACGGGATGTCCCCTGTTTCCACAGTGGGCGGCCCCCCCGCGGCTTGTGTCAGCAGGCAGAGCGAGTTTCCTCCGATATTGGAAATCGTAAACCCCAGCTTGACGCACCGGACTGGCCACACTTAAGGTGCAAAACCGAATTCGAATTCGAATACGAAAATTACCCATGCATGCTTCGCCCCCAGGTGACGAGATCGCCGCCACCGCCTTCCCCCGCATCGACACGCCGTCGATCCTTCAGCCGCCGCGCCAGCGCCGCGCGCGTGAGACCGAACAGGCACTGTTGACCGCCGGGCGCGAACTGCTGGCGCAGCGCGATTTTGCCGCCGTGTCCGTCGCACAGATCGCCGCAGCATGCCAGGTCTCCGTAGGCGCGTTCTATGGACGTTTCCGCGACAAGATGTCGTTTTTCGAATCGCTTCGCTCGCTGGTCATGCAGGAGACAGAGGCCTCCGTCGCGCGCTATATGGCGGAAGAGCGCTGGAGCGAGGTGCCGGCAAGCCAGATCGTCGAGAAGACCATGCGATTCCTGACGAACGGGTGCCACAACAACCGCGGCGTCATCCGGGCTTCGCTCAAGCACGCTTCCGCCCGGCCAGAGGAATGGCTGCCCCATCAGAAGAATGGCGAGGAGATCGTCGAGCGCCTGGTCGCGCTGCTGGTGCCACGCCTGCCGGATCCCGCCGCCGAGGCCGAACTGCGCGTGCGCTTTGCAATGCAGATGGTCTTCGGCACGCTGGTCAACGCCGTGCTCAACAATCCCGGCCCACTGCCGCTGGGCGATGAACGGCTGCCCGCCGAGATGACGCGCATGGTCACCAGCTATCTCGGGCTCGACGCCAACGTCGCAGGCTGATGCCGTCGCCCTGATGCCCTGAAGTCAAAACGCCACATCCGTATCGCCATACCGCGCCTCCCTTCGCTTTGCAGTCACGATCACTTCCGCGCGCCATTGCCGGCACAACGCAGCACACGGACGGGCGCAGGACTGCATGGGGCAATGCATCGCGGAAATGGCCGCTATGAATTCCGGCGGGACTTGCTTTGTGCGCCGGCGCAGTCCCCCTAGAATCCGCCTCAACCGAATTCATGCTGGCGCGAGACGCCCGTCACATCATGGCAACGCTTTTCCTGGTCCGTCACGGCCAAGCCTCGTTCGGGGCCGCCAACTATGATTGCCTGTCTGATGTGGGCCGCCAGCAGGCGCGCTGGCTCGGCGAGTATTTCCGTGATCGCGGCGTCAGTTTCCGGCGCGTCATCGCCGGCACGCTGGTGCGCCAGCAGGACACCGCCACCGGCATCCTGGCCGGCATGGGCGCCGCCGACACAGTTGTGGCATCGCACACCGGCCTGAACGAATACGATGGTGAGGCGCTGTACCGCAGCTTCACCCAAGGCGCCGACCATCGTGCTCACCAGAACAGCGACTATCAGGACTACTGGCGCACGTTCCGTGCAGCCTTCGCGGCGTGGACACAAGACAAGCTGACGGGGATGCCGGAGACCTGGTCAGAGTTCGGCGCCCGCATGCAGGCCGCACTGACCCACGCCACTGAAGGTGCCGCGCGCGAGGATGCGCTGCTGGTGGTCAGTTCCGGCGGCGCCATTGGCCGCGCGGTGGCGGACCTGCTGGGCGCGCCGACGCAGACCGCCATCGAACTGAACCTTCAGTTCCGCAACACAGGCTTTTGCGAGCTGATCGTCGGCCGTGACACGCAGCGACTCCTGAGCTTCAACAACGTGCCACACCTGGAACGTGCCGAGCGGCGGGACGCGATCACCTTCGCCTGACCGACAGCGCCGTTACCGCTGCGACAACGCCAACCGGCCCGCCAGGGCCAGGAATACCGTTCCGGCAAACCAGTTCACTGCCCGCTGCACTCGGGCCGATCGCATCAGGATCCGGCCAAACACACCGGAGAACCACGCGATCGCGCCAAACACCAGCAGCGTGGCCAGGATGAACACAAATCCCAGCACCATCAGCTGCAGCGCCACGTGACCGCGTTCGGGCGTCACGAACTGCGGCAGGAATGCCAGGAAGAAAATCACGACCTTGGGGTTGGTGAGGTTCATCACCACGCCACGCCAATACATGTGCTTGCCGGGCTTGACGCCCTCGCCGGCCTTCGGCAACTCACCCACCGGTGCGCGAAACGCCTGCCACGCCAGATAGACCAGGTACAGCGCGCCCGCGATCTTCAACACGGTAAACGCCACCACTGACGCCGCAAGCAATGCGGCCAGACCGACCGCCACGACGGCCGTATGCACAAGCAATCCCGTACACAGCCCCAGTACGACGGTCAGCCCCGCCCGCGTGCCATGCATGGCGGACTGCAGCAATACGAAGATATTGTCCGGCCCGGGGGCCAGCCCCAGCAGGATGGCGATGCCGAGGAAAGGCAGCAGGGTATCGAGCGATGGCATGTGAGAAGTCCTCTTCGATGAGAGGGTGATGGTAGCCCAAAGCACCCGATGCGAGGACGGCGCGAATCGGCCCGGCGCCCGCGCTTGAGCATGCCGAATGCCGCCTGCACGACACGCGGCGGCGTCCCTTCGATTGCGATCGCCCCACGCCGGACACGGCAATGCGTCGCCCAAAAAGGAAAGCGGGGCGCAGGCAGACTTCCTGCGCCCCGCTTTGCGTGGCCAAATCACTACGGGTTCCTCTTACGCACGGGCGCCGTCGAGGTACGGGTCAAAGCCGCGCGCCGGGCTGGCCGATACACCGACGTTATCCAGGCCAGCGACGAAACGTGCGCCATCGGTGTACGGATCGCCACCTCGGGCGCCGTCGGCATACGGATCGAAGGTCCGTGCGGGGGAAGCCGAGACGCCTACCTTGTCCAGACCCGCCACGGTGCGGGCGCCGTCGGCATACGGATCAAACTTGCCGGTGCGGGCGCCGTCCGTAAAGGCGTCGTGCGTCCGGAATTCGTAGCCGTATTGGTCAGCGGGCACGCCGGTGCGGAATTCGTAGCCGTACTTGTCGGCCGGCACGGTGCTCGCCTGAACGGTGCCGAGGGCGGCCAGGGACAGGAGGAGCGTGGATGCGATCTTCAGGGCGGCGGTCTTGGTCATGATTTCTCTCCGTAAGTCATTAAGTTGATTTGATGGCTCCGGACGTCCGCGTTTGCTTGTTCGCGCCGTCCATGTGCTGAACTATATGCCTCGCAAGTGATCGATACCGGGCCACGTTCAGGATAAGTCATTCAATTTTTTTCAACTTCAGCCGGCGGTCGGAAATTCGCTGCAACGAGGATGGCATGCCCGACTTCGCGTGCCGATGCGCTACAGTGACGCGATGCTGGCTTTCCTTCTGGAGCCAGCCAGACGTCCCGTCTCTGCGCGCCCCGCATCCATGCACCGTCTGCCCCTTCGATTCCTGACCCTGGCACTGCTGCCGCTCGCCCTGCTGGCGATGGCGCTTGCGGCCGCCGCCCATGCGGCCCCCGCCAATCCGATCGTCGCCGCCGTGAAGAAGGCCGAAGCCGCCTCGGCGCCAGCCGCCCCGGCCAGCGTGCCACTGACACAATCGATCGACCAGGTCATTGGCACGCTGCAGAACGACAAGGAGCGCCAGAACCTGGTCAACCAGTTGCAAGCGCTGCGACGCGGTCTCGATGCGTCTGCGGCGGCCGCCGCTTCCGCCGCCCAGGCCAGCGCGCCGGCACCTGGACTGATCGGCGCCGTCACGCAGGCGCTGCAGGACATCGACAACGCCCCGCACAGGGACCGCGGCCCGTGGCACTACTGGGACTGGCGCATGCGGTTTGCCGGCGAGGAATGGCGCGAGGCCCTCACGCTCAACCACACGCGGCCAGCCATCGTCTCGATCCGCGAGTTCGCCACCGTCCTGGCCGGCTGGGCACTGACAGGCTGGCTGCTCTGGGAACTCTCGCGAAGACTGCACCGGAACCGTTTGCAACCCGCCAGGCCGACGCCCTTGCCATCCATCCCTTCCTGGGTCGATGTGGGCATCTACTTCCTGCGGCGGATCGGGCCGTGGATCGTGGCTTTCGCCCTGACGGTTCTGCTGGCCTATCAGATCTTTGGCCGGACCCCGGCCAGCATGGCGGGCGTCATCGTGGCCTATGCCATCGTCGCGGGCGCGGTGATGTCGGCGGTGTGCCAGGTCATCTTCGCGCTGTTCCAGTCCGCGCATCGTGCGCGCGCCGTACGCGACCTGCTGCAACACTCGCCGTGGCTCCTGTTCATCACCGGCTCGCTGGCCGCGCTGGGCGAAGCCAACACGGACCCCCGCGCCATTTCCGCGCTCGGCGTCAATCTCGCGGGGCTCATCGGCACCTACGCCAACATCCTGGCCGCGATCCTGATCGGCGTGTTCGCCATACGCTTCCGGCGACAGGTGGGCCACCTGATCGCGCTGCGACCGCTGTCCTTCCGCCAGCAGCACCCGGCCATCATGGACCTGCTGCGGATTGCCGGGCAGGCCTGGTACCTGCCGATGCTCGCAGTGGTCGTGTCATCCGTGATCGGCACGATCATGGCTACGGGCCACGCCGACGAATTCCTGCGGCGCGCGGTGGCTACCGTGGCACTGTTCGTGGCGGCACTGATGATGACCCTGGTGGTGGGCCGATCCCCCAAGGCGACAGTGCGCGCGCCGCGGCTGCGTGACCGGCGGCGCTCCGCCTATATACAACGCTTCGGCCGGTTTGGCGCAGCCCTGATCCGCGTCGGGATCTGGCTGGTGTTCTTCGAGATCAACGCGCGGATCTGGCATACATCACTGATGCGGATGGCCGAAACCACCGTACTCGGGCGGCACATCACGGAAGCCATCCTGAGCGTCATCGGCATCGTGCTGCTGTCCTGGCTGGCGTGGTTGCTGATCGACACCGCCATCACGCAGACCTTGTCCCCGACCCATGGCCGCGCCGCCCAGCCCAGCCTGCGCGCCAAGACCATCCTGCCACTCGTTCGCAATGCATCATTCGTCGCGCTGCTGGTCGTGGCGATGATCGCGGTCATGGCCAACCTTGGCATCAACGTCACGCCGCTGCTGGCCGGTGCCGGCGTGGTCGGCCTGGCCATCGGCTTTGGTGCGCAAAGCCTGGTGCAGGACCTGATCACGGGGCTCTTCATCGTGATCGAGGACTCCATCGCCATCGGGGACTCCATCGAACTGCCCGACCACGCTGGTGTCGTGGAGGCCATGACCATCCGCACCGTCAGGCTGCGAGACGGCAAGGGCGCGTTGCACACGCTGCCCTATAGCCAGATCAAGACCGTCAAGAACCTGTCACGGGGCTACGCATTCGCGGTGTTCAACATCTCGGTGGCCTACCAGAGCGACCTGGACCGCGCGCTGGAGATCATTCGCAGCACGGGTGCCGAGCTGGCGCGCGACCACCGCTACAGCCGCAACCTGCTGTCCGGCCTCGACATCCTGGGGCTGGACCGGTTCGACCCCAACGGGCAGGTGGTGCTGGCGCAGTTCAAGACTCGACCGCTGACGCAAGCCGAAATCACGCGCGCCTTCAATGTCCGGCTCAAGCGCAATTTCGACGCCAACGGCATCCGCATGGCCGCGCCCCACCTGACCGTGCAGGTCGACGGCGGCGCGGCAGGCGATGCCGGCGTGACCGCGGCGGCAGCCGGCGCGGGCGTCGAACTCGTCACCCCGCAGCAAGGGAAAACCGCCTGATCTCAGGCCCTGTCACGGCCATCGGCTGCCGCCGACATAAAGCTGTCGCTTTTGCGCAAACGCGTGCCAAAACAATGATTGCGATGCTTTGAGATAGGGGAGGCCCCGCATTACTATCACGCGAGTCTCGGCTGTGATAGCCGGTGCGGCGGGGGGA
The DNA here is from genome assembly GCF_056400065.1 of Cupriavidus sp. 01L415. Taxonomy (NCBI): domain Bacteria; kingdom Pseudomonadati; phylum Pseudomonadota; class Betaproteobacteria; order Burkholderiales; family Burkholderiaceae; genus Cupriavidus; species Cupriavidus sp. 01L415. Next base: position 28,933 of record NZ_JBFTSP010000039.1, on the reverse strand, counting down.
GCCTGCCGACGCCGTCGCAAGCGGACCGGCAATCTGCCGGAAAGCCACGCGAGACGCGGGGTGTGCCCCTCTAAGGCGGGATGTTCCCGGTGCCGGTTTCTGCACGATCATCATCATGCATCCGGGGCCGGCAGTGCCATCGCCTGCCAGATCACAGAGACGTCGCCACCGGGTCAAACCGGTGAGCCAGGGATGCATACATAACAAGGGGACCACGCCTCGATGCAGTGGTCTTGAGGAAAAGGCGTTTGCCACCGGGGGAAATCAATATGGGCGAACACCCGTCTGCCGACGACGTATTTCATCGTCTGGTCGATTGTATCTACGAGTCCGCCATGGACGTGGCGGCCATGCCGGCCGCCCTTGACCTGTTTTCCCGCTACACCTGCACCGACAGTCCGAGCTACCTGATCTGGGACAAGCTCGCGGGTCAGGCACGCCTGGGGGTCACGCCACATGGCTGCTTCACGAGCGCCAACAGCATGCCTGACAGCATGCGGTCCCTGCCCGGCCCCGCCACGCGCGCGACCGCCGCGCTGGCCTGCGAGGCCATACCGGCAGGCGCCGGCGCGCAGATGGTGGCCGCACCCGTGCTTGCCAGTGCCGCGGTGTACGACTGCGGCGGCCTCGAGCATGGCGTCCGCCTGTTCGACACCGCCGAGGTCTGCGTGATGATGAGCGCCACACCCAACGGCGCGGACTCGCTGCCGCGGGATCACCGCGATCGACGGCTGGCGCAGGTCATGCCGCACTGGGCGCGCGCCGCGCGCATGCAGCATCGCAATTTCGAACTGAGCGGCCTGGCGTCGCTCGGCCTGGCGGGACTCGACACCCTCGACTTCGGCGTCATGGTCCTTCAGGCCGATATGCGCGTGCGCTATGCCAACAGCTGGGCCGAAGCCCTCGTGCAGGCCGACGCCAATCTCGCGCTCGAAAACGGCGTTCTCTGCGCGCACCCGGAATCGCTGCAGGCAGTGCTCAACAAGATGCTCGACGCCGCCGTGCACGGTGGCCGCAATGGCGGCGCCGCGGCGGGGTCGTGGATGCACATCACGTCTGGCGGCCAGCCGGTGCCGATGATCGTCATGCCGCTGGTGTCGCGCCAGCCCGTGGAAGGGCCGTGGCAGCTGCCGGCGGCGATGATGCTGCTGGGCAACTCGGAATCGCGGTCGGTGCTTGACGCCGCCGTGCTGACGTCGCTGTTCGGGCTGTCGAAGAAGGAGAGCATCATCGCCATCCGACTGGCGGCCGGCGAGACGCTGAATGAAATCGCCGAGCGCGAATTCCTGTCGCCGCACACCGTGCGCGTCCATATCCGCGATACGCTGCGCAAGACCGGCACGCATCGGCAATCGGAGCTGGTCCGGCTGCTGCACCTGCTGCCCGGCGTGGACCTGGAGCGCGCCGGCGCGAGTTCCGCGGCGCGCCCGAGGTCCGCGCGGCTGCATGCGGTGCGGCGCTGACCGGGCGCCCACGCGACCGAAAAAAACAAACCGGGCCCTGTGAGGCCCGGTTTGCATTGGTGCCAGCAGCACGCGCCGCTAGGCCGCCTTGCGCTGGTGATGGTGCTTGCGCTCCGGCTTGCACTCGTACTTGAGTTCGCGCCGGCCGTCCTCGTAAGCCACCTCGAGCCGCACCGTGAACCCCCATAGCCGCGTGACGTGCCGCACCACCTCGTCGAAACTCTGCGCCAGCGGCCGGCGATCGCTCTGCAGGTGCCGCAGCGTCAGGGAGCGGTCGCCCCCGACATCCACATTGGTGACCTGGATGTTGGGCTCCATGTTCGACAGGTCGTACTGATTGGCCAGCAATTGGCGGATGCCGCGGTAGCCTTCGTCGTCATGGATGGCGGTCACGCGCAGCTTGCCTTCTCGATCATCGTCCAGCACCGAGAACAGCTTCAGTTCCCGGATCACGCGTGGCGACAGGAACTGCAGCAGGAAGCTCTCGTCCTTGAAGTTGCGCATGGCGAAGTCCAGCGTCGTGCGCCAGTCGGTGCCCGCGATTTCCGGCGCCCAGCGCCTGTCTTCCTCGGTCGGGTTCTCGCACATGCGACGAATATCCTGGAACATCAGGAAACCCAGCGTGTACGGGTTCAGGCCGCTGTAGTACGGGCTGTGGTAAGGCGGCTGGTAGATGACATTGGTGTGCGCCTGCAGCAGTTCGAGCATGAACGCGTCGTTGACGAGCTTCTCTTCGTAGAGTTGGTGCAGGATCGTGTAGTGCCAGAACGTCGCCCAGCCCTCGTTCATGACCTTGGTCTGGCGCTGCGGGTAGAAGTACTGCGCGATCTTGCGCACGATGCGCACGATCTCGCGCTGCCACGGTTGCAGCTTGGGCGCATTCTTCTCGATGAAGTAGAGCAGGTTCTCCTGCGGCTCCGGCGGAAAGGCGATGTCCGGTTCCCCGTTCTCCTCTTCTTCCTTGAGCAGATGGGGCCGATGCTTCGGCAGCGTGCGCCAGAGGTCGTTGACCTGCATCTGCAGGTAGTTCTCGCGCTCGGTCTGGCGCGCCATCTCCTCGGTGATCGACAGCTTCTTGGGCCGCTTGTAGCGGTCCACCCCGTAGTTCTGAAGCGCGTGGCAGGAATCCAGCAGCAGCTCCACCTCCTGCTCGCCGTAGCGCTGCTCGCACTGCGCCACATAGTTCTTGGCGAACAGCAGGTAGTCGATGATGGCGTCCGCATTGGTCCAGGTGCGGAACAGGTAGTTGCCCTTGAAAAACGAGTTATGGCCGTAGCAGGCGTGCGCGATGGTCAGCGCCTGCATCGGCATCGTGTTCTCCTCCATCAGGTACGCGATGCACGGATTGGAGTTGATCACGATCTCGTACGCCAGCCCCATGTGGCCGCGCTGGTAGCTGCGCTCGGAAGCCAGGAAATGCTTGCCGTACGACCAGTGGCTGTAGCCCACCGGCAGCCCGGCGGACGCATAGGCGTCCAGCATCTGCTCGGCGGTGATGATCTCGATCTGGTTCGGATATGTGTCCAGCCCGAAATCGCCGGCAATGCGGGCGATCTCGCGGTCGTAACGCTGGATCAGCTCGAAGGTCCACTCCGAGCCCGTGGAGAGATAGGCCATAGACGTCCCCAGTTACGTACCACTACCGGTCAGGCGAACCGGCAGCTACCTGCCAGGCCACGCGGCCCGCTTCTGGAAGAGATCGTGCAGCACGGGATAGATTTCGTCGGCACCGATGATGCGCTGCATCGCAAAGTGCTCGAACTGGCTCTTCACCGTGAGGTATTCCTCCCAGAGATTCTGCGGTTCCTCCGAGGCCACTTCCACATAGGCGTAGTACTGCACGAGCGGCAGGATCGAATCGCGCAGCAGGCGTCCGCACAACTCCGAATCGCCGGCCCAGTTATCGCCATCGGAAGCCTGGGCGCAGTAGATGTTCCACTGGCTCGGCGGGTAGCGGTCATGGATGACCTCCACCATCAGTTTGAGCGCGCTGGAGACCACGGTACCACCGGACTCGCGCGAATGGAAGAAGTCTTCCTCCTCCACCTCTTTCGCCACCGTGTGATGGCGGATGAACACCACGTCGATGCGCTCGTAGTTCCGTTTGAGGAACAGATACAGCAGCATGAAGAAGCGCTTGGCCAGGTCCTTGCGGCTTTCGTCCATGGACCCCGACACGTCCATCAGGCAGAACATCACGGCCTGCGCCTGGGGCCGCTTCTTGAGCACGCGGTTGTTGTAGCGCAGGTCAAGCTTCTCGATAAAGGGCACGCGGTCCACGCAGGCGCGCAGGTGGCGCATCTTCTCCATCAGCGCCACCGCGTTGTCCGAGTAAGGCCCTTCCTTTTCGATCTCCTCGCTGTACTCGATCTCGAGTTCGCGCAAGCGCTTGATGTAGGGGCTCGACAGCGCGATGCGCCGCCCGATCGAACTGCGCATGGTGCGCAGGATCGACAGGTTCGATGGTGTGCCGTCAATGGAGTAGCCGGCGCGCACCTTGCGCACCTCGGCGATCTTGGCGAGGTGGCGCTTGGCCAGGTCCGGCAGCGCCATGTCTTCGAAGAAGAAATTCAGGAAGTCCTCGCGCGACAGCGTAAAGACGAAATCGTCCTCGCCCTCGCCGCTGTCGCTGGCGCGCGACCCACCGCCACCGCCACCCTGCTGCTGGCGGTCAAAGCTGTCGCCTTTGACAAACTTCTTGTTGCCCGGGTGGATCCATTCGCGCTTGCCGCCCTGGCCGTGGTGGAAGATCGGCTCGGTGATGTCCTTGACCGGAATAGACACCTGCCCGCTCTGCTCGATGTCCATGATCTTCCGGCCGGACACCGCCTTCGCCACCGCTTGCCGGATCTGCTCGCGGTAGCGCTTGATGAAGCGTTGCTGATTGACGGCACTCTTGTTGCCGCCATTTTCGCGCCGATCGATGACCGTAGCCATAAGCCGCCCGCCCGCCTTGATGAAACGCCACTAAAAAGTCGCGTGGATAAAGGACACCGCGTCCGGTTGTTGTTACGACGATTTCCTGACGCGCAAATACCACTCCACCAGTAGTCGAACCTGTTTCGGCGTGTACCCTTTCTCAACCATGCGATTGACGAAGTTCTCGTGTTTGTCCTGGTCTTCCCGTGACGACTTCGCGTTGAACGAGATGACCGGCAGCAGATCCTCCGTCGTGGAGAACATGCGTTTTTCGATCACCATCCGCAGCTTTTCATAGCTGGTCCAGACCGGATTCTTGCCACCGTTGTTGGCGCGGGCCCGCAGTACGAAGTTGACGATCTCGTTGCGGAAATCCTTCGGGTTCGAGATCCCCGCCGGCTTTTCCACCTTCTCGAGTTCATCGTTTAGCGCGTTGCGGTCGAGGATTTCACCGGTGTTCGGATCCCTGTACTCCTGGTCCTGGATCCACAGGTCGGCAAACACCACATAGCGGTCGAAGATGTTCTGGCCATACTCGGAATAGGACTCCAGGTAAGCGGTCTGGATCTCCTTGCCGATGAACTCAACGAACGGCGTTGTCAGATACTCCTTGATATACGACAGCAGCTTGGCTTCTTGCTCGGGCGGAAACTGTTCGCGCTCGATCTGCTGCTCGAGCACGTAGAGCAGGTGCACCGGATTGGCCGCGACCTCGGTGTTGTCGAAATTGAAGACCTTGGACAGCACCTTGAACGCGAAGCGCGTCGACAACCCGTTCATGCCTTCGTCGATGCCGGCGTAGTCGCGATATTCCTGGTACGACTTCGCCTTCGGGTCCACGTCCTTCAGGCTCTCGCCGTCATAGACGCGCATCTTGGAGAAGATGTTCGAATTCTCCGGCTCCTTGATCCGCGTGAGCACCGCGAACTGCGCCATCATCTTCAGCGTGTTCGGCGCGTTCGGCGCGGCAGAGAGCGAACTGCTGCGCAGCAGCTTGTCGTAGATCTTCACCTCGTCGGACACGCGCAGGCAGTACGGCACCTTCACGATGTAAATCCGGTCGAGGAAAGCCTCGTTGTTCTTGTCGGCCTTGAAGGTCTGCCATTCGGCCTCGTTCGAGTGCGCCAGGATGATGCCGTCGAACGGGATCGCGCCGAAGCCTTCCGTCCCCTTGTAGTTGCCTTCCTGCGTCGCGGTCAGCAGCGGGTGCAGAACCTTGATGGGCGCCTTGAACATTTCCACGAACTCGAGAAGGCCACGGTTGGCCAGGCAAAGTCCGCCGGAATACGAATAGGCGTCCGGGTCATCCTGCGGGAAGTCCTCCAGTTTGCGAATGTCGACCTTGCCGACCAGCGAGGAGATATCCTGGTTGTTTTCATCGCCAGGCTCCGTCTTGGAAATCGCGATCTGCGACAGCACCGACGGCCGCAGCTTGACCACGCGGAATTTGGTGATGTCACCATTGAACTCGTGCAGGCGCTTGACCGTCCACGGCGAGGGAATGGTATTCAGGTAGCGCACCGGAATGCCATAGTCCTCCTCCATGATCTTGCCGTCCTCCTCGGGCGAAAACAGTCCGAGTGGCGATTCATGGATGGGGGACCCCTTCAGCGCGTAAATGGGGATCTCCTCCATCAGCGCCTTGAGCTTCTCGGCAAGAGACGATTTGCCGCCGCCAGGGGGCCCAAGCAGATACAGGATCTGTTTGCGTTCTTCAAGGCCCTGCGCCGCGTGCTTGAAGAAGGAGACGATCTGCTCGATCGTGTCTTCCATCCCATAGAAGTCGCGGAAGGCCGGGTACACCCGGATGACCTTGTTGAAGAACAGTCGGGACAGCCGCGGATCGTGGTGGGTATCCACCAGTTCAGGCTGTCCGATTGCGGCGAGCATGCGCTCTGCGGCGGTCGCGTAGGCAGTAGGATCCTTCTTGCAGATCTCCAGGTACTCCTGGATGCTGAATTCCTCTTCCTTACGGCCTTCGAAGCGCGTGGCGTAGTGGCCAAAAATGTCCATACCTCACTCCCGTCAGAGTCCCACGTCCGAGGCGAAGGTAGTTCTGCTCCCCTAAGACTCCGCGGCAATGTTGCGTTCCACCACCCCGGCCTGGCGGAGTTGCCATGTTGCGAAGTCTTTACTTCATCATAGTCAATAACGACGATGGTGAGACCGGAGTTGACGTGCTAAATCCACATCCCTTCAGTCGTTGCGACGGGTGTCGACACCGCGCATCGCACTCACTGAAACACTCGCCTGCTCACCCCGCGCGACGGGCCATTGACCATGCTTGTGACACACCTTACACCTTTCTGGCGGCTAATGCACAGACGCCGTGTGTAACCAGTGCACAAAACCAGTAACGTCTGACAGCGCTTGTCGGCCATGGTCCTACGTCGCTATCTCTACTGTGCCCGATCACGCATTGTCATGACATCATGCGAACGAACGATTTATGCATGACGTCCTGCCACTTTCACATAAAACGCGTGACGCGGAATCCATCGTTGCCACGCAATGCCTCATTCAAATTCCATGCGCGCGATAGGGGCGCTTCCTCCACCGATCCGCGCACTCCATCAACACGACGACACTGCAGGCCACGCTGCGACAGGATGACGCAGACCTGTCCATGCACATCAGCACTGTCGGTCCGCGAGTGCCAGTCATCCGCAGTTGCCGGTCGATCGATTCGTCAGCACCGCGCGCACCGAATCGGCTGGGCTTCCAACCATCGAGACGCCTCCCGCAGGCGAGCCCGTCAGCCATCGCGGCCCACAGCCTGCCTTTCGGCATCTGCACTGTTTTGAGTTCTCCCGGCGGCATCGCTGTAGCGCGCGCACCTTGCGGGTGCGCAGTCTCCATCCGTCCGCTGCCATGTGCACTGCTGAGCAGATTGCGTGCCATGCGTGCTGCGGAGCAAGACTGCCTGCGCTGCGGCGCAGCACGAATGCGCGTTTGTCGCAGCGCATCATGTCATGCGCATGCCGGCGCGGATCCGTGGGTCCATCCATTGAACAAGAGCGCGCGAGCAGTCCGCGAGCCGCCTGCGCAACGCGCCAGTGCGGCCGCATGAGCCGTCTTGCGCGACGGCAACAAGCGGCTCGTGCATCACACCCATCCGAATGCCGTCGATCAGCCAGCGCCGCCCGACCTCGATCACCGACGGCCCGGCGAGAGGCGCGCTGGCCGTCGCGGACGGCGCTGTCGGTCAGATCGGATCCCAGTTGATCACGTCGGGCGAGCGCTCCAGCGGATAGAAGCTACCGCGCATCGCCGGCATGGCGATCTCCGCCACGGTCTCGGGCGTCCAGCCTTCGCTGGTATGGACCGACCGCACCGGGCGGGGCTGACTCATCAGCATGATCTCGTTGGCGCGCACGGCGAAGATCTGCGCATTGACCTCGTGCGCCGCATCGCTGGCCAGAAACACGGCCACCGGGGCGATCTTGCCCGCTTCCATCTTCTGCAGCCGGGCCACTCGCGCGCGCTCTTCCGGCGTCTCGGCCGGGATCGAGCTGGTCATGCGGCTCCACGCGAACGGCGCGATGCAGTTGGATCGCACGTTGAAGCGCGCCATGTCCAACGCGATGGACTTCGACAACGCGGCAATCCCCAGCTTGGCCGCCGAGTAATTGGCCTGCCCGAGGTTGCCGATCAGGCCGGACGTCGAGGTCATGTGGACGAACGCCCCGCTTTCCTGGTCCTTGAAATAGTTGGCCGCCGCGCGGCTGACGAAGAATGTGCCGTTGAGGTGGACGTCAATCACCGAACGCCATTCCTCCTCGTTCATCTTGAAGAACATGCGGTCGCGCAGGTTGCCGGCATTGTTGACCACGGCATCGATGCGGCCAAACTGATCGAGCGCGCACTGCACGATGGCATTGGCGCCGCTCCAGCTGGACACGCTGTCCGTGCTGGCCACCGCCTCGCCACCCGCGGCACGGATTTCTTCCACCACGCGCTCCGCCGGTCCCTTGTCGCCGCCCTCGCCGCTCATCGACACGCCCAGGTCATTGACCACAACCCTGGCGCCCGCCGCCGCCATGCCCAGCGCGATCCCGCGCCCGATGCCACCGCCCGCGCCGGTAACCAGCGCCACCTTGCCTGCCATCAAACCGCTCATTGCCTCACTCCTTTGTCGTGCGATACGGGGAAGGTACCCGTTTTATTGCTGCGCCGGATACGATAGATTGATGGCCGACGCTTTGGAATTCACGAATCACAAAAGTGGGCTTAGGCCCGACGGAAGCCATGCACTACGACCTGACTGACCTGCGGCTGTTCCTCAATGTCGGGGAAACCGAAAACCTGACGCGGGCGGCTGAACGCAGCTTCCTTTCCCTTCCCGCCGCCAGCACGCGCATCAAGCAGCTGGAGGAAGCGTTCCAGACGCAGCTGTTGATCCGCCAGGTCAAGGGCGTGCGGCTGACGCCCGCCGGCGACGCGCTGCTGCGCCACGCGCGGGAGGTGTTTCGCGAGCTTGAATGCCTGCATTCGGACCTGCGACCCTATGCCAAGGGCGTGAAGGGACGCGTGCGGTTGCTGGCCAATACCACAGCCACCAATTCATTCCTGGCCACGGCGCTGTCGCGCTTCCTGTCGGAAAACCCGGATGTCGATATCGAGCTGGAAGAACACCTGTCGGCAGAAATCGTCTCGGCCATCAGCGCCGGCGCCGCGGATCTCGGCATCGTCGCGGGCGAGGTGGCCACGGAGGACCTGGACGCCATGCAGCTGTGCAGTGACGAGTTGATCGTCATCGCGCCCGTCAATCACCCGCTGCCGGCGTTCAAGACACTGCATTTCGCCGATCTGCTCGATAGCTGCCGCTTTGTCGGCCTGAACCAGTTCTCGGCGATCCAGTCATTCCTCGACCGCATCGCCAATGGCATGGGCAAGCGGATCAGCCTGCGGATCCAGGTGGGGAGCTTCGACGCGGTGTGCCGGATGGTGGAAGCCGGCGCGGGCATCGCCATCGTGCCGAACAGTTGCGCGCGCCGCTACGCCAGCCGCAAGGTGCTGCGCTTCATCCGCCTGGAAGACGACTGGGCCCGGCGCGAGATACGGCTGGTGCGCAGGCCGGGGCGCGAACTGCCGCAGTTCGCGGAGACGCTGATCCACTACCTCGTGGATGCGGCGCGCGAGCCCGTATGACGATATGAAGGGCCCGCGCGCGCGATGAAGGGTATTCTGGCTTAATCGGCCTTCACGCCGGCCGCCTTGATGATCGGCGACCATTTGTCGATCTCGGCCGCCAGCCACGTGCGCAAGCCTTCCGGCGTCTGCTTGTCTTCCGGCACGATCACCGCACCCAGTTCCTGCAGCCGTGCCGCCACGGCCGGGTCCTTCAGCGCCGCACGCAATGCGCCATTGAGCTTGTCGATGACCGCAGGCGGCGTGCCCTTGGGCGCGTAGACGCCGTGCCAGACCTTGACCTCGAAGCCCTTCAGCCCGCCCTCGCGCAACGTCGGTGCATTCGGCAGCGCCTGGATGCGGTCCACGGTGGTCACGCCGTACAGCTTGACCTTGTCGGCCTTGATATGCGGCAGCGTCTGGGTGGTCTGGTCGCACAGCACGTCAACCTGCCCGCCCAGCAGCGCCGTCATCGCCGGCGCGGTGCCCTGGTAGGGAATCGCCTGCAGATCCACGCCGATGGCCTTCTGGAACAGCATGCCGCATAGCTGCGACACGGCTCCCAGCCCGGCATTGGCCAGGTTCACCTTGTTCTGGTTCTTCTGGATGTAGGTCACCAGTTCCGGCAGGTTGTTCGGCGGCAGGTCATGCCGGCCCAGCAGCGTCATCGGCACATCCGCCACCTGGCCCACGAAGGCAAAATCGGTGAGCGGCTTGTACGACAGCTTCGAATACAGGGCCGGCGCCGTGGCCATGCCGTTATGGTGGATCAGGATCGTGTAGCCATCCGGCGCCGCCTTAGCCACGTACGACGCCGACACGGTGCCGCCGGCGCCCAGCCGGTTTTCCACCACCACGCTCTGCCCCAGGGACTTCGACATCGCCGCGGCCACCGAGCGCGCCACGACATCGGTCGGACCACCCGCCGCGAACGGCACCACCATCACGATCGGCTTGGACGGGAATGCGTCCGCCGCGTGGCCGCGCACCGGCGCCGCTATCGCGATCGCCGCGGCCATGCCGAGTGCGGCCCACGTCATGCCTGGCCGATTGCGGGCAACGCCGGCTGGCGCCAGCCTGGATGAGGTCATACGCTGTCTCCTGAAAGCGCGCGTGTCGCGCGTCTGCGTTTTGATGGGAATGTGAGCAGCGTGAAAGCAAACGTGCCTGCGCACAATTCCGATTTGCCGAAGGGGGAACAAGGCCGGCGTGAAGACCTCGGGCATTCCCTTACGCCCGCCCCTCGCCCGAAGCCAGCTCCGAAGTCGACCCCTGAACCAGCCCCTAAGCCTGCCCCTAAGTCAGCCCCTAAGCCGCGCTTCGGCAAATCCGAATTACGCCGCCCCGGTGCCTCGGGAATAATGGCCCCACTCGACCATCACAGACATTGCCATGCTTGCAGATCAGGACCAAGACCAGATTTACCCGGAAATCCGCGAAGCCGTGCGTGATCTCTGCCGCGAATTCGACTCCGCCTACTGGCAGCGCGTGGAAGAACAGAACGCTTTTCCGGAGACCTTCGTGCAGGCGCTGACCCAGGCCGGCTGGCTCTCCGCGCTGATTCCCGAGACATACGGCGGCTCCGGACTGCCGTTGACGGCGGCGTCGGTCATCATGGAGGAGATCAACCGCAGCGGCGGCAACTCGGGCGCGTGCCACGGACAGATGTATGTGATGGGCTGCCTGCTGCGCCACGGTTCCGATGCGCAGAAACAACGCTGGCTGCCCGGCATCGCCTCCGGTGAACTGCGCATGCAGTCGATGGCGGTAACCGAGCCCACAACCGGCACCGACACCACCAAGCTCAAGACCACGGCGGTGCGGCAGGGCGACAAGTACGTGGTCAACGGCCAGAAGGTGTGGATCTCGCGCGTGCAGCACTCCGACCTCATGCTGCTGCTCGCGCGGACCACGCCGCTCGACCAGGTGAAGAAGAAGTCCGACGGCCTGTCCGTCTTCGTGGTGGACCTGCGCGAGGCCATCGGCAACGGCCTGACCGTGCAGCCGATCCGCAATATGGTCAATCACGAAACCAACGAACTGTTCTTCGATAACCTCGAGATTCCCGCCGCGAATCTGATCGGCGAGGAAGGCAAGGGGCTCAAATACATCCTCGACGGCCTGAACGCGGAACGCATCCTGATCGCCGCTGAATGCATTGGCGACGGCTACTGGTTCGTGGAGCGCGCCACCGGCTATGCGCGCGAGCGCATCGTGTTCGACCGCCCGATCGGCCAGAACCAGGGCGTGCAGTTTCCCATCGCGCGCGCGTTCGTCAACGTGGAAGCGGCCAGCCTGATGCGCTACAAGGCCGCGCAGCTGTTCGATGCCGGCAAGCCGTGCGGCAAGGAGGCCAACATCTCCAAGCTGCTGGCGGCCGATGCCTCGTGGGAGGCGGCCAACGTCTGCCTGCAGACGCATGGCGGCTTCGGCTTCGCCGCCGAGTACGACATCGAACGCAAGTTCCGCGAAACGCGCCTCTACCAGGTAGCGCCGATTTCCACCAACCTCATCCTGTCCTACGTGGCCGAACACGTGCTGGACCTGCCCCGTTCCTTCTGACCACGCCATGTCCGTCAACGCCGAATCCACCTATCCCACGCGTCAGCTGTGCGAATTCCTGGCCCGCCTGACGCTCGACGATGTGCCCGCGCCGGTCATCGAGCGCACCAAGGACCTGTTCCTGGACTGGATCGCCTCCGCCATCGCCGGCAAGGACGCACCCGCCATTCGCCGCATCCAGGAGTTCGCGGCGGCGATGGGGCCGCGCGACGGTGATGCGGAAGTCCTCGTCGATCGTCGCCGCACGTCGCCGTACTTTGCCGCGCTGATCAACGGCGCATCCTCCCACGTCGTGGAGCAGGATGACGTCCACAACGGATCGGTGCTGCACCCGGCGGCCGTGGTGTTTCCGGCGGTCCTGGCCGCCGCGCAGGCGGAGGGCAAGAGCGGTGCCGAGGTGCTGCTGGCATCAATCGCCGGCTACGAGGCTGGCATCCGCATCGGCGAATTCATGGGCCGCTCGCACTACCGCGTGTTCCATACGACGGGCACGGTCGGCACGCTGGCCGCCGCGGCGGCCGTCGCCAAGCTGTACGGCATGGACGCCGAAGGCATCAACCAGGCGCTCGGCTCCGCCGGCACACAGGCCGCGGGCCTGTGGGAATTCCTGCGCGACGCCGCCGATTCCAAGCAGTTGCATACCGCAAAGGCCGCCGCCGACGGGCTGCAGTCGGCGTGGCTGGCGCGCGCGGGCTTCACCGGTGCCCGCCAGATCCTCGAAGGCGCGCAAGGCATGGCCGCCGGCATGTCGAGCGACGCCAGTCCCGCCGCGCTGACCGATGGTCTCGGCACGCGCTGGGCCACGGCCGAGACGTCGTTCAAGTTCTTCGCCTCGTGCCGCCACACCCACCCCGCCGCCGACGCCCTCAAGGCGCTGATGCAACGCGAAGGACTGCATGCCGAACAGATCGCCGCCGTCACCGCGCACGTGCACCAGGGTGCCATCGACGTGCTGGGGCCCGTGGTCAATCCGTCGACGATCCATCAGGCCAAGTTCTCGATGGGCACGGTGCTCGGCCTCGTTGCCGTGTATGCGCATGCCGGCCTGGGAGAGTTCGAGGAACACGCGCTGCGCGATGCGCAGGTCGCGGCATTCCGCGACAAGGTGTCGATGGCGCTCGATGACGAAATCAATGCCGCCTATCCGCGCCAGTGGATCGGCCGCGTGACGGTGCGCACGACCGATGGCCGCACGCTGGGGGCACGCGTGGACGTGCCAAAGGGCGACCCGGAAAATACGCTGACGCGGCCCGAACTGGAGGCCAAGGCGATCCAGCTCGGCGCCTTCCGCCACGGCGCCACGGAAGCCGACATGCGCGCCATCATCGCGCGCGTGTGGCGACTGGAAACCGAGGCCAACGTCGAGAACTGGCTGCCGGCCGCTCGCTGAACCTGTTGCAGAGATCCCGATGACTACACACCCCACCCCCGCCGCCTCCCCGACCGTCGCCGAGCTGCGCGAATGGATCGGCCGCTCGGAGACCCGCACCGAGACCCTGGCGATAGAGCCCGTTCTCGCGCTGGCCGCCACGTTCGATCTCGATGGCGACGCCGTTGCCCGCCAGCCGCTGCCGCCGCTCTGGCACTGGCTCTATTTCCTGCCGCGCGCGCCGCAGCACGTGCTCGGTGCCGATGGCCATCCCGCGCTCGGCGGCTTCCTACCGCCCGTGCCGCTGCCGCGCCGGATGTGGGCCGGCGGTGAATTGACGTTTGCGCGCGGCCTGCGCGTGGGCGACACCGTGACCAGGACGTCGACGATCACGGATGTCCAGCACAAGTCCGGCCGCACTGGCGAACTGTGGTTCGTGACGGTCGAACATGTGCTCACGGTGGACGGCGAGACCGCGCTGACGGAGCGCCACGATATCGTCTATCGCGCGATGCCGGAAAAGGGCCAGCCGCAGTCGCCTCGTCCGCGCCTGGAGCAGGTGGCGCAGTTCGGCCGCGAGCTTGTGGCAGACCCCGTGCTGCTGTTCCGCTTCTCCGCGCTGACGTTCAATGGTCACCGCATCCACTATGACCTGGACTACGTGCGCGATGTGGAAGGCTATCCGGGCCTGATCGTGCATGGGCCACTGCAGGCGATGCTGACGCTGGAACTGCTGCGGCACGCGCGCCCGGATGCGAAGGTACGTCGCTTCGGTTTCCGCGGACTGGCGCCGCTATTTCATCAGGACACGGTCACGGTCGGCGGCAGGGACGATCCGGAGGCCGAAGGCAGGATCATTCTGTGGACCGGCGACAACGCTGGCGGGCAGGCGATGCAGGCATGGGCCGACGTTGGACGCTAAAGCGCAATAACACAAAGGCGCCGGGTTATCCCGCGCCTTTGCGTCGGCCTGCGCGCGATCTCCCGCGCCCGCTCACTCCACCTGGATTTTTGCCGCCTTCACCACCCCGCCCCACAGGTTCAGCTCCCGCTCGATGCGGTCCGCCAGCGGCTTCGGCCCGGTCACGTCCAGGTCATATCCCACCTGCGTCATCTTCTGCTGGAAGGCGGGATCCGCGCCCACTGTCTTCTGTGCCTTGACGAGCCGGTCGACCACGTCGGCGGGGAGCTTTGGTGGCCCCACCAGCGCATACCAGCCGGTCAGGTCATAGTCCTTCAGCCCCGACTCGACCATGGTCGGCACCGTGGGCATCGCGGCATTGCGTGCCTTCGATGTCACCGCCAGCGCGCGCACCTTGCCGCCCTGCACGTGGCCGATGGCCGTGCCGGTAATGTCGAACATGAAGGCGACCTTGCCGCTCATGACGTCGGCCATGGCGGGCGCATTGCCCTTGTAGGGCACGTGCAGCATCTTCACGCCACTCATCTGCGCCAGCAGTTCCGCCGAAAGGTGATTCGACGCGCCCACACCGGCGGAACCGAACGCCACCCCTTCCGGATGCTTGCGCGCATAGTCCACCAGCTCCTGCACGTTCTTCGCCGGGAAGTCCTTATTGATCACCAGCACGTTGGTGTAGTCGGTAATCAGCCCCACGTAGCTGAAATCCTTCAGCGGATTGAAGTTGACCGATTTCTGGATCAGCGGCGTCATCGTCATCGTCGGACTCGCGACAAAGTAGAGCGTGTAGCCGTCCGGTGTCGACTTCGCCGTCATGTCCGCGGCAATCGCACCGCTCGCGCCCGCGCGGTTGTCCACGACCACCGGCTGCTTCAGCACGCGCCCCATGTAGTCCGCATAGATGCGCGCGGCGGTATCCACCGGACCGCCCGGCGCATACCCCACGATCAATCGCACCGGCCTTGACGGGTACGCGTCCGCCCACGCCATGCCCTGGGCGAGCGCCAGCCCCAGCGCCACCGCTGTTTTCCATCCTTTCATCGTCTCCTCCAATCTCGTTTTGTCGGTGAATGAACCTGGCTATTCGAGCATCGCGCGCAGCGGCTGCTTCAGCAGCTTGCCGCTGGCCGTGGTGGGGATGGTGTCGATCACGCGGATTTCCGCGGGTCGCTTGTAGGGCGCCAGGCTGTCGCGCAGGTAGGCGTCCAGCGCGGTGCGGTCCGGAGCGCCCCCATGCGTTTCGATGAAGGCAACCACTTCCTCGTTGCCATCGGTCGTGCGGCGGCCCACGACCGCGGATTGCCGCACGCCCGGGAACGCATTGATGACCGCCTCGACCTCGATCGGGTAGACATTGAAGCCGGAACGGATGATGAGATCCTTCGACCGCCCGGAGATGAAGAGCGCGCCATCAGCGTCCAGGTAGCCGAGATCGCCCGTATTGAGCCAGCCGCCTGGCAGCAACGCCTCGGCCGTTTGCGCGGGGTTGCGATAGTAGCCGCGCATCACGCCGGGTCCGCGCACGCGGATCTGCCCGCGCTCGCCTGCGGGCACTGGCAGGCCGTCCGCATCGGTGATGGCGATCTCCACGCCTTCGACGATATAGCCGGCGGAGCAATCGTCGCGCGGCGCATCCTGGCGCGTCAGGAACAGCGATCCCGCGTATTCCGTGATGCCGTAGCCATGATGCAGGGGCTGGCCGAACCACGCCTCCACGTCCCGCTTGAGCGTCGGATCGAGCGGCGCGCCGCCGGTGTAGAGATAGCGCAGGCGGGGCGCCAGCGCCTGTGCATCCAGCGACGATGAGGCCGACCCATGGCCCGATGCCACGGCCATGATGCGCGTGAACATGGTCGGCACGCCTTGCAGGATGGTCACGCCGGGAGACGCCAGCGCGGCAAAGACATCGTCGGCATCGAAGCGCGGGCGCAGGAACAGCGCAGCGCCCGCGTACAGCGTGGCCATCAGGACCGTGGCGATGCCGAAGATATGCGACATCGGCAATGCCGCGTAGGCAATGTCGCCGGCGCCGAGGTCGCGTGACTGCGCGGAGATCCGTGCAAACTGCGTCAGACCCGCGTGCGGCACCATCACGCCTTTCGGTGCGCCCGTGGTTCCCGAGGTGTAGATCAGGGTCGCGACCGCGCGCGCTTCCTCATCGGATACACGCGCCGTCGCGTGCGAGGCACGCAGGGCGCTGACCCCATCGGACATCGCCGTGCAACCGGCGGGCACGGCCCCCAGCCGCGCCGCATGGGCGGCCGCCACATCGGATACGTTGCCCGTGAACAGCGTGAGTTGCGGTTCCGCATGGGCGCGAATGGTGTCGACCTCACGCGGCGACAGCCGCGCATTGACATTGACCGGCCACGCCTGCAGCAGGCTGCAGGCAAACAGCACCGACACCATCTCGCTGCAGTTCTCGCCCACGACCATGACGCGGTCCCCCACGCCCACACCCTGCGCCACCAGCCAGTTACGCACACCTTCGATGCGGTGCATCAATTCGCCGTAGCGAATCACCGCGCCGGCTTCATACAGACAGGGCGCCTCGGGGGCACGACTGGCCCAGTACGGGGGAATCTCGTGGATATGGACAGGACGAAATGAGGACATGGGGCGCGCGATGAACAGGTCGATCGGAATGACACATGCCGCATGCAGCCGGCGCGGCCAGTGTGCGCCGGGTACAGGCTGGGTGCCATTCCGAATTCCCTAAGGCCGCCTTTCGCCCCAGTACGCGCGGGCGCTGGGCTGTGAAAGCCCTCGCCAAATCAAGATCGCAGGCCGGTTTCAAAGTAAATTTGACAAATCACAATTTTGCTTTGAAACGATGGAACGCTGGCTCGAAATCGGCGAGGACGCCCTGCGGCAATACATCGACGCCAAGATGGTGTTCGAGGCGCTGGAGGCCGCCCGGAAGAAAGCTGCGGAGGTCCGCGGTGGCATGGTCTGGCGGACGATCAAGGGCCGCGATTACCTCATCAAGACAGGCGCGGACGCAAGCCATCGGAGCATCGGCCCGCGGTCGGAAGACACTGAGGCCATCTACACCAAGTTCAAGACGCGCAAGGAAGTCGACGAAGCGCGTGTGAAGACGCTCAGAACCGAGCTGGAGAAGCACCAGCGAATCAACCGCGCGGTGCACGTCGGGCGCGCGCCTGACCTGCTCGTTGGCATCCTCGCTATGTTGGACCAGCTCAATATCGCCGAGCACTTCATCGTCATCGGGACTCACGCGCTCTACGCTTACGAAGCCGCCGCAGGCGTTCGCTTTGAGGAAGGCGCGCTGGCTACACGGGATGTGGACCTGCGCTGGGGTACCCGCAAGCGCGTTCAGTTCTGGTCCCAGATGAAGGAGACGGACACGACGATGCTGAATGCCCTCCGCAAGGTCGATAAAACCTTCGAGTTGCGCGAGGACCAACCTTCCACGGCCGTGAACGCGAAAGGCTTTGAGGTCGACATCATTCGCCGCGAGGCCGCCAATACCACGGACCCCCATCCCCTCCGATTGACCGACGATGAGGATGATCTCTGGGCGGTCCAGGCTCACCGCGCGAGCGCGTTCCTCGGCGCGAAGCCTTTCAGCGTGCCGATCGTGTCGGTCACCGGAAAGATGGCTCGAATGAGGACGATCGATCCTCAGGATTTCGCCAAGTTCAAACGTTGGATGTCTGCGTTGCCAAACCGCAATCCTCTCAAGGTCTCGCGGGACAAGTTGCAGGCGTCGATCGTTGAGCAGGTCGCGAAGGAACGGTTGGCGCTTTGAGCCGTGGGCCACGCTGCCGACAAACGTCATTAGCGCAACCGCTCGAGCCCCACGCCAACCTGAGAGCAAACCGCAACGCGTTACAACGCGGCTGCCGTCCCCAGCAATGCGGTCGACTGGCTCGACAGCGTGCCACCATTGCCGTGCACCAGCGCGATTTCCGCGCCCTGCACCTGCCGTTCGCCGCATTCCCCGCGCAACTGCCGTACGGCCTCGATCGTGATGAACATGCCGTACATGCCCGGATGCACGCATGACAGGCCGCCGCCGTTGGTGTTTACCGGCAACCGTCCGCCCGGCGCGATTGCGCCGCCGGCGACGAACGCGCCGCCCTCACCCTTGGCGCAGAAGCCCAGGTCTTCGAGAAACAGGATCGTGTTGATGGTGAAGGCGTCGTAGAGCTCCAGCACATCCACGTCAGACGGCTTGAGGCCCGCCATGGCAAACGCGCGCTCGCCCGATTCCTTCGCGGCCGTCACGGTCAGGTCGGGCATGCACGAGATCTGCCGGTGCCACGTCGCCGTGGCGTTGCCCAACACGTACACCGGCGGCTTTGCCAGCGACTTCGCGCGGTCCGCGCGCACCATCACATACGCGCCGGCGCCGTCGGTCACCAGACAGCAGTCGCGTACGCTCAGCGGATCGGACACCATGCGCGCGTTCAGCACATCGTCGATGCTGAGCGGGTCGCGCATCATCGCTTCCGGGTTCATCTGCGCCCACTTGCGCGCCGCCACGGCCACCTCGGCCAGATGCTCGCGCGTGGTGCCGTACTGATGCATGTGCCGCGCCGCGGCCAGCGCGTACGAGGTAATCGGCTGCAGCGGCGCGTACGGGTTCTCGTAGGGCTGCGGATCGAGCTTCGCCCGCACCTTCGAGATGCCCGCGCGGCCCACCGTCGACGTCCGCTGGTTACTGCCGTAGCAGACCAGAACCGCGTCGCACAGGCCCGCCTCCAGCGCCATCATGGCGGGCAGCATGTGCGATACGAAGCTGGAGCCGCCGATCATCGTGCTGTCGACGAATTTCGGCTGGATGCCGAGGTATTCGGCCACGGGCATTACCCACATGGTCGCGCCGACACTGGCGGTGGCGATGCCGTCGATGTCGCGCATCGACATCCCCGCATCCCGGACCGCAGCCTTGGCCGCTTCCACCAGGATTTCCATCTCGGTCTTGCCGTGGGCTTCGCCCAGGCCGGCCTGGCCCACGCCGACGATCGCGACGCTGCCGCGCAAGGAAGAGGCGTGCATGGTGTCAGCCCTCCACCGGATCGAAGAGCACCAGCGCGGGCTCGGACGGGCTTTCGGACTGACCTTCGGCCTCGCTCGCGGCGTCACGCTTCGCCGCCGCCACGCGCGCTCTGACGCGCATGCCGATGCGCACGTCCTTCGGCGCGATGCCCTCCACCCGGCTCATCATGCGCACGCCTTCATCGAGATCGATCAGCGCCACGTTGTAGTCGCCGCCGGCCTCGGGCTTGCGCCGGACCACGCTGGTCGAATACACCGTGCCCGTGCCGGCGGGCGCCGTCCATGTCAGCGCGTCACCGCCGCAATGGGGGCAGATATTGCGCGGATAGAAGACATGGCGATTGCAGTCGTGGCACAGCTGGATGCGGAACTGGCCGGCCGCGAGCGCCTCGGCGTATTGCTTGTCCGGACCGGACGCCGTGGCCGCCGCATCAACGGGGTGAGACATGGGGGCTCCTTGATCGATATCTGTCGTGACGGGCAGCTTGCCCGATGCCCGCCGGCGCGACCATTCACATCTCCCGAAGGCTGGAATTCCCCGGGTGGAAGATGCCCCGGGGCGACGTCACTCACGCAGCGCTGGCGCAACCCTCGGGCTTGAACACGCGCTCGGTGGAGGCCGGGTGCCGCGCAAGCTTGTCAGCGGGTCGGCGCGGGCGCGCCACCAGCTCGCCGCCGCAATTGGGGCAGCGGCCGGCCAGCACCTTGTCCGCGCAGTCCGCACAGAACGTGCATTCGAACGAACAGATGCGGGCGTCGGCCGAATCGGGCGGCAGATCCTTGTCACAGCATTCACAGCCAGGGCGAAGTTGCAGCATTGCGATCTCCTACTGGGAAACGGAAAAGCCCGGCCGGTCAGATCACCAGTTCGATCAGGAACGGACCCTTGCGCTGGTTGGCCATGCGGAACAGGTCGGCGAAGGCTTCCATATTGTCGGCGCGCGCGGCCTCCACGCCCATGCCGTTGGCCATCTTGACCCAGTCGAGGTCCGGATTGCCGATGTCCAGCATGTCGAGCGCGGTCTTGCCCGGGTTGGCGCCCACGCCGGCCAGCTCGCCCAGCAGGATCGCGTACTTGCGGTTGGCCAGCAGCACGATGGTGACGTCCAGCTTCTCGCGCGCCATCGTCCACAGCGATTGCAGCGTGTACATGCCCGAGCCATCGGCCTGCAACGCCACCACACGACGATCCGGCGCCGCAATGGCGGCACCCGTGGCCAGCGGCAGGCCGGCACCGATGGCACCGCCCGTCAGCTGCAGCCAGTCGTGCGGGGCGGCGTGCACGGTGCCGGGGTAGAACGCGCGGCCAAAGCTCACGCTTTCCTCCACCACCACGGCTTGCTCCGGCAGCAACGCGGACAGCGTCTGCGCCACGGCTTCCGATGTCACAGCACCTTTCGCGGGTTCATGCGACACCGGTGCCGACGCGGGCAGCGGGGCATTGCGTGCGCCGAGCTCGTCGGCCAGACGCGCCAGCGCCTCGCCGGGGTCTTCTTCCGGACGCGCCAGCACGTGAATCACGGCATCGTCCGGGTAGGGGCGAGGCGACTTGCCGGGATACGCGAAGAACGTCACCGGTGCCGGCGCGCCCACCAGGATCACGTTGCGGATGCCCGCCAGCTTGCTGCGCGCGGCATCGCCGGAGTACGGAATGCGATCGACGGCCAGCCGCCCCTGACCGCGCGTGACGCGGGCATTCGACATCGGCGTGATCAGGCGCGCGTCGGTGGTGGCGGCGATGCGATGGGCATCGGCCAGCGCGCCTTCGCGCAGCGCATTGCCGGCCAGCAGGATCAGCGTGGGCTGCCCGCTGCGCAGCACGCGCGCGGCATGCTGCACGGCATCGGGCGACACGCGGGGCACCGGAATCGCCGGCAGTGGCGCGGCCACCTGGCCGCCGGCATCCCAGCACACGTCGGACGGCAGGATCAGGCTGGCGACGCCGCCCGGCGCGGAACGCGCGGCCTGCACGGCGGTGGCGGCATCGGCACCGACCGACGCGGCGTGCGTGGCGGTACGCGTCCAGACGGAGACAGGGCGCGCCCAGCCTTCGGTGTCGGCTGTCAGCGGCGCATCGAGCGGACGGTGATAGGTGGCCTGGTCCCCGATGATGTTGACGATCGGCGTCTGCGCACGGCGGGCGTTATGCAGGTTGGCCAGCCCATTGGCCAGACCCGGACCGCAATGCAGCAGCGTGGCCGCTGGCTTGTCCGCCATGCGCGCATAGCCATCGGCCGCGCCGGTGACGACGCCTTCGAACAGCCCGAGCACGCAGCGCATGCCGGGAATGCGGTCCAGCGCGGCGACGAAGTGCATCTCGCTCGTGCCCGGGTTGGCGAAGCAGGTGTCCACGCCACAGGCCAGCAGCGTCTTGACGAGGCTCTCGGCCCCGTTCATCGCACCGTTTGCACCATTCGCACCATTCGCGCCGCTCACCGGTTGGGTAGTCTCCATGTTGCAGGTTCCGTTCTTGTTGGGGTGTCAGGAATGCGGGGCCAGCAGGTCGAAATCCAGGCAGACGTACTCCGTCGGGAATTCGATGCGGGCGTAATAGACGATCACGTTGTCGACGCAGGCAAAGCGGCGCAGCTCCGCGACCGGCGCGCCCACGCCCAGCTCCAGCGCACCGGCCGATGCCGCGCCGGCGGCCACGATCGACAGGCGCTGGCGCGCGGCGTTGACCTTGAGGCCGGGAAAACGATCGATGACCGGGACGGAGGCGCCGTGGCGGAACGCTTCGGGTTCGCGCGCGAACACATCGGCGGCGATATAGACCTCGCCCACGGCAAACGGACGGCCGTCCACGCGATGCGCGCGGCGCAGGAAGTGATAGGCGTCGGCGCGGCGGCCGTCGCAGGGCATGCCCAGGTCGTCGGGCAACGGCACATCGGCGGTGGATTCGACCATCGCCTCGGTGGAAAGCTGGTCCCCCACGGCCACGGCCTGGTCCCAGCTGATGGGCAATGCAAGCTGACGCCGCGCGCGGCCCGCGGCCTTGACGAAGGTGCCCCGACCGCGCGCACGGGCCACCAGGCCTTCGGCGTCGAGCTCGGACAGCGCGTGATGCATCGTCATCCGCGCCACGCCGTATTGCCGGCACAGGGCGTCGAGCGATGGAATCTGCTCGCCCGGCCGCCACACGCCGCTTTCGATCTGGCGGCGAAAAATGGTGGCGAGTTGCAGGTAGACCGGCTCGCGGCTACGGGAGAGAAGGTCGGTGGCAGGGGCGTCCGGCATGCGCAGCGCGCCCGCGGGCGCGTCAGGGGGATACCGGACTCTATAAAAGTCTAGGTGGCTAGACTACTAGGGTTTACCGCCCCGACCTGCCGCGCATGGGCAGGTCGGGGTTGCCGAGAGTGGCAAGACGGGCGTGAAACCCGATCAGGCGGCGGCGAAAGCGACGTGCGGCACGCGCGGATCGTTTTCCGCGGGGGTGGCATCGGCACGCAGCCAGGCGCCCACCGCGTGACGCACGGTCTCCGCCAGCGCCTGCTTGCGGCGCCAGGCCGAACGCTTCTTGGACGGAATCTCGTTGATATCGCGCTGGGGCTGGCACACGGGAATGTCGATGTTGCCATTCGGCATTGGCTGGCCGTGGGCCTCCATCCAGAAGCCTTCGTAGTCGGCCTGGATCTCGCGCGGGGTATGGCGCTGGCGGCCGACATGATTGGCGCGCGACACCGCGACGATGCGACGCGCCCGCATCTGGGCGGCAAAGCCCAGCAGGGCCTCCATCACCACATCCTTGGGGCGCAGGCCTTCGCATACCTTGGTCGCCATGCGGATCAGCTCGCGACTGCTTTCGCCCATCGGGCCCTGCAGCCCGCCGATGAAAATCGCCGGGTCATCATCGTCATGCGTCAGGTAGAAGCTGATCTGCGCCAGGCAAACCCCGGCCTGGGTGTCGACCCAGTAGAACGCGAGCTCGCCTTCCTTGGGATTCGGACCGGAATCGGCCAGCCGCAGCACGTAGCGGCCATCATCGGACTGCCACGTCAGGCCATCGCCAAGGTAGATACGTTCGGACACGCAGACTGGCAGCACGGTGTGCATGACACCGTAGTGATCCAGCACCATGCGCACTCGCTCGCGAAAGCTCTTGCCCCGCTCCCCAAGCGGGCGGTACGGCTTGTCCAGCATCGCCGGCCGCGCAGCCACCACACGCTGCAGCAGTGCGCACGAGCCGGCGGCGCGCAACCACGTCTGCCCGGCGCGCGCCCGAATGGCGGACATTGCAACAAGCTTGACACGTCGCGTCCAGCATTTGCGGCTACCGGGCGGATAACAGAACGACGACAACATCGCCACGGTGGTGAGATAACGAAGGTAAAACGTTGGATTCGTATCCAACAACCCTCCCGCACGGGCATGAATAAGCCCTTGCAGACATGACACAGGTCCTTGCACGACTGACTGCTCCCCTTGTATTGCGCGGCATTGGCGTCCGGTGAGCCGGACGCCAATGCGCGGATTTCAGCGCTTTCCTCTGATACGAATTGCCGGCCTGTCTCGTTCTTTTTGTTTGTGGGGGGCGCAGGCCTGGCTCGTAATAATCCGTAACGCATTGAAATATACCCGGTTGACGCGCTTACAAATATGACAGTTAACCCGCAATCGATATGGATTATGAGTCGCTTCATATTGGCTTCGTATCCGGATTGTTACCCGAACCGACACCCAACCGATGAGGGGAAGTGGGTACAGATGTGACCTTCTATGATCCCGACCGGCGTATTCAGTCGCCGCATAAAACAGAGTCACAACAATCAAAAAAAGGAAGACTTTTCATGGGAAATCATCGGGAAATGCGCAAGCCGGGCTTGCGGGGTCGTGCATGGGCGCCCGCGCTGGCGCTGATGACGGTTGCGGTGTTGTCGGCATGCGGAGGTGGCGGCAGCGGAGATGGCGCGGCCAAGTCGCCTGCCACGGTGCAAGGCACGGCGGCATCCGGCGCCTTCATGGCCGGAGCGACGGTCACCGTCCGTGACGCGGACGGCAGGCTTGTCGGCACGAGCATCGCCGACGCCAATGGCAAGTACAGCTTCGATGTATCCGACTTCCGAGCACCGTTCGTGGTGGTCGCCACGGGCAACGCGGGCGGCGGCACCGTCAGCTACGTTTCCGTGCTGGCCAGCAAGCCGGCCAGTGGCGCGACGACCACGGTGAACGTGTCGCCGCTGACGAACGCGCTGGCGGCACTGCTGGTCGGCGGCAATCCGCTCGACCTGATCAACGCCGCCACGCTGAACAGCAAGGTCACCAGCGCCCAGGTCCAGCAGGCCGTGGCAGCGCTGCGCGCGGTGCTGGCCAATATCGCGGCCGACGCAGGGCTGGATGCCGGCGCCTTCGACCCGATCTCCACGCCGCTGTCGACGCAAGGCCAGGGTGCCGATGCCGTGATCGACCGCGTGCTGGTTACGCTGACCTCCACCGGCGTGAAGGTGGCCTCCACGGGCGCCGTCATGTCCGGCGGCACCGTGCCGGAACGGACGCTGACGCCGGGTTCGCTCGCCAACCCGCCCGCCGCCCTGCCGGCACCGGCCGCCCGCACCAACGCCGCGACGTTCGAAGCCATCCGCGCCAGTCTCCAGGCCTGCTTTGCCGTGGCACCGTCGGCACGCGCCAGTGTGTCCGCACTGCTGGGCGCCTGCGCACCGGCCTTCGCCAGCAACTACCTGAACAGCAGCTATTCGGCACGCGATGATTTCGATGCGCTGCTGACGTCCGCTGACATGACCGGCGCCAAATTCCAGGCGCCGATCGTGCTGTTCAACAGCAAGAATGGCAGCAACGAGGATGACGCCTTCGTGCGCTTCCCGTATGTCCGCGCCGATGGCACCACGTCCCAGTTCTCGCGCCGGGTGACCAATCGGGCCGCGACGGGCTGGACCCTGACCGGCAACGAGCGCCCTTACGAGGCCGCCGTCACGCGCCGGATCAGTAAGGTCGTCGAGCAGAACCCGGGTGGCGGCATCGTGTCCCGCTACGAAACCGCGTTGCGCGTGTTGCTGAATCCGCAGCGCGCAGCGGGTGCGAACGTGCAGCTCGTGCGCGTGACCGGCCCCGGCCTGTCCGCCGCCGGTGTGGTGCTGGCGCGTTCGCGCGTTTGCGGCACGTTTGCCAACATGGTCGTGCAGAACCTGAACGGCTCGCTCACCTACGCGGCGAACGATCCCTTTTCGCCGAACGCCACGATCGGAGACTCGGGCCAGTCCAGCAGCACCGTGGTGCTCGCCGCCAGGCCGCTCAACACCGCCGACACGATGACGTGGGCCGCGCTGGCCAGCGGCGGCAACACGTATGCCGCCACGCCGCTGACGGACGACGGCATCGACGCCGTACCGACCTTTGCCAGCTACACCTTCGAAGTCTGGAACCGGAACGCCGACCAGTCCTACAAGACGTCGCTGTCCGCCACGCCGGACGACACGTTCACGCTGACGTCGTCGGGCGCCATCATGACGCCGTCCGTGATCGCGCGGGAGACCTGGAATGCGATCGATCCGGCCAGCCTCGGCTTCCTGACGCTCAATGGCAAGATCGACGCGCAGTTGGACACCACCGTCAGCTGGACGCAGAACGCCGAGCCGGTGGATCGGGCCCTCGCCTTCGGGCGCAAGAACGTGGCGCCCAACCCGTCGCCGCTCGATCGCACGCTGATCCAGACCAACGTGCCGTCGTACAAGGCGCGCTCGGTAGTGGTCACCACGCTGGGCCAGGGCTCCAGCGCCGGCAATGGCACGGGCATCAACCCCGCCGGCAACTGCGCCACCATCGGCTTCCCGACCTACATGGCCGCCGGTGACCAGCGCACCGTCGAGGTCCGCTCCACCACGGCGGATGACACCCAGAAGTTCGTGCGCGTGATCGGCACATATCGCTGACTTGCTGGCGCGGCACACGCCGCATCCACGCTGTAAAACGCCCCGGCTGCAGGACACACGTCCCGCCACCGGGGCGTTCTGCTTTGGGCGCGGCGCTCCCCTCGCCGCCATCCCCGCGTGCAGCGCTCCGTGACGCAGAATGACTCATGCCCCGCAACTGCTGGCGGGGCAGGCGTCGGCTGCCGCTCGCAGCCAGTCACACAGGAGTCGTTCCATGTTGATGCGAGACGTGATCCCCCAAGTGCTGAACCGCGGTACCGCCCTGCTTGCCCAGGACGTATCGGAGACCCCGCCTCAAAAAACCTTCCACCATGCCATCGATATCTACCTCAAGGATTCCAATGCCTTCATGAACACGTATTTCGCCCGCTACTTCGAGTGGCAGGGCATCTGCCGCGAACGCTGGTTCCACGAATGCATTCACAGCAACCTGCTGGCTGCCGGCGGCGTCTTCGTGACCAAGCGCGCGCATCAGGAATATGTGGAGGAAACCTTCCCGTTCCAGCATGTGGACTGCTACCTGAACACGTTCCAGGTGCGCCAGTGCTCCGCGTATCTGCTGTTCCGCTTCTGCGTGGACGGCCGGCCGGTATCGCTGGGGTACCAGCAGATCGTGTTCGCCGGGCGGGACAAGCGCATCACGCGCTTCCCGAAGGAGATCATCGAGAAAGTCAGGGAATATGAACTGATCCTGCCGCCGCTCGCCAACTAAGCGGCGACGACAATCGTGGTGCCCGCCGGCGTTGGGTCAGCCGGCGGCGCTGGCGGGAAACCGGCTCTCCGGCCTGTCCGCCAGCGGCTGGAAGCACGGCAGGCGCAGCGTAAAGGTGGTGTGGGCGCCGGGCACGGATGCGCAGTCGATACGGCCGCCGAATGCCTCCAGCACGCGACGGCAAAACGCCAGCCCCAAGCCGTTGCCCTTGCCGTGGGCCTTGGTGGAGAAGAACGGGTCGAAGATGCGCGGCAGCACGTCGGCCGGGATGCCCGGGCCGGTGTCGCGGACACGCAACAGATAGTAGTTGTGCTCCACCGCGCCGGTGATGTCGATATGGCCGGCGCCATGCGCGCGAATCGCGTACAGGCTGTTCTTCAGCAGGTTGAACAGCACGTAGACCAGCAGCGTCTCGGACCCGACGAAGCGCCAGGCGGGATCGATCGCCGCCAGGCGCACACGCGCGCGCTCGTCCGGCTGGAACGGATACCGCTCCAGCGCGTTGTCCACGCAGGCCGCCAGCCCATGCGGCGCGAAGGTGCTGCGATCGAGCCGTTCCAGCGTCACCGACGCCAGCGCCATGTCGATCACCGTGCTGGTGCCATCGACCTCGCGCGTGATGCCCTCGAGCAGGTGGCACATACGCTCGAGATGTCCCGGCCGCAAGCGGTCCTCGACCAGCCCTTGCTCCACGGCCAGCCGGTAGCCCTGCACCACCTGCGGAAAGGTCCGCGCCATTTCCTGCGCCTGCATGCGGATGGTGGCCAGCGGCGTGCGCACCTCGTGCGCCACGGTGGCGGCCAGCGAATACGGGTGCATCAGGTCGTAGCGCACCACGCTCACGGCCAGGATGCCGAGGCTCAGCGCAATGAAGATCACGCCCGGCGGATAGAACGCGAAGCCATAGTTGACCGCATAGTCCACCGCGGCGAGCGAATACAGCGCCAGGCTCAGCAGGCAGAGGTTGAAGCGCCGGCGCCGTTCCGCCGTGGCGTTGGTGCGCGCGGCCATTAGCAGCCAGCCGCAACGGCACGCCAGGATCGCCGTCTGCAATACGTGCAGCGGGTGCAGCGGCCCTGCCTTGGGATAGTCCCCGAAGAACAGCACGTAGTAGCCGGACACCACGTTGCTGGTGGTCAGCAGCAGGACGGACAGGATCAGGCTGAGCCCGTACGACGCCAGCAGCGCAGGCCGCTCGCGCCGGCACTCCGTGACCTCGCAGATGAAGTGGTAGAACGTGGTGGGCAGGAAGATGATGAACAGGTAGCCGACCTTGGCCAGCACCAGTGCGACGTCAGGGTGCGTCGCCTGGAACAGGAACGCCCAGGTGCCCTGCCAGGCGAACGTGGTGAAGCACAGCAGGAAGAACGATGCCGATACGCGCGTCACGCCCTGGGTCACCAGCACATAGAGGCCGTAACCGAGGAAAATCGCCGAGACGAATGCGGGAAGGATTGCGTACATGCAGGGCCGCAGCGGTCCAGCCGCGCGGCAGGCAGAGAAGGACCCGCCATGGTAAGGCGCGGCCGCTACCCCCGTACTAAATTCGGCTGCACACTGACCTTAGCGATGCTGAATTCGCCACACGGAATCCGGACCGTTGGCCGCGCGTCTTCCACGACGGCTTTTCAGACGTCATGCCTTGCGTGGCGCGGGTTTCCGGGGACGGGCATCCGATGGCGGCGGCGCTCGCACGTGCACGGCACCGCAGCGTATCAACGGATTTTCCGCGCGCCGGCCTCACCCTACTGAAGAGGCATACAAGCGATTTGGGCACCGGAATCGAGCGGAGTCGGCCAAATCGGCATAGGGGACAGCCATCGTGGCTGCGCCCCTGCCACACCACCCGGCGTGCGGGTCCGCACCGGGCGGTTCGAGAGGTTGAGGTTAGGCGAGGCGGGGCAGGCCCAGCCGGTCAAAGTAGGCGATATCCAGCACCCACTGCAGCAG
>NZ_JBFTSP010000038.1:0-42994 GCF_056400065.1 Cupriavidus sp. 01L415 | reverse complement strand
GCCGCCCACAGCGACGGATGCTCGCTGCGTTGCTCTTGAACCAGGCGTACGGCTCTCTCTCGGACCTCGGGGGAAAACTTGGTTTGCTTGCTCATGGGCTCCATTCTCTCAAGAATTGGAGCCTCCACTAAACCCGGGGCGGTTCATACCATAGCTGGCCTTTTACAAGAGATGTCTTCAAGACTCAAATTTTAAAGATGCCAACACGATCCCCTGACGATTTCATCGCGCATTTATAGATAAATAGAGGGCTCGTCGCCCCAATTGGAAATTGCTCATCTGGCCTCAATCGTCGCAGGTAGCAACACTCGAAGCTCGTCAATCAGCTTGCTACCAGGGGCAGAGTTCGGTCATCCTCCCCATCAGCGCAGCCCCTATGTTACTTGGAAGTAAATTTCCCTCTACACTGGACCTCCGCCAGCCAATCGCTGTCCCTGTCCGTCTTTCACAGATTTTTATGTTCCTATTAAATCGGGCGATTCGCCGGAACGCAGCGTGTGTGCGGCTTGGCGGCGGGGCAACGATAGTACATATCGGCTTCCCCCGTGCATAACGGACGGACCAAGCCTATTAATTATTCAGTTAGGCCCCAAGGGAGAAGTTGGCATGCCACATATCGTTCCGCCACTTGTGGCCGAGATGGTCGCGGAAGTCTCTGAGTCAGCGGGTTCAGACGTGTCGCCATTCTGGCTGTGTGATAGCGAAGGCATCCCTGAGGAAGGGATGTACCGGCTTGCCATGGAACTCGATGTTGAGAACGCTGATTATCTTCTCGATCGTCTTCCGTTTGGCTATCGCATAGTTCACTCTGTCTTTCTGTGGGAACAGAGTCGCGCAGGCGAAGGTTTCGGAACTGGAACAGTGAACTCCGGCGAGAACTGGGTGCTCGCCGCAGCCGTCGGCTACGAGCGCGTTGGTATGTTTGAAGAGGCAGCGGGGCTCCGGGCAATGCTTGAGCAGTACGCCAAGACGCCAAATGACTACGAGCTCGTAGAAGGCGCATACAACAGCGTGCCAAACCCATACAAGGACGACTGGGATCGAATTCCTCATTTGGTGAGGCTTCTTTGCAAAGACGCCTATGGGTACTTCTGCGTTGAGGCCTAACCCCTCCATCAAGCGGCAGCCCAAAAGCTACGCTTTTGGGCTGCCGCTCATGTCGAATGTTGAGCGACCGCTTACGGGAAGCGTCTACTGCCGACTTGGGTCGTTCTGCGCCCTTCAGTCGACCGCCTGCGGGTGGACGGTAGCGCTCAAGGCTGGCTGCATCGCCCCCTCCTCTGTAGCGTACGAAATAGTACGCCACAGCTTTCGATATCATAACTTCCTGATTTCGTTAGAAATTATGCGAAATATCGCCCCGAACTTGGGCTCGAGCCTTTACCCCATGAGTAGGGCAGACGTCACTCATAGAGCACAAGACAATAGTTCACATCGCGATTGAACCCGCGACTTGCAGTCCCAGCCCGCGTGCACCCCGCCGCGGGCTTTTTTTCCGCCCAGACTTCGCTATACTGTATATCCATACAGTATTCGGATTTCGCCGAGACCATGCTTCCAGAACCAGCGAATTGCCCGTTGTGCGGCGCCGCCGCGGAACGGATTCGGTCGCCCCAGCTCCGCGGGTTCCATTACACCTGCCCGAGCTGCGGCTCGTTCGGGATTGAGTCAGCCGCTCTCCCCGGCCTGATTGCACCCGCCTCGACGCGACAAGACCTCGCGAGACTGCGAGCGTATGGACATCTGCCGCATATCCAGCGCGACAACCAAGGCGTACGCGTTGGGCCTGGCCGTACTTGAAAAATGAAGGCCTACGCCGGCAAATGTCGGCAGGATGAGGAACAGCACATGGGTAACCGCCGCCTGGCAGCAAAATGCCATTTGTCTGGGGACGCTCCAAGCCAGCCATCTGCGCCTGGGGCAAATGGCATTCTTGGACGCATCCAGGGCGAGTACGTGTCAGCAGCGATTTTGGCGCTGCCGCCTGCGGCATCAACTTCGGAGCAACACCGAGAAGTCGATATAGACGCAGGACCGGATGGGCGTGTCCGATTCTTCGCAGAGAGGAAAAAGACCAACCATCACAGGCACTCGCACTACTTCTGGTCGGTGTACCGGGCTGAGCCGGTGCGATCAGACGATATGCTCTGAGTCGAGGGGCAACCAGGAAGCGGAAGCGCGCGGCGATCTACAACGGGGGAGCGTCCACATGATGACGCACGATGATTGGCAAGAGCGATTGGTAGACGCAGGCAACCACGCTAAGCCCGGCTTGCGAATCTGCCAACATCAAATTGGGTGCTTGCGCGATGGACGCCAATCAAAATGGCGTGTGACTACCCTACATCAGGGGCACGCGCGGCATGAAACCGCCTTGTGTATGCTTGCTCGATCCCCTGCACAAGGCCCACACCCTTATACCTCTTGAATCGCTGGACCCGACTTCTCGCTCAGGCTTTTGTTACTACAACCATCATCGTAGTGCTCGCGGTCGTATCGCGTGGAATCTATCTTTTCGTTGCGCAACCGCCCGCAGCAGAAATGGAGGATGTGGGCGACTTCGACCGTCCGGCGCCGGATTGCCCCGCGCCGCGTTGGGAGCAAAAGCCTCAGCTAAATCAAAACTCTGAGCATGGGGTTGCCAAGGCCCCTGGCTGTCTCGAGTCGTAACGAGATTTTTGGCCTCGCTACCGCCCCGGTTGGCGGTGCATTGCGATCGTGCAGCTCATGTGTACGCAGTTGAGCTATACCGAGGATGCAAAGACATCCTCAATTTCAAGCTCAACAAGAAGGCTCGCCTGCTTCCGTCTTCACGGATGCGTTCAAGTTGGCGGTGCTCGGTGATGCCATTTACTGCGACCCGCCGTACGTCAACTTGGACGATGCGCCGTCTTTCACGAAGTACACCTCTGAAGGCTTCCCCCGAGAACGCCAACAGGAATTAGCAGATTTAGCCCGTGCTACCGCCGCACGAGGCATTCCGGTTGTCATCTCTAACCACCTGACCGCCGAGACGCGAGAACTGTATCGCGGAGCCGAATGCCATGAGGTCGCCGTGCGGCGTAGCGTCGCCGCCGCAGCACATAGCAGGCGAATGGTTCCCGAGGGAATCTTCGTGTTCAAAGGCTAGTCCAACGTGCGCCACATGAAGGATGGCTCAAGAGCAACTTCCTCGCCAACTTCAGACTGACCATAGCTGGCGAGGATTTTTCTCATGCCGCAGAGTTCGACTCCTGCTCTCGAATCAAGGTCCTTAGAGCTTGCGCATCAGCCAACAATCAGAGACAGGAAGAACGTTGCAATCCAAACCCAGAAGTATGCGGGGGATTGTTGCAGGGCTGTCTTGCGCTTCCACAGATACACGGGAACGAGAAAGGCGAAACGCTCAATTTGGTTAACATCCGCGCCGGTCTTCTTAAGCTGACGGACATCAAGTAGGCTGAGACCGACATTAAGTACGAGCGTGATCCACCAAAAACGATTGAGCTGGCTCTCGCTAACAAACTCGCCGTATGCGACGCCGGCGACAAACCCTTGTAGGAGGAGCCCAAGAATTGGCGCGATTGCCAGGGTCCACACTAGACCGTTGTTAATGCGGTGGCCGGGTAGGACCGGTGGCGCGCTCACGTTGCCAAGGTGCATCGCAAGCGGCGTCTGGGACAGGGGTTTCCAGTCATGAAATCCGGTCTGCCAGACAAGCGTTTGGCTGTTTATCGCACGATCTCCGACAAGCCTTACGATGTCGGTCTCGGATACGGGGCCGAGGCGCTCGCCGTTTTTTTCATAATGCCACACGGTCATTCATGAACTCCTATTTCGTGGTTATCCGATGATCAAATTTGGAAGAATGTGAAAGCAGGATTTTGTCGGTCAAGATAGCCCTGCTAAAGTCGACCGCCCCGCCCCGGGGCGCGCATCGCTACGCGCCAGCCCCGCAAACACACCTATTGTCGGCAGTTCGTAAGCGTTCAATACCAGACGTCGGAGGGGGTTGCGAAGGGTGCAAGACGACCGGGTGTATATCTCTGGTCGGGCTGTTCGGTAACTTGAAGGGACTATCGAGATCCCGGAAGCGTAGGGGCCCGTTGTACCGCGGAAGCGGCCATTGAAGTCGCATTAGGCCGAAGGGCTGAATCGGGTCGTTCAGCGAGCCTCAGTCACTTTGCAGATCGGCGATGAACCCCAAAAAACAGTTATCCTGAGCTACGGTTTTTCTCAGGCGACGAATATCGAGGCGGCAGGGAGTTCTAGCGTCTGTCCTTGACAGGTGGCTGATTCAGGACTGCGTCGGAGTTTGCCACAAAGAAAAAACGTTCCGCAAACTCCTCGCCCGCGCATGGGTGGCCAAAGTAGTAGCCTTGCTGAATGTCGACATTCAACTCGCTAAGCAAGACGCTTGTCGCTTCATCCTCGACGCCTTCCGCTACCGTGCGGAACGACAAGGCCTTGGCCAGTTGCACAATGGCCTGCAGTATCCGCAACCCATCCGGCGTATGAGCGCGCCGCACGAAAGATATGTCGATCTTCAGCTCTCCGACGGGCAGTGCATGCAATTGCGATAGGGAGGCGTAGCCAGTTCCGAAATCGTCGATGGAAAGCGTGAAGCCGGCGCCGACAAGTCGGTGCAGTTTGTCGTCGGCGCCCTCCACTTCCATCAATGCGATCGATTCAGTGACTTCCAGGACCAGCCTGTTGGTCGGAACCCCGAACGTCACGCAGTCTTCGAGCATTGAGCTGCAGAAATCCGGCGCAACCAACTGACGTTTGGAAATATTCAGGGATAGATGCAGACCGGGACGGTCTGCCATCCATTGCCGGAACTGGGCGAGCGCTTTTCTTCGCACCAGACGGCCAAGTTCACCGATCAGGCCGAGGTTCTCTGCCATCGGGACGAAGCTGCTAGGAGGGATCCAGCCGAAGTCGTCGTCTTTCCAGCGTGCCAGGGCTTCCACCCCTGTCAGGTGATGGTGTTCGCCGAAGGCCACGCCGCGAGCGCTCACCTGAGGCTGGAACCAGACCGTAATGCGTTCGTCTCGGATGGCTTGGGCAAGACGAGCCTGGATGTAAAGCTCCTTCTTCCCAAGCCCTCTTTCGGTCATGTCAGAAAAGAGCTGGAAGTTGTTGCGCCCCTGAGACTTAGCGTAAAACATCGCCCGATCGGCATGCGTCAGCAACGCATCGACGTTGTCTGCGTCGATGGGGTAAAGGGAAACGCCCACGCTGAATGTCGCATTGACACTTTGCCCGTTCGATTTGAAGGACTGACCCATGACGTTGACCAGCCGGCGTGCCACCTCCCGCGCGGCGTCGAGGTCAGCAACGCACGGGAACAGGACGACAAATTCATCACCGCCCCAGCGCGCCACCGTGTCGCCTTCCTCCAGACAAGTCGCCAGCGCGCTGGAAACCTCGCGTAGTAGGCCATCGCCCGTCTTATGCCCATAGGCATCATTGATATTCTTGAAATGATCCAGATCGACAAAGCAAACTGCGACGATCTCGTTGTGACGCTTGGCGGATTGGATGGCCTTGCTGATGCGGTCTTCCAGCAATATCCGGTTGGGTAGCCCGGTAAGTGCATCGTGGTGCGCCATATGGGCAATGTGGCGCTCCTGAAGATACGTCTTGGTGATGTCGCGCAGAACGCCTCGGACACCGAGGATCTGCCCCCGGTCGTTTCGTTCCGCAAGGAAACGGCAGTCCATCCAGCGTTCGTGGCCGGCGTCGGCGATGAAACGGAAGCGTCCGTGGAATTCGTCCTTTTGCCCGGATTGCAGATGTTCAAGGCACTTCAGAAACGCAGGACGGTCCTGGGGCTGGATCGATTCATCCAGAGAGGCGTTGGCAGACAGCGTATCGGCCAGCCGTCGCCACCCCGTGTTGGCATGGATAATGATTCCACCCGGACTAAGCTCCACCACGCCCTCCTCCAGCATGTCCAGAGTCCGCACCAGTGAATGCTGTTCCGCCGCATACTGCCTTTCCTTCAGCAGCGCCGCATTGAGGTCGCGGAACGGCTGACGCACGCTATCGATGAATACGGCACGAAATATCAGCAAGAAGGAAAGGATCTTGAACACATGGCTGGCAATATTGAATGTATCGCCGACTGATCCGTAAAGCGTGGCGCATAATTCTGACAGGCACGTGATGGAAGCGGCGGCGAACAAGTCAGCCCGATTGAAACCGGCCTCCAGGCGAGCCTTGCGATAGAGGGCAACAGCAGCAATGCTGTACATCAGAACTAGCGAATATTCGATCCAGATCTTCAGCGGGGTCATGCCGCTTCCCCGGATGAAGAAATGCGGCACAGCCTCCGGGAAGAACAACTCACCGGTGTAGATCGCCGCAACGTAAGCCAGAACCAGCGCGAGAGCGAGATAGCGCCCGCGCCGACTCAGAACCGGCTGCCAAGGGCGGAAAGCAACGATGAGCAATCCGATTGCTATCAGAAATCGGGCGGCGAACCAAAATGTGATGGCTTTTTGTGGGCTTTCAGGGGTCACGAAATCCGGCATGCCGCCGGACCCCAGCATATGCGCGAAG
This sequence comes from Cupriavidus sp. 01L415, assembly GCF_056400065.1. Lineage (NCBI taxonomy): Bacteria > Pseudomonadati > Pseudomonadota > Betaproteobacteria > Burkholderiales > Burkholderiaceae > Cupriavidus > Cupriavidus sp. 01L415. The sequence goes on along the minus strand of NZ_JBFTSP010000038.1, from coordinate 36,448 downwards.
TCTAATAGCGCCGAACCTAGCAGCACTACGCCAAGAAATATGACGCTACCCGGACGGGACTCCGCGTGGGCATTCCAGGCAATTCCGAAAACTAGCGTAGCCGCAACAATGGCTGCGGTTTCCATCGCAAGGTGCAATGGCACGTAGTTGGCAAGCCCAATATCTACTCTGATGTCCTTAATCCACAGTATCCCGCAGAGAACGAACAGGAAGCCAGCGAGGAGGGTTAGGCGCCTTAGATACGCTTCAACAGTAGGGGCAGGCAGAGGGGATAAGATGTGTTTCATGCCAAAGGATCAGCTCAATACGAGGTCAGGCAACGCCTGGGGACTCCCAGGAGTGTAGTCATACAACGAGTGCGTGGCTTTCCCCGGCACGCATCAAGTTTAGCTGGTGCCGCACCTCGAAAGAGTACCGACGCACTTTTCCCCAAACATCGACATCTACTTGTCGACCCAAATCGGCGCGAGATGTACTCCTTCCTTCGGGGGGGCATAGCCGGATGCCATGCCCTGCCTCTGCGGCTGGTGTCGATCCGGACATCATGGGCGTAGGTCCTATTCCTGCCACGCAAAAGTCGCTTGCACAGGCGTCACGCGATGTCAGCAAAGTGGGTATCGTGGAAATCAATGAAGCCCTCGCATCCCAGGCTATCTCCTGCATTGCGTGACCTGGAACTCGATCCCGCCCGCACGAACCTCGATGGCGGCGGCATCTCCATTGAGCATCTCTGGGTGCAACCGGGCACGGATCACCGCCAAAGCAGCGGCATTGCTGAAACGAAAGGACCGTCGCCTTGCGCTCGTAACGCAGTGCATCGGTGGGGGTTGGGTATCGCCACGATCCTGGAACGGGTCTGAGATCTAACACTTCACGCAGGCTTCCGCCTGTTGCCAGCAGCAACCGTCTAGGCGCTCGGGGATTGGAAGTTGCATCCATGTCAATGTTTTGAGTGCACTACTTGGCGGACTACGATGCGTCCAACTTTTCAGCGGACGCCATGGCGCCCAGGAGACCCCTGAACTCCTGGCCGGCCTGAGCACTCAGCGTCCCGCCCGGGGCGCTGAGCGAAGTTGGAAACCTGGCCGGGTCTGCAATTCATGCGTATCTCACACAAGCCGCCGCAAGGACCATGGATGGCGTCACTCTTCTGCAAGGTCGCTCTAGCCGCCATTGGGGCGAAAGGAGGTTGGAAACATGGAATTGAACGCCACCACCATCCTCGCTACGTTCGCGGGTGTCTTCCTGATCTGCTTCATGAAGGGCGCCTTTGGCGGGGGCTTCGCCATCGTCGGTATTCCCATGCTGTCGCTCGTGATGACCCCGTGGCAGCGGGCGGCCATACTGTGACCGGCAGATAATTTTGCAACGCGACGAAAAATACTAAAGCAATTAGGAAGCATCTCCGATATTCCGGAAAACCCGTGCACCGCCTATTTCCGGTACTTGTTTTAGTAGAACGCCCCCATGAATCACCTGACTCTGCGTAAGAAACTTTGGATACCTCTCGTGCTGGCCTGGCTCGGCCTTTTGCTGCTGACTGTGACGCATGCTTTCCAGACCAGGCAATTGCAGTTGGCCGACCGTCGCGGCGAGCTGGCTAACGTGGTCGACATGTCACTGTCACTAGTCCGCGACTACGCCGAACAGGCGCGCCAAGGCAAGATGAGCGAGGAAGACGCCAAGGCGCAGGCCACGGCCCGCATCGCCGCTCAGCGCTATGGCAAGGATGGCTATATCACCATCGTGGGGGCGGACTCGGTGGTGGCCATGCACCCGACCAATACCAAGCTCAACGGCAAGAACATGCGCGATTTCAAGGATGCCAAGGGCTATCCCTTGTACGTGGAGATCGCCGCCCGCGGCGCCTCGCCCGAGGGCATGGGGCACATGGAATACTGGTGGCCCAAGCCGGGCAGCGACCAGCCCAGTCCCAAGATCGGCTATGTGGCGCGGTTCAAGCCGTGGAACTGGGACCTTGTAGCCGGCACCTACATGGATGACATAGAGGCCCAGTTCCGCAGTTCGCTGTATCAGTCTATCGGTCTGCTAGTACTGCTCGGCATTGCGATCTCGGTCGTGGCCACGCTGGTGATCCGCAGCATTCAGCAATCAGTCGGCGGTGAGCCCCCGGTGGCGGCCGCGCTGGCACTGCGCATGGCAGGCGGCGACCTCACCGTGCGCGCGCAGACGCGGCCCGAAGACCGCACCAGTTTGATGTACGCGATCGGACATATGCGCGACCAGCTCGCCGGCACCGTGGCTGGCATCCAGCAGTCAGCCGACGCCATCAACGCGGCAGCCCAGCAGATCGCGGCGGGCAATACCGACCTGTCAAGCCGTACCGAGCAGCAGGCCGCGTCGCTGCAACAGACCGCCGCCAGCTTAGAACAGATCACCGCCGCCGTGCGTCAGAGTGCTGACAATGCGGCCGAGGCAAACCGATACGTGGCCGACGCAGCGCAGATCGCCGAACGGGGCGGCAGCGTGGCAAGCGAGGTGGTGGACAAGATGCGCGGCATCACCGCCAGCTCCCGCAAGATCAACGATATCATCGGGGTGATCGACGGCATTGCCTTCCAGACCAACATCCTTGCGCTCAACGCGGCTGTGGAAGCGGCCCGCGCCGGCGAGCAGGGCCGCGGCTTCGCCGTAGTGGCCGGCGAGGTGCGTAACCTCGCGCAGCGCAGTGCGGGCGCGGCCAAGGAAATCAAGACGCTGATCGTGGAATCGGTGAACGAGGTAGACAGCGGTTCCTTGCTGGTCGAGCAGGCTGGCCAGACCATGGCCGAGATTGTCAGCGCCGTGGGCCGTGTGACCGCAATTATGGATGGCATTGCCACAGCCACGGCCGAGCAGCGCACCGGCATCGAGGAGGTCAACCGTGCCGTGTCTGCGATGGACCAGATGACCCAGCAGAACGCTGCTCTAGTGGAGGAGGCCAGCGCCGCCGCAGCCTCGCTCGAAGATCAGGCCGGCGCGCTATATCATGCGGTGTCGGTGTTCCGCCTGGCAGCCGCCTGAGCCAGTTCCGCCGCCGGATTCCACAGCCGGACATACCGAAGCTGTTCTGATGCCCTGCGCTTTCCAATGGCTATTCGCCTTCAGCAACAACTGCAAAAAATACCGAGCTCCGAGCGAAAATTTTCGCCTAAGGCATTCACAAATTGATCTTCCAATGGAAGGCGTCCGGAGCCGTGTACCGTGGGAAAGTGCCCGAATCTGCCGGACTGGTCAGGCTGGAATAGGTCGCCTTGTTTATTCCCAGGATTCAACTGGTCGCGACAAGTGATTCAAGGCGATGCATTATTAGTACCACATGTCACGCCGGGCCAACCAGGCGTCGGTTGAAGCCGGCCCAGTCGAGGCTGAGCATGGTCTCGTGGGCGCCGCCGGCAGGATCGTCCACATCGAAATATCGGATCGATGATGCTTCAACCTGCGGCACGCCATCGCGATACTCGATGAAGATGCGAAAAATCGCGGCAAGTTTGCCGTAGCGCAGGAACGCCTTGGCAAGTCCGCGAAAGAACTCCACGTCGGTCTCCGGCAGCGCGGCAAGGGCCGACTCCAGACGCTCGATACGCAGGTTAGGCTGCCGGGCGAAGCCGAATGACGCGGAAGTGGCAGGCGCGAGTACGTAATAACAGAGGCCTGCGTCGTACGGCTTCGGAAACGGGAACGGAATCGTGAAATTGCCTGCGTTGGTATAGGAAGTGCGCGCCTGCATATGCCTGAGCGTGTCTCTCGCTAACTGCCCCGATGCGCGCAAACGCCGGCCCACCTCTTGAGCGGAACGGGCAGTCACGCATGGTGCGCTAATACCTTGACCCTTTGCATTGGGCGATGCATCTTATTTGAACTTGTGCCACTGCCGCGTGCGCTTTTCGCGCGTCATCACGATTATCGGCGACCGTGTATCCACGCTAAGCCCTCGAAGAGAGGGGTGCGTTGCGCGGATTAACTATGGTAGTGATAGTTGGATCGCGCCTATTGCCCTCACCATCCGTTGCGCGCCGCGTCCGCTTCCGGAATGTGGACCAGCGCAGCATACGGAACGCGGTAGTCGAGTCCGACGAACGGTGGGCTGGCGTTAGCCGTTGCCCAGCTCAAACCTGCCGTTCATATTCCGCGTGTTCGGGCAGCCGCTCAGGGTCCGGGCCTTGCTTGGGGCCGTACGCACGAGTCACGCTGTGGGCCTTTCAGCTTCCCGCAGGGCATTAGTGTGGGTCGATACCACATCAGCCCATAGTCGGGTTCGGATGCCGTTCCTTCCGGCTCGTTTGGCTTCGTAAAGAAGCGTATCAGCAGCAGCAAACAATGCGCCTTCCGTTACCTTGGCGTCGCCGGCCGAGAAGTCAACTGCAAGGACGCCAATACTGACCGTCGCGCATATCCTTTTGCCATTAGGTCCGGGCACTTCGCTCTCGGCTACCGCGGCACGCATATCCTCGGCCAGGCGCGCTGCAGTGACGAGGTCCGTCCGTGGCATGATGACCAGGAATTCTTCCCCCCCGTAGCGCACGACACTGTCCCGTCGCTCATGAACGCGTTTCTGGAGCTGCGTAGCCACGTGCACCAATACCGCATCGCCGCTTTGATGACCGTGGTCGTCATTGACACGCTTGAAATGATCGATATCGCAGACCATCAGCGTAAGCCAGCAACGCTCGTCTCGAGCCTCTCGTAGCGCTTCTGGCAGGAGTGTCACATGCAAGTAGCGCCTATTGAAACAGGCGGTGAGGTGATCACGAATGGAAAGCACCCTTAGCGAATAGAGCGCCCGATACTCATCACGCCACAACCGATGATAGCGGCGCGCCGCAGTGATACCGAAGCTGTTGGCTAGCAGCAGTAGCATCGACATCGTGACTTCGTCGGAAAACCGTAGGTCACCTCTCATCACTGCCATAGCGATGAACGCAGCGGTCGCAGCGAGAGCGATGCCGTTCGCAATGATGAGGCGATTGGGGATAAAGACATAGATGACGATCAACATGATGCACAGCGACATTGCGTGCCACGGCAACTCATCTGGACGAAACCAAACGATAAGCATGAAGACTGTCATTCCAACGATCTCCGCCGCACTTGCCACTAACCAGTGTGCGAGCACTGATTCGGTTCTCCGTCGGATAAGGTACAGACCCCCGCAAGCGGTTAGCGCGACAGAAAATCTCCCCGCCAGTAGCGTGAACACGGACGCACCATATCCGAGCGCGGCGAGATCGGTCAAAGCAAAGGCTATGTAGAACAGCGAACAAAACACCAGGGTAATATGCAACGACGCACGGGTATGCCGCAGGTGGTGATGTTGAAACTCCCGTTCAATTCCCGGATCCGAGAACTCGACGCGAACGGGATCAACAGTGAAATTCACTTCGACGTCTGCGTTGGGCATAAGCACGTGCTGGACCTATCGGGCCGGCGATCATTGAATGTGCGCTATTGTCTCTTATTGGCGTCGCGTCCGCCTTCCGTCCGAGACCAATTTCGTACGCTCGATAATCGTCGCCCAATACTGCTCTACCTACTACCAGGCCATCCATCGACGGCATGGGCTGACCTGCTCCATGACCGACGGCTACGACTGTTACCAGAACGCCATGGCCGAGCGTATCAACGGCATCCTCAAGGGCGAATTCCTGCTCAATCGCCCCGCCGACCTGCAGCAAGCCAGTCGTATGGTCAGGGAGTCCGTGCGGATCTATAACCGGGAAAGACCCCATCAGGCCCTGAAATACAAAACGCCCGATGAAGTTCATCGGGCGTCGGTTGCCTTGGCGGGCTAGGCGCCCTTAGGCGCCGTCAAAACCTGTCAACCTATGTCAGGACTTGACAGTCCTTAGCTAGCGACGGGAATCAAGAGCATCCAAGCCAGAGAATGCCAAATGCGAAGGGGGCCGTAGCCCCATTTTTATCACCGGAAGCCGTGCACCTTACAGCGCCGCGTCCTTCAGCTTCTTCAGCGGACGAACCTTGACCTTCACGGATGCCGGCTTGGCGGCAAACCACTGATCCTGGCCAGTGAACGGATTCTTGCCGAAGCGCTTCTTCGTGGCGGGAACCTGGATGGCCGACACCTTGAACAGACCCGGCAGGGTGAATTCGCCAGCGCCCTTCTTGTGAATCGAGCCCACGATGGTGTTCTCGAGGTGAGACAGGACGGTTTGCACCGTTTTCTTGTCCAGCTCAGTCTGGGCAACCAGGTGGGCCAGGAGGCTCGACTTGTTGAACGTGTCCTTCAGCGGCTTTGCTACGGGCGCCGCTGCTGCCTTCTTTGCCGGCGTTGCTACGGCCTTCTTCGCTACGGGCGCAGCCTTCTTTGCCGGCGCAGCCGCTTTCTTTGCCGCAGTCTTCGTGGCAGCCGTCTTCTTCGTTACCATGTGGCTCCTGTTGCAGAACTACTGGCACTATTGCCGGAATTCGCGCAGCATAGCGGAGATTCTTGCGCGTGTGCAATGGGGAACGGTACCCACGTTGTATCGGCTGATTACGCGGCGGAGCCCACGTTGTCGAACGGTTGAATCTGCAACCGCCTACGTACGCGATTGGGGGACAGCCTCAGCAACCTCCGTAGTTTTTCCGGCCGCTTGCAGTAATTGTGTAAGTGCCGCCGCGAGGCCCCGTGTAGCACGTCCGCCCCCCGCCCGCGCGAGGCTGCGCCGCGAACGAATTCACAGCTGTGCTAGGCGACGTCGCGACGAGGCCTTGGCTTGACGAGGGCGCCGACACTCGTCCGCCGCCTCGATGGCAGTGGTACTCCCCGGTCTTGCGGTTCGTGTGACAGCCGTCGGCATCGAGGCTGCCGCCATGTCCGTAAGCCACCCCGGCTACCAGCATTGCCCCGCAGAAGGCCGCACTGCTCCGAATCCGTCCGAAAAATCCTGCCCAATCCGCTTGCACCATGCGACCGTCCCCTGATTGTTCTGATGTGCGATCGGCATTCCGTGCGAGCGAACCGAGCGCTTGTGGTGCGATTGTCAAGCCGCCCAGTACGACTGAAAATACCGCCGGAGGGGTACGCAGTCCTTCGGGGGCGTGAACGACCGGAATGCGGCGTCCGCAATCCCGGTTGCCCTATTCAGTATCAACGTCCTGCTAGTTGGGTTAGCTCTTGCAGGATCACGCCCTTGAAGTTCTCGAACACGAGCCAATTCTTGTATTCGCGCCTCCAGTAACCTCTTCCCCTACAGATCGGCTCGACCAGTTCTCGGACCGGCTCGCAGATTGAATGTTAGACCGTGATGTTGTTTCTCGGCAATTCACGTACGAATACCAGCACGCCGTGAATAGAGAGCGTCCATACTCCGTCTCGCTGAAACATTTGACCTCCTGCTTGAAGGTGAGGCCAGCCTAGGCAGCGGATCGCTGGAGAAACGGTCACCAGCTACCGCCCATCTGGACCGCAGTCCCCTCGCGCCCCGCGGAACCTCCGAACAGATGGGTTGAGCTGATTGACCTTGAATCGAAGCTACGTGAGTTTGCATCCCAGCACGTAGCACATCTTATGGATGTGAAGGCGGTGTTCCTGCCCTGCGAAATTCATGCCAGCCAACTAGCCTAAGTAGGGCGGACCAGGGCGCGCGCGTGCCTGGCTCGATGAGACAATACGACTTTGGTATCCACACCTAGAAACTTTCATCGTGCCTAGCATGTTCACCCCAGTTCGCAGAGCTTGGCTGCGCGTCAAGCAGGCTTTATCTAAATCTTCGCCTCAACCTGGCCCCGGTGTTTCACAACGAAAAATACCGCTAAGTGCGGAAGAAATTCAACGAAATGCCTACCTACACGAGGCAGGTCATGCGATCGTAGCGCTCGAACTGGGCCTTGTCGTGCATAGCGTTGTCTGCGACGGGTATGAGGGCTTTTGCGACGCAGAGCAATCGCAGGCTTGCCAAGCTGCCATACAAGCAATGTATCAGCAGCCGATAACGACGACTGCCGCTCTCAAGAAGATATTGGATGCTTACTTTCCCAAGCTCGCAACGTTGCTCGGCGGAATAGCTGGAGAGAGTCTGGAACTCGGGCGGCCTATTTTTTCCACCCGCAGAGCAGCGGATGACTTTTCATCGTTCTTCGGTGTCATGGCATTGATCTCGAAACGCCTAACACCCCAAGAATCCGATCCAATCTGGATGGCAACCTATAGTAAAGCCCAAGACGACGCATGGCGCGTCGTCTCTGAGCGGGAAGCTGACGTGCGACGGGTCGCAGCAGAGTTGGAGCGGGTCGGCACGATCTCAGGCAGCAGACTGCTCGGCCTAGTACGACGGTCGCCACCAGCCCGTTAGTTGCTGGCAGCGCTGTTTTTGAACCTCATCCCTTGAGGTCTTGTTGCCGCCTAGCGAAATGAGTGGCGGCAGCCGAAATCGGCCTACCGTTCAACGCCGAGCATCCCAGCGGATGGATCTAGCGTCCAGCCACCAAGTTCTTGATGAAGCGCCAGATGCGCTTACCAAGAGACCGTTGTGCGCGGCGTTCCTTTTCACGTGCGGCGAAGTACTTCTCTCGGCGGTGATGCTCGCGGCGTCGGCCCGCTTGAACCTGGGCTTCCGTCCAGTCGCCATGCCATTCGACCTCTCCTCGCCAGATCCAATAGTGAGACCGGCAGGACTGCTGCCAATTGCCCACAGACGGACTCAGACTTGGGCCGTCGTGGGTGTCTTCAAGCCTCCATTCAGTGGGCCCCTAGCGGCGTGCGGATTTTCGCCCCACACCCGCATGCGCACAGGTGTGCCGCCGCCCCAAATTCCTCCGAAGCGTACAGCACGCCGGGGTCGAGGACCTTCGGCATGTAATGAACACGCCCCAGGCGCAACCGCTCAATCTTCGCCATCGGATGCAATTTTAAGGTCGCGGATGTCAAAGAGCAGATTATTGCCTTGGACATCATCCACATAGAACCCGCGCAACTGCTTGAACCGAATGACGGCGATGGCAGCGTTCAGGGCGTTGAGCTCGACGAGTTGGATGTTGGTTCGATACACGTCTTCGGGCGCATCCTGCGTCTCGGCGTGCCCCAGGGCCACGACATCAGCCGCCTTGCCCGGCGGAAAGTATGTGGTGCGCAGCATCCCTTTGATGGCGCCTTGCTTTGATAGCGATGGCCCCATGCCGACATCGATGAAAGGAATGCCTTTCTCCATGAGAGTCTTAAAGATCTCGGCTCGCGCGGAGCCCTTGTCCACACAGACGAATGCAAACGTTACGCCGTCGAAATCACTCCCCGAAGTGCTGTCCAGCATCTTGGACTGGAATGCCAGCCCATGTCGAAAATTGTCGTAGCGATCCGCATACACCTCGGCTTTGGACTTGTCCAGCTCGCTCTCGACAAGTCGGCCCGGCGAGCGAAATGCGTTGTGGACATGAAATGCGTCGAGGTCAAATGCTCGGATCTCTTTGACCGGAGTCTTGACGATGTAGTCCAGCACGAAGCTAGGCTCAACTCTGCAGTCGGCTCTGCGACCGGAGCAAAGCCCGGCGACCCCGACCGAGGAAGGCTAGGTTGGAACTACACTTGATGTGGGGCTCTTCGCCGGGGCAGGACGGAGAACGCAAGGCGGCCCCACAGGACGAATATCTGCCTTGGCTCGTCTTCGGCACATGGCTATAGGTCGGCCAACTGAAGCCCTGAGACTCCATCGCCTAAGGGACCTCCTTCCCCGCCTGGCGAAGTGGCAACTCGGAAAAGGATGCGAGATATGGGAGCAGATTCGTGCAACGCGGCCTTGCGGGCGAGTCCCCGAAAGCACCAGCAAGCCATCTGCGTGAATACATTTCGCAAGCACTTTAATGTTTTGCAAGATCTTTAATGTGCAAGGTCAACATTCCCCCAACCCGACCTATACTGCATCCGTTCCTTCATCAGACAATGAACTATGGAATACGCACCTGGCATCAGCCAGCTGGCCGGACTGCTGGCCGACCCCGGGCGTGCAGCGATGCTGTGGGCTCTCATGGACGGCAGCGCGCGGCCCGCGGGTGAGTTGGCGTTGATCGCTGGCTTGTCGGCATCCTCGACCAGCGGCCACCTCGCGCGCTTGTCCGAAGGCGGTCTGCTGGCCGTGGAAACTCGCGGGCGCAATCGCTACTATCGGCTGTCTGCGCCGGAAATCGGCGTCGCCATCGAGGCACTTGCTTCCGCATCGCTGGCCAGCCAGCCGCCCCGCGTGCGCGCCGTGCCGGTGTCGCGCACTGCGCCGCCCGCCCTGAAACAGGCACGCACCTGCTATGACCACCTGGCCGGGGAACTTGCGGTGGGTCTTTTCGAACGAATGTCGCAGGCGGGCTGGCTGGTGGTGGAAGGCACCGCCGTGGACCTGACCGGAGACGGTGCGCAGGCCATGGCCCAGTTGGGGATCGACCTGGGCGCCGCGCGCCGCAAGCGCAGGCAATTTGCGTGCACGTGCCCGGACTGGAGCGAGCGCAAGCCGCATCTGGGCGGCGCGCTCGGCGCCGCGTTGCTGGAGAATCTGCTGGCACGTGGCTGGATCGAACCCACCGCGACATCGCGCGCACTGCGCGTGACGCCACGGGGACAACGCGAAATCGAGAAGGTGGCGGCATGAGCCGCAAAGGAGGAGCAGATGGCCATTGAACTGGAGGACGACGCGCAGGACGCGGTAAGCCGGCTGTTCGCGCTGATCAATCTTGGTGACGCGGCACAGACGAGCCGCCAGCTTTCCTTGTTCGAGGAAGCGTTGGAAGACGCGGAGGAGGACGAGGCCAGCGCGGCGGAACTACTCTGGCAGATCAAGGACGTGATCGACTGGGAGTCAGGCTTCCATGTCGACTGGAAGGATGCGGAGTCCTTCATCGGCTGCCTGAACCAGCTGTGCGAGCGGATCGACCTGGAGATCGACTGGGGCACCGACGACACGGAGGACGAGGATTTCCTGGAGGGCACGAGCGTGCCCGAGCTAATGGAGATCGCGACCAACCAGCTGCGCGTGGCGGGCTATACGCTGTGGAACTGGGACGCCGGTGACGACGCCTACGCGGGCTGGATCACGCGCAGCGAAGACGATGAAGAGATGATGGAAATCGCCGATACGCTGGGCTTCGACCTGAAGACCGGCGACCAGCCGTTCTGAGCCGCACGCCGCGCCAGGATCTTCTTGAAGCGAGCGCTTAGTCGAGGCTGATGACTGTCGGCGAGCCTTCATCGCCATCGGAATCCGCAGGCGATGTGAGCGATGCAGGCGTCGCGCGCGGGCGCGGCGCCGGACGGCGTGTCTCCGGCACGCCCAGCGTTTCCTCCAGCACGGTCAGCAAGGCGCGCACGCTGGCGGGCATCAGCTTGCGCGCGGGCATCAGCACGTAGACCTTCAGCGGGGACGACGTATAGCCCGGCAGCACGCGTACGAGTTGGCCCTGCACCAGCTGGTCATGCACGAAGCGCGGCGACAGGCGAGCCGCGCCCAGTCCGTCGATGGCGGCCTTGAGCCGGACTTCGGCATTGTGGGTGCAGATGCGTGGCGCCACGTCCATCGCAAACGTCTGCACGCCATCCCGCAGGAATTCCCATTGGACATCGTCGATATTGCCCAGCGTCGGCCAGCCCTGCAGGTCCTGCGGCACGCGCGGCAGGCCGCGCTCGCGAATCAGCGCCGGGGCCGCGTAGAAGGCCCGCTCGATCAGCACCACGCGCTTGCTGGCAAACGAGCTGTCGTGCAGGCTCGTATCGGTCATCACGAATGCCAGGTCGTAACCGTGGCGGATCAGGTCAGGCTGGTCCCAACTGACGTCCAGCTGCACGCGCAGCGAAGGGTGGAGCTTGAGCAGGCGTGACAGCGACGGCGACAGGTGTTGGGAGCCAACTTCATAGGGCGTGGCGATGCGGAGCGTGCCGCCGACCTCCTCGCTGACCGATGCGGCCTCCGCGCTGATCTCGCGCAGTTCGCCGAACAGCGGAGCGACGCGGTCATAGAGTTGCTGGCCGCGCTGCGTGACGCGCACCCGACGCGTGGTGCGCTCGAAGAGGCGCACGCCGAGCTGCCCTTCCAGACGGGCCACCGCCGCGCTGGCGGACGACTTCGGGACCTCGGCCAGTTCGGCGCCTTGTGTGAAGCCGCCCCCTTCCACCACGCGGCAGAAGATTTCCCAGTCCTTCCAGTCGATCGATTTCATGCAATACCTTCAGTCAGCCAGCGCCCGGTGAGCGCGCCGCGATTGTCCCACAGCACGGACAATGATGAAGTCCACGTTTCGCGTGTGGGCAATGCGGAAAGTCGTGACTCGGGTCAACGTTGGGGAAAATCATAGTTGAGAATCGATCTCATTTAAGGCTAGCATTCCGCTGTCGCCCGGAACCGGGCTTTTTGTCGGAGAAGAAGATGCTGAAGATTGCCGTTCTCGTACTCGCTGGTGCGTTCTCCACAGGCGCGCTGGCCAGCGCAAAGTGCGTCGCGCATCCCAAGGCCGAATGGATGTCGGAGGCCGACGCCAAGGCCAAGATCGAAGCGCAGGGCTACACCATCAAGAAGTTCAAGGTGGACGGCAACTGCTACGAGATCTATGGCACCACGAAGGATGGCAAGAAGGCGGAGATCTACTTCGACACCAAGACACTGGACATCGTGAAGTCCGAGATCGGCAAGTAAGCAACAAGCAAGACCATGTCGATTCCCGCGGAAGCGGTACGCGAGACCGGATCGATCCGCGTCTGGGACGCGGTGGTGCGCATCACGCATTGGAGCGTGGCGGCCATCGTGTGCTATGACTTGATCGACGATTCCGGCGACGAGGTCCATCGGCTGCTCGGCTACGTCGCCGCCGGCCTCGTCCTGTTCCGCATCCTGTGGGGCTTCATTGGCAGCGAGCATGCGCGGTTCAGTGCCTGGCTGCCACGCCCGGCCGGTGTTCTGGCATACGCCAGGGCGCTGGCCAGGCGCCGCGCGCCGCGCTTTGTCAGCCACACGCCGCTGGGCGCCGTGATGATGCTGGCGATGTGGGCGCTGATCCTGGCGCTTGCCGTCACCGGATGGATGTCGCGCCTGGACCCGTTCTGGGGCGAGGACTGGCCGATCGACATCCACCGCTGGCTGTCGAATACGCTGCTCGCGCTGATTGTCGCGCACGTGCTGGCGGCCATCCTGTTCAGCGTGGTCGGCCAGGAAAACCTGATCGGCGCCATGGTGACCGGCAGGAAGCGCCGCGAACCACGACCGTAGTCCCCCTTCCGCTCAATCCGTCGCCGCGCCCTGAATAGCCTGCGCGCTGACCACATCCTGTATCTGCTGGCGCAGCCACTGCCGCAACCGGTCCGCATCGGTGCGCGCATGCCAGATCTGCATGACCTCGACCTGCGGCAACGCGAATGGCACCGGCAGCATCACCAGCTCCGGGTCGCGACTGACGGCCTCCTCTGCCACGGAACGCAGGCAGGTCAGCAGCAGGTCCGTGCCACGGATGACGCGCGTCGGCGCGACAAAGCTGGACAGCCCCGCCACGACATTCCGCGCCAGGCCGCGCGCCGCCAGCGCACGGTCGACGATGCCGTTGAGGTCGCCGGTCAGCGTGGTCAGCAAATGCTCGCACGCCAGGAAGGCATCGAGATCCAGCCCCTGCGCCAGACGCTCGTTGGCGCGGGAGGCCAGCACCAGGAAGTCCTCGCTGCGCAGCCGCTGCTGATGGAACGTGTCCGGCAGGTTCTCGTAGAAACCGGCGATCGCCAGGTCGCACGTGCCTTTTTCCAGCTCGTCGCGCGGCAGCACACCACGTGTGTTGTGCGTGACCAGCACCACGCCCGGGGCATGGCGACGCAGCCGGGGCAACAGCTTTGGCAATAGCACCTGCTCCATGTAGTCCGTGGTGTAGATGTGGATGTGTTCGGACCGCGCCAGATAGTCACGGCCATCGCACGCGTCATAGAAGGCATCCAGATCCCCCACCAGCCGTTGTACCTGCGGCGCCAGTTCATGCGCACGCGGCGTGGGCGACAACCCGCGCGGTGCACGCACGAACAATGGATCGCCCAGTTCCTCCCGCAGCCGGTTGAGCTTGTGGCTCAACGCCGGCTGACTCAGGGCCATGCGGGACGCGGCGCGTGACGCATTGCATTCCTGATACAGCACATGGAATACGTAGAGCAGGTTCAGGTCCTTGCTTCCAATATTCATATTTTGGATAGCAGAAATCGAATCTTCGAAGTTTGCGAATCATAGTCCTCTGACTAGGATGTTGCCATCGCCGGGACATGCCCGGTGGGCTCTGACCTGCAACTGGAGATGGATGATGAAGATCCTGATGGTSCTGACCTCTCACGACCAGCTYGGCAATACTGGCAAGAAGACGGGCTTCTGGCTGGAGGAACTTGCGGCACCTTATTACGTGTTCAAGGAGGCTGGCGTGGAATTGACGCTGGCGTCGCCCAAGGGCGGCCAGCCACCGCTCGACCCGAAGAGCGATGACCCCACGATGCAGACCGATCACACGCGCCGCTTCCATGGCGATGCCGCCGCCAAGCAAGTGCTGGCCAACACCCTGACGCTGGATCAGGTGAAGGCAGATGATTTCGACGCCGTCTTCTATCCTGGTGGTCACGGCCCGCTGTGGGACCTGACCGAAGACAAGCGCTCCGTCGCCCTGATCGAGGCGTTCGTCCGGCTCGGCAAGCCCGTGGCCGCCGTCTGCCATGCCCCGGGGGTGCTGCGGGACGTGAAGGGTACCGACGGCCAGCCGCTGGTCAAGGGCAAGCGGGTGACGGGATTCACCAACAGCGAGGAAGAGGCGGTGCAGCTGACCAACGTCGTGCCGTACCTGGTGGAGGACGTTCTGAAAGCCAAGGGCGGCATCTTCTCGCGCGGGGAAGACTGGGCCAGCTATGTATTGACCGATGGGCAACTGGTGACGGGGCAGAACCCGGCATCGTCGGAGGCAGGGGCCCACGCGCTGCTGCAGCTGCTGCGGTAGTCACTTGCGCTGACTGTTCCTTGCGGGGGGTCCTGCCCCGGGTATCCTACCCCCCGGTTGCCGATCCACGTGCGCTGGACGACGCAGGACGCCGCGCACGCATCGGGATGGCCCCAATCGCCATCCCGGTCCGTCATGTGGCATAGTTGGTGCCGCTGTACCCGCTGTACCCGCGATATCGGGAGAGCCTGTTCCTGCCGCCCGGCAGGTGCAGCGCCGAAGGAGCAACCGCCCCGGAAACTCTCAGGCAAAAGGACCGGTATCCGCCATCGAACTCTGAAGAACCCCGGCATCACGTCAGCCGGCGGTACCGAAGGAGCAAGCGATGCGCGCCCATGGCGCGTCGTCGTGAATCTCTCAGGTCAAGGACAGAGGGGGCGTTCGTCGCGCATGGTGCGCCACGGACTCCCACTCACGACGTCCTGAAAGACCTGACATCATGAAGACAATCGCTGTTATCGGCGGTGGCATCACCGGCGTTACCACGGCTTACGCCCTGGCCAAGCGCGGATTCTCCGTCACGCTGTTCGAACGGCACCGCTATGCCGCCATGGAAACGTCGTTCGCCAACGGCGGCCAGCTATCGGCGTCCAACGCCGAAGTCTGGACGCACTGGTCCACGCTGGCCAAGGGCATCAAGTGGATGCTGCGCAGCGACGCGCCATTGCTCGTCAATCCGCGCCCCACGTGGCACAAGCTGAGCTGGTTCGCGGAGTTCATCGCATCCATGCCGCATTACCGCACCAACACGATCGAGACGGCGCGGCTCGCCATCGCCGCGCGCCAGCACCTGTTCGCGTGGGCCGAGGCGGAAGGCATCGACTTCGATCTCAAGAAAAAGGGCATCCTCCACATCTACCGGAACAAGGCGGGCTTCGACCACGCCGGGCAGGTGTCGAAGCTGCTGGCTGCAGGCGGGCTGGATCGCCGCGCCGTGACGCCCGACGAAATCCGCGCGATCGAACCCACGCTGGCCGGGCAGTACTACGGCGGCTACTACACCGAAAGCGATGCCACGGGCGATATCCACAAGTTCACTTCAGGGCTGGCAGCCGCGGTCCGCCGGCTGGGCGTGACCACGCTGTACAACCAGGATGTGAAGTCGGTGACCTCGGATGGCCGGCATGTCACCGTGGTGGCCGCCGACGGCGCCCAGACCGCATCGCGCGTGTTCGACGGCGTGGTGGTCTGCGCAGGCGTGGCCAGCCGCGAGATGGCCCGGCAGCTTGGCGACCGCGTGAACATCTACCCCGTCAAGGGCTACTCGATCACGGTCAACCTGAACGATGCGGAAAGCCAGGCATCGGCGCCGACGGTCAGCCTGCTTGATGACGAGACCAAGCTCGTGACCAGCCGGCTTGGCGCGGACCGGTTTCGCGTCGCGGGCACGGCCGAATTCAATGGCATCGACCGGGACATCCGGTCCGATCGCATCCGTCCGCTGATTGACTGGGTGCATGCATGCTTCCCGGGCGTGAGCACGCGCAGCGTGGTGCCCTGGGCGGGACTGCGGCCGATGATGCCGAACATGATGCCGCGCGTGGGGCGGGGTCATCGGGCCAACGTGTTCTACAACACTGGCCACGGCCATCTCGGATGGACCTTGTCGGCAGTCACGGCGGATATGGTGGGAGAGGTGATACGGCAGGCGGCGGAACCGCACGCGTCGTCGATCGCGGGCGCGAGATTGGAGACCGTCAAGGCCTGACACCAACGACGCGGAGGGCCGCAAAAATGAAGAAAGGCCTGCGAATGCAGGCCTTTCTTTTAATGCTGGTGCCCAGGAGAGGACTCGAACCTCCACAGTGTTGCCACCGCTAGGACCTGAACCTAGTGCGTCTACCAATTCCGCCACCTGGGCAAGGTGAGCGGCGCATTTTACAGAACATTTTGCAGATTGCAAGCCCCTCCCGCATCAAGCCGGAACAGCCATCCCGCATCAGTTCAGGCTGCCCGGATCCTGCGCGGTCTTGCGCTGCTTGGCCTTGGCCACGAAGTAGGCCCCGATCTGCCGCTGCGTGACCGCGCCCGTCTTTTTCGTATCGATCTGGTCGAACTGCTTGGCGACCTCGGGCATGCCCGCCTCCGCCTCTGCACGCGTCAGCTTGCCGTCATGGTCGACATCGGCGGCCTTGAATTTTTCCGCGAACATCGCCTTGGCCTCTTTCGCATTGGCCGGCCGCGGTTCGGCCGGCGCCTGTTGCGCGGCTGCCGTGCCAAACACCAGACATGCCGCCAGCATCAGGCTGGCCCGGATCAGTTGCAGTGGAATCATCATCGTCTCCTCGAACTCTCTTGCGGAAAGCGGCCATGGGGTGCGGCGCTCGCGAAGACATCGCCCCGGCCGGGATTATCAGGAAAAGGGACCTGTGCGAAACGCATCCCCGCGAGATCATCGCCCCGATCCGACCGCTCGGGAATTCAGTTGTTTTGGAGACCCATGTAAATATTTCCATCCAGCACAAAGCGATTCCGTCCCGCTCGCTTGGCGCGGTACATGGCGCTGTCCGCACGGTGCAACAGCGGCTCCAGCCCCGGCGCCTCGGGCACCGCGCACACCGCGCCCACGCTGATCGTCACGAACGGCTGCACCGGCGTGCCATTGTGGGCAATGCCAAGGTCCCGCACCGCAGCAACCATGCGCCGGGCGACGTTGCGGGTTTCGTCCTGGGTCGATGCCGGCAGCAACGCCGCGAATTCCTCCCCGCCCAGCCGCGCACAGAACTGCGCACCGGTCAGCACCTGCGTCAGGGCCAGCGCCACCTCGCGAAGGCACTCGTCGCCGCGCGGGTGGCCATACAGGTCGTTGTATTGCTTGAACAGGTCGACGTCGAGGATCAGCAGGCCCAGTTCCTCGTTTTGTTCAAACGCGCGTGTGACGGCCGCCAGCGACTCCCGCTGGAAGTAGCGCCGGTTGGGAATGCCCGTCAGCGCGTCGATGTCGAGATCGGCCTGCACGCGTGACAGGCGCTCCTCGGTCTGGCCCAGCTGCGCGGTCAGCGCCAGTTCGCGCGACTGGTAGCGGCTGATGTCGCGCATGAACACGAGGGTGCCGATCACCTTGCCATCCAGCCGGCAGACCGACTCCACGGTGAGCTCGTAGTGCGCTCCGGCAGGAATGCGGGGCGTCGGCGCGGCATCGGGCTCGTCGCAGGTCAGCGGGGCCCACAACGCCTCCGCCCACGGCGCCGGTGGCGGATGGCCGCGACGCAGTTCGGGCAACAGGCGAGCCGCCGCCGGATTGAACTCGACGATCTGGCCGTCCCGGCCAAGGATCACGCAGCCCTCCCCGATGGCATCGAACACGCGCAGCCGCGCGTAATGGCCAATATCGTCCAGATGGGTGCGCAGCGCGCAGAACCAGACGAGGACGGTCATCAGGGAAAACGTGGCCGGCGTCAGATCGCCGCCCAGCATGCCGGTCCAGCGTTGCAGGTAGGCGATGTGGGTCAGCAGCGGCAAGGCCAGCCCCCACGCCAGGATATTGCGCCCACGCCGGGACAATGCGGCGTTGGGCACCTCGGCGGTCAACAGGAAGTACAGGCTCAGCCCGAGCAGCAGGTAGGACCAGGCGGCCACCAGCATATAGCCGGCGCCGTGGCGAAAGACCGCTCCGGGCGCCACGCCCGGCGGCATCAGCTCGATTGATGTCCAGATCCAGTGGTGGCGTTCGTTGGTGAAGACCAGTACGACGGTCAGCACCGCCGCCAGGACGGGAACCGACAACATCGACCACGGCACCACGAAGCGGGGCCGGCTCAGGTGCACCATCGCCACCAGCCAGCCGATCGGCACGCCCACGATGCCCACGTACTGGAGCTTGGCCCAGAAGATGCGCCCGGCCAGGTCCGTCGAACTGATCTCCAGCAGCCGGCCGCCGCTCCAGATGATCACGCCGCCGGCCAGGACCAGGAAGGCCTTGACGGTGGGGTCATCGCGGCGCGGCCAGGTGGCGACGGCCATGCCCGCACTGCACACCACGGCGATGGTCAGGCAAAGGACGAAAGGATACGATGGCATGAAAAGGTCGGCCGAACCAGAGCAAGGCCCGTATCAGGCGATGCGGGGCGACCCATTATAGGGCGCGACGGTCCGGCCTGGCGACGCGCCCGAGCGCCGCCATCCCCCACTCACTCACCAGACGCATCGGACACCAACGTGCCACTCATCCTTGCCGGACTGGCGTTGATCGCCGCCTTTGTCTACGGCGTCGTCAAGATGTACCAGAAGGTGGCCGCCGCGTTCGGCGTGGTGGCCGGCGCGGCAGCCGTCATTGCATTGCTGGCCGCGCTGACCGCGCTTGGCATGATGGCCTTGCGACGCTACCAGGCGGTCCACGGCAAGCGGATCCAGCGCGAACGCATCCTTTCACTGTCGGGCGACTGGGGCAGCCTGCGCGTCGATGCCGAGCGCAAGAATGGCGTGCTGGAAATGGACGGGCAACGGATCGTCATGATCTTTGCCGACATCGCGCAAGCGCGGGCCGTCCGGCAGGAGAGTGGATGGACGGTGGCCCTGACACTGGACCATCACGCCCAGGCCGATTGGACCATTCCCGTCAAGGATGCCGGAACAGCCAGGCGATGGGCCAAGATTTTCACGCTGGCGGCGGCGCAAAAACTCTGACATCCGTGATCCGCTCCGTCGGCAAGGACGGCATGGACACGGACGCGTCGCTCATTCCGCCACTTCGACCACCGCCATCGACACCGCCTGTTGCCCGATCACGCGGCTGACATGGCCTTTGCCATGAGTGTCCTCCAGCAACAGCGCGCTGCCCGGCCGCAGGAAGCATCGGTTGCCATCGGACGCCGTGAATTCCATCTCGCCGGTCAACAGGAAGATCCACATGCGGATGGGCGACGGATGCAGGTCGCCGGACCAGTCCGCCGGCAAATGCAGAAACCCCTGACGCGTGGCCGTCGAGAACGCCGAGACGTCAAAGGGCCTGGCAGGTGGCGCGAAGTCGCGCGTCGTCGTGTCGACGGTGAGCGCAGCGAGATGGGATTCACCATCGCCATCCGCAAACAGCCGCTGGAATACGAGTGATGCCGTCATGGGTTGCCTCCCGCTGTCCACAGCACGCTGCAGCCAGTGTAGGCGACCGGCCGGCGTTGCCAAACCCGGTGACGCGCCGCGATTTTCGACTAAGCTGTTTCCACCGTATCCCCTCATGAGGACCCGCATGACCCTGCTCCGACGCCAATCGACCCGTCACCTAGCCGTGCTCCGTTCCGTGTCGCGCCGCATGTCTGGCCACGTCACCGCAAGCGCGCTCGTGTTCTCCACCGTTGTGGCCGGCTGTGCGGCCCAGCCGCCCGCCGCGCCGGTCGCCAACCCGGGACCGCAAGGCAGTCGCGGCACGCCCGAGGGCTGCCAAGCCGACAAGCTTGGCGACGATACGCTGATCGGCAAGACCGAGGCCGACGCCATCGCCCTGCTCAAGGGCTGCGCGTGGCGATTCGGCAACCGCGAGGGCCTGAGCATGCCCGGCACGATGGACTACAACCCGCAACGCCGCACGCTCGATGTGCTGGGGGGCAAGGTCACGGCCGTGCGCCGGGGCTGAGGCGACCGGGGCGGCCGGGCGCGACGACGTCGCACATCGCATCGGCCGTCCATGTTCCGCATCATCATCAGTGTCGTTCACGTCTTCTCAGGCACGTTCAGCACACCTTCAGCCGCTGCAGGCAAACCCCGGATAAATGCGCGGAGCGCTTCGCCAATCTCGTGCGGCGAATCTTCCTGCAGGTAGTGCACGCCACCGACGGTCACCTCCCGCTGGTTCGGCCACGTACGGCTGAACGCCAGCGCGCGCCCGGTGAGCAGCGCGCCCGGCTCCGCGCTGACCAGCAGCTTCGGCAGCTCGCTCGCGGCCAGCCAGTTGCCATACGCCTCGACCACCGCCGCCACGTCTTCCGGATCGCCATCGATCGGCAGGTCGCGCGCCAGCGACAGCGTCGGCAGGCGCGATGCCCGCGTGGCGAACGGCTTGCGGTACACCGCCATTTCCTCGGCCGACAGCGGCCGCAATACACTGCGCGGCAACACGGTCTCCACAAACGCGTTGTCGTCGAGGATCAGGCGTTCGCCGGCATCGCCACGCAACGCCCGGAAGATCTGCTCGCGGGCTGGCGGAAAATCGCTCCAGCGCCGCGGCTGCACCAGCGCCTCCATATAGGCGATGGCGCGTACGCGCGACGGATGCCGGCGCGCCCAGTGAAAGCCGAGCGCGGAACCCCAGTCATGCAGGACCAGCGTGACCTGTCCCGTCGGCAAGACCGCCTCGAACCATGCATCCAGATAGTGCGCGAAGTCGGCAAACCGGCAGGCGCCTCCCGGGGCGTGCGCGGTATCGCCAAAGCCGGGCAGGTCCGGCGCCAGGCAGCGGCCCAGATCGCTCACATGGGGAATGATGTTGCGCCACAGGTAGGTGGACGTCGGATTGCCATGAAGGAAGACGATGGCTTCACCGCTGCCGGTATAGACGTAGCTGAAGTCGATGCCGGCAGCCGTCACGCGCTGGCGCGGGTGGTTATCCAGTGGGGAAATGGCAGATGCGGACATGGCGTTTGACTCACGTTGGCTTGCGATGACCCAATGCTAGAATCCCGACCGGCTCAGTATAAGAACCGGATTCCGGAGATTCCATGGAACCAGTTTTCGCGCTTGAGATTGCCCTGCCCCCACGGGGATCGCGCACGCTGCTGCGCGCCTTGCACGGCCAGTTGCGCGCGGCAATCCTTGACGGGCGCCTGGCGCCGGGGCTGCGCCTGCCATCGAGCCGGGAACTGGCCGGGCACTACACCATCGCGCGCAATACGGTCATTGCCGTCTACGACCTGTTGCTGAGCGAGGGCTACGTCACCACGCAGCCCGGCGGCGGCACCTTCGTGGCTGCGGTGGTATCGCCGGAGCGTTCCCGCAAGGCGGCCTTGCAACAGCCGTCCGACGATGCCCGCCTGCAAGCGCTGATGCGCGATTTGCCGCCCGTCATCCGCATGGCACCGACCCGGTCGTTCGAACACGACTTCGTGCTGGGCCTGCCTGACAAACACGAATTTCCCTTCGACATCTGGCGCCGGCTTTCCGGGCGGGCGCTGCGCGCGCTGTCGAAAGCCCCGGCCAGCTATGCCGAGCCCGAGGGACGCGCCGGCTTGCGTGAAGCCATCGCCAGTCATGTCTCGTTTGCCCGGGCGGTGGCGTGCGGCGCCGACGATATCGTTGTCACCGCCGGAGCCCAGCAGGCTTTCAATCTGATCGCCCGCGTGCTGGTCAGGCCCGGCAAGACCGTGGTGGCCGTGGAGGACCCCGGCTATCCGCCAATGCGCAACGCCTTTCTCGCCGCCGGCGCGACAATGGCGCCGGTGCGCGTGGATGCGGACGGCCTGGTTGTCGATGACATCCCGCGCACGGCGCGCGTGATTTGCGTGACGCCCTCACACCAGTTTCCCCTGGGCGTCACCATGTCGATGCCTCGGCGGCAGGCGCTGCTGGACTTCGCGCGCCAGCATCAGGCCGTGGTGATCGAAGACGACTACGACAGCGAATTCCGGCACGGCGGCCGTACGCTCGACGCGCTGCAGACGCTGGACCAGGACCAGTCGGTCTGGTACGTCGGCACGTTCTCGAAAAGCCTGTTTCCGGAATTGCGACTGGGCTACGTGGTGGTGCCGCCGTGGGCGCATGCGGCCGTCGTCGGCGCGCGGCAATGCATGGACTGGCACAGCCCGCCGCTGGCGCAGGACACGCTGGCCGCCTTCATGGCCGAAGGCCACCTGGCCCGACACATCCGCAAGATGCGCACGATCTACAGCGCACGCCGCGAGGCGTTGCTGCTGGCACTGCGGCGCCATTGCGCGGGACGGATCACCGCCATCCCGCCCGATGCCGGCCTGCATCTTGGTGCGTCGCTGGAGGGATCGCTGCGCGCGGAAGCCGTGGCCGAGGCCGCAGCCCGGGCTGGCATCCGCGTCCATGCGCTGGGCGGATTCGCCATCGGCAAGACCCCGGCCCCCAATGCGTTGGGCTTCGGCTTTGGCATGATCGATGCGGCGCGCATCGAACCGGCTATTCGCAAACTGGCCGGCGCCCTCGGCCAGTCAACGTGAACGGATGTCCGTTGATGTCTTCACTTGGCGCGGCTGCGGTCTCCACCGCGCGCGTCGACGATGATCATGGTGCGATCCAACACCCCGGCATCATCGAAGTAGGCGCTGAAGTGCGCCGGCTGGTAGCCCGCCACATACATGCGATACGACCACGCCTCACGCTTCATCAGCGAGTAGTACTGAACCGGCTCGCGCGGCATGCCGAAGCGCTCGGCAATATCGCGCTTGGTCCACACCCCGGGGCGGGCCTCATAGATCTCCTTTTCGGTCAGCATCTGCCGGAAGCTCGCCAGCTTGCCGCTGGCATCGAAATCCGCCGCGTAAACCTCAAAGCCGTAAGGCTGCTTCGAGTAAATCCAGCGTTGGGTGCCGTTGGCCAGCTGATAGGTTTCCGTGGGCGCGCCGAACGTATCGCGCACGGTACTTTGCGGGCCGCCGATCAACTTCTGCCCGGTCTCCACGGGCTGCAGCGATGCGCAGGCGGCAAGCACCACGGCGGCGATGCCCATCCAGACAGGTAAGCGGTATTGCATGGCCTTCCTCCAGTGTCGACGCAGCGTGCGGGAAGCGCACAGGGTGCCATGCCAAGCATAGCCCACGCACGCCAGACCGGCGCACACCGATCCTGCAACGTAAACACGCGAGGGCCGGGGATTATTCCGTCGACTATCTGCAGAAGGCCAGCAGCGCCGTCCACGCCGCCGCGCTGCCGGGATCGAGCCATGCCGCGCCAGCCACGGCGCACGCCGCGGCGATGACCATGACCGCGACAACCGCGGCAACGATGGCCGAGGCAGGATGACGGCCCGACGGGCGATGCGCTGTCACGTCCGCGCCTCCCGCCAGCCGGCGCGCACGATCTCGCGGTCGTCGATCGGCCAGTGCAACGCGGCGGCCACCACGCCCAGCGCCATCGCGCCCATCCAGACGAGGTCATAGGAGCGCGTCATCTCGAACACCAGGCCGCCCAGCCAGACCCCGAAGAACGATCCCAGCTGGTGGCCGAAGAACACGAATCCGAACAGCGTGGTGATGTAGCGCACGCCGAAGACCTGCGAGAGGATGCCGCTGGTCAGCGGCACGGTGCCCAGCCACAGGAATCCCATCACGGCGGCAAACGCGTAGAGACTCGCCTGGCTCACCGGCAGCAGCACAAACAGCGCCATCGCCGAGGTGCGCGCCAGATAGATGCCAGCCAGCAGGTACTTCTTGGTATGGCGTCCGCCCAGCAGCCCGAACACGGTGGTACCGGCCACATTGGCCAGTGCGATGATGGCCAGCGCGACCATGCCATCGGCCGGCCGCATCCCCTTGTCGAGCAGGTACGCGGGCAGGTGGCTGGCGATGAAGGCAAGCTGGAATCCACAGGCGAGGAACCCGAGGTTCAGCAGCCAGAACCCGGAATGCCCGAAGGCCTCGCGCACCGCGTCCAACAGTGGCAACTCTGTTGCGGTGCCAGCGGCGGCCGCTGTGGCACCGGGCGCTGGCGCGCGGTCCTGGAATGGCAGCGCCAATGGCACAAGGATGGCTGCCGTGACGGCCAGAATCGTCAGCGCGCTGCGCCAGCCCCCGTGGGACAGCAGCGCCTGGGCCGCCGGCACCAGCAGGAACTGTCCGATCCCACCCATCGCGCCGGCCAGGCCGAGCGTCTGGCTGCGCCGCGCCGGTGACACCATGCGGCTCAGGGCGCCGTACACCACGCCGAATGTCGTGCCCGACAGTGCAATGCCGATGCACAGCCCCGCCGACCAGACGAAGGCCGACGGGGTGGACGCCTGCGCCATCAGGAACAGGCCGATGGCGTAGAGCGCGATGCCCGTCACCATCACCCTGGCCGATCCGAAGCGGTCGGCCACCATGCCCGTGAAGGGTTGCGCCAGGCCCCAGGTCAGGTTCTGGACGGCCATCGCAAATCCGAAGGTCTCGCGGGTCCAGCCGCGATCCGTGATGATCGGCAGGAGGAACAGCCCCTGCACGTGGCGCACGCCGAGCGCGAGCCCCATGACCAGCCCGCCGGCCAGCAGCAGGAACCAGGTCTCGCGCCACCAGGGCGCGGACGATGCGGCCACCGATGCGTCGGCGGCATGGGAGGGGAAACGTTGGGTCATGGCAGTGGGGTCGCTGAGTGAATGGGATTTCCGGCCGGGCGATGGCCCTATTTCATGCCACCGGCGCGCGTTGCTCAACCGACTTATCGGTCGTCCAGACATGCGCGATACGCATGGCAAGCGATGGCGATCCCGTGCTGTAATGGGGTTCTCGTCGTTGCCCATGAGGATGTGTCATGTCGGTCCCGCTCGTTCGGCTGTTCTCGCTCGACCTGCTCAAAGGCTTTGTTGCCGTGGGCCGGCGCATGAGCATCACCCTGGCCGCCGATGACCTCTGCCTCACGCAGTCGGCCGTCAGCCGGCAGATCCGCGCGCTGGAGGACCAGCTCCAGGTGCGGCTGTTCGTCCGGCAGCATCGCGGCGTGGCGTTCACCCCCGAGGGCGAACGGCTTTTCCGCAGCGCCGATGGCGCCCTGCAGCAACTGCAGGACGTGGCTGCGGAAGTCCGCAAGCGCGATGGCCGGCAGCCGGTCACGGTGACCGCCAGCATCGGCGTGGCGGGGTTGTGGCTGCTGCCACGGCTCGGCACGCTGCAACGCAGCTATCCGCAACTGGACGTCCGCCTGTCGGCGAGCAACCAGATCAGCGACCTGCGTGCCGACGGCATCGACCTGGCGATTCGCTATTGCCGGCAAGCCGCGGCACCGCCGGACGCAATCCACCTGTTTGACGAGACCATCGCGCCGGTTGCGCATCCGTCGCTGGGCGCGCATCGGGTCCAGTCCGCCGAAGCGCTGGCGCAACTGCCGTTGCTGGAATTCGATGACCCGCGCCCCTGGCTGCACTGGCGTAGCTGGCTGAGCGCGCAGGGCTACCGGCAGGCCAGCAAGCGCGGCATCCTGCGCTTCAACCAGTACGACCAGATGATTCACGCGGCGCTGGCCGGACAAGGTGTGGCGCTGGGCCGGCTGCAACTGATCCAGCCGCTGATCGACGGCGGGCAACTCGCCGTGGTGCCCACGACGGGCGCGACGGTGTCGAGCCCCAACGCGTTCTGGCTGATTCATGCCTCCGGGCAACCGCGGCCTGACGTGCAGCACGTGGCGGCATGGATTCAGTCTGAGGCCGCCAAAGTGACGATCGGCGCCGCGGCGGCGCATCACGAGTGTTGAGTCGCGCCCCAGCGCCACCCCAGGCGCATGCGCGCCGTCTTGTCGACGTCGCCACACGTGATCTGGCACAGGGTCACGTTCGACTTTCCCAATGCGGTCAGGAAGTAGATCGCATCTTCCGTGACGCGATGGCGCTGTCCCGCCTCCAGCACGATATCGGGCGATGCCGTCCGGCGGCGGCCTTCCATCGTCAGCCACAGATCGCCGTGGCGACACATCACCTCCGCGCCGACGCGCAGCGATACCGGCACGCACTCTTGTTCCATCAGCAGCGTCATTGACATGGCGGGCTCCCAGTGATGACTGCATTGTGGAAGCCGGCCGCATCGCCTGCCATGACGAATGCGGCGCGCACGCATGACATGACTGAATGCCTGGATACCGCGACTGTCGACGAAAAATGTGTCGGTCAGCGGGCCTCCGGTGTGAGATTGGCGAAATCCAGTATCTGACGGATCAAGATTCCCCGAGGACATCCGATAAGATGAGCGTCGGCGCATCTGGCGCCCGAAACCTGCCCCGAGATCCGACCCCCGTCACACCCATGGACCCCCTATCGTTCGAGCTCGTCACCGTCGAGGAAGCCAAGAAGATCCTGGATGGGGAGTTGCCCGCCCTCGGCGCGGTGGACTGGAGCGACACCCGGCAACCGGTCGACCCGGCTACCCGGGCGCTCATCCCCGCCGCACTCAAATGGCTCGCCCAGCTGCCCCGGGAAGTGCGGCCGCTGGAGTTGTTCCATGCCTATCCGCGCATCGGCAACCAGCTTGCCGCGCTGGCCGGCAATCCGGCCGCGCTATCGGCATTCCTCGCGGACCTGCTGATCGACAAGCGCGGCAATCGCCAGGGCTTTCCCGGTGGCATCGCGCTGGAACTGTCGCGCCTGCAGGTGCATCTGCTGCGATCCATGCAGCAGCCGACCTGATCCGCGCCGGCCGCGCACTCGCCGCACGCCGGCAGCAACCAGACGGAAACCTGACGGGCACCCATCTGGCAAGCGTCCCTTGCCGGCGGTTACCTGGGCGGCACTGACTCCTTTGGTGCCCCCGCCGCTGCGGGAGGGGAAGGGGCGGGCGCAGGCTCATAGAGATCGCCTGCGGGCACCGACATGCGCGGCGGCGGCGGTGCAGGGGGCAACAGATGGTTCTTCGGCGGCGCATTGCAGGCACTCAACGGAAAACTGGCCAGGACCACCCACCCCACATACGCAAGGAATCGTGTCTTCATGGCTGCGGCGTCCTCACGGAAGTGATGTCTTAAAGGTAGGCGAAACGTCCGCAACGGGTTGCGCGCTGCTTGCGAGACTTTTGAGTTACAGCTGGCTCTCCACCGGCAGCACGCGCAGGATGCCGATACCCATGTGCTGCCACACGCTCATGCCGGGTTCGCTGTCGACGGTCACCAGTTTGCCGTCCTGGCGCGTGGTCCAGGTCAGCGTCTCGGCGCCGTTATCGTCCTTGCGCAACGCCACCTTGTAGGCGACGTCCAGCATGCGATCCTCCATGCCGTCGACCAGGCGCTGGCCCAGCGTCGGGCTGTCCAGCACCACGCCCATTTCCGTATTGAGCTTGATGGAGCGCGGGTCGAGGTTCAGCGAGCCAATAAACAGCAGCCGCCGGTCCACGACATACGCCTTGGCGTGCAGGCTTGCACGGCTGGACGCAAACATCCGGCTCTTGCTGGTCCGGCTGCGCGCCAGTTCCGGATTGGCGGAGGGCTTGAGCTCGTATAGCTCGACGCCGGCCCGCAGCAGGCCCACGCGCCGTGGCGCATACCCGGCGTGGACGGCGGCGACGTCGGTGGCGGCGAAGGAATTGGTCAGCACGCGAATCTTGACCCCGCGGCCAGCAATCCCGAGCAGCCACTTTTCGTTCTCGTCGTCCGGCACGAAGTAGGGCGACACCAGCACGAGCTCGCTCTGCGCCTTTTCCATCAGCGCGCGCAACTTGGGAATGGCGTGGCTGGAGGGATCGTCCGGATCGTCGTCCACCTTGTCCGCCTTGTCGGCAATGATGCGCGCCCCGCCCACGTAGCCGGGCAGCCGTCCGGCCTCGATCCCCTTGGCCAGCCCGGAGTCCAGCAGTTCCTGCACATAGGGGCTGGCAAGCGCCCGGTCTCCGCGCGCCTCGATGCCCTTGCGGAATCGCCGTAATTCCTCTGGCGCCTCCTTGCCCTCCGGCACCAGCGTGGCCACGGCGTAGGCACTCTCGCTGTTCCAGTATTCGTCGAACACGGCGCTGGCCGCCGGCACCACCGGCCCCGCCACCATGACGTCGAGATCGCTGAAATCCATGTCCGGCTTGGCCGAGAAATACGCGTCGCCGATATTGCGACCGCCCACGATGGTCACCAGGTTGTCCACCGTCATCTGCTTGTTGTGCATGCGGCGGTTCAGCCGGCCGAAATCGAAAGCCAGTTCCAGCCAGCGCGCGCTGCGGTTGGCAAACGGGTTGAAGATCCGGACCTCGATATTGGGATGGGAGTCCACCGCCGCCCAGATCTTGTCCTGCTTGCCGGTGTGAATGTCGTCCACCAGGATGCGCACGCGCACGCCACGGTCGGCCGCGTCGATCAGCTCGCCCAGCAGCGCGCTGCCGGTGTTGTCGGCGTCGATGATGTAGTACTGCAGGTCGAGCGTCTTTTGTGCGGCGCGGGCCAGCGCCAGTCGTGCCGTCAGCGCATCGGGCCCCGAGCCGAGCGGGTAGAAGATCGACTGGCCGGGATTCTGCGCCAGACGGGGTGTCAGCGCGCGGGCCAGCAACGTGTTGCCGGCGTCGCTGGTGGCATAGGAGGGCGTGCGCCCGGCGTTGGCCGGCAGGCTGGCGCAGCCGCCCAGCACGCCGAGGCAGACCGACAGGATGAGCAGCGCGGCACAATGCGTCGCCAGTGAGCGGCCGCGCCGCCAGCATGACGCGACGCCATCCGCCGCACCCAGCATCCACCCGCGTTCCTCACGCAACCAGCGGCCGAGTGTTCGCGCCATGGTCCCTCTCCTCGTCCGGTCCTCTCAGTCCCTGTTTTCCGGCAACGCGGGTCGGGTCTGCGCCACGACTCTCCGCACATTACACCCGCAAGCGTGTTCGCGGGCTGTCAGGCTGGCGCCTACGCGCGCGCGAAAGAGATGCCGTCGCGACCCTGGGTTGTTGCTCACACGGGCGGCGCGCCGGCGGGGCTCTCCGTCCGCGAGGCGTTCACCGCCGCGGCCGGCGCCTGCACCCGGGCCAGCTCCTGTGCCAGCTCCCGGTAGTAGCCGCGCAGGATCTGCTGCGCAACCGGTAGTCGCGCGCTGACCGGCACAGGGAACCGCACGATGGCATCCACCCGCTCCGCGTCCACCGGCTCGAACAGCACGCGCGGCTCGAACTGCGACAAGTCGACGAACCGCATGTCGCCATAGCGGCGCAGCGTGCGGCCGGCTTCCTCCATGAACGGCTCGCACGCCTGCCGCGCCACCTGCATCAGTTGCACCTCGACCTGGTCCGGGTCCATGCCCACCGCCAGCGGAATGCGCACCATGTCCAGCGTGTACTTGCCGGCCTGCGAATGATTGCGCACCGCCGTGGTCAGCAACATGGCGTTGGGCACCTGCACCGTGTAGCCCGTGTACTGGCGCGTGGGCGCCACCTCCACCAGCGTGGTGGACATGACGTCCATGTCGATCACCTCGCCACCGAACGGGCCGATCTCCACCAGGTCGCCCAGCTGGAAGGGCCGCGTGATCATCCGCATGAACGCCCCCAGGAAGCACATCACCAGTTCCTTGCCGACCAGCAGCAGGGCCGCCGCAAACGCCGCCAGCGAAATCGCCACGCTCTTCAGTTCGGACACCCAGATGCCCAGTAGCAGCAGGAACATGATGGCTGCGACCAGGTTGCGGGACGCGACCGTCCACGCCCGGTAGCTACCGCGGTTGTCGGCCTGCAACCGCGCCGAGAAGAAGCGGTTGATCAGCTTGACCAGCAGGGTCCCGGCCAGGACCACGACCATGCTGGCGATCACGTTGATCAGGATGCTGTCGTTGGCATTGAAGTGCATGGGGGGATTCGCCCTCGTTGGGTCCGTTCACCGGCGCTGCGGTAACAGTTTGCTGCGATGCGGCAGGATGGGAATACGGATGCAGTCCACGGCGATTCTATCCACACGCCGGTTTGCCGGGACGGACAGCGCCATGCCGGCGGCGAGCAAGTCACTCGAATCGACCCGGCCCGATCAGTTCAGACCTGCCGCGCCATCCGCGCGTTGGGCATCGCCACGCCACGGACGACGACTTCCTGCCGCTGCACCAGCTTGAATCCCGACGCGAAGAAGAACGGTTCGGCGGTCAGGCTCACGCTGGCGAACAAGGCGTCGATGCCGCGCTGGCGTGCCGCGTTGACGATATGGCACATCAGCGCCTGCCCTACCCCGTGCCGGGCATGGGCCGGATGCACGAAGAAGTGATCGATCTCGCCGGAAGCCTGGAGATCGGCATAGCCCACAGGACCAATGCCGGCGATCTCCGCGACATACGGCCGGTTGCGGGCGACCCTGGTCGACCAGGCTTCCGCATCGGCCGATTCGGGTACTGGCGGTGCCCAGGCCAGTCGCTGGGCTTCGGAATAGTCCGGCGCGCAGAGGCCGTGAACCGCTGCGTGGAAGATCGCCCATAGCACGGGGGCATCGCCGGGCTGGAACTCGCGGATCATCAAGGTGGTCATCGTGTCTCGATCGGGCCGCAGGCATTGCGCCTGCCAGCGACGATCGTAACGCGAATCACAGTGGGGGAAACGCGTGGCGAGGACGCGCCGTTCTATGACGCCGATGCCGGTGCTGAGGTCGATGTCGGTGTTGGAAGCTCCGTGCGCCAGCCGAGCCCCAGCGCCTTCTGCAGCGAGACATAGTCCTTCAGCAGATTCGCGTCGCCCGAGATGCGGTCCTGCTGCGCCACGACGCGCGTGCGTTCCACATCGAGCCATTCGAGCATGCTGGCCGTGCCGGCGCGATAGCGCTGCTGCTGCAACGTGGACGCGCGTTCGGCCGAGGCCTCGACGCGCCGCAGTACCACAACGTTCTCGCGCTGGTGGCCGTAGCGGGATAACGCCACGTCGGCGTCACGCAGCGCCTTCAGCACCGTGCTTTCGTAGTTGGCCTCGGCCTCGTCGCGCCCGCCTTCGGCACCATCCACGCTGGCCGCCACGCGGCCGAAGTCGAGGATGTTCCACTGCAGGCGCGGCAGCGTGAGCCACGTCCCGTTTTCCTTGCGCACGAGGTGACCGGGGTCCAGCGCACTGAATCCCAGCGAGCCGAGCAGCGACAGCTTCGGAAACCAGTCGGCCTTGTGCACGCCGATCTGCGCGGTACGCGACGCCAGCCGGCGCTCGGCGGCACGAATATCGGGGCGTGCCTTCAGCAACGTGGCCGGATCGCCGACGGCCACGGTCTCCGGCAGCGTCGGCAGCGGTTGCGCGTCCGCCAGCTCGGTATCGAGCGTGCCCGGCGCGCGGCCCGTCAGCAACGCGAGCTGATCGAACGACTCAGTGATGCCAGCCTCCACCGGGGCGATCCGGGCGCGCGTGTTGTCCAGTTGCGTCAGCAGGCGCTCCACTTCCAGCTGGGAGGCCACGCCGCGTGCGCGGCGCTGTTGCGTGAGGTCGAGCATGTCGGCCTCCAGCTTCTCCGATGCCCGCAGGTGCGCCAGGCTGGCCTGCTGCTCGCGCAGGCCGACGTATGCCTGGGCCACTTCCGCGGCCAGCTGCACGTGCACGTCGGCAAGCCCGGCATCGGCGGCGTCAGCTTCGGCGGATGCCGCTTCGATGGAGCGGCGCGTGCCGCCGAACAGGTCGATCTCCCAACTGGCATCAAACCCGGCGATATACAGCGACAGCGGTCCGCGGCCGCCGCCGGACGATCCATCGCCCGACAGCGCCGACAGGTCCGGCGAACGCGTGCGCAACATCGCCGCGCTGGCGCCCACCTTCGGCAGCAGGTTGGCGGTATTGCCTTGCAGCCCGGCGCGCGCCTGGCGCAGCCGCGCGCGAGCGGCACGGATGTCCGGGCTTTGCTTCAACGCGGTGTCGATCAGGCCGTCCAGCCGGGCGTCGCCCAGCGCGTGCCACCAGTCGGCCACGCGCGGCGAGCCGGCATCGGCCACGGACGGCGCATGCGGAAACGTACCCGCACCGAGGGCGTTGGCCGCCACTTCCGGGGCCTGGCGATAGTCGGGGCCGACGGTGCAGCCGGCGACAATCATCGCCACGGCGATCGTCAGCAGGGCCAGCGCCGTGGTCGGCAATGGGGTGGACGAGGTGGTGGACGGTGTGGCGAACGAAGTAGCCGGGCGTGCGCCGCGAAGGAGAGCGAACATGATCAGTGACCGGTGGAAACGGGCGCGCCCGGACGGGGCGGCTTGAGCAGCAGGGCCAGCGGGATGCAGCAGAGCAATGCAATCCCCAGGGCGAAGAAGGTCTCGGAGAACGTCATCACGGCGGCCTGTCGCGCGATCGTGCCGCTGAGCTGCGCCGCGGCCTGCAGCGTGGCATGCGCGTAGTCGCCGCCCTGGGCCATGAAGCTGGCGATCGAGGACGCCATGTGCTCCTGCCCGATCGCACTGTTGGCGGTCAGCGACTCCCGGATCACCGCGTCGTGGTACGCATTGCGGCGGTCGATCAGCGTGCCCAGCAGCGCCAGGCCGATGGAGCCGCCGAGGTTGCGCGCCATGTTGTACAGCCCGGCGGCATCGCCGGCTTCGTGGGTGGCCACGGCCGCCATCGATGCCTGGTTCAGCGGCATCATCGCCAGGATCTGACCAAAGCCGCGCAGGATCTGCGACACCGTGAAGTCATGGCCCACGCTATCCGTGGTCAGGCCGATGTCGAGCATGCAGCTGCCAAAGAAGCAGGCGAGGCCCGCGATCACCAGCCATCGGCTGTCGAACTTGCCGAGGATGCGCGGCAACACCGGCATCAACAGGAAGGCGGGCAGCCCGGAGAGCAACATGATGCCGCCCGCCTGCTCGGCATTGTAGCCGGCGATGGTGGCCAGGAACTGCGGCAGCAGGTAGGACACGCCATAGAGGCCCGCGCCCACCGTCGACACGATCAGGATCACGCTCGCGTAGCTCTTGTTCATCAGCAGGCGCAGCCGCACGATTGGCGTGCTGGCCGTGAACTGGCCGATGAACATCATCGCCAGCCCCGTCGCCGAGAGCGCCGACAGGTAGATGATCATCGACGATTCGAACCAGCGTTCGCGCTGCCCCTCCTCCAACACCACGGTCAGGGAGCTCAACCCGATGGCCAGTCCAACGATGCCAAGCCAGTCCGCCTTGATAAAGGCGCTCAGGTCCGTGCGCTCGGGCTTGAGCCCGAAATACAGCAGCGGCACCAGCACGGCGGTGATCGGCAGATTCAGGAAGAAGCACCAGCGCCAGTTGGCATTCTCGGCCAGCCAGCCGCCTACCACGGGGCCGAGCAAGGGTCCTAGCAGCACGATCAGGCCGAACATCGACATGCCGATGGGCATCTGGTGGCGCGGCAATCGCGTCCGCACGATGGTCTGCGCGGTGGGAATCATCGCGCCGCCGGCCAGACCTTGTCCGATGCGGCCGATCACCATCTCCGTCAGCGAATGGGACATGCCGCACATCATCGAAAACGCCGTGAACAGCAGCGCATTCCACATCAGGAAGCGCCGCAGCCCGAACACGCGCGTGAGCCATGCGGTCAGCGGAATGATGACGATCTCCGCCATCAGGTAGCCGGTGGATACCCAGGTGCCCTCGGTGCCTGCGGCGCCGATCTGCCCCTGGATCTGCGGCAGCGCCGAGTTGGTGATCGAGATGTCCAGCGTGGCCAGCAGCGCCCCGAGCGATCCGGCGGCCACGGCGATCCAGTCGGCTGCCGTGGCGTTGGGCTGCTGCGCGACCGGCGCCGGGCTGGCGGCCGGCGCGGCGTCAGCCATGGCTGGCTCCGGTGGCGGCCTGCGCGGCGGCGCCCTCCTTGTGGCGCGTATCGACGTCGACCACCACGGACAGGCCCGGCATCAGCACCGCGCGCGCTTCCGGCGTGACATCCACATGGATGCGCACGGGCACGCGTTGCACGATCTTCGTGAAATTGCCGGTGGCATTCTGCGCGGGCAACAGCGCGAATTGCGATCCGGTGCCCGGCGACAGGCTGTCCACCACGCCGTGCAGGTCTTCTCCGGGCAGTGCATCGACATGCAGCGTCACCGGCTGTCCCGCACGCATGCGGCCCACCTGCGTTTCCTTGAAATTGGCCGTCAGGTAGAGATCCTGCACGGGCACCACGGTCAGCAGCCGCGTGCCCGGCTGGGCAAACTGGCCCACGCGCACGCCTTTGTCCGCCACGCGACCCGCCGTGGTGGCGCGCACGACGGCGTCTTCCAGATTGAGCTTTGACTGGCGCGCGCTGGCTTCCGCCACTTCCAGCTGGGCGCGGGCCTGCTGCAACCTGGCCTGGAGCGTCACGGTCTGGCTCTGCTCCACGCGCAGCGCGGCCTCATTTGCGGTCAGCGTGGTGGTGGCGCGCGTCTGCGCGTTGCGCAACTCGGCGGTGCGCTCCTCGGTCTCCGCGCCGGACTTCACGAGCGGCGCATAGCGCTCGACCTGCGACGCCGCATAGCGCGCATTGGCGCGCGCGCCGTCCACTTCCGCGCCGGCCTGCGCAATCCTGGCCTTCTGCTGGGCGAGATCGGCTTCGGCGCGCGCCACATCGGCCTGGCGGGACGCGACATTGGCCTCGGCTTCGTCGTACGCCGCCTGGTACTGGCGGTTGTCGAGGCGCACCAACGCCTGGCCGGCGGCGACCTGCTGGTTGTCGCGCACGAAGACTTCCGCCACGTAGCCGCTGACCTTGGGCGCCACGGTCACGCTGTCGGCCTGGATGTAGGCGTCGTCGGTGCTTTCGATAAACCGCCCGACCCGCCACCAGTGCGTGGCGGCCGCCAGGCTGCCCACGAGCAATACGATGCCGGCCGCCATCAGGATGCGGCGGCGGCGGGAGGGTTTCGTGGCGGATGCGTGACTTGGCGGAAAACCGGCGGCGGGATTCGCGGCCGAAGCTGCAGAGTGGGGAGCGGACATGGGGCGCAAAGCTTCCGAGTGGAGAAGGCCGCGCAATTATTCCACTCGGAAGAAATGTGTCAACTGTTATATTTCCGCCTGGTGAAGAGAGGAGGAAAAAGCAACATGGCGCGACACAAGCCTGCGGCGGAAGGCGGCTACCAGCGTGGCGAGGAAACGCGTGCGCGAATCATCGACGCGGCGCTACGCCTGTTTGGGGAACATGGCTTCGACGGCGCATCGACGCGCGATATTGCCCGCGAGGCCGGCGTCAACGCCCCGGCCCTGCAGTACTACTTCGACAACAAGGAAGGGGTGTACCTGGCCTGCATCGATCACTTTGTCGAAGTCGCCTGGGGCCAGTTGGACGAGGTGGTGAGCGCGGCGGAAGCCGTTATTGCACGGCCGGACGCCACCGACGCGGCGCTGGTCGACAGCTATCTCCAGCTGCAGGCCCGATTTGCGACGTTTCTATATGAATGTCCCGATACTGATCACTGGCGCCAGTTCATGGCCCGGGAGCGCGCGGGGCTCGGGCCGCCCGCCGCGTTCGAGCGGATCGACGCGGGCATCAACCGGCGCCTGTTTGTGCTGACGACGGCCATCATCGGCAGGCTCACGGGCCGGCCCGCCACCGACGAAACCACCCGGATCCGTACGATTGCGCTCGACAGCCAGATCGCCGCGTTCAAGGTCATGCGACGCCATGTGGTGAAGGCGCTGAATTGGGAAGGTTTCGGGGAATCGGAGACCGAACGCATCGCGAAAGTGCTGCAGGACCAGACCCGCACGCTGCTTTGGGGGCTGGTGGCGCAGCGCGATGCGGCGAGCTCCCAAATCTAGAGCAAACACTCTAATCACCGAGCGCGATCGATAGGTTTATCGATTTTTTGCTTATCGATCAACAGGTTAGGCCGCCGCTCACTGCAGGCAGCGGAACGTCTACGCGTTGAATTCTCGTAGTCCTCCTATTGCGCACCGCAAAAAGACCTTGCTTATCTATCTAGTAGTAGATAATATTCGAGCCATGGACAGCGCTGCATCGCCCCGGCAACAGCAACACCCCCCGGCAAGCAGCTCCGCTCCACGCAACACCAGCAGTTTGTCAGTACCGGGAGGCGGTCTTTTTTTTAGCCCTCT
>NZ_JBFTSP010000037.1:0-46091 GCF_056400065.1 Cupriavidus sp. 01L415 | reverse complement strand
CTGGTTCAATCACCACCGGCTGATGGAACCCCTTGGCTATATCCCGCCCGCCGAAGCTGAGGCAAACTACTATCAGCAGCTTCAAATGCCTGCCGCTGAAACGCTATTAACTTAAACCAACCAGCCTCCACGGTACCCGGGGCGGTTCAAGAAAGATGAACTGCCAGGTCTATCCGGGGCGACTTTATTGGAAACAAGAGCGTGATCTGGGCCGCGGTGTGAAGATCAGAATCCATGGACTAACTTCAACGCTTCTGTCAGGGCGCAACGGTAAAGATGATCCGAAGGGGACGCTCTACCTCAGCCCCCTGCAGACGACGCTTGATCCGGCGCCAAACGTGGTGAATCTGACGATCTGCCATCATCCGCCGGACTGGCTTATTGACGGTGACGATGTCGAAGACATGCTCAATGCGCGTGCAATGTTCCAAGTCTTCGGCCACAAGCACCGACAGCGGATTTTTGAGGGAAAGACAAATATTCGCTGGAGCGCCGGAGCTGTGAACCCATCACGCTCGGAGCGGCAGTTCGAACCAGGCTACAACATCATTGAGCTCGAGGTTTGCGGCGACGGAGCGGGACGTCGCATCGACGTTAGAAGTCATCTTTACAAGTTTCAGACGAACCCTGAGGCCTTTCACCCAATCAGGACCGACGACGGTGGCGACGAGGTCCATCGCCATTCGATCCCTTTCCCTGTGGAGGCGCAACCTGGTGGTTACGTCGAAGCGAAAGTGGCAGTAGTGGAAGCGGGATCGGTGGATGCCGTTGTATTGGAGCAAGCGGCAGCAACCGTCGTCACTGACGCGGAGGCATCTATGGGCGACAGAAGAACCAGACATCTGGTAGATCGCTTCTGGGATCTGGACGGAAGTGATCGACGCGAGATTGCCCTCGAGCTTGGACTGATTACGCAGGACGAGGTCCAGCTGCCCGAAGCGCAGCGCTACGGCATAGCCCTCATCCGGGCGGCCGAGCGCAACCTTATCGACCGGCTAGACCAGATGGTCGCCGAGCGTGAATAGGCTAAATGAGTGGAACTGAACCAAATGCACCTAGAATTTCCTAAGCTGTACTCCGAAATCTCGGCCGATGGCGCCGAGCGTGACAAGCGTTGGGCCGGTGTCGAGGCGTTTGTCGGCACCTATTCAGTTCCCAGAATCGAGGTTCTCGTCCGACTCGCATTCGGGACAAAGCCGCCTCCAACCGGCCACCAGCAGGCAGACCTCGTTCAGGCCCTCGAGGCATTCCACAAGGCGTTTTCGGATATCGATCCCTCATTCGAGCCCGGCGGCCGGCAGGATCAAGTTCTGGCGGCCGCTGCCCTGCTGCAGTTCTCAATGACGCGCGCTTTCCCTGCAATGGCCGTGACAACGACCGCCTGTGGAGGAGCGCGCAAGGCTGACCTCCCCATTGATCTCGTCGCCTCCGCCGAGAACGCACTGGCGCGGCTGTCGGCCACACATCGCAAGCGGCCGGATTTGAATAACGTGAAGATTGAGGCACCAGAACTTACGCTCGAGTTGGATTATTCTGGCGTACAGCCGAACCAGCCGCAGACGTTCACGACCTTGTTCGAACAGTTTCAGACAGAGCTCGATGAAGCTTTCGTCGAAATAACTGAGAAGTTCAACGAATCTCTTGCGAAGGTCGTCAGTGCCAACAGGATGGCTGATGAGGAACTAGATATGCTGTCTTGGGTCTTTGGCGGTCGGTCATTGATGCCGACCAAGGCGTTTGATGAAATTCCTGAGGCGCAAAAACCAATGGTCTTCGCAAGAGATCTCGCATCACTGACAAAAATTCATCCGGGGCCAACAGTCGTGCCTGCGCTTTTGTGCCGGGCCGGGATCAAAACGGCGGGCAAGGTAACGATTGTTGAGGCGGTCAACGCCGTGTCGGACGAATGGACTGCAGCCGTGCTAAAGGGCCGCAAGCCCTCACCCGCGAGTTCGCCGATCCATGCGGCGTTGGCGCGGCGGGAAGAGACGGGGGCCGATGGCGGCTGGCAAGTTGGCTGGGCGGCGGCGACGGGCATAGACGCTGACGCAACTCTGTCACCGACCACGCTTGCGCAACTCTTCTACCGCGAAATCCTTTGGCTTAGTTGATCTGCGATGGCCGATACCGAAGTAGTCTGTGCGAACCGTCAGTGCCGGGTGGCTGCTGGGGATAAAAAATGCCTTGAGGGATACGAACACCTCGGCCAATGTCCCTATTACGGACGTGAACCGGAAGAGCGAGAGGAAGACGAAGCTGAGCACGAAGAGGACATAGATCATACGTTCGATGGCATTCGGCTTTCTAATGCGTTGGCGCTTGAAACGAAGGACGCGAACCGTGTCCTCGCCGCCCTCTCATCAAGAATGATAGGCGTCATCGGCGCTTACGATGCCGGCAAGACCAGCATCATTGCCGGGTTATATGACCTTTTCCAAACTGGCCCCGTGTCGGGGACCCTGTTTGCCGGGTCGTCCACTTTGCACGGTCTCGAATTGATCTGTCATGATGCCAGGGTGGTTTCCAATCGGGAAGAGGCGCATTCAGAACGGACCAAGCGCGGCGAGGTCAGGTTTTACCACGTTGATGTTCGCCATAATGGCGAATTGCGCTCCCTACTCATCGCCGACCGCTCCGGGGAGGAATACGAGGAAGTCGCCGATCTCGCGGCTAATGCCTCGGCGATGTTCGAATTGCGGCGTGCAGACGTGATCACCGTCCTCGTTGACGGACGACGGCTGGTTTCCCCGGTCGATCGGGCCGACACGATGGGAGCAATACCGTTGATCCTTCAAGGAATGGCAGAGAACGGCGCTTTCGCGCGGAGGCCAAACTTAGCGATTGTGCTGACCAAGGATGACGTCATCCAAGCATCAGCACGAAAGGACCGCGTCATGCAGGATTTCCACGCCATCGTCGACGCTATCAAGAACAGTTTCGACAGCAGTTTTGGGGAGATGGCGTCTTTCGTCACCTGCGCTTCTCCTAAGGATGCGGCCGCAGAACGCGGCCGGGGCTTATCTGCTCTCCTTGCCTTCTGGATGAAGCCGAATGCGGAACCGCAAGGGATTCGCCTGCACTTCGGCAGCGGCCGGGTATTCGATGGACTGACGGTGGAGGGGGCGGACTTTGGCTGATCCCGAAAAGCAGGCGTTCTCAATTTCCATTATCGGATTGCCAGAGTCCGGTAAGACGACGTTTCTGGCCGCGCTGTGGGAGCTCGTGAACGAAAGACGGGTGCCAAAGGTACTCCGCTTCCACTCAATTGGGGACAACGATCATAGTTACCTACGCAAGATCGTAAAGGTCTGGCGCAGTGCTAAGGAGCAGGCGCGTACCCGCCTCACCGGACTCAGCGCGGTGCAAATGAATCTTCAGGACAAAGATGGCAAAGTGGCCCATGTCACCATGCCCGACGCGCCTGGAGAAGAGTTTCTCGCCATGTGGGAGGAACGCTTGCTTGGCCGCTCGTTGGGCGAAAGCCTTGCCGTCGGAAACATCATGCTCCTCCTGAACGGTAACAAGGTAAAGGCTCCTGCGTGGATCACGGAACGCGCGGCTCAGCGACGTGTTGCCAAGGCGCAAAAAGCGGATGCTTTGCCAAAGGAGTGGGAACCTAGCTTCGCGCCGACCCAAGTACAGCTAGTGGATCTACTTCAGCAAATTTCCCGTGCGCCGGTTGGTGGTGTCGACCGCCGCATCGTCATCATGATCAGTGCGTGGGACAAGGCTCAAGGCGAGGGACTAACGCCAGATGCCTTCCTTGATGCGAAGCTGCCGTTGCTCGCCCAATACCTTGAAGCGAGTCGCGACGGGTGGAGCAGCCGAGTCTACGGTGTCAGTGCACAGGGCGGTGAATACGACGGAAACGCCGACAACTCGGAGGACGGTGTACAGGTAGCAGCGCCAGGCCCAAAGAAGACGCCGAAAAAGGGAAAGGACGCTGATCGCCTGCGCGAAGTAGATATCGCCGCCAACCGCATCCGGCTCGTGTTCGGCGAGAAGGAATCGAACGATCTTACCGAGCCCCTACAATGGTTGATGAACTGAAGAGCTACCGCATTAAAGTTCATCAGACCCTTCATGGCTACAGCGACGGGCATCGACTGATCGAAGGTTCGTCGAAACTTCCGCAGGCCGTTGCACGGTCCATGCTCGTGCTAAGCGATGCCTCCGGAAGCGGCACTCGGATCCCGAGCGAAGGCTATCTGACCGGGTATCCGCTTCCAGATGTCGGAATGTACGTGCTTGCGCGGACGTGGGCCGCCCCTGAGATGAGTCGACCAGGGTGCGTCTGGACTCATTCGCTGCTTATCGACTTTGCCGACCTCGCGAGTCTTGCCACTGCTGACGACCTCCTTTCAAAGTTTGTACGCCCGTCTGGCGGCACAACTTCGACGTTTGGGGTTCCAATAGAGATCGCGATTTCGCGGTCACCTTCCCCTGTCACCGGCTCAAGCCTTGTCCGTGCCGGGCAGTTGGTCAGCGCGCTTTACGGCAAGCCGAGAAGCCGCATAGTTGCGGAACGAGAAGAAGATGACGAAGGACTGATTGCGGCAGTCTGGATGCAACAGTGGCCACGGTTGCGCCGCACCTTCCGCTTTTGCTCTTTCGCCGTGGACGATCGATCGACCTCCACTGACGTGTTTGACCTACAGTTGATAGGCGGCTTGCGCTTTGGTCGGACGCGCATTCCTGACGGCGTCGTCGCGGCGAGCATCGGGGAAAATGACTGGCAAGATGCAATACTAGGTGATTTGGAGCAGCCGTTGCAGTCAGGACTGCGTCGTTTCCTGCGCGACGTGGGTGCTGACCTTGCAAATGGTCGCGCAGCAATGGTAGCGCTCACCAAATTGTTCGTTTCGCTTCGCCCAGAAGCAGGCCTAGAGAGCATTGCCGATGCCATCGCTGAAGTCGAGCGCCTCGGGCCAGGACAGGGAAAAATGGCGCTAGCGTCAGCTGCGAAATTTGTACTTTCGCGCCCAAATCTGAGCGATGAACGTCTATCCCGGTTCGCACTCGATCAGGCTCGTTCCGATCGCAATCTGCTGGGTATCGATCCAGCCCTCGTCGGCAGAGCTCTGTTGCGGTGGAGGCCCGACTTGCTTGGTAACTCGCTGCAAGACGGTGATCCATTGCAGCTCGCGGTTGACGCCGTGTTGCCTATTGCAACTGCGGATGAACTGCTGGAAGTAATCGATACGGTCCCGGAGTCGATGCCAGTCATACTTGAAATGCGGCCCGACCTTCTGGAGAACCGTGGGTTGTGGCATTTACGGTCTATCGAAGTAGAGAAGCTACTTCGATTCGTCGAAGTCAGCCACGATCACGCCGTGACTATCATTTCCGCGATGGTCGCCGCTGGGCGTGGCGACTACGCTTCAGTAGCCGCAGACCAGTTTGGTGTTCATTCGATGGTTCGAGCGCTTGCTGGCTATGCTGGACCCGAATCGCTCTCGCCCTGGCTCTGCGCCCTCGCCAGTAGGCCGGACGAGTTGGCGGCCTGCATGGCCGACGGCACGCTTCAGGATAGGTCGCTGCTAATAAAGCTAGCAAAGATCCTCGATCCAGATGCGGTACCGAATAGCATCGGACAGGATCCTTGGGTCACTGCGATGCACTACAGCAGAATTTCGGAAGATCTGGCCGGCGAGGACGAACTGGCGTCCCTTCTCTTCTGTCGGGCTATGGGGTGGCGTTCCAACTCACCTGGACGTCTACTTTTCTTTTCGGCGCAGCGTCTCCACGAAGCCATTGCGCTCGGTCGACTATCGGATCTTGCCTGGAAGATGACCGAGAGGCGACTCCCATGGGCCGGACCTTGGCGTGAGCGAGCGCCCTGCGAACGGCTTTGCTCTGCAGTAGTAACTCGCTTCATCGATCATGAACTACCCCCGCTTGAATTCGGCACGGTTATCGATGACGACAAACTATGGTCGAAGCTCGTCGCTATCGCTGCAGACAGTTGGCGTGGGCGGCGCTACCTTGATCGGGTTCGCATGGCACTTCGAGCCGGCAGCGACGACCGGTGGCACGCGCGCGCACGTCTGATCGATCAAAGGGCATGATCGGCAGGCTTGGTACCCCGCCAAAGCCCTTTTCAGGCGGACCATTACCCCGATAAGACACAAATTTAGGTGTTCCAGAGATCGCTCGCACCACTAAAGTTGTGTCTTATTTTCATCCACTCTGCAGCGACCCAACCTCCCCAGATCCCTTTATCTGCCGCCCTTCCGCTCTGCCAGGGCCATGAGGCTCTTCCCACCGAAAATTGTGTTCTATTTCCAGTTTCCCACCGAAGTTGTGTCTTACTCCAGGTGATCCGACGTGACGAACATGTTGCCCTAATGCGTTCGCTGAACCGAGATCCGGCAGGTGACCGGACGCAGTCGGCCCCATGGTGAGCGGGCTTAGGCGGCACGGTGGCCACGCCGACGCTTGTCGAATGGCCCTGCTACGCGGCCCGATTCCCCCGATAGCAGACAACTGTAGTTGGAAGCTATGCCACGACTTTAGGTGTTTCAGCGGCAGTTTCGGTCCACAACATGCTGCTATATCGATAACCAACCTTATCGATACGGTTTTGTCTCAACAGCCAACTGGCTTCCCTACCCGTTTGCGCTTCCGTCTGGGTCGGCAGGGACACACTCGCACAGGCGAAGTTGGAGAGGCCTGCCCACCGGCCAGTTCTGTCTAGATCCGGCCTGTGCCAGGCCGACCGCCAGGCAGAATTCGGCCAGGAACAGTCCTTGGATTAGAGCCAACCGCTGACAGGCTTTGGGCCAGCTTCGGTCAGTCGATACTGGCCTCCGTTTGACGCTGTGCACGCCGTCCCGACTTCCGAAAATGCGGATGGAGCTATCGATAGGGCGGCCTCAATTTTCTGTATCCGTTAGACAACACCCCTGCATACCCGACACGATCGCTAGCCATTGCACGATGGACATCGACACCCTCACAGAGAATCAAGTCGACGACGTTGTCGACCAGAACCAGCGCAAGCCTGCTTCCGACATCCGCGCCAGTGTGCATTTCCTCTGCGGTACGGTCCAACTGCTCAACCTACGTGGTTAGCGTCTTCATGGTCAGTGCACTCCTGACAGCTACGCGCTGCGACAGACGTGAGGTTCCGCTTCTCAGCGAGATACGTCACTCGACGGTATCCACCCGCGCCGAATCAAAGCTGTTGTAGCTGCGTCGCCTCAATGGTGATCGCGTCTAGCACCAGCTCCAGCCTTGCTACGTCGTAGGAGCCACAGTGAAGCGCTTCCGGAGTTTGATCTAGGAAGTGGCGCATGTAGCTTTCCTTATGTTCGAGCGCCCCCTGCCATGCATCAATGTCCTTCTTATAGTTGCTCCAACGAACGACGGGAGGTCCATAGTTCGGCAAACTCAGGTCGAGATAGCACTCGATCGCAGCAGCGCGTCCATTGATGTCGGACGGCCTGACCCCTTCCGGGCCGATCGCGGGGAAGCTGTTGAATAGCTCGTGATCAGGTAGCAGCATGGCCCGCATGTTGCCGGGCATGCTCAGTTCCCTAAGTCGCTTGAGGGCATCCATCCCTTCTGCATCATTGTCCAGGACGAATAGCACCTTGTTCTGCATATCTATTCGGACAAGGCCTTCCGCAAACTTCACCAAGTTACCGGTGCCCCAAAAAGGATGTCGTTCGTCAACGTCAACGAACCGGAAGAAGTCGGCTATGTCTGGCCGTAGTGTTGCGAAGGCGCGCTTCAATATGCGAGAGTCCGTAGTTCCCTCAGTCGCAACCAGGATTGTCTGTGAGCGACTCGCGCCGGCGGCGAACTCTAAGAGCGACGCCCAACCCGCATCGACTAAGGGGCCATATTGCCAGACCACCTCGGCGTCCCTGTTGGCCTCGCATTGCCCGAATACTTGCAGCATCGAGTAGGGGCTGAGCATGTGGATCTTGGAGGCAAAATAGCTCTTCGCTGACCAGTATGACGGGTCGTGCTCGCTGTTGGGGAGTCTGTTCATTACGGCCTCGTCCGCACGAAACGGGGTTTTTACAATCGCGTCCCGTGTCTCATCGAGAGCTACGGGCGTGTCGCTAAGACTGGCAAGCGGATAACGGGCAACGAGGGCGCAATACTCGTCGAACGTCAGCACGGCCGATGGATCCCGCACAAGCTCTTCAGCCACTTCGATATGGTCTGCCACCACGGCATCGTACTCAGCTCGCGCCGCTTCCAGACTCCAGCCCAGCAGTTCGAGACGAGGGAGAACCCGGGCCAATGTACGGACTAGC
The DNA here is from genome assembly GCF_056400065.1 of Cupriavidus sp. 01L415. Taxonomy (NCBI): domain Bacteria; kingdom Pseudomonadati; phylum Pseudomonadota; class Betaproteobacteria; order Burkholderiales; family Burkholderiaceae; genus Cupriavidus; species Cupriavidus sp. 01L415. The sequence goes on along the minus strand of NZ_JBFTSP010000037.1, from coordinate 37,821 downwards.
GCCGCCTCACACAGAGCGAGATCGACCTCTTCTGGATATTCAGCGCAGTACTCGTAGTTCAACTGGTCAGAATGCCGCCGCGTTCGGTCTCTCTCCTGAAACAGGTAGCCGTGATCATTCCCCGCGTTGTTCTTAGCCCAATCAATACTTACTCCACCGACTCTGAGGTAGATCTCCGTACCCACATGTCCCCCTATAGCGCACCAAACCAGGCGCTAAGTTTGTTCTAAATGGCTTGAGTTAAAACCGCGAATTGCCGCTCACCCCGCGTAAGCTGTGCCAATTTTTTCGCCGTCTTGCGCCAGTCATTTCGTTTTGGCCTGTAATGCCGAGCAACGGTTAAACAGGAAGCTATTTATGTGCGCGACGGCCGCTAGGAAGCTATTCACGCAAGCAGCCGAAACTCATCCATTCGCGTGCGATGTCCCGATGCAGCAGCTACGCAAAGCGACCGCCTGCGGCTGCCTACTTCAACGACGACCCATCTGCAGTCTGAATGACCGTGGCTGCCCATTCCTGCGTCGCTGGCTGATAATCCATAAGACAATAAACTCCAACCCGCCTCGGACCGGATTTGTCGCGCCATACACCCTTGCCAGCTACATGCACCGGCCCTCCCCTCTCTCTACGGCGCCGGATTCGATAAGTTTGAAGCCCTTCAGATTGCCGACTTCCGCTTTGGCTCGTGCCTCACACGCCTCGACCCAAGGGGGCACAGCGTTCGCCGAAGTCGCTGCCAGGCTGCAAATCAGCGTCGCAAGCATGCGCTTCATCATCTGTTGCTTTCTCGTCGTAATGGTGAGGTGAACACGCGCAACGCCCTTCTACTTTGCCGTGCTTACGATGCCGGGATTCGCCTTCTGTGCGATTTGGAATGCTCCCATGAAGGCAAGCGTTGCTCCTGTCACAAAGAACAGTAGCGACATCACGGCGATTGCAGCCCCCCAATCGAATCGAGCGCACCGTTGTTCGTCGCGGACAATGGCCCATCTCCATTCACGCTGGCCCAACATGACTCCCTTGTAGTCCCGATTCCATCCATCGAGTAACCACGCCATATACGTGTATCGGTAGAGGTAGCAGGTCCCGACCCCAAAAACGCCGTTCATGAACGCGATCCCTCCGCCCGTCAGGTAGAGGTGCGTTAGCTTCATGCTGCCCATAAAAGCGAGGACGGCCGCCAAACCACCCAAGTTGATGGTGGCCAGGAATTTGAGTCCATCGGTGGCGGACTCGTTGACGATGCCATCGAGTTGTTCGAAGCGCTGCCGTGACCACGTATCGCGCCTTTCCCAAGTTTCGGCCGAAACCTGTGGCGCGGTCGGTTTTGAGGGTTCTGTGCGCTGCTTCCAGGAATACAGGTGCTGGCCAGTGGTTGGCCCTGGACGGTTGGTGGTGCGTCGGGAAAGGGGCATCTCATTAGCGAGTCAAAATGAAGATCTCTATTGCACAGCAGCCGAAAAATAGTTCCGTTGCAACTCGGGCGACAAAATCGCCCGGTCCCCCTCCCGCTATAGCTGACTCGCCCGGCTTTTCCACCACTGGTGGCAGGCCCAGCCTACCCCAGCCGTCGCGCCCAGCTCGATGAGCATACGGGCATACGCGGCGACGCCGCCGTGGAGACTCTTAAAGGCAAGCTGCGTGAGGACGGACACGACGGTGAGGATGGTCAGCGCCATGGTCCACGCCCAGAATGTGAGCCAACCTTTCTTCGTGAAACCAGCGCTCCAGCTGCGGGCGTAGGCTGCCTGGCCCGCCCACAGGGCAACAATGAAGGATAGCGTGCCGGTCGCCAGGCCATAGACAGTCTGCGAAGAGTCGGTCTCCTCATCGTAGCTGTATCGATCGCTCCCGCGAGTGATGGTCGTCGGTCCATCAAGATCGATGCTGCTCGGCACGCCCAGAGCGTCCCCAGCCCATGTCAGCGCGAGGGCAAGTGCGAGGAAGATCGCGATTCCGACAAACCAGGCAAAGAGTTTGCGCAGCATCATGGGCTTTCGGGGTTGGATTTGACTTAATGCGAACACGACGGCCGACCGTTCGTGTGGTTGCCTGCGCGATGGCGAATCTATCTGCGCCGCTCGTCAGACTTGGTCGACTGCAAAAAAACCGAAAAACGGGCCCCGGTTCTTCAGCGGGCTGGGCTATACCAGCGCACCTTCTGTATTTCCTCTGGAATCGTCCGGATATCCCGCAGCACCTGGTGATTCTCGATTGCCTCATCCAGCAGGACATCGTAGCGGCGGGAAAGGGTCTCCTTTGCGAAGCCCAGGCATTCTTCCCCGGACAGCCCGGATCGGCGAGCTAGCTCGCGCGCGAGCACGTCAATGGTATCGCGGGCTGCCTTCGCCGAAACGACGACTTCATTGCGCTCCGACATGACATCGTCCAGCTGCTTGCGGTGTCGCTCCTGCGCGGACCGCTGCTGGGCCCGCAGCGCCACGATCGCCACGGCCAGCGCATTCCCGCTTTCGTCCGGGTCAGGCAACGGCTCCTGCCGTGGCGCGGGCTGGCGCCCGATACGTGCGAGATCCTCCTGCAGGCCCATCGCGTCTTCGGCATTCATCATGAAAGGGCTCCTCGGTTTTCCGCCAATGTAACGTGACCGGCGCAATTTTGCCATGCGCGGCCCGCAAGCGACACGCTGGCGGTGCTCCGGCGCGCCACGCGGCAGCGTATGCCATGGCTCCTACCGCCCGCACGCCTGCCGACAGGCATCGGCAGCGGTGCGCGCGGTCTTGAGTTCCTCTTCGAGGAAGGCCGCCCGGCCGGCCAGCGCATCCCGCTCGGCCTGCCGGAGGCTGTCGGTTGCGAGCGCGCGTAAATGTGTCAACACGCCGGGCGATTCCGGTCCATTTGCCGCCAGCCCTTGCTGGGCAAGCGTTTGCAGGTTGCGAACTAAATGTGTCACCGGCAAGCTGGGCCTGCTGGCATGGTTCCTGCCAGGTCGGGCAAAGGCAGCGACCATCAGTTTGCGCCCTTCGCAAATCGTGCGCCGGTGACCGAAATAGCTTGCACTTCAGCCGCCAGAAGATGCCAGCAAGCGGGAGAGAGACCACCTCGCAAGCGCCAGGCGCTAAGTCGACACGATACACAATGGCGAAATTCGACCTCGGCTATGAATTGAGCGTAGTTTTCCAATGAATTGAAGAAGCCAAGGCCTGGCCATCGCCGAATACCGGGGCGTCATTCTCCGTATAGCATTATATTCCGGCACCGGCCGTTACGGTCCCCACCTGTGAGCACTTCGCTCGTCAGACCAGTGTTCACCCGCGGGCTTGGATCGGACCATTAACGTTTCTCGCCCATGTATTGACATATTTTTCCAAAGTCATCTAGAAATCCTCGCAGCAACTTCTCATACAAAGACTGTCTTTCCTCGATTTTTAACGACGACTGACCGATGGTTTTGATGATTGGCTCGAACACGATACCCGCGCAAAACAGCGCCTTAGATAGCATCGCTGACGGATCGGTAGAACCCATCGAAGTAGAGTCGGACGAATCTCGGCAGCCAAAATACGGATCATTACTGAGATGCCCCTCGTTGTCGTTTGGTCGTTTTCCAGTTGTATACAAAATATGGATACATGAATCAATAGCCTGAGAGATATCGCTCAGCTTTATGTAACTATCACGCGCAGAAAGTTCAGATTTAGAATTATTTGGGATAATACTCTCTAGCCTGGCACCACCGGACATCGAAAATATTAGACCATTCGCGAATGATTCATCATAACTTCTTTTCATTTCTTTTAATTCATCTCGCGGCACATTTGCATCTATTGCGCGGATAAGAACTGCGGCTCTTTGGTAGAATTCATAATAACGTCGCTGCATCTCGTCGATCGCCTCCCTGCTGTGCTGTTGTTCTATACGCGTCCGCTCTGCGTCACGATCTCGAGAATCCCGCCAATAAGTGACACTTCCTCCGACGATGGCAGTGAGGAAAAAGCCCGCGAATAAAAGAAAAAGCGGATGACGAAAAAAACTGTCAAGACTGAACCTTTTTCTCCCCGACATCCGAATCCGCCGGATAGATAACACTCGTTTAGTAAGTCGTTTTGCGGATGTCAGACGTGCCCCCTTTACTCCCATTTTGTATTCCTCCTGGTGGCGGACAACTACCGGTTACGTGCGCAAACCAATGTCGTTGAGTCGGCAGAGGAGCTTGAGGTGGTCGCCCGCCAAAGACAGTCGAAACTATCTCGCCATTGCTGACCTTGAAATGAACTTCAGCATCGTGTCCCCGAGTGATCGCAGCAAAGCGGCGCACTGCCTTCAATCCGTTAAAGAGCCGCTCACGCGACCTGTGCGATGTCCGTTGGGGGCAGGATACGTGTATCGGCATCGCAATGGATGGCGTAGAGCAGGCCGAGCGGATTGCCGTGTTCTTCCATGAACTCCCGGCGCAGGTCGAGGCAGGCCTCGCCGAGCCGCTGTCCGCCTAGGAAGCGGATGAAGAAGCGCTTTGCATATTCCGTCGCGAAGAAGGCGGGCGTCAGGCATTCGGTTCCGATCACGCCGCGCGCGCCCTTGCTCATGAAGTACGGCACGAAGCCATCATAAAAGGTAGAGGACAATTCCGCCGACTCGCATGCGTTGATGAATACGAGTGGATTTCCCGTCAGGCTCAGGTCTGCCGGCAGGTTTTGGCGCAGGTCTTTGAGCGTGAGCATCGATTTATCGCTAAGCAACAAATATGATGCATCCGGACCGCCCGGCTCGGTTAGCCCACGCGATATTGCGTGACAGTAGAAGTAGAGGATTTGATCGGCAGGCGCAGCATTGCTGAAGTCCTGAAGTATATGCGCGCTCGTGAGACGCGTTTTTACGTCGAATGGCATCCTCCCCCAGAATTCGCGCTGACTTTGCACGAAACCGCCAGGAATCTCGGCGTCGATGTCCTGATTGAGATGCACGCCGACCGCGAGCCTAGGCTTGTCGCTCGCGATGCCGTGATCCCACACGTTCAGCGAGCGCTGTAGTGGTATCTGCTCGACGATATGGCGCATGCCCAGGAAGTTCTTCCAGTCGATAATGTCCGCTCTTCCAACGCGTCCGAGATAAAGCATGGTCCACGGCACGGGCAGCTTCGCGGCGATGATCTGCATTTTTAGGCGAGGCGTGTCAGGTCCACAGAGCTTGCGCAGGAAGTTGGCCACGGCCTTCGAGTCCTCGCCGGCGTCGGCGCCTTCAAATAGTACGTACATGAGGTTCGAGCCCGCCTCCGCCAGTTGTCTGAGCGCTTTGCGCGATACGTCGTCGGGAATGTCAATCCCAGTCTGGAATATGGGATTCCTATCGACGGTTTGTCTGATGACGCCGAGCAACGCCTGGCGGGCGTTGTTGATGGCAAGCTCAAGATACTCGCGTGAGACCGTGAGATGCGCGTGCGAGTACACCGGGCCCCAGACAGTGCACTCGTAGCCGTTCCCCACGGCGGAAATCTCGAGGCCAACATCGCGTGGCTCGAGCAGCTGTGCGTCCGCCAGCGAACGTCCGCGCGTGGTGACATCGGGTGCCGACGGATAATTGGCCCCGACGTTGAACGTGAGGATGATCTGCTGGATGAAATTACCGTCTCGTAGGATTGTCGCTTTGAGGGTGGCGCGGCCGTTTCTCTTCGGCGAAAATTCGAAGCGTGCCTTGTTCTGCCCTCGGCCCACGCATGGCACGCTGATGCGGCTGACGGAATGCGAAAGCTCAAAGTCATCAGTGTCGAGTTGCACGGTAAGGAACACGCGATCCGAGTTCGGCGAGGTGAGCGCGCCATCCAGTATTCTTGTCTTGATGAGCGAATTTGCGCGCGCCTCGATGTCGACATCGAATGAGAGTGGATACCACTGTCCCTTGAAGAGAGGCTGGTCCAATTCGAGCCCCTCGATGCTCGCATTCATCCACCGGGAGGGTTGTGTGGGAGCGGTCGCTTGGACAGGCGCGGGAGAGGACGTGCGGGATTCCTCCTCAACGCTCAGAAGCCCGCCACCGATCGAGTACGATCCGCCTCGGGCTCCCCTCTTACGCTCCATATGGCGCTCGGCCTCTTCCAGATGTCTTCGTTTCTGCGCCTCGATCTGCCGCACTTGCCGTGCGATGTCGATGCCGCATGTCACGCCGGCCCAAAACGCGTGCGCCACTTCCGGATGCGCAATGTCACTATGCGCGCCGGCGGGCCCCGAGCCGTTGCGGATCACATCGCTCGCATCGATGTTGTAAATGCCGCGCTCGTTCACCCCGTATTGCGTGTCGCCGGACCGCATGCGAATTTCGACGATCGGGATACCGTCCACCACGCCCTGAATGCCGTAGGCGCCGATGCCGCCATACTCTGGAAACAACTCGCCGAGAAGACCTTGGGCCATGACGCTTGCACCGTGCGGGTAGAGGCGCCCCACGGCGTTGTCGTGAACGGAACGCGTAGTGATGACCGGTCCGCGGACCAGTCCCTGTGCGACGATCCGGTGGTAGTAGCCCTTTGCGGCCTTTTCATAAGGTATATCGCTGGCATACGACCACAGCGAGAGCGCCCCTTGCGCCAGAAAGAGGGAATCAACGCGATGTTCCAGCAGCCCATCTCCGTGCCGACCCGCAACCATCCCCGAAGCCACGATGCAGCCGAAGCTGTGTCCCATCAGATGGACGCGCGCATCGGGCGCGGCGCGCTGTATGGCATCGAGGAAGCCTCGCGCACCGGTCTCGCCGATCTGGCGCGCGCGATCCTTCATTTTCCAGAACGACAATGTACGCAAGGGTGCGAGCAGCGCGGTCTTAAGATTGCCCGGGATGCCGAGCATCATGTCGTCACCCACCGCATCGGTAGTGGATTCGACGGGCGTGCCGTCGACAATCCCCTGCGGTTCGAAATGATTCAGATCGGAACCGGGACGGCCGTTCACGCAGTCTGCGCGCAGGCCTGACTCCTCGAAGAGCGTTGCGTAGGCTTCGTGCATGGCAGGCGTCAGCTTCTTGGAGTTCGCCTTGGTCGCTTCATCCAGCAGGATCTGAATTGCATGGCGCGCGACTTCCGTGTCAGCGATCGATGCGGCGACTTCATCGAGCACGCCCGCATTCTCCACGGAGAGCGTGCCTTCAGCCACCTCAGACTTGGGCATTTCCTCGATGCCCCATGGTAGGCTCGGCCAGTACAGCCCTACGATAAGCGGCGCGAAATCTGGCACTGACTGCCCAACGCGCCGTACGTCGCCAATCGCCTTCGCAGCGGCGCCGAACCAAGCGTCGTATTGCTCCTGTGCGGCGGGCACATCGGCCATCCAGCCGTGACAGGCAATGAGGAGGTCGGAAATCGGATGCGCCGAATCGTTCAGGCGAGACAGGATCGCTGCACTTGCAAGACTGCCGTCCAAGTCCGCTCGTTCGCATGCATCGTTGTCGAAGCAAACGAGGTGATAGCAGAGATCGCTGTCGGGAATGCGATGAATGGACATGGCGGGTTCCCCCGGGGTTGAATTGCGCGACTCAGTTTTTGACGACCGCGATGGCAGAGGCCCAGACAGGCAGTCCGTATTCGGACGTACGGACCTCGCTGCATGCGCCGCAATAGGCTTGTGAGATACGCATCCTCTTGTTCAGATACAGTTCATAGAATCGCTTGAAATATTCCACGCATGCGTGGTCGTTCACATCCCAACGAAAGCCCAGGACGGCTTCGGCGTCCGTGCGCATTACTTCGATCGCGGTACGTAGCGACGATCCGCTGCACGACGCAAGCAGCACCACTCTGATGTGGGCAGCTGTCACCCATTTGGCCAGAACGCGCGCGGATACCGCAACGCCCATGCCACCTTCGTCGGGAAGGATCAGGAAAGTTCCACCGTCATCCTTGAGCGTGACTGAATGCCCGGAGAAGTGAAGAATGTCGAAGTATTGCGATTCAACCAGCTGTTCTATCCGCTGCCGAAACTTGGCAGCGGTCTTGTAGGCCCCCGTCGGGCTGACCACGGTCACCGACTCGAGCGGAGGCCTGTCAGCGCCCTTTGGTGTTTTGGTCGCGAAATTCTTGATGGTCTTAAGTTCGTCCGGCGTGTTAAGAAGATGGCTGAGTCCATGGATCGTCTCGATCTTATAGGGGGGGCTGTCGCGGCGCACCAGGGCCGAGCCTTCGAAGCTTGCATTGATGAAGAGCAGTCTTAGCGGACGATCAAGCGTGGCCAGCTCGTCGTTTGGCGAAAGGGAACGATGATCTTCTTCATCCTCGTCGCTCGCGACTTCCTCGATGACATCACATCCTTCGGGATCTTCCTCATGGGCGAGACGCTTGAGCCCCTTCACGAAGTGGATCCGACGCGCCATCGGAATGCACGTGCATAGATACTTGTCGTGATACTCGGGCGGTCTGGCGAGCTCAAAAGGCAGCCCATATAGCTGAGCAGTTTCATTGGGGGCTACGTCTATTTCGACGCGCAGATCGACGGGAGCTTGCTGATTTTCGAGCTTATAGTGCTTGGCGATGTGCTTACCGATCGTGCCGGCAATCAGAGAATCGTACACATTGTTGCCCAGTTCCCGCAGCTTGGTTTGCCAGTCGAAGGTCGGTTCCCCATTGATCATTGGAGAGAAGTCGTTGACTGTGTCGACCAACTGATGGATGTCCTGCAGGTTCCGATAGATGTAATCGTCGCCCTTGAGTTCGATACCTCCCGACATCGTGGAGTGGCGCGCGGTATATTCCCCTATGCGAAGGGTCACATGCAATTCGTCGAGGCTCTCGCTGTTCAGTGCACCATGCAGCGCCCTTCCTAAATCCATATTGATATCCAGGTTGGCGATGTCAAGCGCGAGGATGTTCTTGCGCGCGCGCCTGCTTTGGCGCAAATCCAGTCCTTCAACGCGAGTGGACGCGAGTACGATGACGGGGACGTCGGGTATGTTGGCGGTGAGCCAGTCAAGCAGACTCATAGCGGCAGCACTGTTTCCCGATGTTCCGACGGTGCTTTCTTTGCGCACAGTCCCGTCAAGCACAATCAGCTGGAGTTCGGCACAGGCTTGCGGGTCACTGAACAGCTTGGTATGCGCCTTGTCGGTCGATGAGTATGGCGTCACTTTCATGCTAGCGAACGCCGCCACGCCGGGATACTTGTCTTCCTGTTGCGGCAGCTTTTCGCGCGCTTCCTCGATCAGTTCGACGTTGGTGAGATCGTCGGTAATGAGCGCGATTTTTGTCGTCTGGAATTGATTCGTGCTCATTTCCGGCTGTCTCCGGTCAGTTCTGGCAGGGTGATATGGAACGCGATCCACGGCGGTGCGGCATCGTCGTTCGTCCACTCCGTCGCTTTCGTCTCCATCGACCCACAGTGTGCTTTCACCACGCGCTTCACTGCATTGAGGCCGAGGCAAGCATCTTCCCGCGCGATGCGGAACGCGCGCCACATTACATCGTGCGACTTGTTGTCGTCGCTGTGCGCGTGCGTTGATATAGCGTGGGTCAGACCAAAACTCATCTGCACCAGACCCTTGCCCGATGTAAAGGAGACCAATACCCGTTGCTCGTCCGACCTCACACGCAACATGTGCCCAACCAGCGATCGAATCACGAAATCCAGGCGCTCCACGTCACCGTCGACCTCAAATGAGGCTTGACTGGCCTTTATCTGAACAAACTCGCGATCCCTGGCCGGCAGCGCATCCTTCACGCGCTTCGCGCTTTGGACGAGGTCGATCGGCCTAGACTCAGCCTGGCGCATGGGATATCTGCGTATCTCGTAGCTCTTGGCGAGGCGCTCGAATGTAATGTCCGCCTTTTTGATTTCGGCAAGCAGGCGTTTGGATAGTGCTTGGGCACTGCACTGTTCGCCCGGCTGCGATGCATCCGATGGGGAAAGCGCGGAGTAGTTCAGTTGTTGCAATTCCCGCGCGATATTGCACGCCAGAGCGAGTGGCCCGCGCGTCTGCTGTGCCACGTCAGCGACGGTGGCCCTGAGATAGCGCATTCCGACTTCCCATTCACGCGTCTGAAGATCGATGAGGAACCAGATCGCGGTATCGAAGCTGCCTTCCAGCACGCGCCGCGTCGCTAGCACCGGCCGGATACGGCCGTCCTCGCCCTCGAGCTCAACACGCCGCCTTTCCGTCGAGCCGAAGCCGCTCAGTATTTCAAAGGAGACCGGATTGTCTTTCGAAGCATAATCACTCAGAGCGGAGCGCTCGGGTTTATGATCGCGCTTTAGGCCGAGCAGACGTGACGCCGCCTCATTCACGTCGAGAATCGTGCCCTCGAGCCCAACCATGACGACGCCTTGCCGCGTCTCCATCATGATCTTGCGGTTGACCTCCAGGATGGCCCGTTGCTTCAACCCCTCCTCGAGCAATGCGACGACGTCGTCGATCGATTTTCGGTCGGGGCCGTGGAACGCCTGAGCTTCGCGTGCTTCGATATGAAGCATCCAGCGGATACGTTCATTTAGCCGCAGCGGGATGGTCATGGCGGAACGCACGATATCGCGCGCCAAGCCCATATAATGGTACTGCTCAACCTCATTGTTGCCGACGTCGTTGACGACCAGTGTCACTTCGCGTTTCAGACATTCACCGAGCATGCCGTCGTCGAGCTTCTGCGTGTAGCCGTGCGGGATGCAAAACTTCTTGTCACACTTGCTCTCGTAGTACAGCTCAAATTGCGCGGCGTGACGATCCACCCGAAACAGCGATACATAATCCCATTGGAATGTCGTGGCCAGTTCGTCGACGACTTCACACGCGGCCTTGGACAGCTCTTTGGCCTCAGACAGCTTCTTCTTGAGCCTGTTGGCGGTTTCCATGCGCTGGCCGAGGATCTGCTCCTCAATCCGGATCAGTACCGGCTCAAGATTGAGATTGTGCAGGACTTCCACGTCTCGCTTCGTGAATCGGCTTGGCTCGCTCGAACACACGGAGAGCGCCGATGTCGGGCCCTTATCGTCCTTGGCGACAAGCGTGGCGGACGACCGGATACCCTGCTTCGTGTACATGCGCACGACCTCGCTCTTCCTGAACTTGGGGAAACTGTCCAGGAAGATGTTGATGTCCGGAATGAAGGTCGCGTTGCCCTCGGCCCACGCCTTCATTCCTTCAGGCAATACGAGCCAGCGCTCCTTCCATTTGAATTTGTCGTTGGATGGATAGAGTGCGAAAGCGCGAAACAACGTTACATCGTCGGCGTACATGCCAAAGGTGGCGTGCTCGAAATCGATGAGTCTATTAACTTGCTGCAGCACGAGGCCAAGCCGCTCCTGCCACGTAATTGATGCATCGCGCGAGATCTTCGAGATCTGCGTGCGGATCCTATCCTCCAGCGTCAGTTCGATCACCGCCAATACGCCTAGTGCCCGACCATCTGGCGCCAAATCCGGAATCAGGCGCATCTGCGCAGTTTCAATTTCATTGTTCGCGTATTGCGCCACCGAGACGTCGAGTGCCACGGGCTTTAGCGTTTGCAGACAATCCTTGAAGCACGACTTGAGATGTTCTACGCAGTGCTTGTCTTTCTCTGTGTCATCCACGGCGGCTCTTCCGAACAGCGATTCGAGCGTATGACCGATGACGTCCTCGGTTTGCAGCGACAGCCCGCGATACGTCTCCGCGTTCGCAAAGCGCACGACACCGTCCGTACTGATGCGAAGCACTGCGAGAGGCGCCGCGTCCAGTCGCTGCTCAGCGGCGCGCCTAAGTGGCCCGCCGTCCGCCAGCAGGATCAGCCGCTCGCCCGTTTCCGGCACCTCGTAGAGTGTATGTAGCCATGCCGGCACAAGCATGCCGCTGGCGTCGTAGTACAGAACTTCGTTCGGAACCTGCAGTTTTCGTACGGCAGATATTTCCTCATAGATGGGAGTGCGGAAAAAGAACGTCACCTGAATCGGACGCCCCGTGCTGTCTGGCACGAGCATGGCGAAGGCGGGATTCGCGCAGGTGACCACGCCCGCCTGGTCAACGATCGCGCACGGACTATCGGACGCCATAAGTCCGGTGATGAAAGGCTGGCCGGACCAGTCGAATGGAGTGGGGAGGGTCCGCGCTCCCTGCAAGTCTTTCATGGAGCCTCCTTTTGGGAAGCGTGAAGTCGATGCGAACGGTTGATGACACGCGACACCACATGCCTAAGTGCACGCATCGCGCGAGATTTGTTACCTTTCGCCTGCCGTCTCATCGCGAGCGGTAAAGGGTCCCATTCGCCGCAAAAGCCTGCCGGACAATGCTTTGCTCGGTGCCGGCCTCAACAACATCTTGTTGCCGAAGTCGCGCAACACCTTTTCCTCCCGCGACGCGAGGGCAGCAGCGCCGACCTCCGCCTCGCAGGACGGCATTTTCGAATTGCACGAGAATGAGCGCTCGGTCGCGCGGAAGGAGCCTCCACGGCCTCGCATCTGGAATGGCTGACGGGCGAGTCGGCAACTTCCGCCCAATACTTGCCGTCATCGGCGAAAATTCGTAGATCGAACTCTCTGGTGGTCATAGCCCCCCCTGCGCCGGGCAGTAAATCGAATGAGCATCGGCACCCGTGCGTACAATGCATTTCTCGTTCTGAAAAGGTGGCCTCCCCAAAAGAGATGAGGGAGGCGCGCCTCCCGCAGATCGAAAGCAGGGGTATGCCCGCGTCCAGTCGCTCGACTGGACGGGCGTTTGCGCTCCCCTCCGGAGTCCGGCTTATCTTCTCGCGGCCCCGTTCATGGGGCGCCGACTGTAGAGGTCGGACGCACCTATTCTTGATATTGATTTCAGATTAACTTTATTCATAACACAAGAAATCGCAATTAAATCAAAATTACTGGAGTATTTCTCTTCATTTAATTCGTTACAAATGTGAAACAGGTATCGATATGGCAGTCTGGGATTGCCGATCTGAGGACGATGCAGCGTCGATCCTCCATCGCTCTTCTCCACATCGCGTCATCTGCGCAGGAAAAAGCGCATACCATTTCGCAGCGAGGACGTGCCTGGGTGCCCTTTTTAGGGAGAGGGGTGTCGAGAAACGCGTCGAAGCGTGCCGTAATCGCCGCTATTCCCGCGATCTGGCGGACGTAGACTCGCCGATACGTGCTGTCGGGGTCGCTAACGATCCCGTATGAGCCAGTTGCCAGGAATCCGTGCCGGCAAATGCGGTGGTCTGTACCGCCTGCAGTCTCGGCCGGTTTCGATTTCAGGTCCCTGAGAGTCCGCAGTCACGGAGAGTCCGCACCCAGAAGCGGACCGATGCGCGATGGATTGGAACCGTCGAACCCTGTGCCACACGCGAAAGGGAAGCCGTGGTCACGTACTATGACAAATGGGGAACTTCTTAAAAACCATCGCCAAGGTCGTTGAAGAACCATACGCACTTGCTAGGCATTTCACTGCTACCACTGGCGAAGCAGACTTCGGCTTCGCGCCGCCCCGCCTAGGGCATTTCCCGTCAATTCCCTCCTCTCGCGTTGATTGTCTATCGCGCCCTGCCCGGCAGCTAGCGGCACCGAAGGGAGCATTTAGCGCCTTGTCCCTTCCCGAGCCATCAAGTTTTGTCTCCCGGCACACCACCATTGCGATAAGTCTTCTTATGGCAATGTGTGGACGAGAATTTACGCCGCGGGCGGCGAGATCAGTTGCCAGTCGTCGGCAGCCCGCACAGCCTGCTGGCGGATATCGCGCGCCGCCTGTGGGCGCATGCCGCTGCGCGAGAGCACGCTCCGAAGCCGCATTACTGATTACTTGACGACTTGCTCCACGGCCTTTTCCCGCCGGGCTTGCGCCTCCTTCAGCAAGGTGTACGCCGCGTAGTACTTATAGATATTGCGTACGTAAGTCGTGGTCTCCATGCCAATCTTCTCTGCCACCACGATTTCCACGTTGTTGAACCATTTGTCGGGGTTCAGGCCCCGCTCGGTGGCGAGCTTGCGCATTTTCGAGATATTGCCCGGGCCGGCGTTATAGCTCGCAAACGCAAAGAGCGTTCGAGTGCTGCCTTCAAAATGCGCATCGGCAAAATAGCGCGTCATCAGCTGATCCATATACTTGGCGCCGGCGTGGATATTGGCTTCCGCGACGGCAATGCTGCCCACGCCCATTTCCTTTCCGGTGGCAGGCATCAATTGCATGATGCCGACCGCGCCTACCCGGCTCTTACGCTTCTGGTCGAGCTGCGATTCCTGAAATCCCTGCGCCGCAAGCATCAAGGGATCAAATCCGTACTGCGCGCCGTATTTCTCGAAGAGCGCCACCGTCGCCTGGAAGCGCTTGACCTCTTCATCGCCGCCGTTATTGCGGATTTGCTTGAAGCGCTTCATATACTGGCTCAGGCGGTACTCGGCCACGCCTTGTTTCTTGAGGAAATTCTTGTAGAAGTCGTCGATGGCGGCATGCAGTTGCGGGCTGCCCTTGCGAGTCGCCCATCCGACATAGCCTTCGGCACGGAGCACAAGGTCGTCATGAATCTTGATTTTCGGCAGTACCAGCGCCCACAGCCGGGCTTTCCAGTCATCGACCACGATGACATCGATCAGCCCCGCATTCAGCATCTCCATGGCGTCTTCATCTTCGAGCGCATCCGGCAGCATGACGAGCTTGAGCCCTGGCTTGCCGGCATCGCGCAGGCGCCGGTCAAGCAGGTTCAGACTCTCGTAATAGCTGGATGACTTGCGGACATGGATGGTGCGTCCCGCCAGGGCGTCGAGCGAGGCAATCGGTTCGGCTTTCGGGCCGGTGATGACAAGTTCCTTGACCGGCTTGCGGTCACGCGGCGCGAGGAAATCGACCTGCTTCTCCCGCTCAGCCGTTACGGTGAGATTCCCTGCGGCAATATCGCCAAGGCCGGCGTTCAGGTCCGAAAGCATCCGGTCGCGCGTGGTGGGAATCAGGTACACCGTGACCGGGCGCTTGCCCAGGCGGTCGGCATAGGTCTTGTTCAGATAACGCTCGAAGTCGCGCACGAGTTCGGCGGTCAGGCCGCGTTCGTGGCCTTTGTCGAGGAAATAAAGCGAGCGGCTGTAAGGCACGAGGACCCGGATCAGGCGCCGCTGCATCATGGCGTCGAAATCGCCCTTCCACGGCTGGACGGCGAGACCCAACTGGCGTTTGGATGGATCCCCTTTGGCCAGAGCGGCCGGGGCTTTCGCAGACGAGGTGCCTTGCGCGGCGGCAGGAGTCGTCGCGGAGGACGGCGCAGGTGCCGGGGACGGCGGCGCGGAGAACGCCGATGGCATCCCCAGCGCAAGGATTCCCATAAGCAGGCGGCAGACCACCAAGCCAGCGCCCGTAAATAACCGAGATCCACGCTGCATGGTGCCCTCCCTCGACCCACGACAAGGCGACCGGGACCCCAACCGCCATCGACAACATGACGGGAGTCCACCGACGTCACGGCCAGAAAAAAGGGATGCTGCAATGCGGAACACAGACACGCAACCCGTCAACAGCGGCGCCCCTGCACTTAGAGGTCGTTTAAAAAAGATCCTGGCGTCGTTGCGCGGCCTGCCCGTACCACTTGTACTGTCTTGCGGCCGCGCGCCTAGCCAGGACCGCTTCGCTTCATTCTGAAACGACCTCTAAAAGGAGCATAGTGCATCCCTTACAACTTGCTGGCAGTCGCAGCGGTCGGGCGAATAATTCCGGGGCAGCCCTGAGCCTTGCTGCACCACGCCGGGAAGAAGCATCGGAAAAGGCGCTCACCGGAATGCTCAGCCTTCCCGGGTCGACGTTTCGCGAAGCAGATCCAGAATGTGGTCCAGCATGTCGATGACGGTCTTCCCGACGACCTTGATCTTCGCGACGTCCGCGGCCTTGACGACCTCGGAAAAGCGCCCGATCAAGCCATTGATCTGGGGCTGTTCGAAAACGGCCAGGCCACCGCCGGCCCGGTGACACCACTTCCGCAAGTCATCGACGGACACATCCTCGAGGCATTTCAGTAGCGACCGACGATCTTCCTCGATGGCACTTTCGCAGGTCTCTTGTCTTGCTGAAAAAGCTTCGCGGAAAGCTGGCATACGATGCGCCGATCCTGATGGTCACGCACCACGATAACGAGGAGGACATCGTTGCAGCGCTCGATGCGGGCGTTGACCACACGATGGTGAAGCCATTGCGCGTTCGCGAACTCCTTGCCCGCATCACCTCGTCATGCCGGCGGCGTCCAAAGCGCCCGAACCGACTTCAGAAAGTTCCCAGCGCCCGCCCATACGAACTGAGTTCGTTCGGACGCTGCGCCAGCCTGCGTGGCAAACGCATCTCGCTCTCGGCGATGGAGTACACGCTGGCCGCATTGCTGTTCTCCAATCCCGGCATCGTCCTATCACGCGAGCAGATCGAACGCACCGTGTGGGGCCGCGAATTGCTCCCGACCTCGCGCGCATTGCCGGGCATGATTTCGCGACTGCGCAGGGTATTGAACCTGCGCGCGGAAAATGGCGTGCTGCTCACCGTGGCGTATGGGCGCGGCTATCGCCTGGATGTCGCCAAGGTGCGGCAATCCGAGCCGCCGCCGCAGACCACCGCGCCAATCCGGCACGCACAGGTCGACGCCAGTCAGCACGCTCTCCATCTGCCATAACCGCCGCCAGCCCGATCCCTCCCTATCAGCCCGATAGAAACTTTCTTCCGGGCTTCACCCTTGCTTTTGTCTGATATGTCAGTTATTGTTCAGGCAACCAAAACAGCGCGTATCCAGGCGGGCACGATGAGCCTTCTCAGCCGCCTGGTGTGCCCGGATTGCTCCGGGAAGCCTACGCGCCTCTTTTTTCGCCCATTTATCTGATGAGTCAGACAATGTTTAAGCAAACAAAAGATCAGGCGGACAGCCGCGTAGGCCGCATCAGTCACCGCAATCCCAGAATCAGCCGCCTTGCCGCGCCCGCCCTCTCGGTCCTGATGGCTGCGGTGCTTGCCGGCTGCGCCAACTACGCGGGCATCCATAGCGACAAGCACATGGAGGAGGCGAACCACTTTGCCTCCACGCAATCCATTCCTGCGGAACGAGGCCGCTGGCCTGCCGCCGACTGGGCCGACCAGTTTGGCGACGCGCAGCTCAAGGCACTTGTCGCCGAAGCCCTGCAGGGCAGCCCGACGCTGGAAAAGGCGCGCGCCCGGGTGGCCGCGGCGGTCGCGTTCAGCGAAACCGCCAACGCGAACACCTTGCCGCAAGTCGGCGCCGGGTATTCCTGGACGCGTCAGCGCCTGACGGAAAGTACCTTCATCCCGCCCGGCTTTGCGGGTTCCTGGCAGTCGGAAAACAAGGCGTTCCTCAGCGCCACCTATGAGCTGGACCTGTGGGGCAAGAATCGCGAGGCGCTGAAGTCCGCGGTCTCAACGGTGCATGCCACGGAAGCCGAGGCCGAACAGGTGAAGCTGACGCTCTCCAGCGCGACGGCCCGTGCCTATAACGAGCTCGCCCGCCTTTACGCGCTGCACGATATCGCGACCAACGAAGTCAGCCAGCGCCGCGACGTGCTGCGCGTGACTAACGGCCGCGTGACGATGGGGCTCGAAACCGAGGTGGAAAAGCGCACCGCCGAAGCCAATCTCGCGGCTGCGGAGGTGTCGGTGTCCGCCCTCGAAGGCAATATCCTGCGTACCCGCTACCAGCTCGGCGCGCTGCTCGGCCAGGGGCCCGACCGTGGCCTGGCCATCGCCCGCCCGGCACTGGGCGCCGGGGACGAGGTCCGTCTGCCCGACAACCTGCCCGCCGACCTCGTTTCGCGCCGTCCGGACATCGTCGCTGCGCGCTGGCGCGTCGATGCCACCACGCACGACATCAAGGTGGCCAAGGCCGAGTTCTATCCCGATATCAACCTGAGCGCCGCGATCGGCCTGGACGCCTTCGGCTGGGGCCGCTTCCTCCGCGCCGCCAGCCGTACGGCGTCGGCCGGCCCGGCGATCCACCTGCCGATCTTCGATGGCGGGGCGCTGCGTGCCCAGCTGAAGGGCCGCTATGCCGAGTTCGATTTTGCCGTCGCCAGCTACAACGACACGCTGATCGGCGCGCTGACCGACGTCGCGACGCAACTGTCCGACATCCGCGCCATCGACGCCCAGATCGTCAATGCGGAGCGCACCGATGTCGCCGCGCAGCGCGCCCTGACGCTGGCGCTGGCGCAATACAAGGCTGGCCTGACCACGCAGCTGACCGTGCTTAACGCGCAAACGAACGCGCTGGCCAGCAGCCAGGTCGTGACCAACCTGCGCATGACCCGGCGCGATCGCCAGATTGCCCTGGCCGCCGCGCTCGGCGGGGGCTACACCGAAGCCCCGGCATCGACCCAACAGGCGGCACTTGCCCGCTGACCCGTCCGCTCTATTCATAACGATCCCGAACGAACTCACGCACAGGTGCCACCATGAACGATACGAACAAGACCCCGGCCGCAACTGCCTCCGCGACGGCCACCGCCGCCGACGCCACCGCTAAAGCCCCCAACCCCGCCGCCGGCAAGCGCAAGCGCATGCTCACCCTGCTGGGCCTGACCACGGCGCTCGCCGCGGCGGGATATGGCGCGTACTACTACACCGTTGCCCGCTTCCATGAGGAGACCGATGACGCCTACGTCAACGGCAATCTCGTGCAACTGACGCCGCAGGTAACCGGCACGGTGATCGCGGTGAACGCGGACGACACGCAGATCGTCAAGGCCGGCGAGTCGGTGGTGACGCTCGACGATGCCGATGCCCGCATCGCACTGGCCAACGCCGAAGCCGCGCTCGGCCAGACCGTGCGGCAGGTCAGCGCGCTATACGTCAACAACGGCGTCCTGGAAGCCACCATGCAACAGCGCCAGGCCGACCTGGCCCGCGCGAAGGACGACTTGCGCCGCCGCACGCAGGTGGCCGAAGCCGGCGCCGTGGCCGCGGAAGACGTCGCCCACGCCCGCGATGCGGTCAAGACCGCCGAGGCCGCACTCGAAACCGCGCGCCAGCAACTGGCGTCGAATCACGCGCTGACGGATCAGGCCACCGTGGCCGATCATCCGAGTGTGCAGGCCGCCGCCACCCGGGTGCGCGATGCCTACCTCGCCAACGCGCGCAACACCTTGCCCGCCCCCGTGACCGGCTACGTCGCGCGCCGCTCGGTACAGGTCGGCCAGCGCGTGGCGCCGGGCAACCCGCTGATGGCCATCGTCCCGCTGGACGGCGTGTGGGTCGACGCCAACTTCAAGGAAGTTCAACTCAAGCACATCCGCATCGGCCAGCCGGTGGAACTGCATGCGGACCTCTACGGCGGCAGCGTGACCTACCACGGCAAGGTCGTGGGCTTCTCCGCGGGCACCGGCAGCGCGTTCTCCGCCCTGCCCGCCCAGAACGCGACCGGCAACTGGATCAAGGTTGTGCAACGCCTGCCGGTGCGCATCCAGCTCGACCCGGCCGAACTGCGCGCGCATCCGCTCCAGATCGGCTTGTCCATGCAGGTCGATGTGAACATCAAGCGCGATGGCTCGCAGCTCGACAGCGCGCAGGCCAAGCCGGCCCGCACCACTTACAGCACCGATGTCTTCCAGCGCCACGGGCAGGAAGCTGACCGCGAGATCGAACGGATCATCGCCAGGAACAGCCACGGCAAGGCGGGCGACGTCGCCATTGCCCGGCGCGGCGCGGCGGCCAGCGGCTCCTGAGGCGCAGACCCTGCGCAGACCTCCAACAGACCCGCCACGACCCCACATTGCGGAGCGCAATATGTCGACCCAAGCCCAGACGCCCCTCACTCCTCCACCGCTCACCGGCGCAAAGCTGGTGATGGGCAGCTTTGCGGTGGCCCTGGCCACTTTCATGAACGTGCTGGACTCGTCGATCGCCAATGTGGCGATCCCGACGATCTCCGGCAACCTCGGTGTGTCGGTGGACGAAGGCACCTGGGTCATCACGCTGTTCGCCGCCGCCAACGCGGTGGCCATTCCGCTGACGGGCTGGCTCACCCAGCGCGTGGGCCAGATCCGGCTGTTCGTCGGCGCCATCCTGCTGTTCGTGCTGTCGTCCTGGCTCTGCGGCGTGGCGCCCAACCTGACCACGCTGCTGGCCGCCCGCATCCTGCAAGGCGCCGTGGCGGGTCCGCTGATCCCGCTGTCGCAGGCGATCCTGCTCGGTTCCTTTCCGAAGGAAAAGAGTACCCACGCGCTGGCCCTCTGGGCAATGACCGCCACGGTCGGCCCGATCGCCGGCCCGGCCCTCGGCGGCTGGATGACCGACAGCTATTCGTGGTCCTGGATCTTCTACATCAACGTCCCGGTCGGCCTGTTTGCCGCGGCCGTGACGTGGGCGATCTACAAGGATCGTGAAACCCCCGCGCGCAAGCTGTCGATCGACACCGTGGGCCTGGCGTCGCTGATCACGTGGGTCGCGTCACTGCAGATCATGCTCGACAAGGGCAAGGACCTCGACTGGTTCGCCTCGCCCGTGATCATCACGCTGGCCGTGGTCGCGCTGCTCAGCTTCCTGTTCTTCGTGATCTGGGAGCTGACCGAGCCGAATCCGATCATCGACCTGCGCCTGTTCAAGGGCCGCAATTTCCTGGCCGGGACGATCGCCATCTCCGTGGCGTATGCGTTGTTCTTCGCCAACCTGGTGGTGCTGCCGCAGTGGATGCAGCAATACCTGGCCTACCCCGCCGTCAACGCCGGCCTGGTGACCGCGCCGCTCGGCGTCTTCGCGGTGCTGCTGAATCCGCTGCTCGGCAAGCTCATGCCCAAGGCGGAGCTGCGCGTGCTGGCCACGCTGTCGTTCCTCGGCTTTGCGGCTGTGTTCTTCATGCGGTCCAACTACACGACCGGCGTCGATACGTTCACGCTGGTTCTGCCGACGTTGCTCCAAGGCATCCCGATGGCGCTGTTCTTCGTGCCGCTGACCGCGATCGTCCTGTCCGGACTGCCGGCGGACAAGATTCCGGCCGCTGCCGGCCTGTCGAACTTCGCCCGGGTGTTCTGTGGCGCCGTGGGGACCTCGCTGGCTGCCACCGGCTGGAATGACCGCGCGGTGCTGCATCACGCCCGGCTGGTGGAACAGACGGGACCCAACAGCCCGCTGTATGGCGCCGCGCTGGAATCGATCCAGGCCACGATGCATTTCACGCCCGCTCAGGCCGTGGCCTTCTTCGAGAAATCGCTGAACACGCAAGCCGTCATGCTCGGACTGAACGATATCTTCTGGATCTCGGGTGTGATCTTCATCGCCATCGTGCCGCTGATCTGGTTCACCCGGCCGATCCGGGGTGCCGTGTCCGGGGCCGCGGCTGGCGCGCACTAAACCTGCCATGCAAGGAGGCAATCATGTTGACACGACGCTTGTCGGGCAGCGTGGCCTTGCTGCGCTGCGGCCGCCTGAAGCGGAACCTGCAGCACGGGGCAACGGCCATCCTGCGCGAGTCCGCGCTGAATATCTCGCAATGGATCATCCTCTGCCATCTGCGCGAACGCGAGACCAGCACGCTGACGGAGATGGCGCAGGCCACGGATCACGATGCGGGGTCGCTCTCGCGCGCGATCTTCGCCTTGCGCCAACGCGGGCTGGTCACGGCGATGCCGGCCCGCGATGACCGCCGCAGCATGGTGCTGGCGGCCAGCCATGCGGGACGGGTGCTTTGCGATGGGATCGAAGCACAACTGACCGCCCGGCTGGACGGCCAGTTGCATGCCGCGCTGGGCCAGGAGGGCCTGCAGCAGTTGCTGACGCTCATGGACAAGGCGGCCACGGCGCTCGATGCGAACTGATCCGCCCGGGCGCCGCGGGCGGGATCAACTGCCCACCGTCACGAACACCGGGTTCGAATAGAACCAGAGATCGTTGTAGTTGCGCGCGTTGATCGCATTGAAGCGCGCCGCGTCTTCCGTCACCGTGGTCTTCTGGTCCGGCAGCGGGTTGCCGTCCTGGGTTTCGCCCGGCACGTTCATGCCCAGGTTGGTCCCGCGCAGGCGGAAATACTGGCTCCTGGCCGCCTTGTACGTATACGTCACGGTGTTGTAGCCATCCTTGTCCAGCTTCCAGTCCGCCGAGGTAAATGTGGCGATGACCTTGGTGGAGTCGTTGGTTTCCTTGCTGTAGCCCGGCGTGCCCGCCGCCGCGCGTGGCGTGACATCCCCGGCGATCAGGTCGATATGGTCCACCGCCGGCCTGACGTTGACGTTGATGCCGCTGTCGATCGGATACTGATAGTTGTTGTGGTCCGGGCTCTTGAACCGGATGGTCACCGTCACGGTATCGCCAGCCCTGGCCTTCAGCTCGCCGCCCATCTCGCTCTTGCCCGTGCCGCTGGCGATGTTGAAATCCAGTGCGTTGATCAGGTCCCCGAACACCGAGAACATCTTGCCCGAGCGGATGCCTTCCAGCACGCCCTTGATTCCGGTGTTCTTGTTGTCGATCCAGACATAGGTCCTGGCGTACTCGCCCGGGAAGTACCCGCTGCTGTTGGCGCCGATGGTCTTGAAGTGGTGATCGGAATCGGCCACGTTCCAGAACCGGCGGCCATCGCCGAGCAGTGCGTCCCAGATGCCGCCGACCTGAGCCACCACGTAATCCACGCCGCCGTAGACCCGGTTCTTCAGGTTCGCATTGATGTAGGCGGTGGTGTAGCCGCCGCGGTCCGGCTCCATCTGGTTGCCGACCATGCCCTCCACGCCAAAGGCGATATTCGGGGCGGTATCGTTGAATTCGCGGTAATCGGCGGCGGTGTACTTGCCGGAGTTCCGCGACGGGTGGTTGATCAGCGCGTAGCTGGTGTCGGGGTAGTTGTCGCGCAGCCAGGCCACGGCCTTGACCGCATCGGCGTGCGTGGTAAAGGCGCGCGGGCCCTTGGCGTTCCAATTGGCCACGTCGACCGGGTCGAACTGGGTGTCCGGGCGGTTGGTGAAGAAGTACTCGAACTCATTGGCGGCCCGGGTGGCCGTGCCCAGCGGGGTGCCGCCGAAGATGCCCACGTTCATGTGGTCATGCGTCGGCATGTCCCATTCGAAGGCCGAGAAGATCAGCTTGCTCACGTAGCTGCCATTGACCTGCAGCTGGCGGACGGCCGGCATTTCGTACTGGGCCATGGCCTGCGAGTACGGCAGCGAGCCGCCGGCGATGGCCGCGCCATTCTGATCGCGCGTGGAGGGACGCAGGTGGTTGGATAGCGCCGTCCAGTCCAGGTTGTTCTTGACCAGCGCCTGATCCAGCACCGTCGCCAGCGGGCTCTGGGCGTCATCGGATTCGATCGTATGGACATGCAGATCGCCGGTCGTCCACTTGCCGGTGACTTCCGCCGCGGGCGTGGCCGGGTTGGGGGGTGTGCTGGCGGCGGGCGAGCTCGTCGCCTCGTCGCTGCCATTGCAGCCGTAGAAGCCGAAAGCGACGGCCAAGGCCGCCGCGATGCCGATCGTGGATTTAAAGTGACGCATGAAACTTCCCTGATAATGTATTGTTTTTATTGACCCATCTGACCGTGCGCCTTCGGTCCTGAGGGTCTGCCAGCCTGGCTGTGCCCTCAGCGTCCCAGCCGCACTGGCAAGGCTTTCTTCGGGCGCCGATGGTGGCCGATGTTCATGACAGGGAAGTGATGCTTTTCTTACCTTCAGATGTTCGTTTCATCTGATGGAATGACTGGCACCGGGTCCGCGGTTGCCCGCGCCAGCCATCCCGATGCGTCAACGCTTCAAACCGCGCCGCGCGTTTCCACGTAGAGCGCGTAAAGCGAATGGCTGCTGGCCATGTACAGGCGATTGCGCTTGGCACCGCCAAAGCACAGGTTCGGGCAGCGTTCCGGCAAGTGGATATGGCCGATTGCCTTGCCTTGCGGATTGAACACCCGCACGCCATCCAGCTTGGCCGGGTCCGCCCCGGGCGCGCCATTGCTGCCCCATCCCGCCCAGATGTTGCCGTCCACGTCGCACTTCATGCCATCCAGCGCGCCGGGGCCATTGGCATCGATCAGCCGGGTTTTGTTACCGAGACTGCCGTCCGCCGCCACGTCATAGGCCCAGACCACGCGATAGGGCTGCGCGCGGGCCTCGATCACGTACAGCTTCTTCTCGTCCGGGGAGAAGCACAGGCCGTTGGGACCATTCAGGTCGCTGATGACCTGTGTGACGGTGTTGTCCTTCGGGTCGATGCGGTAGACCGCCTGCGGCAGTTCGGGCGTCGCCTTGTCGCCCTCCCAGTCGCCAGAGATGCCGAACGGCGGATCGCTGAACCAGATCGAGCCGTCCGATTTGCAGATGATGTCGTTGGGCGAATTGAATCGCTTGCCCTGATAGCGGTCCGCCAGCACGGTAATCGTGCCGTCGTATTCGGTCCGCGTGACGCGGCGCGTCAGGTGCTCGCAACTCACCAGCCGGCCCTGCCTGTCGCGGCAGTGTCCGTTCGTGAAATTGGCCGGCGAGCGGAAGACGCTCCATTGGTTCGACGTTTCGTCGTAACGGATGATGCGGTTGTTGGGAATGTCGGAGAACAGCAGGTAGCGGCCATCGCCAAACCAGACCGGGCCTTCCACCCAGCGGAATCCGGTGGCGACTTGTTCCACCGTCGAACTGAACAGGCGGTATTTGGCAAAACTCGGATCCAGGATCTCGACTGCGGCGTCCGGATAGCGCTGGCTGGGCTTGAAGTCGAAGGCCTGCGCCAGCACCGGCCCGCTGCCCGCCAACGTCGCGGCAGCCGCGCCAGCCTTCAGTAACAGCCGACGCTGGGGGTCGACTCCCGTGTTCACTTCGTTCATGCCGGTCTCCTGATTGTTGGTATGGGTCGCGGGAAGCCGGTTCATTCTTTCGTGACTATGGCCCCACGACTTGTCAGACATCCTATGACATGAAACATGGATGATCAAGCGCAAAATCGGTTGTTTTCGTGATTTTTGCGTCATCTCGTACGACATCTAAGGCCAACCAAGACACCTCGTAACGGCGTGGCGGTCAATGCCGCGCCGCGCTATGTCCCTCCTACAAGCACGGATACCGGACAGTGATAAGGTGTGCTCATGCGCGTCTCCTTCCACGTACCTCGTACGCTCGCGGACGCCCGAAGCCCCTCCAACTCTCTCCAGCACCGCCCGACCGTCATGGCCAGCGCAATCCTCCTCGAAAACATCCACGCCAGCGCCCAGCAACTGCTGGGGCGCCACCAGATCGACATCGCCACCCAGCCAAAGGCCCTGGCCGGCGAGCCGTTGTCCCAGGCCATCCGCGATCACGACTTGCTCGGCATCCGCTCCGCCACCACGCTGACGGCGGAATCGTTCGCCAACGCCTCCCGCCTGCTGACGGTGGGTTGCTTCTGTATCGGGACCTCGCAAGTGGACCTGGGCGCCGCCGCTCACGCGGGCATTCCGGTCTTCAATGCGCCGTTTTCGAACACGCGCTCGGTGGCCGAGCTCGTGATCGGCCAGACCATCATGCTGATGCGCCGCATTCCGGAGAAAAGCCGCTCGGCGCACCAGGGGCAGTGGCAGAAGACCGCCAAGGGCTCGTTCGAGATTCGTGGCAAGACCATGGCCGTGATCGGCTACGGCAATATCGGCGCGCAGGTCGGCATCCTGGCGGAAGCGATGGGCATGCGCGTGGTGTTCTATGACATCCGCCCTCGCCTGTCGATCGGGTCGGCCATGCCGGTGCACACGCTGGAAGATGCGCTGTCCCAGGCCGATGTGGTCACGCTGCACGTCCCGGCCACGCCGCAGACGCGCGGGCTGATGGGCCGCAAGGCGTTGGCCGCCATGCGCCCCGGCAGCATCCTGATCAATGCATCGCGCGGTACGGTGGTGGATATCAATGCGCTGGCGCAAATGCTGGACGGTGGCCACCTGGCCGGCGCCGCCATCGACGTCTTTCCGGAAGAGCCGCGCAGCAATACGGACCCGTTCGTCTCCCCGCTGCAGGGAAAGCCCAACGTCATCCTGACGCCGCACGTCGGCGGCAGCACGGAAGAGGCGCAGGAAAACATCGGCGTGGAGGTGGCGACCAAACTGGTCAACTTCCTGGAAACAGGCGCCACGATCGGCGCGGTGAACCTGCCGGAGATCCAGCCGAATCCGCTCGAGGCGCCCGCACGCATCCTGAACATCCACTACAACCGCCCCGGCACGCTGTCGCACTTCAACCAGGCGCTGGCGCAGATCGGCGCGAATATCGTGGCGCAGCAACTGCAGACCGAGGGCGACATTGGCTATGCCATCACGGATATCAGCCTGGTGCCGCCCGCTGGCTGGGCCGATGCGCTGATGCGCGATGAGGCGTTCATCCGCACACGCGTGATTGCCGCCTGATTGCCGCCTGATCGTCGCCTGATTGCTGCCTGATTCTTCGGCCCTGACAGGGGCCACGCGATGCGCCCAAGGCCACCGGTGTTCCCGGTGGCCTTTTCTTTTCGATAACCCGCCTCGGCTTGTCGTTTGCCGGCTGCATGCAGGCCGCGCATGGAGACGATGAAATCGGCGGATAGCGCGGCCCGCCCCGCGCAAACCTCGCGTATACCCCGCTCGGGCGCCTCCGCCGACGCAGTCATACTGAGGCGACAACCACCATGCGCCGGACATGTTCGACCCGGCAGACATCCCAGGAGACCCCATGCAACGACGCCGCTTCTTCGCCATCGCCGCTGCCAGCCTGGCAGCCACGGGAGGCGTCCTGCCGACCGTAGTCCAGGCTGCCGACGATTTCCCGACGCGCCCGATCCGGCTGATCGTGCCGTACGGCGCCGGCGGCGTGACCGACCAGGTGGCGCGCGCGCTGGCGGACGCCGCCGGGCGCGAACTGGGCCAGTCGATCGTCGTGGAAAACAAGCCGGGAGTCAGCGGCACGCTGGGCGCCACGCAGATGGTGACCACGGAACCCGACGGCTACACACTCAGCATGGCGCCGGTGGTGATTTTCCGGCTGCCGCATGTGCAGAAGATGCGCTATGACCCGCTGAAGGACCTGACCTATGTCTCCATGATCGCGGACTACAACTTCGCGGTGGCCGTGAAGAAGGACGCCAAATGGCAGACCATGCAGGAACTGGTGGACGAGGCCAGGGCCAGCAAGCGCGGCATCAGCTACGGCACCACGGGCATCTACGGCAGCCAGCACCTGACGATTTCCGAACTGGCGCGGGTCTCGCAATCCAACTGGACCCATGTGCCCTACAAGGGCGATGCCGAGGCGATCACCGCGCTGCTGAGCGGTTCCTCCGACGTGGCGGTGTTGTCGAACACGCTACTGCCGTATGTGCAAAGCGGGCAGATGCGCGTGCTGGCCACGCTGTCGGAGAAGCGCGCAGCGGATTTTCCGAACGCGCCAACGCTGAAGGAAATTGGCTACCCAGTCTGGTCGAACTCGCCGTTCGGCATCATCGGCCCGGCGGGGATGAAGCCTGCCGTGGTCAAGCGGCTCGACGAAGCGTTCCGCAATGCCCTGAAGGACCCCAAGCTGCTCAACGTGACACGGCAATACGGCATGGTCACCAACTACATGGGGCCGGAACAATACGGGGCCTATGCGCAGAAGGCCTTCAAGAGCGAAGGCGAAATCATCTCCCGCCTGGCCGACGCCATGAAGAACCAGTAGTCAGCGCCTTGCCTGCCGCGGCGGCCGGGGCGGCTGCTGCGGACTCGCACTGAAATGCGGGCCCGGCCCTTGTCCCGCCAGCGCGTCCTGCGGATTGCGCAGCGGGCAAGCCTTCAGGGACAGGCATCCACACCCGATGCAGCCGTCCAGCTGGTCGCGCAGCATCGTCAGCGTGCGGATGCGGGCGTCGAGGTCCTCGCGCCAGGCGGCGGACAAGCGGCGCCAGTCCGCCACCGTCGGCGCCTTGCCTTCGGGTAGTTTCCGGAACGCATCGGCAATCACGGCGAGTGGCAGGCCCATGCGCTGCGCCACGCGAATCACCGCCAGCCGGCGCAGCACGCCGCGCGGATAGCGGCGCTGGTTGCCGTCGCTGCGCGTGCTGGAAATCAGGCCCTTCGATTCGTAGAAATGCAGCGCGGACACCGCCAGTCCGCTGCGCGCCGCCACTTCGCCAACGGACAAGGGATCGCGTGAGTGCAGGGGGCGATCGGTAACGGGCGTTTTGGGATGGCGGGCCATGGCGTCGGATGGGGGCGAATGCGGAAGGCGGCCATCGTACCGCACAAAATCGGCGGAAAACACGGCTGGAGTGCACCGCGCAGGACGGCATGTTGTTCGAGATTGAGGCGACGGCCGTGCTGCCGGAATGGCCGCATCGGCCTCGCGCATGCCCGGCTTCGCGCAAGGCGCAGCACGATCTGCTGCCCGCCGATCCCGACCCGTCCGAATCCGGCAGCTTCTGCCGCCAGCCCGCGCCTAGAATCGTTCAAAACGCCGGGGGACGACAGGCCGCGGTGCCCTACA
The DNA here is from genome assembly GCF_056400065.1 of Cupriavidus sp. 01L415. NCBI lineage: Bacteria > Pseudomonadati > Pseudomonadota > Betaproteobacteria > Burkholderiales > Burkholderiaceae > Cupriavidus > Cupriavidus sp. 01L415. The sequence goes on along the minus strand of NZ_JBFTSP010000037.1, from coordinate 9,562 downwards.
GGAGACGCGAGATGGACTTTTCGGAACACCAGGCCGTGGCGGGTGCCACCCCCGCCACCAACGGCACCAGCGCCAGCGCTGCCACCTGCACCGGCAACCCCGCCGACAACCCCGCCCACACCAGCCACGACAGCGACGCGCTGGAGACCCGCGAATGGCTCGACGCGCTGAGCGGCGTGTTCGAACATGCTGGCGCGGATCGGGCCGGGTTCCTGCTGAACCGTCTGACCGAACATGCCAGCCATCTCGGGCTGGAAGCGCCCCACCCCTACTCCGCATACCAGAACACCATCCCGCTGGCCGCGCAGCCGCCGTACCCCGGCGACCTCGCCATGGAGGAACGGCTGACCGCAATCATCCGCTGGAACGCGCTGGCGATGGTCGTGCGTGCCAACAAGGCGTACGGCGAACTGGGCGGCCACCTGGCCAGCTACGCGTCGGCGGCGGAGATCTTCGAAGTCGGCTTCCAGCACTTCTTCCGGGCCGACGATGGCAAGGGGATGGACCGCCGCAACGGTGACCTGGTGTACTTCCAGCCCCACTCGGCGCCGGGTGTCTATGCGCGGGCCTTCCTCGAAGGCCGCCTGTCGGAGGCGCAACTCGCCAATTACCGGCAGGAAGTCGGCAAGGACGGCCTGTGCTCGTATCCGCATCCGTGGCTGATGCCGGATTTCTGGCAGTTCCCAACCGGCTCGATGGGCATCGGCCCCATCAGCGCGATCTATCAGGCCCGCTTCCTGCGCTATCTGGCCGACCGTGGTCTCGCGCAAACCGCGGGCCGGCGCGTCTGGGGCGTGTTCGGCGATGGCGAGATGGATGAGCCTGAATCGCTGGCGGCGCTGTCGCTGGCCGCGCGAGAACGGCTCGACAACCTGACCTTCGTCATCAACTGCAACCTGCAGCGCCTGGACGGCCCGGTGCGCGGCAATGGCCAGGTCATCCACGAACTCGAATCGTTGTTTGCCGGCGCCGGCTGGAACGTCGTCAAGGTGATCTGGGGATCGGAATGGGATGCCCTGTTCGCACGCGATACGCAACATGCGCTGCTCAAACGCTTTGCCGCGATGGTCGATGGCGAATACCAGAACCTCGGCGCCAAGGACGGCGACTACAACCTTTCGCACTTCTTCCATCAGGACCCTGAACTCAAGGCACTGGTCGCCGGCATGAGCCCCGCCGAGATCGACGGCCTGCGCCGCGGCGGCCACGACCTGCGCAAGCTCCATGCGGCGTTCCAGGCGGCGGCCTCGCATACCGGCCGGCCCACCGTCATCCTGGCCAAGACCAAGAAGGGGTTTGGCATGGGCAATGCCGGCGAATCGCGCATGACGGCGCACCAGCAGAAGAAGCTCGACATCGACGCCCTGCGCGCGTTCCGCCAGCGCTTTGCCTTGCCGATCGACGACGCGGCGCTGGCGTCGATGGCGTTCTACAAGCCCGCCGACGACAGCCCGGAAATTGCCTACCTGCATGCGCGCCGGCGCGCGCTGGGCGGATACCTGCCGGCGCGCTCCGGTGCGTCGCCGGTGCTGCCGCTGCCGCCGCTTGACCACTATGGCGCGTTCGCCCTGCAGCCCGATGACCGCGAGGTGTCCACGACAACCGGCGTGGTCCGCCTGTTCTCGAACCTGATCAAGGACAAGACCGTGGGACCGCGCGTGGTGCCCATCGTCGCCGACGAGGCGCGCACCTTCGGCATGGCCAACCTGTTTCGCCAGATCGGCATCTATTCGCCGCAGGGCCAGCTCTATGAGCCGGAAGACTCGGGATCGATGCTGTACTACAAGGAGAGTCGCGACGGCCAGTTGCTGGAGGAAGGCATCACGGAAGCCGGCGCGATGGCATCGTGGACGGCCGCCGCCACGTCTTACAGCGTGAACGGCGTGCCCATGCTGCCGTTCTACATCTACTACTCGATGTTTGGCTTCCAGCGCGTGGGCGACATGATCTGGGCCGCGGCGGACCAACGCGCCCGGGGCTTCCTGATCGGCGCCACGGCGGGCCGCACGACGCTGTCCGGCGAGGGCCTGCAGCACCAGGACGGCTCAAGCCAGCTGGTGGCGGCAACGGTGCCCAACTGCCGCGCCTACGATCCCGCGTTCATCAGCGAGGCGGCGGTCATTATCGACCACGGCGCGCGCGCAATGCTCGAGGAACAGCGCGACGAGTTCTACTACCTGACCGTCAACAACGAGAACTACGCGCAAGCGCCGCTGCCCGAGGGCGCGCACGCCGACGTCATCAAGGGGATGTACCAGTTCGGCACGCGCGGCCCCGACGATGCGCCGGTGGCGGTCCGCCTGCTGGGCTCCGGCCCGATCCTGCGCGAGGTCATCGCCGCAGCGGAGCTGCTGGCCAGCGACTGGAACATCCACGCCGAGATCTGGAGCGTGACGAGCTTCCCCGAACTGGCGCGCGATGCACGCGAATGCGAGCGCCGGGCGCTGTTCGGCGGCGACGCCACCGCGCACAGCCACGTCCGCCACTGCCTGCCCGGCGATGTGCCGGTCGTGGCGGCCAGCGACTACGTGCGCGCCTACGCCCAGCTGATCGCGCCCTACGTCGACGCCCCCTATACGGCACTCGGGACCGATGGCTTCGGCCGCAGCGACACGCGCGGCGCACTGCGCCAGTTCTTCGAGATCGACCGCCACCATATCGTGGTGAGCGCGCTTCATGCGATCGACCGGGATCTGCATGCGCAGGCGCTCGCCCGGTACGACCTGCGGTTCGACGCCGAAGCGCCCTGGGCGCGCTGACGCAAGCCGGCAATCTGATCGGCGGGGCCCGTCGCCGGGGCCCCGCTGCCCGCCTCTCCTCCTGCAGCTCGCCGCATTCCGCACCTTCCCCCCGCTTCCCCCACTTCCCGTTCCAGCGGCTTTGTCCTATCGTGATGGCTTCGCTCCCCCCGAGGCCCCTAGCCCATGCCCGCAAACAATCCCTTCAAGGCCGCCCTCGCGGCACGTCAGCCGCAGGTCGGCCTGTGGATCTCTATGGCCACGCCCTATCTGGCCGAGGTCTCCGCCACGGCGGGCTTCGACTGGTTGCTGATCGACGGCGAGCACGCACCCAATGATGTCCGCAGCATCCTCGCCCAGCTGCAGGCGGTGGCACCCTACCCGGCCGAACCGGTGGTGCGGGCCGTCTCCGGCGACGTGGCGCTGATCAAGCAGTTGCTCGACATCGGCGCCCGCACCTTGCTGATCCCGATGGTCGATACCGCCGAACAGGCCCAGCGGATGGTCAGCGCCACGCGCTACCCGCCGCAAGGCATCCGCGGCGTGGGCAGCGCCATCGCGCGCGCCTCGCAATGGAATGCGCGCGCCGATTACCTGGACGTGGCGAACGATGAAGTCTGCCTGCTGGTGCAGGCCGAATCCGTGACGGCCCTGCAGAACCTGGAGGCGATCTGCGCGGTGGACGGCGTGGACGGGGTGTTCATCGGGCCGGCGGACCTCGCGGCCTCGATGGGCCATCGCGGCAACCCGGGCCACCCCGAGGTGCAGGCCGCCATCGAACGCGCAATGAAGACGATCATCGCCAGCGGCAAGGCAGCCGGCACGCTGACGTCGAATGCCGCGGCGGGCCGCCAGTATTTCGATCTCGGCTGCACATTCGTGGCCACCGGCGTGGATGTGCTGGTCTATGCGCGGGCGGTGCGCGAACTGGCGAAAGCGTCGCGTGACGGCGGCGGCAAGGGCGCCACCGTCGCAGGCGGCAGCGGGTACTGAAGCGGTGCCCCGGGGCGTGTGCGTGCGGCAGACCGGTGATTCGGGGCACATCCGGGCGCCCCGGCCTTAGAACTGATCCAGCACGTCCTTGATGATGCCCTTGCGCAATTGGGCGGCCACCTCCAGATCCGCGGCGCTCAGCGTCGCCATCAAGTCCGCATAGACCAGCACGGGCGGGACCAGGCCCGCGCCGGCCGACTTGTCGATCGACGGATCCCAGAACGCCTCCAGCACTTCCACGGCGCCTTCCGGGTTCGGTCGCAGCTTGTGCTTCTGCGTCAGCCCCTGCATCGCCTGCGCCATGCGCGACGGGAACACGTAGAGCGTCTGCCATTCAGGCCGCAGGCCGCCCACCATTGACTCGGCCGCCACCTCGCCGCCCCAGCTGGCGCCCAGGTCCACCACACCCACGGATCGCCACCACTCCGGATTCGGTGCGCTGAAGCGGCGCGGCTGCAGCCGATGCCGCAGGATCGTCGGATAGTTGGTCACCCATTCGTCCAGCAACCGGTCCGGCGCCGTCAGGCGGCGGCGCTCCTCCTGGCGGGTCTCCAGCAGCCACCCGCGCGCGGCAAGCCCGTTGAACACGGCGCCGACGGAGCCCAGCGCGATGCCGCTGACGCGCGCGATCTCGCGGTAGGTGGCCTGCAGCAATGCCGGCTCACACAGCAAGGCAAACACCATGCGCTGGGAACTGGGATTGCCGCTGATGCGCACCGTCGGCCGCACCACGCTGTCCGGCGGCGTCTGGCCGCTGACGAAGACGAACAGATCGGGCGCATCCAGGTAGGTATTGCCGGCCGTATCGATGAATTGCAGCCCCATCTCCCGGCACTGGCCGGCGAGCGCCGGCGTCAGGTATGTGGTGACGAGCAGGCCCGGATCGCGCGCCGCCAGCTGGGCTCGGACCACCGACAGATCCGCCGCGGTGCGAACCGAGCGGCGGCATTCCACCGCATAGCGATACGTGACAGTGCCGCGGCGCAGCGAAACCGCCGCCACCGGAGAAGCCGCACCCTCGCGCCTGCCGCGCCGGATGCGCGCCGGTATGCCCGTCGTCCGGTGCAGTGCCGACAATGCGGCTTCCACCCAGTCGAAATCAACCGTCTTCTGGTCCATGGCAGCGTGGTCTTGTCGCCGTGAACTGGCGTCATGGAGTTGGTAAACGTAGCTACGATCATGGACGAAAGCGCGGCGCTGTTCAACTTTTGGCGGTGTTCATACTGTCTGAACAACGCAAAACCCTGAACAAGCTACGGGACCGCCGAGGACGGTTCTTGCCGTGGTGTGCCGTGACCCGCACAGAATGCGAACGCATATGCCGGTCGGCATGTTCAACGCGCGCGGAAGGCCCGCGCCGTGGAAGCCTACGCAAGCCAGCTTCAGCGCTTCAGCCCGGTGCAACTGGCCGATGTCTGCGCGCCGGAACGGTATTGGTCACTTGAGCCGTGCGACGGGCGCCAGGCCTGAGTTATCCGCTTTTCAGCCCCGCCGTGCGCCCTGGCCGGACGCAAGGCGGGTCCCTTTCGGATCAGGACTTGCCAGGTGTCGTGCCGCTCCTGCCAGGCTCCAGTGGGTTCGTGTAGCTGCTGGCCGACGACCCGGTCGCGCTGCCGGCGTTGCCTGTCGAGAAGTCCGAGCCGATGGCAGCGCCCGAAGTCGCGCCCGAGTTGCCACCTGACATGCCGCCTGACGTACCTTCTGCCGAACTGCCAGTGCCGGACGCGGTCGAGCCACCCGGCCGCCTGCCGCCCGGGCCGCCGCCGTCGCGCTGCACGCGGAGCTGATTGTTGATGTCCTTCACGCCAAACACGTCCTCGGCGATGTCCTCGATCCGGTACTTCTGCTGGCGATCCGGCACGGAGCCGGTCAACGTCACCGCGCCTGCCGATACGGAGACCTCGACCTCGCGCACATCGAGCCGGCCACTGTAGATCAGGCGTTCACAAAGGTCTTCCCGAATGCGCTCGTCCGAGCGCTGGTAGCCCTTCGGCGCCACGCGTTGCGCGCGTGCAGCGGCCGAGCCACCGGCACCGCCGAAGCCGCGATTGAGACGGCTACGCTCATTGGCGCCCGTGAATTGCTCATAGGCGGCGGCGTCGCGATCGTAGCCGCCGGACTGCGTCCCCGAGCGGCTCTCGCCCCAGCGGCTGCCCGTGCCGCCACGCATACCCTGCCGCCGACGCATGGCCAGGTCACCCTGCTCATCCAGCCACTCCGATGCCGCAGGCCGCTGCCCGCCGCGATAGCGCTGGTCGGGCGACGGGTCATAGTCGGAGACACCATAAGCGCCCGTGTAGTGGGTGCGCATGTCCGGCCGGTTGCCCGTGGGCTCGTCCCAGGGCGCGCCGCGCGTACGCGAGACATCGGGCCACTGGCCACCCTGGCTCCCTGACTGGCGACCGCGTTGTTGCCACTCGCTGCCCCGGCTTGCGCCCTCCTGATGCCAGTCGCCCCAGCGTTCGCGCTCGTCCTGCCGCTGCGAGCCATAGCGCTGATCCGGCGTCCGTCCCGCATCGCGGCCCTCGCCACCATATCGACGAGGCTCGCTTTCATACCCGCCGTATCCGCTCTGCGAGGACACGGATGATGGCGCGTGGCTCCCACCGTGCTGGTCGCGGCTGTAGCCCCGCCAGTCATTTCCGCCGCCCTGCTGCTGGCTGGCGCGGCCCTGCCAGTCACTGCCGCCGCCTTGTTGCTGAGGCCCTTGCCGCTGATGCCCTTGTTGCTGGTGCCCTTGTTGCTGGTGAGATAGCCATCCGCCGCTGTCCGCCTGCTGCTGGCGCTGCGCGTGCGGCGAGGGGTAGCCATCTTCGTTCTGCCAGCCGGCGCGCTGTGCCCTGCCACGCCGGTCGTCGGCGTATTGATCGTCATCGCGATCGCTGCCGTAGCCGTCGGAAGCGCGGTCGTCCGACCCGCTCCCCCACTGATTGCCCTGGTTCATGAGAGTCTCCGGTTGGCGCGTGAATCTGGCGCATGAATCTGGCGCGTATCGCCGCGTACAGGCACCGCACACGTCATGCATCAACCTCAGGACGCAAATTCCATACCGCGCCCCGCCGTCTTCCCACGTGCGCTGCGTGCCGCACGCCATCGCTCGCGCATCCCTCGTGCATACCTCGTGCGCGTCTTCCCGGCGAAAATCGGCGGTGCGCCTTTTACATCGCCATATAAAACCTGCACGAAAGAACGCCTCGCCCGCGCTGGGCGACGCATGCATATGCCACCCGCGGCGCCGTGGCGAATGCGTTGGTTGCGCGTCGTCGCCAAGTCGTCGCGAAGTCGTCGATATCCCACACGCGATTAGGCATCGCCCCCCTGTGGGCCGGGTGGGATGCACATATCGTGAAGGCACTTCCATCGTAAAAATCCGGCACTACACTATGGAAATCTGACATGGAATGCCCCGCCGGTCTCGACGCCCGAGAAGCGCCGCCCGGCCCACTGGGCGACTCACCGGACCCGGCGCCGAAACAGCCTTGCGTCGCGTAACGGTATCGCCACGGACCCGACTTTCCCTTGGGGCCCGTGGCGCGCGTCGCCCGCATGCCAACCACATGGCACGCGGGCGGCGCGTTTCCGCGTATATCCCCGATGCCCATCCGCTTGCGACAGATCTGAAGAAAATTTCAGACAGATGACGATGGCGCTTTGGTCATCGATACGGTCCGTCATCTACAGTAGAGAAACGCGAAGACGGAGACCGTCATGGATGCACTGACCACTAAACTGGCCCGGCTTAGCCGCCACGCCCAGTTGTGTGCAGAGTCACTATCCGCCGCGGCCGCCGCGGCATCCGATCCGCAAGTGCGCGCCGTCCTGGCGCACCGCGCCAACATCCAAAGCTGCGCCGCCGCCGAGCTAGCCGTGCGGGCGGGCGCTTCCATCAGCGATCAGGAATCGTATCCGCCCACCGCCAGGCGGCGGGATACCGCGCTATCGCACGCGCCCCCGCCCACGGACGCCGGCGAACTTGTGCTGCTGCGCTACGCGGCGCAACAAGCCGGACACGCCGCCACGGAGTACGGTGCGCTGCTGCGGGAACCTCTAGCCGATCCGGACTTGCGCCTGCTGCTGGCGCACTACTACCGTGGGGCCACCGAGCTGCAACGCCTGTTGGAGCAACGCATCGTGGAATTCGCGCCCTCGCGTGGACACGACACACCCGCACGCCGCGCGAGCCCACATTTGCACTAAGAGGCCCCGGCTGCCCGGGATGCTCAAACCTGAGGCATGGCCCGCACGTGCACCGGCATGCTGACCGGCCGTAATGTGGCCTGCGTGTGGGCGCTGAGTTCCTGCTGTGGCAAGTACGGACGAATCACCAGCGCCACGTAGTCGTCATCCTTTGGCGATACCACCAGGTACACCAGACCCGACATCACCAGTGCCACCTCGCCGAGCTGCGCGGCAATGCGCGCGGCGATGAACCGTTGCAGCAGCACGGGGTCCACGCTCGCGTCGATCGCCAGTGCCGTCGTACAGATCGTCATCAGGCACTGCTCGACGGCACGGCATACCACCACCACCTCGTCGAGCGCGTAGCCGGTGTGCGCCGCGCGGACGAGCACGGACACGCCCTCGCTGGTCGAGGCGCGGTGCCAGCCAGGTTTGATGCGGAAATCGGGAAGCGTCAGTTTGGAGCCCGCGTCATGGGCCACTGCGTTGAACTGCTGGGCGAAATCGCGCGGACTGATGGCTAGCAGTTGCTTTTCAATGGGCGTGGAGGAGACCGCCACCGATGAGGCCAGGCTCAGGGTGACCAGAACGGTGGTCAAATTCATCGTTACCTCCGTTGCTCGCAGGCCGGCAGGTCGCAAGGGCGCCATTGCGCGATTGCGGCCAGGCCGGCCTCGCTGCACGCCACAAACCAAAGCATTTGGCGTTCCAGCCTCAAGCGGGCGAATCGACGTCATCAAGACGTATCCCATTGAGTAGGGTGAGGGGTCACCCCCTCAGCCCTCTCACACCACCGTACGTGCGGTTCCGCATACGGCGGTTCATGATCGAGACTGCAGGTGTCGCTGCGTGTCCAGCAGCGAGATCAGCCCCATGGCGTCGAAGAAGCGCTTTGGGAAGGCCGCGCGCATATGGCTCGCCCCGGCATTCCACCATGGGCCTTGCCCATTGTGGGCCGAGTGCCAGGCACGTCTTTCCTCCAGCCCCTGTCGACGCAGCAGCGCAGTCCGGGTAGTACAACTCTTGGCTTGCCGCCATAGCAGACAGCGCAGCCGCCGCCTCACCCAGCCGTCCAGATCCTCCAGCGGTCTTTTGCTCTGTGTGTGCTGGAAGTAGCCCATCCACCCGCGCAACACCGGATTCAGCGTCGCGATCGTGTGAGTCAAGCCCCTCCCGCGCCCCTTGCGCATCAGCTCCTTGATCCGCCCCGTCAGCCTTTGCAGACTTTCCGGCGCAATACGCAGCTTCGCCTGACGGTGTGCTGTCACGCTGTAGCCCAGGAACTTGCGCGCCCACGGGCGCCCGCACGTGCTCTTGCCCTCGTTGACTTGCAGTTTCAGCCGCTCCGCGAGGAACGCCGTCATACGTGCCAACAACTGTTGTCCCGCCACCTTGCTTCGGACGTAGATATTGCAGTCATCCGCGTAGCGACAGAACGCCAGCCCCCGCCTCTCTAGTTCACGGTCCCAATCCGTCAGCAGGATGTTCGACAGCAGCGGCGACAGTACGCCGCGTACAACGTTGCATACTTTTCACTCCGTCGTCTGAATCATTCGAATTTTCGCTGTCGAGAGCCCCAGGCTGTGGGTCAACCCTGAACACAACGACGATCTCATCCTTGTGGATTTCGACACGCTTGACCAGACCCAATA